>NZ_CP159218.1:3600000-4200000 GCF_040438885.1 Nakamurella sp. A5-74 | reverse complement strand
ACGGAGGCGCGGATGTCCATACGGCGGAATGCTCACAAGACTGCTCGAACCAGGGTGGCGCTCACGGGCGCCGCACTCGGCGGAGTCCTGGTCCTGAGCGCGTGTGGCGGCTCGAGCTTCGACTCGGGAACGAGCGCTCCGGCAGCCGGTGGCGGGGGTGGCACTTCGGGGGCCGGTAGCGCCGGCGGGAGCTCGCAGCCCGCACCGACGTCCTCGGCCGGACCGGTGACGCTCAACTTCATGATCACCTCCAACGGTCCTGCGGACGTCAAGCTCCAGCAGGACACCGTCAAGGAGTGGGAGACCAAGACCGGCAACACGGTCAAGGTCGTGGCCGCCTCGGACATCAACCAGCAGCTGAGCCAGGGCTTCGCAGCCGGCAACCCGCCGGACGTCTTCTTCACCGATGCGAACGTGTTCCCGACGTATGCCAAGGCGGGCAACATGTATGCCTACGGCGACCAGCTCGACAAGAGCATCTTCTACGACGGTCTGGTGAGCACCTTCACCTACGACGGGACGTTCACCTGCGCCCCCAAGGACTTCTCGACCCTGGCGCTGGTCATCAACACCGATCTCTGGTCGGCGGCCGGCCTCACCGATGCCGCCTACCCGAAGACCTGGGCCGATCTGGAGAAGGTCGCCACCACGCTCACGAAGGGCAAGGTCAAGGGCCTCGTCATCGGCGACACCCGTGACCGGATCGGCGCGTTCATGAAGCAGTCAGGCGGTTGGATCACCAACGCCGACCAGACCGCGATGACCGCGAACAGCCCGGAGAACGTCACCGCGCTGCAGGAGGTCGCCAAGCTGCTGTCCAGCGGCAGCGCGTCGTTCCCGAAGGGTGTCGACGCCGGCTGGGGCGGCGAGGCGCTGGGTACCGGCAAGGCCGCCATGACCATCGAGGGCAACTGGATCAAGGGCGCCATGAAGTCCGACTACCCGAAGATCAAGTACCAGGCGGTCGAGCTGCCGGAGGGCCCGAAGGGCAAGGGCACGCTCTCCTTCACCCAGTGCTACGGCATCGCTGCAGCGAGCAAGAACCAGGCGGCGGCGATCGATTTGGTGAAGTACCTCTCCACCGACACGCCGGCCATGGCGCTCGCGTCCGGTCTGGGTGTCATGCCGTCGCTCAAGTCGGCGGATGCGGCCTACCGCAAGGCATTCCCGAACGACGGTGCCTTCCTGGACGGTGCCACCTACGCCCAGGGTCCGGTGACCGTCGCAGGAATGGATCCGGTGCTCAAGGACTTCGACGCCCAGCTCCAGGGACTGCCGAACGCGGACCCCACGACGATCCTGGCGCGGCTGCAGAAGAACGGTGAGGCAGTCCTCAAGTGAGCACCAGCACTTCGTCCGTGGCGCCGCAGAAGTCGAAGCGGCGCCACGGGGGGACGACGGTGGGCCAGAACCGGGCCGGCTGGTTGTTCGTCACCCCGGTGATCATCCTGTTGGGGCTGTTCCTGCTGGCGCCGATCGTGATGGCGTTCTGGGTCAGCCTGTCCGACTGGAGCGGAAAGGGATCGCCGCTGGGGTCGAACGTGTCGTCCGTGGGGTTGGACAACTACACCCAGCTGCTGGGCGAGGACTCGCTCACCCGCAGCGATTTCGCCACCTCGCTGCGCAACAACTTCTACTACGTGATCATCGTGGTGCCGATCCAGACCGTGCTGGCGCTGGGCCTCGCGCTGCTGCTCAACAATCGGCGGCTCAAGGGGCTGAGCTTCTTCCGGACGGCGTACTACTTCCCGTCCGTCACCAGCTCGGTGGCCGTCGCCTCGGTGTTCCTGTTCCTGTTCGCCGGCGGCGGCAGTATCAACGCCTTCCTCGGGTTCTTCGGGATCAGGGGTCCGCAGTGGTTCAGCGACCCGCGCGGGGTCGGACACATGATCCTGGGCTGGTTCGGCATCGGGAACGGTGCGGAGGGCGCAGGCCCGCAGGTGCTGACCGAACACGGCTTCCTGAGTCTGAGCTGGTGGGACTGGCTGGCCGGGCCCTCCGTCGCGATGACCACGATCATCATGCTGGTGATCTGGGTGTCGACCGGGGGGTACATGCTGCTGTTCCTGGCCGCGCTGCAGAACATCCCGTCCGAGATGTGGGAGCAGTCCTCCATCGACGGGGCGGGCACCTGGCGCCGCAACGTCTCGGTGATCATCCCGCAGATCAAGCCGACCCTGTTCACCGTCCTGACGTTGGGGCTGATCGGCACCTGGCAGGTGTTCGACCAGATCTACATCATGTCCAAGGGCAACCCCTCCAAGACGACACTGACGCCCGCGTTCCTGGCCTACGACCAGTCGATCAACAACGGGCAGTGGGGTACCGGTACGGCAATGGCATTCATCCTGTTCGCGATCATCCTGGTGATGACGGCGATCCAGCGGTACGTCATGCGGGACAGGGACAAGCCGAAGCGCCGCGGACGCCGCGGGGCGGGCGACAACACGTACACCGGACCGAAGGCAGTCGCTCCGCTGCCGACGACGAACATGTCGGGACCGATGTCATGACCACGACCACCGAACGTCCTGTCGAGCAGACGCCTTCTCATCCGGCAGTCGTCCCGGAGGCCACCCGGCTGCGAGTGGGCCGGATCGCCGGGTACACCGCCCTGGTCCTCATCGCGCTCATCTACCTGTATCCCTTTGCTCTCCAGCTCGGTACCAGCTTCAAGTTCGACGCCGAGGCGACGGCATCGCCGTTGAACCCGTTCCCAACGCACTGGACGGTGGCCGCGTACACCCAGCTGTTCCAGCAGGACCTCCCGCGCTGGTTCGGCAACTCCGTCGTGGTCGCCATCTTCGTCACGGCGGGGCGGGTGTTCTTCGACTCGCTCGCCGGATATGCGTTGGCGCGCTTGCGCTTCCGAGGGCGGACGTTCATCAATGCCGCGATCATTGCGACGATGGCGGTGCCGGGTGTGGTGCTGCTGATCCCGAAGTTCCTGATCATCAACCAGCTCGGGATGTACAACTCGTACTCCGGCATGATCATCCCGCTGCTGGCCGATGCTGCCGGCATCTTCATCATGAAGCAGTTCTTCGAGTCGGTCCCACCGAGCCTGGAAGAAGCGGCGCGCATCGACGGGGCCGGGGTGTTCCGGACCTTCTGGTCGGTGGTGCTCCCGGTGGCCAGGCCGGCGATCATCACGATCACGATCATGTCGTTCCAGTCGTCGTGGAACGAGCTGCCGCACTTCCTGATCTCGCGCTCCGACCCCGACCTGAACACGCTCACGACCGGTATCGCCGGTCTGCTGACGGGCGGGTTCGGTGCCGGTCAACGGTTCCCGTTGAAGCTGGCGGCTGCGGTGCTGATGACGATCCCGGTCGCGTTGATGTACATCTACTTCCAGAAGCGCATCGTCGCAGGATCACTCGAGGGGGCCGTCAAGGAATGAGGAAGGGTTCGGGAGCGCCGACGTTGGGCTCGGTGGCCGAGCGTGCCGCCGTGTCGCGGCAGACGGTCTCCAACGTCATCAACAACCCCGAACTCGTCGCCAGCGAGACGGCCGCCCGGGTGCGCGCGGTGATCACCGAGCTCGGTTACCGACCCAACCGGGTGGCCCGTCAGCTGCGGACCCGACAGTCGCAGGTGATCGGGCTGCGGGTGGAGCAGTCCAACAGGATTTCCATCCTCGACCGGTTCCTGCATGCGGTGACGGATGCGGCGAATTTCGTCGACAACCGGCTGATGCTCTACACCGCGCACGACGACGCCTCCGAGATCGAGGCCATCGACGAACTGGTCGGCCGTTGGGACGTCGACGGATTCGTGTTGACCGGGAGTCACGCAGAGGATCCCCGCCGATCCCACCTGACCGCGGGCGCCATTCCCTATGTGGCGTTCGGACGGCCGTGGGGTGCTGACGACGATTTGTGGGTCGACGTCGACGGCGCCGCCGGTACCCGGGCCGCCACTGAGCACCTGATCGCCGGTGGCCACACCCTGATCAGTTTCCTGGGCTGGCCGGAGGGTCCGGGGGTCGGTGAGGACCGGCTGTCCGGGTGGCGCGACGCGATGCACCGGGCCGGTCTGGCCGAGCAACGGATCTTCCGCTGTGCCAACGATCTGACCGAAGGCCGACGGGCGGCCGCGGCGATGCTCGATGCCGCCGGCCCGGTACCGACGGCGGTGGTCTGCGTGTCCGACGCACTGGCTCTCGGGGTACTGGCGGAGCTCTCGGCGCGCGGTCTGCGCCCCGGTCAGGACCTCTCGGTGATCGGGTTCGATGACACCGATGTGGCCGGTGTCATCGGGTTGACCTCCGTCGCCCAACCGCTCGTCGAGGCGGCCCAACGCTGCGTCAAGATCCTGCTGTCTGCTGTCCACGGCGAGCAGACTGCGGATCGCGCTGCCCTGCTCACGCCCCGGTTGGTCGTCCGCACCACCGGCTGACGCGTCAGGGCGGAGCGTCTCGGTCCTGCCGCACCAAGATCGGCGTCGAAACTGCCGACATCGCCGGAGCGACGTTCGGAGCGCTCGATCGCATCGGCCTGGCCGATCGGGTCGCCGATGATCGGGAACAACCTGGTTCGCCCGCTCAACCCAGCCGGTGGGTGCACTCTGCCGAGCGTAGGTGATGCGGTCGGCCATCGGGGATCTCGTCGAACCTCCCGGATCGTTCCCGACGGCGGTAGCGTCATCAGACGTGACCAGCGCGGCACCTGCCGACACCGATCCCCACCACCCTGCGGCGACCCGTCCACCGTTCGCCCGCCTCCCGGCGTGGTCTGCCGTGCTGACCGTCGCCGTGCTGCTGACGGTGTTGTCGTCCAGGTACGGATTCCACCGCGACGAGTTGTACTTCCGGATGCTCACCCCGGCGTGGAACTACCTGGACCAGCCGCCGCTCACGCCCTGGCTGGTGCGGACGATGACCTCGCTGGTGGCCGACGAAGCCTGGGCGGTCCGGATCCCGGCGACGCTGTTCCTGGCCGGCTCGGTGCTGGTGATCGCGGCGATCACCCGCGAGGTCGGCGGAAGTGCTGCAGCGCAGATGATCTCGGCGTGGGGCTACGCATTCGGTGCGCTCCCGCTGACCATGGGTCACGTCATGCTGACGGCCTCCGTCGACCTGCTGGTCTGGCCGCTGGTGGCGCTGTTCGTCATCCGGGCACTGCGGCGGGAGGACGCCCGCTGGTGGATCCCGGCCGGCGTCCTGATCGGACTGTCCACCTACAACAAGCTGCTGATCGCGTACCTGGTGATCGCGCTGCTGATGGGTCTGGCGGCATGGGGTCCGCGCCGGGTGTTCAGGTCGCCGTGGCCGTGGAGCGCGGCCGGTCTCGCAGTGCTGATCGCACTGCCGAACCTGATCTATCAGGCCACCCACGACTGGCCGCAACTCGCGATGGGAGCGGCACTCTCGGGGAACAACGGCAGCGACGTCCGGGTGCAGGCGGTCCCGTTCCTGGCGCTGCTGATCGGTCCGCCGATGGTGCCGATCTGGGTGGCGGGGCTGGTCGCTTTGGCCCGGCGCCCGGACTGGCGCCCGCTGCGGAGCCTCGTCGTGGCGCTGCTCGTCGTGGTGGCGTTGACGGTGATCGGCGGCGCGCAGGTCTACTATCCGCTCGGGCTGCTGGCCGTGGTGTTCGCGATCGGTGCGGTGCCGACCGCCGACTGGATCCACCGGGGACGGGGTCGCGTCCGGCGCGTGCTGGTGACGACGGCCGTCGCCCTCGATGTCGTTGTCTGCTCGGTCATCTCGCTGCCGGTACTACCGCTCTCGGTGGTGGGATCGACGCCCGTGCTCGACATCAACCAGACCGTCGGCGACCAGATCGGCTGGCCGACCTATGTCGCCCAGATCCGTTCCGTCATCGACAGCCTGTCGCCGGCGGATCGCGCCGGGGCGGTGATCATCGCAACCAACTACGGCGAGGCGGGCGCCCTCGACCGGTTCGGGCCGGCATCTGCGTTGCCGCCCATCCTGTCCGGCCACAATGCGCTGGCCGATCAATCCGCCGTGCCCGCGTCGGTGACGGTCGCCGTGGTGGTCGGTGAGCAGGTCCGGACCGCCGGCACGGTGTTCGAATCCTGCCGCACCGTCGCCGTGCTCGACAACGGGGTTGACGCCGACAACGAGGAACAGGACCAGCCGATCGCCCTGTGCCGCAACCCGATCGGCGGTTTCCCGGCGGCCTGGCGAGAGTTCCGGCACCTCGACTGAGTTGCCGAGCTGGATCAGGTGCGCCCGGTGTGGGACTTGTGGATCATCCCGGCGATCACGCCGGTGACCAGGGCCCCCACCACCACGAAGGCGAGCCCCACCAGCGCCGCGGTGGTCGGGCCCATCCCCGTCAGGTTCGAGATGAACATGAAGATGAACCCGGCGGCGAAGCCGCCGAGGAGGGCACTACGAAGATGTTCACCCATGAGGTCTCCCTGATTCGATTGACGACCTCCGGGGAGATCGACTCGAGCCGAGTGAACCATGACAACAGGACCGGCGCCCGTGACATCTGTCATCGGGCACCGGTCTGCGTTCGGCCTGCACTTGGGGCGCGCCGAGCTCTTCGGCCCGTGACTCCTCGTCGTGCCGCATGCGGCGGTCCGCCGCATGCTCGATGGTCACATTCGGCCCCGGTATGGCCCGGAACTGACCAGCTGGCATGCGGCTGACCTTCTGGCATGCGGGACGGAGGGGCGGTCACCGGCGGAGGGTGGCTCGGTCACGGGTGGTACGTGAGGTCGATCGGAAGTCAGCCGATCTCCGGCTGGGTCGTGAGCACCTCGCGCTGCTGCGCCGCGGATGCGTAGGCGGCGTCGATCAGCCCGGCCCGGGTCAGCGAGAGCGAACCGTCGACGCCCTGCCGGTCACCCGAGAGGACGAGGTCGCAGAACTCGGCGACGCAGGCGCTGTGGCCACCGTTCGCGGGGATCTGCGGGCGGATCTCCGCCGGCCGGCCCTGGACGTCGGTCATGATCACCAACTCGCCGCCGTCGCCCGAGGTGGGGGAGCCCCACTGCAGGTGCGCCCCCGCCTCGGACCCGTACAGATCGACGAAGCACAGATCGTGCGGCACCCACTGGGCCCAGCTGGCCTCGACGACGAGCGTGCCGCCGTCGTCGAGTCGGCAGAACGCGGTCGCCAGGTCCTCGACCTCGTAGTCGGTGGTACCCGCAGACGTGCCGCGGTAGCCGGTGGATCCGCCCAGCCCGCGCGGACCGAACTCGGCGTAGGTGTTGGCGCTGACGGCGGAGACGCCCGGCTCACCGAGCAGGTGCAGCGCCATGTCGACCATGTGCACGCCGATGTCCATGAACGGGCCGCCACCGGCGCTGTCCTTGCGGGTGAACCAGGTGCCCAGGCCAGGGATGCCCTGCCGACGCACCCAGCCGGCCTTGGCGTAGTAGATCTTGCCCAGCATGCCGTCGTCGATGGCCTGCTTGAGGGCGGTGACGACGCCGCGTCGCCGGTGGTTGTAGGAGACCTCGAGGACCCGGTCATTGCGGCGGGCGGCCGCGACCATCATGGCGGCGGTGGCCGCGTTCTCCGCGATCGGTTTCTCCGACAGCACGTGCACGCCCGCATCCAGGGCGGCGATCGCCATCGGGGCATGCAGCGACGTTGGCGTCGCGATGGAGACCACGTCGAGCTGCGCATCCCGCAACAGGTCGCTCACTTCGCGGTAGGTCTGTTCGACGCCGAACTGTCCGGCAAGCCTGGCCGCGACATCGCCCTCCTGACCGCAGATCGCCACCAGCTCCGCGTTCGCTGCCTCCAGGTAGCCCTGCATGTGCTGCTGACCGGCCCAACCCAGGCCGATGACGCCCGCGCGCAGCGGGGTGGTGGCGCTCATCCTCATCAGATGTTCCTGCCGTGCGGGCCGAACCACGGCTCTGCCCTGTCGACGACGGCTGGGACGGTGCGGTCGGAGGCCGCATCCGGCGCTGCCCAGCCGACCGCGTTGGCGAGCACCCGGCGGATGTCGGGGTGGTGGTAGACGGGGAAGGCCTGGTCGCCGGGGGAGAAGTAGAAGATCCGGCCCTTGCCGCGACGCCACGTGCAGCCGGAGCGGAACACCTCACCGCCGGTGAAGCTCGAGAGGAACACCTGCTCGTCGGGCTGCGGGATGTCGAAGTACTCGCCGTACATCTCCTGCTGCGGGATCACCAGCGGGTGCGGGACACCAGCGGCGATCGGATGGTCGGGAGCGACCGTCCAGACCAGTTCGGCATCGTCAGCGGAACGCCATTGCAGCGAGCAGGTGGTGCCCATCAGTCGCTTGAAGATCTTGGCGAAGTGCGCCGAGTGCAGCACCAGCAGGCCCATCCCGCCGAGCACCCGCTGGTGGACCCGCTCGACGACCTCGTCCGACACGTCCTCGTGGGTGATGTGGCCCCACCAGGTCAGCACGTCCGTCTCGGCGAGCACCTCTTCGGTGAGACCGTGCTCGGGCTGGTCCTGGGTGGCGGTGCGCACCCGGACGGTGTCGCCCAGCAGCTCCGTCAGGCCCTCGGCGATGGCACCGTGCATCCCTGTCGGGTATCGCTCAGCCATGCCCTCACGGTCGTGCTCGGTGGTCTCGTGGTGGTTCTCGCCCCAGACGACGACACGCAAGGGCGATGCAGGATTCCTCATGCGTCCCAGCATTCCGCATCGGTTCGCGCGGCGTCGGTCGGCCCCGATCACCGTGGTGAGCTCCGGCCTCGAGCAGCACGACGCCGACTCCTTCGGCTCTGTGCGAGTGGGCGCGGAACGCGGGTCGCGACCGTCCGCACAGCGCCTCAGAGCGGGTCGTTCCACGAGTCGAGCCGCGTCCGCAGTACTGCCGTTGTGATCCGCCTCCATCCCGGACGAGCCGCGGCAACACCGCGACCTCACGTGCCACGGCGGTGTCGGAGGGCGGGAAGCGCCTGACGACCAGCCGGTCCGCACCGTCGGTGACGACGACGGTCGTCGCGTGCTGCCCACCCGCCGGCACGCGCTCGAGCCGCAGCTGCTGCCCGAGCAGGTCGGATGCCGCGCCGACCACCGCGGCGGGATCCATCGGATCCGTCACCCGCGCCGGATCCGTCACCCGCGCCGGCGGTGCGTCCCCGGAGTACCGCTCACTGTGTGCCGCTCACGGGGCGTCGATCGCCAGGATGTGTGCCGGTGCCGGCGTCGAGATGCGTCCGACGACCCCGCCGGGAAGGTCGGTGGCCGGATCGATCTGCAGCACGCTGATCTCGTCGGACTCCTGGTTCGCCACCAGCAGCCGGTCGCCCAGCTGCCGATGGTGACGCGGCCACCGGGCGCCGCTGGGTGTCCGGCCGAGCACGGTGGTCGCGGTCGCGTCCAGGGTGACGATCAGATCGGGACCGCGCACTCCGGCGTAGAGCACCGCGCCGTCGCTCGAACCGGTCAGCTCGGCGCCGGCGGCGTCTGCCGGGACGTCACCCACCAGCAGTGAGACGGTCGAGAGGATCCGCCACGGGCCTTCGTTGATCCGCTCCACCGTGATCACCTGGCAGCTGTACTCGGTGATCACCGAGACCTTCGACGTGCTGTGCACCCACAGGTGGCGGGGACCGCTGCCCATCGGTAGGACGACCGTGCCGATCTGCTGCAGGATGTCGGCGGTGTCGAAGAACCGGAGCTGGTCATGTCCCAGGTCGGACACCACGATGTGCCCGTCGCCCAACGGCGCCGCACAGTGCGCCCGGGACTGCCGGTCGCCCTCCGGCGCATGGGGGTCGATCGACGGGACGGCCAGGCTGCGCTCACCGAACGAACCGTCGTCGTGCAGCTCCACCCGCACCACGTCGCCGTCGCCGTAACAGCAGGCGATCAGGAGATCCGGCCCGACGAGCAGGTGACAGACGGCCTCGCCGGCCGGGATCTCATCGAACGGGGTGAGCGTCGTGCCGACGATCCGGAAAGCGGCGAGCGTGCCGGCCGATTCCTGCGCTGCGTACAGCACCGCAGCGCTGTGGTGGCGGGCCAGCCAGGACGGCGACTCCGCGGCGCCGACCCAGCGGGTCTCGGCGGCCTCCCCTGCCTCGTCGGCCGTCAGCAGGCGTATGCCTTGCTGCCCGGTCCCGCTGTCTTCGGGGTAGCCACCGATCCAGGCCACTGCGCGTGCCTCGGTGCTCATGACGTCTCCTTCGTACCCACGGATCTCAGGCCCACGAGACCCGGACCTTGTCCCGCCAGATGCCCAGCAGTTCGGGTTCGCCGGTCACCGCCACCTCGTCGCCGCGGTTCCACAGCCCGAGGTACAGCGACGCTGCGGTCCCGGTGATCAGGGTGGAGCGGTCGTCGGGGGTTGCCGACCGGGCTGCCACCGGGGGTTCGGGCGAGAGCGTCAGGGTCCACGCGACTCTCGCGTCGGTGGGGGCGACCACCACCCGGTGCGGCACCTGCGCTCGCAGCTGCGACCGGGACCGGGTGATGAAGCCCGTCAACAGCTCGTCGAGACCGTCGACGGCCAGGGCCGGCGGCACGTCGGCCTCCCTGGTCGTCGGGATCCGGCCCAACCGCCCGCTCAGGCCGTCGATCGAGTGGATCAGCGTCTCGTGGGCCTGCCGACGGGCCCAGAACGACCGCGGCGCCGGCGCGTTCTTGAGGAACACCAGCGCATCGAGGTCGTCGGAGGCCCTCGCCAGCGCGTCCACCAGTTGGTCGGCGCCGCGGACCAGCCAGGCACCCAGGTCCTTGTCGTCCGGCGCTGCTGGTGGCGGGATGCTCACCGCGGCGCCGGAACCGTTGGCCACATGGTGCAGTGCCCAGCGGTGCACCTCACCGGCGTGCAGCACCAGATCGCGCATCGTCCACTCGGGGCAAGTGGGCACCGGCCGGCCGGGACCGGTGACGCCGAGGTGCTCGGCCAACGATCTGGCGGCTCGCCGGATGGTGGTGAGGTGGACCTCGAGCGGTACACCCGTGGCGACGTCGGGTGCATCGGGGTTCGTGGGCGCGGGGTTCGTGGGCGCGGCGTTCATGGGCGCGGCGTTCATGGCGACAGCCTTTCACGTCGGGCCGACTGCGCGAGTCGAGCAGATCCGGCGGCTCAGACGGCGATGAGGCCGAAGTACGCCATGCCGAGAACACCCCGGTACCCGCGGAAGTAGGCCTGCCGTTGCCGGTCCGCGCGCTGCCGGACGGCGTCGGCGTCCGGATGATCGCAGGGATGCCTGCTCAGCCAGGTGGCGTAGCAGGCCGAGTATCCCGATTCGAACTCGTCCCACTCGTCCTGGGACGCCTCGAACACGTGCACCGGCCGGAACCCTTCCGACACCGCGATGTCGAGCACGTCGGGGAGGGCGATGAACTCGTCGGCGCGGCCGGACAGCGCTGCGGTCGCGGCTGGGGTGGGCTCCCTCGACCACACTCCCTCGCCGTAGACCAGTCGCCCACCGCGGGTCAGCAGCGACCGCAGTGCGTGCAACGCCGCCCGGTAGTCCAGCGGCTGCGCCTGTTCGACGGGTGGCCCCCAGATCTGGCTGGCCCCGATGCAGATCGCCGCATCGACCCGGTCGCCAGGAGTCTCTGCGGCGTCGCCGACGCGGAGATCGACCCGGGAGTCCAGGTGCCGCAGCGCCGCCGTCGAGCGGCCGTGCTCGATCGCCGTCTGGTCCAGATCAATGCCCACTCCGCGAGCCCCCGGTGCCCCGGCGACCACCCTGAGCAGTAGTTCCGCCCAGCCACAGCCGACGTCCACCACCGAGTTCGTGTCACGGGAGGCGAATGCGACCAACCGGTCCGCATGCCCCTCCGACAGTGGGGTCATGAAGGTCAGGTCCTGATACGGCGGCGTGAGCTCGATCGGCATCCGCCCAGCTTTGCCCGCCGCTGCCGAACACGCCACGGGTTTGACGCGCGGAGGAGTCCTGCGGAGGTCGCGGGATCCACCACCTAGCCTGGTCGGGTGCGCATCCTCGTCATCGGCTCCGGAGCTCGTGAACACGCCTTGCTGCGCGGGCTGGCCCGCGATCCTCAAGTCCGGGAGCTGCACATCGCCCCCGGCAACGCCGGCACCCACGACCTCGCCACCGCGCACTCGCTGACGATCGCCGACCCGGCCGCCGTCACGGCGTTGGCGGTGTCGCTGGAGGTCGACCTGGTGGTGATCGGACCGGAGATTCCGCTGGTCGCCGGCGCGGTCGATGCCCTGCGGTCCGCCGGCATCCCGGCGTTCGGGCCGACCGCGGCTGCCGCGGCGATCGAGGGCAGCAAGGCGTTCGCGAAGGACGTGATGGCCGCCGCCGGTGTGCCCACCGGCCGCGCCGTCTCGCTGGCCGCCGACGTCCCCGCCGAGGCGGTCGATCGGGCACTGGAGGAGTTCGGCGCGCCCTACGTCGTGAAGGACGACGGGCTGGCAGCCGGCAAGGGCGTCGTCGTCACCATCGACCGGGCCGTCGCCGCGGCGCACGCCCACGACGTGCTCGCCGCGGGTCACCCGGCGCTGGTGGAGGAGTACCTGGCGGGCCCTGAGGTGTCATTGTTCGCCGTCTGCGACGGATCCCGCTGTGTTCCGCTGATCCCGGCCCAGGACTTCAAACGGGTCGGCGACGGCGACACCGGACCGAACACCGGCGGGATGGGTGCCTACGCGCCGTTGCCGTGGATCGCGGACGACCTGGTCGAGACCGTGCAGCGGGACGTACTCGACCCGGTGCTCGCCGAGATGGGCCGCCGGGGAACCCCGTTCGCGGGCCTGTTGTACGCGGGTCTGGTGATCACCGACGAGGGACCGAAGGTGATCGAGTTCAACTGCCGCTTCGGGGATCCGGAGACGCAGGTGGTACTGGAACTGCTCGACTCACCGCTGGCGCAGCTGCTGTACTCCTCGGCCATCGGTGAGCTGGGAACCGCTGCGCTGCAGTGGAAACTGGGTTCAGCGGTGACCGTGGTGATCGCCGCGGAGAACTATCCGGGGACGCCGACCAGCGGTGACGAGATCACCGGTGTCACCGCGCCGGCCGAAGATGCCGTGGTGCTGCACGCCGGGACGGCCAGGGATTCCGGCGGCCGATTGGTCAGCGCCGGAGGTCGGGTGCTGTCGGCGACGGCGCACGGGCCGGACCTCGCGACGGCCCGCGCCGCGGCGTACCGGATCGCCGAGTCGATCTCGCTGCGAGGCAGCCACTTCCGCCGGGACATCGCCATGGCCGCGGAGCAGGGCAAGGTGCAGGGCACTGTGCAGGGAGCGACGCACACCCCGCGCTGAGTCGTCGGCTGAGCGGGATCCGTCCGCATCCGGCGTATCCTGACGGGCGAACGCAAGCGTGCATGGTCGTCGTTCGGCCGCTGGCGCCGCTGTTGATCAGTGGTGCGCGAGGGGCTCGGCGACGAGCATGAGCGCCGTCCGGTCGGCAGTCACCCGAGAAGAAGAAGGTCATCCCGTGCGCCTGGTCGTGCAGATTCCGTGTCTGAACGAGGAAGAGACGCTCCCGATGGTGCTCTCCACCATCCCGAAGCAGATCGACGGGATCGACGACATCATCATCCTGGTGATCGACGACGGTTCGTCCGATCGCACTGTCGAGGTGGCCAGGGAGCACGGCGTCACCCACTTCGTCCGGCACGCCCGCAACCGCGGCCTGGGCCGGTCCTTCCACGACGGCGTGCAGCGCGCGCTGGAGCTCGGCGCCGACATCGTGGTGAACACCGATGGCGACAACCAGTACCCGCAGGAGATGATCGGGGAGCTGGTCCGGCCGATCCTCGAGGGCCGCGCCGAGATCACCATCGGTGACCGGCAGACGGCCGAGATCGAGCACTTCTCCGGCTTCAAGAAGCGGATGCAGAAGTTCGGCAGCGACGTCGTCAACATGGCTGCCGGGACCAAGCTCCCGGACGCCGCGTCCGGCTTCCGTGCCTACTCGCGCGACAGCCTGATGCTGCTCAACACGATCACCCGCTTCAGCTACTGCATGGAGACGATCATCCAGGCGGGCAACAAGAAGCTGAAGATCGTGAGCGTCCCGATCCGGACGAACCCGAAGACCCGCGAATCCCGACTGTTCAAGTCGATGCGCGAGCACATGATGAAGTCGGCCGGTGCCATCATCCGGGCGTACATCATGTACAAGCCGTGGGCGATCTTCTCCCTGTTCGGCGGGATCTTCGGTGCCCTCGGCATCATCCTGCTCGGTCGGTTCCTGATCCTGCAGTTCCAGACCAACCCCGGCCAGCACGTGCAGTCGGTGATCGTCGGCGCCGTGAGCATCGTGCTGGCCATCCTGATGCTCGTCATCGGCATCACCGCCGACCTCATCCGTACCAACAGGATGTTGATCGAGGACACCCTGGAACACACCAAGAAGATGCGCTTCGGACGGGACGAGTACATCCCGCTGAACGAGGAGCAGGCCCTGCACCGCGCCCAGCCGGTCGGCAGCCTGATGCCCCGCTCGCCGTTGGGCGTGAAGCGCACTGCGACCGAGGGTGGGCAGCCCGCGGTCGTCGAGTCCGGGAGCACTCCGGCGCCCGGCGACCCGAGCGGTGTGACCGAACCGGTGCGCTCGTCCGCCCGCTGACCGGCGCACCCGTGGTCGGCAGAGGACCCAGCGCCCGCAGCTCCGTCGACCCGTTCCGGGTGATGCAGGTGCTGGCGGCCGCGAGTGCCCGTCGGGCGACCGGTGCGGCGACCTACGATCTCACCGCCGGTCAACCGTCGACCCCGGCACCGAGCGCTGCCAGGGCTCTGGTGCACGAGTCGCTCGAGAGCCAGGTCCTGGGCTACACCCCGACCCCGGGCATCCCGGCCCTCCGGGAAGGCATCGCCGCGCTGTACCGCGACCGGTACGACCTGGTGGTCGACCCCGCGTCGGTGTTCGTCACCACCGGGTCGTCGTCCGGGTTCATCCTGTCGTTCCTGTCCGCGTTCGACGTCGGCGACGTCGTCGCGGTGGTCTCGCCGGGCTACCCCGCCTACCGGAACACGTTGCAGGCGTTGGGCTGCGAGGTGCTCGATCTGCCCTGCGGGCCGCAGACCCGCTACCAGCCGACGGTCGCGATGCTGGAGCAGCGGTTGGCGCAGGGGCAGCGCATCGACGGCCTCATCATCGCCTCGCCGGCGAACCCGACCGGCTCGATGTTGGCGCCGGACGAGGTCGCCGCACTGGCCGCATTCTGCGCGGCCAGGGGGATCCGGCTGATCTCCGACGAGATCTACCACGGCATCACCTACGGCACTCGTCAACAGTCGTGTGCGTGGACGACCGATCGGTCGGGCATCGTCGTCAACTCCTTCTCCAAGTACTTCTCGATGACGGGCTGGCGGATCGGCTGGCTGCTGGTGCCGGAGGATCTGCGGACGGCGGTAGATGCGTTGGCCGGCAACCTCTCGATCTGTCCACCGGCGATCTCGCAGATCGCGGCACTGGGCGCGCTGGACGCGATCGCTGAGTGTGACGCCCACGTGCAGCGGTACGCGGCGAACCGTCGGATCCTGATCGACGGGCTCGCTTCCGTCGGCATCACGGACGTCGCGCCCCCTGACGGCGCGTTCTACGTCTATGCGGACGTCTCCCACCTGACGGACGACAGTGCAGTCTGGGTCAGCCGGCTGTTGGCCGACACCGGGGTCGCCATCGCCCCTGGGATCGACTTCGATCTGCGGCGCGGGCACCGCTTCGTCCGGTTCTCGTTCGCCGGGTCGGACATGGATGTCGCAGCCACCCCTGCAGTCCTGGGTGAATATCTCACCCGGTAGGGCGGATCGTAGAACGCTGGACCCGCTCGGTCGCGTTGTCGGTAGCCCCGGGTGACCTGAACCCGTACGGATTCCAGAGCGTCGTCGCTCGGCAATCGCGGCCGGGCAGACGTCCTTCACGGTGCCGGGCGCCTTTCTGAGCCTGTTCGGTACCGGCCGGTTCGAGCTGCGTGCGTTCAACTCCACCTACGGGTGGTCCTCGGTGCCGGTCACCGCCACCATCGGGACCACCAGCGCGGCCGGTGCCGGCTTCAGTTCCTGTTCGGTTCCCTGGTCCCGCGGTGACGGGACCCTGACCCACCCCGAGCGGAGAGTTCAGGGTCGATCCCTGATGCCCCAACACCTTCCGCCGAGCACTCTGGAGTCAGATCGGCGCGGGACTGGCTCGCCGCCGACATCAAGGAGATGAGCTCGATGGACAAGATCCTCAAGGTCGCCGGCATCGTCGTGGTTGCCTGGATCGCCCTCGGACTGCTGGGGCTGATCTTCAAGTTCCTGGTAGGAGCGGTGTTCTGGGTCGGCCTGATCGCCGGCGGCATCTGGCTGTTCAGCGCGGTCACCGGTCGCAGCCGCCGGGCGATGGGCGCCGAGCGCCACAGTACGCTGCGCTGACCGCGATCCGGAGCGCAGCCCCTTTGGCTCGGAACGCCGGCGCAACCTCAGAACGCCGGCGGAGTGCTGCCGGCGTTGGGATGTTCCGCCAGCGTTCGGGTCGGGGTGCGGGAGTTCCGCCGGCGTCGAGCCAGGGCGGGCCGCAGGGTCCTGACTCAGGCGGCGTTCGCGCCCGGTGGGCCGGCCTGGGCCGCGATCGCTGCCACCTGGGCCTCGTCGAACTCGAAGACGATCTCGCCGTCGCGGTCGGACGGGGCGTTGATCACGGTGACCCGTGGATCGCCCTGTCCGACAGCGGGGATCTCGACGAGTGCGCAGGCCGATCCCACGACACTGCGGTGGCGTCCACGGCGGACGGTGATGTCGCAGGTCTCGGCGACTGCGGGACCGACCGAGACGGTGACGCCGCGGGCCAACGTGGTGAGCGGGTGGTGGTAGTGGCCGCAGAGCACCAGGCGCACACCACCGGCCGCGCAGATGTCGAGCAACAGCTGCGGGTACTGCAGTTCCAGGGAGGCCAGCAGGTGGGTCAATGCGGGGATCGGTGGATGGTGCACCAGTACGACCGTGCCCTGGTCGGATTCAGAGAACATCAGCGATTCGACCAGCCGGTCGAGTTTGTCGGGGTTCACCTCGCCGTACCCGAAACCGGGCACGGAACTGTCGAGCCGCACGATGCCGAAGCCGCGTACCACGTCGGTGCCGTCCCGGGGTCCGACGATCTGCTCGAAAGCCGCCCGATCGTCATGGTTTCCCATCACATAGAACGCCCTGGCCCCGTGCCGGGCGGCGAACGGCTCGATCAGGGCGACGAGCTTGCGGTAGGAACCGACGCTGCCGTCCTCACCCAGATCGCCGGTCACGACGACCAGATCGAGGTCTTCGAGAGTGTCTGCCCGGGCGAGCACCCGCTGCAGGGCGGCGGTGGTGTCCACGATGCCGTGATGCAGCGTGTCGTCACCGAACAGGTGGGTGTCCGACAGGTGCAGGATACGGAGCGGCTGCGTCCAAGGTGTCACTCGAGTGAGGGTAGAGAATCGAATGCAGTAAGTCACCGTTCACTTTGTTGCGTAACTCCGCGCCCCGTTGACAGCCACCTACATGAATTTTTGACGACGAGCGGCCCGTCGCAGGTCAGGGGCGACGGCGCTGCCCATGTTGGGTTCCCGACGCGGTGCCCTGACCCGCTGACGACTGTCAGAAGATGCCCCGAGCAATCGGTTTCATACCGCCCACCTGCGGTTTTGTTGTCAGTTGTCTGATCTGCCAATGGTCCGATCCGTCCGGATGCGGCTGCCGGCCGGGGTAGCCAGCCGAGCCCGGGCGGCCTCGCGGATCTGTCGGGTCAGCGCATCGATCCGGTCGGTGTGCAGGTTCCACACCTGCCAGTACAACGGAACCTCCAGGGCCGGCTGATCCAGCCGGACGACTGAGCCGTCTGCCACCGCACGGACGGCCTGGGCATCCGGCAGCACACCCCAACCGAGGCCGGCCAGCACGGCCTCGCGGTAGCCGTCCGCGGCCGGCAGGTGGTGCTGGGGAGGGTCCCACTCGTCGACGCAGTTCTGGCGCGACAGCTGTCGGAGCAGTCGATGCTGGAGGTCGTCCTTGACGTTGAACCGCACCATCGGCATCCGCGCCCAGTCGGGTCCCTCCGGCGTGTGGTGGGCGGCGAGCAGGGCCGGGGTGGCCACCGCCCGGTAGCGCTGCGAGCCCAGTGGGAGGACGGTGCAGCCGGCGACCGGTACCGGGTCCGAGGTCACCGCCCCCACGACCGTGCCGGCCCGGAGCAGGCTCCCGGAATGTCCCTCGTCCTCGACGTGGATGCGGAGCAGCGTGTCGCGAGCGGCGGCCACCGACCGCAGCACGGCGGTGAACCAGTCGGCGAGCGAATCGGCGTTCACCGCGATGGCCGTCACCGTCGGTCCCGCTGCACCCACCCCGAGCAGTTGATGCGTCTCGTCCTCCAGCGCCTCGAGTCGGAAGGCGTGGCGCAGCACCACCTCCCCGGCCTCGGTGGCCGTGCACGGCGTGCCGCGGCGCAGCAGCACCTTGCCGACCGAGCCCTCCAGGGCTTTGATGCGCTGGCTGACAGCGGACGGGGTGATGTTCAGTGCCCGCGCCGCGGCCTCGAAGGTTCCGGCCCGGACGATGGCGCTGATCGCCTTGAGCTGGTCGCGTTCCATGAAGCCCAGTTAATCATCGTGCAGAATCATTCGCTGGACTGTTCGCCACTCGTGACCGCACAGTGGACCGGTGCTCGCTCAGGTCGTCATCGGATTGCTCACCGGGTTGTCGCTCATCGTCGCCATCGGTGCCCAGAATGCGTTCGTCCTCCGCCAGGGACTGACTTCTCGCCACGTCGGGCTCGTGGTCACCATCTGCATCACCGGCGACGTGCTGCTGATCCTGGCGGGGGTGGCCGGCCTCGGAGCGCTGGTCGCCACCCATGCCGGCGTGCTCGCGGTGCTGAGGGTGGCGGGTGGGGCATACCTGCTGTGGTTCGGGATCCGTTCACTGCTGGCCGCCCGGACACCCACCGGCATGACGGGCTCCGGCGACGGAGCGACGGTGCGGGTGGTCGCACTCACCGCACTGGCGTTGACGTTCCTCAACCCGCACGTCTATCTGGACACGGTGTTGATGCTCGGCACGCTCGCCAATCGAGCGGGTGGGACCGGTCGTTGGTGGTTCGCCGGCGGTGCCGTGCTGGCCAGCGTGCTGTGGTTCACCGGCCTGGGGTTCGGGGCCAGGCGCGCCTCACGCTGGGTGTCCCGGCCACGGGTCTGGCAACTCATCGATCTGACCATCGGGCTGGTCATGATCGCCCTCGCCACGCTGCTGGTCCTGCCGCTGTTCGGCTGAGCCATTCCTCGACCGGCCCGCCGAGGAATGGCTCAGGCGGTGACCACAACGGTGATCTGGTGGTATCCGGTGGCCCCGTCGGGCAGCACGTCGGAGTCCTTGCCGATCTGCGCGTTGCCGAACCGGTTGATCGCCCGGCAGCGGATCTTGTACGTACCCGGGCTCGCCCGCCAGCTCGTCCGCCACTGCACCCAGGTGTCCACCGACACCGGCCGGGACAGCTCGCAGTCCAGCCACGCTCCCCAGCCGGATCCGCCGTTGATCTGGATCTGCGCGCCCTCGACACCCGTGTGTTGTGCCCAGGCCACGCCGGCGACCGTCACGGAGCCGGCAGAGACGGAATCCCCCGGGACGTCGATCCGCGACGACAGCTTCACCGGGCCGTGATCAGACCACCCGAGCCCGGTCCAGTACGCGGTGACCTCGGAGAACTTCGTCACCTCCAGATCGATCACCCACTTGGTGCCCGAGACGTAGCCGTACAGCCCGGGCACCACCATCCGCACCGGAAAGCCGTGCTCCAGCGGCAGTGGTTCACCATTCATACCGATGGCCAGCAGTGCGTCGCGGGAGTCTGTCAGGGCCAGCAGCGGGGTCGAGCAGGTCCAGCCCTGGGGGTCGGACGACAGCACGCAGTCGGCACCGCCGTTGGTTCCGGTCAACGCCAGGACGTCCGAGATCCGGACCCCCTGCCAGAGTGCGTTGCCGACCAGGTCGCCGCCGCGGACGTTCGACACGCAGGTGAGGGTGACCATCGCCTCGGTCATGGGCATCCGCAGCAGCTCGTCGTAGCTGAGCTGGATCGGGGTGTCGACGAGGCCGTGGATGTTCAGCGACCACTTCTTGGTGGTGATCTGCGGAACGTTGAAGGCGGTGTCGATCCGGTAGAACGAGCTGTTCGGGGTGACGTAGCTGCTCAGGCCGGGTACGTCGTCGAAGGTGCCCGCCTCGACGGTGGACGACGGGGTGGCCGAGGCAATGGCTGAGCTGGTGGTGGGCGTCGTGCTACTGCTCGCACTGGTGCTCGCACGGCTGCTCGCACTGCTGCTCGCACTGCTGCTCGTCGTGCCGGCCGCTGAGCTCCTGCTCGACGCCGCACTCGAGGTGGAGGCCGCGCGCGACGTCGTCCTCGGCGCGATGGACGGCAGCACGACCTCTGCGCGGGACGCCCGGACCGCTGCATCGGCGGGAATGATCCGGGAGAGGGCGCCTGCCGCCAGGGCTCCGAGGGCGCCGGTGCCTGCGACCTGGACGAACCGGCGGCGTGATCCGTCGCCGCTGCGGACCGGGGTCGCATCCGCGGAGCCGGACGCCCCCGAGTGCGCAGGAAGCCAGTCGGGGCTGGAGGTTCCAGATGGTGCGGCACTGGCGACGGATCGGTGGAACACGTGATGCAGGAACCAGATGCCTGCAGCCAGGCCCAGGGCCAGCGCCAGCAGATCGACCGGCCGGGAGTCGGTCCGCGCGACGATGGCGGATCCGGCCACCAGCGCGAGCACTGCGGTCAGCGTCATCGCCAGCCGGAAGCGGAACCGGGCGACGATGCCGACGAGCGCCCCGAACAGCAGCGAGACGACACCGATGCCGACGCCGAGGAAGATCTTGTCGCCGGGTGCGCCGAGGTTCTGCTTGGCCCATTCGACGAGCCAGCCGGGACTCACGTCGATCACCGAGGTGCCCAGGGAGAAGACCGGCGCCGCCGCCGGACCGAGCACACCGAGCCAGAAACCCACGGCTGCGACCAGTTCTGCGACGGCGACCGTCACCGCGACGGCTATCAGACCCAGGACGGCAGCGCGGAGCCTCCCGCGGGGTGCGTGGCCGGGCGAGCCGACCGAGTGGTGAACCGTCGGAACGGTGCTGGGCATGAGGCCCTCGTTCCCCCGGGAGGGTGGCGGATCCGGCGGATCGGCCCGGAATCGACCGCCTGCATCCAGGATGCCACTCGTTCGTTCACCCGACCGGCGGACGCTCCATCCGTTACCCATCCACAAGGTCCTAGGATCCGAACCACCGGTTGACCGGAGGAATGGCCAGGGTGCCGGGCTCGCCGAGGGCTCGATCGTCGTCACCAGCGGCCGGACAACTCGGTCATCACCGCGGTGCCCAGTTCCGTCACGTCGTACGACCCGTAGCACACCCGGGAAAACCGTTCCGGCCGCGTCCGTTGTCAGGAGATCCGATGCCAGCTCGATCATTGTCCGCTGTGCCGGACGACGGCGGTGGTGGCAAGAGCACCCCTGAGCAGCTCATGGAGCGAGTCGCGCGGGCAGACGAGCCGGCATTCGCCGAGCTCTACGATGCGTTCTCCGCCCGGGTGTTCGGCCTGGCCCGCCGGGTGGTCCGTGATCCGTCGCAGGCCGAGGACGTCGCCCAGGAAGTGTTCCTGGAGATCTGGCGACGCGCGACCCGCTTCGACGCGAAGAAGGGATCAGCGACGGCCTGGATCCTGACCCTCACCCATGCCCGGTCGGTCGACCGGGTCCGGTCCGCCCAGGCAGCCCTGGAGCGCGACACCAAGGTCGCCTCCCGCTCGACCGAGCGCGACGTGGACACGGTCGTCGAAACCGTCGAGTCCAACATCGAGCGGACGAACGTCCGGCGGTGTCTGTCCACCCTCACCGAATTGCAGCGGGAGTCCGTCGGACTCGCGTACTACAGCGGCTACACCTACGCCGAGGTCGCTCGCGTCCTCGGCGCTCCACTGCCCACCATCAAAACGCGCTTGCGTGATGGGCTCATCCGACTGCGCGATTGCCTCGGAGTGAACTCATGACCATCCGACCGCTGGGAAGCGGACGAGCGTCCGATCCGGAAATCCATCTGCTGACCGGCGCTCGCGCCCTCGGTGCCATCGATGTCGCGGAGGCGCAGAGCTTCGACGACCACCTGGCGGACTGCCCCACCTGCGCCGAGGAGTACTCCTCGCTGGTGGCCACCGCCGCCATGCTGGGTGCTGCCGAAGCCGCCAGCCCGCCGCGGTCCCTGCGCCGCCGGGTCCTGCAGGACGTGTCCCACACGCGGCAGCTGCCGCCCCCGGTGACGACCCTCGACTCCCGTCGGCCGGCCTGGCGCCGTCCGGTGACCTGGCTCGCTGCTGCTGCGGCGGCTGCAGTCATCGCCACCGGAGTCACCTGGTCGTTGTCAGGATCGGACGACCCGCGATCGATTGCGACCCTGCAGGAATGTGTGGCGTCCGCCACCGATGTCGTCAGCACGGCTCCGAGCGTCGGCACCGGCGGCGAGATCAGGACATCCCGCATCTGCAACGCCGTGGTGGTCCAGCTCCCGGAGATGGGCACTGTTCCTGCCGGCAGTGATTTCCAGATCTGGCGAGTGGATGCCACCGGCAAGCACTCGCTCGGTCTGGCGAAGCACGGCGCCGACGGTAGCGTGCCTGCCTCGATGGTCTCGTTCTCCCTGTCGGACACCGACAAGGCTGTTGCGGTGACCACCGAGCCGGCCGGCGGATCCGAACAGCCCCAGGGTGACATCTTCTGGCAGGCCGACCTCTGATCGAGCCGCAGCGGTAGCTGTACCGCCCACAGTCGTCGGCGGCCCGGGAACTCGCCTTCCCGGGCCGTCGGCTCTTTTCTGGGTCCGCCGGAGTGGTGTCCGGCCGGGCGCCGGGGCCAGGTCGGATCGAGCACCGAGCGCAGCACGACGTACCCCGGTTTCGCGCACCCAGCGGTCGGGTCGGTCTCGGGTTCGCGGATTCAGACTGCCGCATGTGGTGATCCGCGCCCGCATGCAACCCCGCTCGCGATAGGTTCCGTCCATCCGACAGCGGCTGGAGGCGACACTCGTGGACCCCGCGGAGGAGGCTGAGTTCACTGCCTACGTCGAATCGCGTCGCGCGCGCACCCGACGGACCGCGCATCTGCTGTGCCGGGACTGGCATCGCGCCGACGACCTCACCCAGATCGCGTTCGTGAAGCTCTACAGCGCCTGGACGCGGATCCGCGACAAGGCGGCCCGCGATTCGTACCTCCGCTCGTGCTTGGTGCGGGCGGTCATCGACGAGTCGCGACGACCGTGGCGCCGGGAACACGACACCGACGAGGTCCCGGACGGTGGCGGCCGGTCGTTCGCACCCGCCGGGTTCGGTGCGCCGGCCGCGCACAGCAGCGATCACTCCGGATCGGTCGCCGATCGTCAAGTCGTGCGCACCGCACTGGACGCGATCCCTCCGGGTCAGCGGGTGATCCTGGTGTTGCGGTACTACGACGGGCTGGACGTCGCGGCGACGGCGTCGACCCTGGGCTGCTCGGAAGGAAACGTGAAATCGCAGACCGCCCGCGGTCTGCAAGCACTCAAGGCGGCACTCGGGCCGGAAGGCCTGGCGGCATTCGGAAGGGAGGTGAACAAGGATGCCTGAGCATGACGGGAACGACCCGGTCGACCCGACTGATCCGTTCAACGAACTCGAGCCGATCGATCTGACCGCGCTGTTCGGCGACGAGCTGGACGACGAGCCCGACGACGGCGATGTCGAGCGGGACGATGCTGTCGGTGAGGCCGAC
Organism: Nakamurella sp. A5-74; assembly: GCF_040438885.1. Classification (NCBI taxonomy): domain Bacteria; kingdom Bacillati; phylum Actinomycetota; class Actinomycetes; order Nakamurellales; family Nakamurellaceae; genus Nakamurella; species Nakamurella sp. A5-74. Next base: position 4,176,347 of record NZ_CP159218.1, on the reverse strand, counting down.
GCGGCCGACGCCCTGCTGATGGCGCAGTTGTTCGCCGCCGACCTGGCCGACGAGCCGGCTTCCCGGTTCTCGGTTGCCGACCTCGTGGCCGCCGCTCGGCCCGCTGCGGGTTCCGGCTCCGGCGCCACTGCTGCAGCTCGCACGCCGGAGCGGTCCGTCGCAGATCCCGCTGCGAGGCGCGCCCGCGACGCAAAGGTGGATGAACTGGCACGCCAACGCCGGCGCCGCAGCTGGATGTCCCGCGGCCTGCTGGCGGCGGCAGCGGTCGCCGTGCTCGTCATCGGGGCCACCGCGGCGCTGAACTCCCAGGGCGGATCCGACACCGCGTCGTCGTTGCCTGCGGCCGGCACGGGGTACTCCGCAAATTCCGGGGCCGTCGCGGCCGGTTCCGCGACAGCAGGAGCCATGGCTCCAGAATCGGACGCTGGGAGTTCATCCGCGCCGGCGAAGGCCCCTGCAGCCCCGAGCTCGGCGGGGTCCTACGCCACGGCGATGAGCCCGATGGAATCGACAGGTGGTGGAAGCGCAAGCGCCCCGGACCAGGGCGGAACTGGATCTCGGTCCTCAGCAGGGAGCGCGAGCGAATCCAGCGGGACGTCCAGCGCGTCCGGCAGTGCCTCCTCGGCGTCTGCACCTATCGGTCGGTGTCAGGTTCCCCGGCTCTCCACCGCAGCGGTCGCCGCGGTGATGGGGGTCCCGGGCAGGTCGAGTTCCCTGCAGCTCGATGCGGCTGTCGATTCGGTGGGGGACTGCCGCGACCAGGTGCTCGCCGGGCAGGTCTTCACGACCACCGACGGCAGTCAGCTGACAGTGCTGTTGGCAAGAGACCCCGATGTCGAGCTCAGCGCCGGTGGTTCCACCAGTTCCAACGGTGCCGCGGTGCGGTCGGCGGAGCTCCGCAGCGGTGGTGTGCGGGTGCTGGTGACGACCCCGGCGGGCAGCTCGGTCACCGATCGACAGCTGACGCAGGTCGCGACCGCGGTGCTCGGCGCCCGACGCTGATCGGGGAGCTGCGGTTGTCAATGGCCTGGTCGGACTCTGGGAGAATCCAGGAGTGACGACCGTGACCCCCGATGTCCTTGCCCAGCGCTACGCGTCCGAGCAGATGCGCGCCATCTGGTCGGCGGAGAACAAGATCATCGCCGAACGACGACTGTGGCTGGCTGTGCTGCGCGCGCAGATCGCAGCGGGTGTGCCGACGGACGACGGCGCCGTCGACGCCTACGCAGCGGTCGTCGACCGGGTCGATCTCGCCTCGATCGCGCAGCGGGAGCGGGTCACCAAGCACGACGTCAAGGCGCGCATCGAGGAGTTCAACGCGCTCGCCGGTTTCGAGGTCATCCACCGCGGGATGACCAGCAGGGATCTCACCGAGAACGTCGAGCAGGCCCAGATCCTGCAGGCGCTCACCCTCGTCCGAGACCGGTCGGTCGCCCTGCTGCGCCGACTCTCCGAACGGGCCGTCGAACACGCAGACCTGGTGATGTCCGGTCGTTCGCACAACGTCCCTGCCCAGGCGACGACGCTCGGCAAGCGGTTCGCCTCGGCCGCAGATGAAGTGCTGATCGCCCACGAGCGGATCGAGTCGCTGCTGGGGCGCTATCCGATGCGAGGCATCAAGGGTCCGGTGGGCACCGCCCAGGACATGCTCGACCTGCTCGGTTCGTCCGCCGCCGTCGCCACGTTGGAAAATGCTGTGGTGCAGGAGATCTCGGGTACGGACCGAGTGTTGGACTCGGTCGGTCAGGTGTATCCGCGGTCGCTCGATCACGAAGTGCTCTCCGCGCTGGTGCAGCTGGCCGCCGGGCCGTCGTCACTGGCCACCACGATCCGCCTGATGGCAGGGGCGGAGTTGGCCACCGAGGGTTTCCGGCCTGGGCAGGTCGGCTCGTCGGCCATGCCGCACAAGATGAATGCCCGCTCCTGCGAACGGGTGTGCGGGCTTGCCGTCATCCTCCGCGGGTTCGCCTCGATGGCCGCCGAACTGTCCGGCGCGCAGTGGAACGAGGGCGATGTGTTCTGCTCGGTCGTCCGCCGCGTGGCCCTGCCGGATGCGTTCTACGCGATCGACGGGCTGCTGGAGACGTTCCTGACGGTGCTCGACGACTTCGGCGCCTACCCGGCCGTCATCGAGCGGGAGTTGTTGCGCTACCTGCCGTTCCTGGCCACGACCAAGGTGTTGATGTCCGCGGTGCGGGCCGGTGTCGGTCGCGAGGTCGCGCACGCGGCGATCAAGGAGCACGCGGTCGCGGTGGCGTTGGACATGCGGGAGCGGGGCCGCGCCGACAACGACCTGCTGGAGCGCTTGGCCGCGGACGACAGACTGCCGCTGGATCTTGCTGCGCTGCAAGCACTCCTGGCTGCCCCGCTGTCGTTCACCGGCGCCGCGCGGTCGCAGATCGACGCGGTGGCCGGGCGGATCGCCCGTCTCGTCCATGAGCATCCGGAAGCCGCCGCCTACACGCCAGGCGACATCTTGTAGCGACGGTCTCCTGGTGACCTGGCTCGATGTGGTCGGCCTCGATCAGCCTCAGGGAGTTGTCGATGTGACGCAGTTCGGTCGGTCGAGACGGTAACCGGCTCCTCGGAAGGTGGTGATCGTCGGGGGATGCGGTGTGTGCTGTCGGGCGGCCGCGTTCGCGAGCTGCCTGCGGAGCGCGGCGATGGTGACGTCCAGGACTTTGGTCGATCCGAACCAGTTCTCGTCCCAGACCTGCCGCATCAGATCTTCGCGACTGATGACCTCGCCGGCCTTGCGGGCCAGTGCGACGATCAACTCGAACTCCTTCAGCCTCAACGCCACTGGTGCTCCGGCCAACCGGCATTCTCGAGCTGCGATGTCGATCTCCAGGCCGGCGACGGTCAGGGTCCGGACATCCGCGCCGCTCCCCGCCGGTCGGCGTCGATGTGCGCGCAATCGCGCGAGCAGAACGGCCATCGTGAACGGCTTCACCAGATAGTCGTCGGCCCCGGCGTCGAGTCCGACGACGACGTCGATGTCGTCACTGCGCGCTGTCAGGATGACGATCAGCACGTCGGGGTGGTCGGATCGCAGTTTCCGAGCGACTTCGATGCCGTCGATGTCGGGCAGGCCGAGGTCCAACAGGACGATGTCGGGGGGAACGGCATCGGCTGCTGCGATGGCGGCCCGTCCGCCGCGCTTCCAGGAGACCGCGTAGCCGTTGGTCGTCAGCCCGGACTGCAGGTGCCGACCGATGGCGTCGTCGTCCTCCACCACCAGGATGCGGCCGGCCGCGTGACCGGGGTGCTTGGTCATGGCCGTGACCGTACCCCCGGACGGTGTTCGCGCTCTCGTGCACGAGTGGGCCGTTTCACAGGTCACGCAGTTCTTCGATCGGCGGGCGGTTCGAGCGTCGAGTGCTGATGACTGCTGCGAGACCGAGCGTGAGCACGGTCGAGACCAGCACCAGCGCCACATATGTCCACGGAACCGCGATCGAGGACGGGGGCGGGTCGAAAACCCCGGTGAGGACCTTCACCAGCATCTGGGAGAGCGCCCAGGAGATCACCAGCCCACCGAACGTGCCGAGTGCGGCGATGGGTATCGCTTCGCTGATCACCAGACCGGTCAGTTGCCGGCGGCGGGCACCGATCACCGTCATGATGGCCCGGCTCCGCCGCCTTTCTGCCAGTCCGATCCACATCACCAGTGCTCCGGCTGCGGCCGCCAGCAGGATGGCGAATGCCAGTTCCAACTGGGTGAGGCCGGTCAGGTTGACCGAAGTCAGGCTGGAGCCGACCTGCAGTCGGGTCTGGGTGATGTCGGTGACGGACGCCGATGTCCCGACGGCGGTACGGATGTCGGCGGCGACCGCGGCGGGATCCGCGCCGCTCGTGTCCAGCAGGAACGATCCGACGGCGTCGGACCCGGTGGCGGTGGCGATGTAGGCGGCGTTGGCGACGAAGAAGCTGTCCTTGGGAGCCGTGGGGAACTCGGTCACGATTCCGGCGTAGTGGAACGGAACGGTGATCAGGGCGTGTGTGCGGCTGTCCGGCAGGCGCAGGTTCACCAAGTCCCCGGGGGCGAGCTGGAAGTCCTTCACGGTTTCGTCGCTGACGAGGATCGAATCCGGTTTCGTCTGCAGGATGCCCATCATCTGCCGTGCCGACCCGCCGACGAAGTAGGCGTCCTGCAGTGCGGTGGCGTCGGTGATGGTGTCCGGACGGACTCCGTAGAGGTCCTGGAGGTCGGATCCGACGTAGGCAAAGCGATGTTGGAGTGGTTCGACGTGTTTCACCCCACGGATGGATGACAGCCGATCACCGGCGGACGGTGGGCTGATGGTTCCCGGCGGTTGGGTGACGGTGACATCGGCGCCGTTGGTGAGGACGGCATCGACCTCGGCCTGCTGCTGGTAGGTCGCAGTGAAGGTGGCGGTGGAGATGGCGAACGACACCGCGAGCGCCAGCAGGACGACAGCGGTGGCCAGCGGACGACGGCGTCGGGCCATGCCCGCTGCACCGACGGGTGCGAGCGCCCCGGCGACGGGGCGGAAGATCGCGGTCAGCGGGCGGCGGGCGGCGCGCAGCAGCAGATTCGTCAGGCGCCACAGCAGCAGCGACGTTCCCAACCACAGCAGTGCCGGTCCGAGAAATGCCCAGTAGGACACGGAGATCGAGGCCACCCCCTCCGGAGCCAGGACCAGCGAGTAGTTGTCCGATGCCGCGGCGCGGAAGATCAGCAGTGCGCTGACGATCAGCAGCACGTCCAGCCCGATCTTCGACCACCAGCTTCCCCGTCTCCTCTGGTGCTGCCGACGTGTGTCGACAACAGTTCGGCCGCGAAGATCTGCGGTCGCCGGCAGCAGCACGGTGATCGCCGTGACGACGAGCCCGGCGGCGACGGCGGCCACTGCCCACCCCACCGTCGGCAATCCGCTGGATCCGACCGACAGCGAACTGAACGCCCAGCTCCCGGCCACCGAGGCCAGGGCCAGCCCGAGGAGTCCCCCGACGACGCCCACGATCGCTGCCTCGACGGCTGCCAGAGTGGCGACGTCGCGAGGCCTGAGCCCCCTGAGCCGCAGGAGTGCCTGTTCTTCACGCCGACGGTTCGCTCCGGCTCCGACCAGGCCGGCCGTGATCAAAGCGGCGAGGATGACTCCCGGGAGTCCGAGGAACAGGAACAGGAGCTCGGCGTACCGGGCGTCCTTCCGGGCAGCGTCAAGGGCAGCTCCGACGTTGTTTCCCACCCGGGTTCCGCCGGTGGAGGCAGCTTCGAGATGGTGGGCCGCGGTGACCGTCGCGGTGTACGCCGCCGCTGGGTCGTGGGCCTGCAGCGGGTCCAGCGTGACGTGGAACTGTTCGGTCGTTCCGACGCTCGCGCCCGCTGTGCCTCCCAGGAGCGAGTTCAACGAGTTCTGGGGGAGGACGAGCACATTGTCCGGGGGGGCGGAGGGTTGCGACTGAGGTGGTGCGCCGATCCGCTGGAACAGTGAATCTGCCTGGGGCAGATCGATGATCCCGGCGATGGTCACGGCACGCCACGCTCCGCCGGCGAGCCGCACCCTGATGGTGTCCCCGGGGCCGGCGTGCAGATTGGCTGCTGTCTGTTGGGCGAGCAGGGCGCCGGTGGTCGCACCCGTCAGTGTCCGGAACTCATCGGGGAACGTGGATCGGTAGGTCGGGCTGATGCCCAGCACGACACCGGGACCGGTTGTCTGGGTGGTTCCGCTGCCCGTCGATTCGAATCCGGACGTCGACGCGAACTGGACCGCCTCGACCTTCGCCACCCCGGGCTCGGCCCGCACCAGGGTGCCCATGGCCGCTGCATCGGCGCCTCGTTGGACTTCTATCTGCCAGGGGACGATCACCGAGCTGACGGCTCGGCGGGTCATCGTGTTCTCGGACGCAGTGAGGAAGGTGCCCAGCGATGCCACCAGCCCGACCGCGAGGGCGATACCGGCGGCGGTTGCGCCGAGCCGACCAGCCCGGTGCCGGATCAGGCCCGCTGTCCAGGTGCCGATCATCGGGTGTCACCCCGGGGAGCCAGCCGACCTTCGTGCATGCTCCACGTGGTGTCCAGGCGGCCGGCGACGGTCGGGTCGTGGGTGGCGACCACCAGGGCGGCGTCCAATCGACGGGCAGCGCTGAGCAGCACGTCGATGACGTGGTGCGCCGTGCGGCTGTCCAGTTGGCCCGTCGGTTCGTCGGCGAGAATGAGTCGGGGTGCCTGGGCCAGCACCCGGGCGACGGCGACGCGTTGGGCCTGACCCCCGGAGAGCTCTTCCGGCAGCCGGGTGATGAGGTCCTCGACACCCACGTTCGCCAGGGCGTCCTTGATGAGCACGGCTGTTCGCTCGGAGCTGCGGTCGCCGGGGGAGGGCGCGATCAGCAACGGCAGTTCGACGTTCTCGAAGACATCCAGATCAGGGATCAGGCTGGGGCTCTGGAAGACGACTCCGATGCTGGCTGCGCGGTCGTAGTAGTCCGAGCTCAGCGCCGGCCAACTGAGCCGGCCGCTGGTGGGTTCTTCCAGACCAGCCATGAGGTGCAGCAAGGTGGATTTTCCGGAGCCCGACGGCCCGACCAGGGCGATCCGGTCCTTGTCCCGGACCACGCAGGTGGCGCCGTGCACGGCGACGATCGCAGCTGGCCCCGAGCCGAAGGTGTGTCCGACATCGTCGCAGCGGACGAGTACCTCGGCGTCGTTCATGTGGTGATCCGTCCGTCAGTCAGGGTGATGACCCGATCTGCGGCGGCGACTGTCGCAGCGCTGTGGGTGACGATGAGCAGTGCGGCACCCCGACCTGCCTGATCGCGGAGCAGCGTGAGGATGTGCTGCTCGGTGCGGCCGTCGAGCTCACCGGTGGGTTCGTCGGCCAGCACGATGTCCGGTGCGTTCGCCAGGGCCACGGCGAGCCCGGCTCGGGCGAGTTCGCCGCCGGACAGCTGTGCTGGTCGGGAGTGCCGGTGGGCCGTCAGCCCTACTTGGTCCAGCAGCAGGCCGACGGTGGGCCGGTTCCGCTGACGCCTGCCGGCGGTCTGGGCGATGCGGATGTTGTTCTGCACACTGAGGTGCGTGATCAAGTTGCGCGACTGCAGCAACACGCCGATACGGCGGCCGCGTACTCGTGCCCGGACGGCTTCGGGACGGTGACTGAGCTGCTCCCCGCCCACGGTCACCCTTCCGCCCGCAGGTTCGTCCAGACCGGCCAGACAGCTCAGCAGTGTTGACTTGCCGCTTCCGGACGGCCCCGCGACGACGACGGTCTCCCCGGATTCGACTGCCAGCGACACTCCGCGCAGCGCCAGGATCTCCTCACCACCGGTGCGGAAGAAGCGGTACAGGTCCTCGGCTCGGAGCGCTGAGGCAGTCATGGCCAGGTGATCGAGTCGGAGACGATCCGCCACGGATCGACGTTGTCGGCATTCGCCGGCCCGGTGAGGGTCAGCAAGACCTGAGTGCCGTTGTGGAAGAACACGTACAGCTCGAACGCGTCGCGAATGACCTTGCCGGTCACCGGGTCCTGGGCGGAGTCGCCCTGGTAGGTCACCAGAACCGCCGGGGAACCGGAACGGGTGATCTGCTGCACATCGCCGAGGGCGAACGCCGGCACCTTCGATGTCAGCTTCGCGACGACGGTGCTGCGCACCTGGGCCGGTGAGAGTCCGGACGGCGCAGCAGCGACCTGGAGCGCGATGCTGTTCAACTTGTCGGTGAATGTCGTCCCGCCATCGCCGCCGGCGGTCCGCGCCCACCCCTCGGGCACCTTCACGGTCACGGCACCGGAGGGGTCGGTGAAAGGCACGAAGGCCTGGTTGTCGGGGATGTCTCCCGGCGGGTTCGATTCGGTCAGCGGTACTGACGTCGGCGCAGAGGAGGAGATCTGGCCGGAGGGTGCACCGGTCGCGGGCGTTCCGGGTGCACTGCACGCGGCCAGGCTGAGCACCAGAGCTGCCGCACCGACCAGGACGGCGCCGGTCGACCTGCGCGCAGAGGGAAGGGGGTTCGTGTCCATTCCTCGACGGTAGGAACCGGCCGGCAAGGCAACGGCGAGGTGAAGGTAAGCGGTCGGCAAAATCCTGCATCCGTGATCGGAGGTCGCCCCGAACCTCCCGCAACGGCGACCATGATGGGGCGATGCGCCGGCTCGTGATCCGTACCGTCCTGATCGTCGTTGCCCTGGCGCTGCTGACGTTTGCGGTGCCGCTGGGTGTCGTCGCCCGGTTCTGGTTCTTCGACGATGAGCAGCGCGAACTGGAACGTGAAGCACTCAGCGCGGTGACCCGGGTGGGGCCCTCCTTCGCGGCGGGAGACCCGGTGGAACTCGCCCAGCTCGAGGCTGACACGAACGTCGCGGTCTACGACCAGGAAGGGCGGCGCGTCGTCGGCAGCGGTCCTGCGACTCTGGAAGAACCACTGGGGGTCGGTGTTCGGGCGGGGTCTGCGGTCGACGGGAGATTCGACGGGCAAGTGGTCGTCGTGGTGCCGGTCTCGGCGAACGAGACGGTGATCGCCGCAGTGCGAGCCTCGGTTCCGGTCGCGACGGTGTGGCGGCGGATCATCCTGACCTGGATCGCAGAGCTGATCCTGGTGCTGCTTGCGTTGACGGCGACACTGCTCGTCGCTCGACGGCAGGCCCGGCTGCTCAGCGAGCCGTTGGAGGACTTGTCGGCGGTATCGCTCCGCATCGCGGACGGCGACCTCACAGCGCGCGCGAGGACGAGCAGGATCCGCGAGATCGCGCAGGTCGCCGCCACCCAGAACTTCATGGTCGACCGGTTGTCGGAGCTGCTCGATCGCGGTAGGCAGTTCACGCTCAACGCCTCCCATCAACTCCGAACCCCACTGGCCGGTTTGCAACTGGGGTTGGACGGCGCGCTGGACGACCCTGAGTCCGGCTCGGAAGTGCTCAGGGAACACCTGCGGGACAGCCGCCGTCAGGTGGAAGAGCTGCACCGTCGTCTCGATGACGTCCTCCGGTTGGCCGGCGGCCGGGAGCAGCACTGGTCCTCCGGGCCGAGTGAACCGTTGGCGGATCTGTTGGATCGACGCGAGAAGCACTGGCACGGACGGTTCGCAGCGCACGGTCGCATCATCCGGATCGACGTCGCGACCTCCGTCGCCGGAACGCTGCTGCCCGGCCAGGTGCTCCGCCAGGTCCTCGACGCGCTGATCGACAACAGCCTCCGACACGGTCGCGGCACCCTCACCGTCACCGGGCGCGAACTCGGTGACGCCGCGGTGCTGATCGACATCGCCGACGAGGGTGCGATGGTGCTGGCGCCTGAGGACGCGTTCGAGCGGGGTGTGTCCGGGGCGGACGGGAGCGGCATCGGGCTGTCCGTCAGTCGTGAGTTGGTGGAGGCGGTCGGTGGTCGACTGCTCCTGAGCCGGACCGAGCCGACCACCTTCACCATCGTGCTGACGCCGCCCGCACCCCCGATCCGGTGAACCGGAGGGTCACGGGCTGCGCGAGGTAGGACCCGGTCAGCTGGTCGCGGCGATGAAGTCCTTCAGTGCAGCGGTCTCGCGGGTCACGTCCGGGTTGGTGGCGCGCAGCTCCCGCAGGACGACGTCGATCGTGTCGTCGACCTTCGTCCAGGCGGCCCCGTCGAGCGCCTTCAGTCGGGCCTGGGCCTGGTCCCAGGCGAATTCGAGATCGTCGATCCGGGTGGTGGCGCCGGCCTGGTCGCCCTTCTGCAGCAGCGCGAGAGAGTCCTGGCCGATGCTGCGGAACTGGGTCAGATCACCGAGAGGTGCTGCAGCAGTGACGGTTCCAGCTGCCGGTGGGCTCGCCAGGGCAGCCGACCTGGTTGCGTAGCCGACACTGCCGGCGGTGGCGAACAGCACGACGGCGATCGCCGTCTGCAGGATGCCGTGCCGCGGAGCATGCTGTGCCGGCCCATCCGGACGATCGATGACGTCTTTCTTGCTGATGGCCAGGTAGAGCACGATGCCGACGATCCCGACGCCGAAGATGATGCTGGTGACTGTCGCGCCGAGCCCCAGGCCTCCATGGTCGCCAGGCTGGGTCAGGTAGTCGCCGATCGAAGCGCCCAGCGGGCGGGTCAGGATGTACGCGATCCAGAACGTGAGGATCGGATTGGCTCCCAGTTTCCAGGCGATCACCGAGAGCGCGACGACGCCGGCGACGATCAGTCCGGTGGTCAGGTATCCCAGGCCGAGACCCTCGGCCATCAGGTCACCCGCGGCGGTACCGAGTGCGAAGGTGAACAGGATCGTCAGCCAGTAGTACGCCTCCCGTCGGCGGGTCAGGATGGAGTGGATGGACAGGGTGCGCTCGCTCACATACCAGACCAGGAAGGTAGTGGCGAGCAGTGCCGCGAAGATCAGCGTGCTGGCCTCCAGCGGAAATCCCGCGACGTCGGTGAGGTTGTCGGTGACCAGCGTGCCGAAGACGCTGATCAGCGCGACCGTGAGCCAGTACAACGCCGGGATGTACCGGTTGGCGCGGAACTGCGCCACCAGCACCAGCGCCAACAGGGCGCCGGTGACCAGCGATGTCAGTCCCAGGCCGAACCCGAGGTTCACGTTGAGGAAGTCCGCTGCTGTCTCACCGACGGTGGTGCAGAGGATCTTGATGATCCAGAAGAACAGCGTGACCTCGGGAACCTTGGAGAGCAGCACCTGACTGCGATGGGTTCGTCCGGTGATCGTTTGCATTGTTGACGTCCGTCCTGAGAAGTGGATCGTGCCCCTCGGTGATGATGGCTGTGCCCACCTGAGGGCTTGCTGAGAACAGCTGTCGTGCAACCGTTCGGCGGCGCACCACCGATGGGGAGCGCGATCCTGTTGCTGGCTCTGGGAATCACCCCACCTGAGGCCGCGCACCTGTCACCCGACGGGTCGGGTGACAGGGCGCCGCGTCGCGAGGCGGACGGTTTCGGTGCCACCATGGAGTTCCTCATCGCGGGCCATCCCGCCCTGTGGGGCCGCGCTCCGACCAGCCGAACCGAAGAACTCGCCACCACGAATCGGGCCCGGGTGATCGGTAACACCGCGATGGCTGAATGAGCTGCAGCGCAGCAACTTTCCACTCCCGCCCGGTACCACAGCTGGTTCGCCTCGTGTCACCGACGGCGCGGTTGTCGTGTCGCTCGACGGAGCGACTGCGGACGAAGCCTTGCAGTACTACCAGGACGCCCTCCCGGGAATGGGGTACCCGAAGTCCAAGAGCGTGGCCATCGACCCGCTGAGTTTTGCAGGCAACGGCGTCGACATCACTGTTGTGGGCGATGGGGGGCTCCACCCCACCGTCACGATCCGGCGGTCATGACGACCGGAACACCCAGGGCCTCGCCGCAGGCTCGGTAGCAGCATCGGAACCACCTGCGAATCTCGGCGCTGGTGATGGTGACGGTGTAGCGGGCGAGCGGACCGGGCCCATGGGCGCCCACCGGTGCCCCGACCGTCGGTGACGATCGGGGCATCGGTGCTGGTGTTCCGGACCGGCCGGGGTGGACGGGATCTCGTCTCGGTCCGCCCCGCATCACTCCGTGCCGCTGGGCCCATCCACCTCGACCACCGAGAGGTCGCCGGTCGTGCGAGCGACGGAGGAGGGCGTCGGAACCCGTCAGCCGCTCAGCCGGTGGCCAGGGCGATCAGACGATCCATCGTGCCGTTGAAGCGGTTCTGGTCGACCGGGTCGCTGCTGTACTGGTGGAAGGTGTAGTAACCCCAGCCGGCCGGCACCGGTGGTGTCGAGGACGAATAGTTGGCCACCCACAACGGGTTGGTCGCGCCGAAAGCTGACGAGTTGACGCACTGGTTCCACCAGCCGGTGTTCGTGTAGATCACCGCGTCCCGTCCGGTGAGGGACCGATAGGTGTTGGTGAAGTCCTTGATCCAGTTGGTCAGCGCCGCCTGGCTCAGGCCGTAGCAGGTGGCGCCGTACGGGTTGAACTCCATGTCGAGCATGCCGGGCAACGTCTTGCCGTCGGCGCTCCAGCCGCCACCGTGACTGACGAAGTACTGGGCCTGGCTGGCACCGCTCGATCCGTTCGGGATCCCGAAGTGGTACGCGCCGCGGATGAATCCCTGGTTGTAGGACCCGGTGTACTGCTGGCTGAAGTAATCGCTGGTGTAGTAGTCACCCTCGGTCGCCTTGGTGTACGCGAACCGGTAGCCCTGGTTCCAGTAGGAGGCCCAGTCGACGTTGCCCTGGTAGCTGGACACGTCGATACCGATCGGATTTGCAGCTGCGTTGATGTCCTGGACGCGTGCTCCGTCTGGCGTCGCGCCGTTGGCCGCCGTCGCTTCGTGCCAGCCCGCGTAGGCCTCACCGCGCTGGGTGACGGCGGGATGGCCGGGGGTCGCGGTGTTCTCGGCTGCGGAGGCCTGGCCGGCTGTTGTCAACAGTCCGGTCAGTACAGCCGCTCCCACGGTGGCGATCAGTCGTGCTCTGTGAAGTGCCCTCATGACGAACCTTCTCCTTCGTGCGCCGACCCGATGGTGGTCCGGTAGCGCGATCTCCGGTGGTGCGTCCGCCCCGACGGCGGGCGCTGCGGCGGTGTCACTGCAGATCGAACGTACGACTGCGGCCGGAGTCGCGCGACTCGAAACGCAAAAATCTTCTGCCCGAGGCAATCAATTGGTGGGAATCCACCCCGGTCCGTCCGGCTTCTCCACCCGGATCTCCACCCGTGCTCCGAGGTGACCCTGCGCCGATCTTCGTAGCGTCGTCGGCGGCAGATCGGATCATCCGGATCCGACCCGAGCAGGAGGCAGAACACCATGAGCCCCATCGGTATCGCAGCAATCGTCCTGGGCGTCGGCTATCTGTTCGTGCGCCGGCTGGCCGGCCAACGGGTGGAGCTCAAGTCGCTGCTGCTGATGCCGGTGATCCTGACGGTGATCGGCGCGACCGAGATCAAGAACCTCGGTTCGGCGAGCGCTGCGGCGATCGGGGTGGCCGCCGCAGGTGTGCTGGTGAGTGTGCTGATCGGCGCGGTACGCGGCGGGACCATCGGCTTCGGCGCCCGCGAGGGCCAGCTTTGGATGCGATACCGGTTCAGCACGATCCTGCTCTGGGTGGTCAACATCGCGGTGAAGGCCGCGCTCATTCCGCTGGCCGGGTTCGTCGGTGCAGGAGCGTCGACGCTGGCGGAGCAGTCGATCATGCTGGCGATCGGGTGCGGGATCCTCGCCGAGTCGGGGGTGGTCCACCTCCGCTCGGTGCGTGCGGCCCGCGAACTCGGTGTCGAGTTGGTCTGGTCGACGGATCGCGACGGTGCCGTGCGCACGGCGCCGACGAACCCGGCCCGCGTCGGCGCCGACACGACGTGGGCGTCGTGAACCGCGTACCTCGGTGCGCGATCCGCGCCCCGCGCGGTGGATCATGATGCGGTGAGCACGCCGTTACCGCTGCGACTGCCGCCACGGGACAACCCGTGGCGGCAACTCGCCGTCTCGGCGGCGATCGGAATCTTCACCCTCACGCAGTTCCTCGGAGCGGATGCGCCGCACCAGTGGTGGGTCTGGGTGCTGCTGGCGATCAACGTCGGCCTCAGTCTGGTGCGGATCGTGCCGGACGATCGGCTGTCAGTCGTCGCCCTGCGCGTCAACAGCGGCGCCTCGGTGCTCGCTGCGGCCGGGCTGATGGGCGTCGATCCGCACGGCGTCGCGTCGCTGTTCGGGTACTTCTTCGCCGGCCACATCGGCTACCGGCGCCCCGACTACGAAGGCGTCGGGTGGGCTGCGGCGATGTCGGCGGCAGGGGCGCTGGCACTGCTGGTGGGCGACCACGCCGGGGTGATCGACGTTCCCTGGTACGTCGGCGCGCTGACCGGACTCCCGGTCTTCGTCGGCGTCGCCAACCGCAACCGGGTCGAAACCGCGCTGGCGCTGCAGAGTGCGGCGGTGAGCGCTGCCGCGGCTGCGGAGGCGACCGCCGATGCTGCCACCCTCACCGAGCGGAACCGCATCGCCCGCGAGCTGCACGACGTGCTCGCCCACTCCCTCGCGGGTGTCAACCTGCAGCTCGAAGCCGTTGACGCACTGCTGGAAGCGGGCGCCACCGACAGAGCCCGAAGTGCGGTGGCCACGGCACAGGGTCTGGTCCGGGCAGGCATGCTCGAGGCCGGCAGCGCCGTGCGGGCGCTGCGGGAGGACTCCGGTCCGCTCGGCGACCGACTGCGCGACACGGTGGCGACGTCCGCGCCCGCAGGGACACAGCTCGAGGTGCGTGGCCGCGAGCAGGTCGTGGCAGCGCGAGCCGCGGATGCCGTCCACCGTGCCTTGCAGGAGTCGCTGACCAATGCCCGCAAGTACGCGCCGGGGGCCGCCGTGCAGATCGAGCTGGTGTTCGGAACGCTGTCGGCCGATGCCCATGCCGATGGCGGTGCGGACACCAAGACCGGCACCGTCACCCTGCGGGTGACGAATCATGCAGCGCCGCAGCATGTTCCGTCGCTGACCAGTGGATCAGGGCTCGGGCTGCTCGGGATGCGCGAGCGGGTCCGCGAGGTGGACGGCACCGTGCGAGCCGGTCCGGTCACCGGTGGCGACGCGGTGGACGGATGGCGGGTCGAAGTGACCGTCCCGGTCGGCGATTCGCCGTCCCCGATCCCAGGACAGGACAGTCGATGACGGAGGATGCTGCTGTGGGACAGGACATCTCGGTGCTGGTGGTGGACGACCAGACCGCGATCCGCGAGGCGATGGCGATCGTCATCGACCTGCAGGCCGACCTGAGGGTGAGTGGAACGGCAGCGGACGGCGAGCGCGCCGTCGAGGCAGCGGCGCTGCAGCGCCCGGACGTGGTGCTGATGGACCTCAACATGCCGGGCATCGGTGGCGCCGAGGCGACTCGACAGATCCTGGCGGCCGCCGACGAGATCGCGGTGGTGGTGTTGACCACCTTCGCTGACGAGGAATCGATCCTGACTGCACTCGGCGCGGGCGCGCGCGGCTACCTGACCAAGGACGCCGGACGGGCAGACATCCTGCGAGCCATCCGCAGTGCCGCTGCCGGACAGGCCGTTCTCGATCCCGCGGTCCAGGCGCGGCTGCTGGCTGCGGCCGGACGTTCCCGGTCCGGTCCACCCGTGTCGCCGGCAGCATCCGCCCCGCAGATGGATTCGTCCGGGAATCCGGGAAGCGTTGCGTTGCAACCGCTCTCGGCGGACCTGACGCCGCGGGAGCGCGAAGTGCTGGCGCTCATCGGTGAGGGACTCCCGAACCGGGCGATCGCCCAGCGGCTCTTCGTCAGCGACTCGACCGTGAAGACCCACATCAACAACCTGTTCGCGAAGGTCGGCGCCCGGGACAGGGTGCAGGCTGCGCGTCTGGCGATCGCCCACGGCCTGGTCACGCTCGAGCACTGAGCGATCCTGGTGGGCACCGGCAACCCACCAGCAAGAAACAGTTCGCGGACGCTACGGTCGCCAGTAGGTGTGCTCCGCGGATGCCACGGTCGCTGTCCGTCGTGCTGCGACGAACGGAGTGAGTGCTTCGTGAGCTGGGGAGTCGAAACCCCTCGCAGGCCCACTCGAGGAGAGCGCACGACAGGGCCGCCACCGGGATCCGGTGGCGGCCCTGTCGTGGGTCGGTGGTGGTGTCAGGCCGCGACCGTCCTGCGGGTCCAGGTGGCTCCGGAAACGCTGCTCCGGCGGATCCGGACCACCACGATGGTCAGCCGGACCACCACCATGGACAAGGCCATCAGGACGAAGAAAGGCGGCACCGTGTCGAACGAGATGTGGTGCGAGATCATGAAGGTCCCGAAGGCGTTGCGGAACGAATCGACGTGCTCCACCGCGACGATGAAGGCGATCCTGACCACCGACATCACCAGCCAGGTCGCCGCGAAGCCGGGGCCGCACACGGTGAATGCGGCGCCCTTCCCGTCCCGCTCGACACCGGTGACGCGAGCCGCGACCACGCCGGCACCCGCGCCGATGAGCGCGCCTGCCAGGTAGACCAGCCAGTCGACCGAGGCGGTCGGTGCGTCCTTGAGGTAGAAGAACCCGAAGGCAGCGCAGCTCATCAGCGGGTAGAGGAACTTGTGGAACGAGAAGGCTCGGCGCCCGTACCCGGTGATCATGATGACCGCGAAGATGCTGCCGCTGATGACGAGGGCCTGCTGAAGATCCGACATGGTGTTCTCCTGGAATCAGTGCCCGCCGGGGGACGGGTTTCGGCGCTCGCCGACTGACTCAAGATTCGTCCGACGCCCCCTTCTGCTGATCGGCCCACGGGTCGAGATCCGGGTGGAGAAGCTGTCGTGTGGGTGGAGATCGGGCTGGACCTGGCCGCACCGACCGGAGCGCGGGAGCACGTATTCGTGTCGACGTGCGAGCCCGTCATCATCGGGTCGGCGTGATGACGCCGACCGGAGCGCGGTCCACGTCATCCTGCCGATCTATGCGACGCGGCCCACCTGTGCGGCGCACGCACGCCGAACCGATGGGCCGCACCTGCGGCGGTGCTCGACAGCCAGCGCACCCTGCTGGGTTCAGGCGAGCCCGGACACCCGGAACTGCATCGCCTGATAGGGCGTGTTGTCGGCGCCGGCGGTGGTGTTCCACTGGCTGACGATCAGGTCGAAGTTCGAGATGGACCCGCCCGGGACCTGGTAGCCGCCGTAGAGCTGGGCCACGTGGGTGTTGTCCTCGGCGCCCCAGCTGCCGCCCTGGATCAGGGTCGTCTTCGTCGTGGTGACCAGGTTGTCGATCGGAGAGTTGAGCACCATCGCGTCCATCCGGTAGGCGCCGGCGTTGAACCAGGTCAACACGTACTTGCTGCCGTACCGACGCAGGCACATCTCACCGAACTTGCCGCCGAGCACCTCGGTCGCCGGCTTGCCCCAGCCCCAGCCCCCTTGGTAGCCCCAGGGCTGGTAGGCGGCCTTGTTCTCGAGGCTGTCCCTCTGCACGCGGCACAGGATCAGACCCTTGTCGCGCTGGAACCCGGTGCCGTAGAGGTAGACGAAGTCGTCGGGACCGAGCGCCCAGGTGATGAGCTGGAAGCGGCCGCCGTCCTGGGTGCCGTCGAACTTGACCCCGGTGTGCGTCCAGTTCTCACCCGAGTCGGTCGACTTCCAGATCTCCGTCCACCGGACCTGACCGAACGTCGGTCCGTTGACGATGGCCTGCAGATACATCGTGGAGCCGATGGTGATGATGTCGGACGGGATCACCGTCGCGAAGTAGGAATCGTGCGGGTAGTCCCACAGCTGCCTCGCGGTGGGTCCGCCGACCGCTCCGTTGAAGAAGATGGGGTTACCGGAGGAGCTCGGCGAGTACAGCCCCACCGGCGATCGCCAGTTGGCGCCGCCGAATCGGTCGGCGAAGGTGTCGCCGAAGATGTACAGGTTCCGGCCGTCCGGGCAGCGGGCCGGGATCCCGAGGTCGGTGGCCCCGACGCCGTAGACCGGGGCGGTACCGGTGCCCGCGATGACCTTGATCTTCTGCACCGACGGCGCAGCGGACGCCGGCGTTGCCGGCCCGAGCGCTGTCATCGCACCGGCACCGGCGACGGCGAGCCCTGCCGTCATCGAGGCACGGAGGAACGATTTGCGGCTGACGGGCATGCCCAGTCCGGTGGGTCGGTGGTGATCCTGCTGGGGGTGCTCGGTCATGGGTCGGTCTCCTCCGCGGCCGATCGGCCGCTCTGCCGGGTCTGAGATAACGATTTCTCAGGTTCCTTGTAGCCGCCTCTGGACCAACCCGCCATTCGAGGCTGCGGTCCTCCCGGATCTCGACCGCTTGCTCAACCAAAGGGTTGACAACGGGGACTGGTCATGCCTACGGTCATGAACAACCAAACGGTTGAAGACGGTGATGGCGGAGGTGTGATCGACGATCTTCACCCCCAGGGCTGATCGACTCAGCCGTCGGTCATCAGATGGGGCGCCGCAGCGGAAACAGCTGCGGCCCAACACATACGGAAGGAGAATCACATGACGAACGTGACAGCACACATGACGATGTCGCTCGACGGCTACATCGCCACCCACAGCGACGAGGTCGGCGCGTTGTTCGAGTGGTACAGCGCCGGCTCCGTGGAGGTCGAGAGCCGCAACCGAGACATCCGGTTCCGTCCGGACGAGCTGGGCGCCGCTCTGGTGCGCTCGATGATGACCGATGTCGGCGCACTGGTGTCCGGGCGGCGGCTGTTCGACATCACGGACGGCTGGGGAGACCAACACCCGGTCGGGGCACCGGTGGTCGTGGTCACGCACCGACCTCCCGCCGACGCCTCCCGCTGGCCGCGCACCACGTTCGTCGACGACGTGCCCAGGGCGATCGCCCTGGCGAAGGAGATCGCCGGCGACCGCGACGTGGCGATTGCCAGCGCGGATGTTGTCGGCCAGGCGCTCGACCTCGGGCTCGTCGATGAGGTGGCGGTCAGCCTCGTACCCCTGTTGATGACTTCGGGAAAGGCCTACTTCGGATCGTTGACGAGCGGACCGATCCTGTTGGAGGACCCCACCGTCGTCGCCGGCACGCGGGCGACGCACCTGCGATACCGGGTGCGCCGCTGAGCTGCCCCAGCACCCGGGCCGCCCCTGCCGAACGTTCGCTCCCAGGGCGTCGTGCAGTGCGTTCCAACCGTGGCGCTCACCCAGTGCGTGATCGGGCCAGGCCGAACAGTACGGCGGCAGTCGGCAGGCCGGCGATGCCGATGTGGGTCGTCGCGGTGGCCACCACGACGGCGGCAAGCACTGCTGAGGCCACCACCGTGGCCGCGGTCCTGGCATCGCGGCTGTTCCGCCGACGGGCAACCGCGCAGAGCGAAATGACCCCGACGGTGGCCGCGACCGGGGCCGGCGCCGCGATCAGGCCGGGGGCGCCGAACGCCTCCACCACGGTCGCACGGACGGATCCGCCCACCCCGTCGACGAGGTGCAGGCGGGTTGCCGGCACGACGACGGCGACTGCGCTCAGTACAGCGACCGCCGACAGCAGCCGGAAGGCCGTCGCGTCGAGCCGCCGGCCGCAGACAGCGCGCCGCCCGCTCCTCACAGGTTCCTCGCTCGTGGCCGGCGTGTCGCCGATCGAGGTCATGGACGAACCCTGGGCCCGCTCGCCGCCTCGCACGCAGCTTTGGAGCTCGGGTGCTGGTCGAGGTGCGGGGAGACCGCCGGGGATGTGTGTCGTGGAAGGATCGAGGGCGTGACCTACAGAGCCGATTTCGCCAGTCCGGCAGCGCACGGGTTCGTGCGTGTGGCGGCGTGCACGGTGCCGGTGGCGATCGCCGATCCCGCCGAGAACGCGCGCCGGACTGCAGCTGCCGCGCGCGCCGCGGCGGCGGACGGTGTGCAGGTCGCCGTCTTCCCCGAGATGGGCATGACCGGATATGCGATCGACGATCTGGTCCTGCAGGACGTCGTCCTGGGGCGCACGTTGGGTGCGCTCTCGCAGCTGTGCGAGGACACCCACGACCTCCCGACGCTGCTCGTGGTCGGCGCGCCGCTGCAGTGGGGCAACCGGGTCTACAACTGCGCGGTCGTCATCCATCGGGGCGTGATCCTCGGGGTGGCCCCGAAGTCGTACCTGCCGACCTACCGGGAGTTCTACGACAGTCGATATTTCGGCAGCGGCGAGGGTGTGATCGGCGAGGAGATCGAGGTCTTCGTGCCGAGGATCGGCACCACCGACGTCCCTCCTGACCTGCGGATCTCGGTGCCGTTCGGCTGCGATCTGCTGTTCCGCTCGACGGACGTGCCCGGGTTGACGATCTTCGCCGAGATCTGCGAGGACATGTGGGTCCCGGTGCCGCCGTCCGCGGAGGCCGCGCTGGCCGGAGCGAGCGTGCTGCTCAACCTGTCGGGCAGCCCGATCACCGTTGCCCGTGCTGAGGACCGTCGGTTGCTGGTGCGTTCGGCGTCCGCCCGCTGTCTCGCGGCCTACCTGTATGCCGCTGCCGGACAGGGGGAATCGACCACCGATCTGTCGTGGGACGGTCAGACGATGGTGTATGAGTGCGGTGAGCTGCTGGCCGAGGGTGAGAGGTTTCCGGACGGGACCCGGATCACCGTTGCCGACGTCGATCTCGGCCGGATCCGTCAGGAACGGTTGCGACAGGGCACTTTCGACGACAATGCTCGCTCCTTCTCGGTCCGCGCCGGCTTCCGGACGGTCGAGTTCGAGGGCCTGGGCGGGTACCAGGAGGGCTACCTCTCCCCACACCCGGAGCCCGACTTCCAGCGCGCCGTGGGTGGTCTGCGCAGGCCGGTGGACCGGTACCCGTTCGTGCCCAACGACATCGAGCGGCTCAACCTCGACTGCTACGAGGCCTACAACATCCAGGTCTCCGGGCTGCAGCGCCGGTTGGAGTCGATCGGCACCCCGAAGATCGTCATCGGGGTCAGCGGTGGGCTCGATTCGACGCACGCCCTGATCGTGGCTGCGCGGGCGATGGACCGGGTCGGCCGACCACGCACCGACATCCTGGCCTACACGCTGCCGGGCTTCGCCACCACCGAACACACCAAGCTCAATGCCGAGAAGCTCTGTGCGGCACTGGGTGTCGAGTTCGCCGAGATCGACATCCGACCGGCGGCAGAGCGGATGCTGGCCGACATCGGGCATCCGTACGCCGGCGGTGAAGCGGTGTACGACGTCACCTTCGAGAACGTCCAGGCCGGTCTGCGCACCGACTACCTGTTCCGCATCGCCGGCAATCGAGGCGGCATCGTGCTGGGCACCGGTGATCTGTCCGAATTGGCGCTGGGATGGTGCACCTACGGTGTCGGTGACCAGATGTCGCACTACGCGGTGAACGCAGGTGTGCCCAAGACCCTGATCCAGCACCTGATCCGGTGGGCGATCGCCCAGCAACTCTTCTCGGACGAGGCGGGTGTGGTACTGCGGTCGATCCTGGACACGGAGATCACCCCGGAACTGGTGCCGACGCGCGAGGGTGAGAAGCCGCAGAGCACCGAGGCGAGCATCGGCCCCTACGCCCTGCAGGACTTCACCCTGTACTACGTCCTGCGGTATGGGTTCCCGCCGTCGAAGATCGCCTTCCTGGCCTGGCACGCCTGGCACGACGCGTCATCCGGGGAGTGGCCGCCGGGGTTCGACGAGGACTCGAAGCAGCAGTACACGTTGGCGGAGATCCGGCACTGGCTCGAGGTGTTCGTGAAGCGGTTCTTCGGCTTCAGCCAGTTCAAACGATCCGCCATCCCCAACGGCCCCAAGGTGGCGGCCGGTGGCTCGCTGTCGCCGCGCGGCGACTGGCGAGCGCCGTCGGATTCGACCGCAGCCGTGTGGGCATCCGACCTGGAGTGGGTTCCGGACGAGATGCCCTGACTGGGAGGTGGAGTGCTGCGTCGGCGCTCGGCCGATGCAGGAGTCGAGTTGGTTCGGTGGTCGAGCGACGCAGGAGTCGAGATGGTTCGGTGGTCGAGCGACGCAGGAGTCGAGATGGTTCGGTGGTCGAGCGACGCAGGAGTCGAGACCCCGTTGCCGATCAAGGGTTCTCGTGAGCGTCCTTTCAGTGGTCGCCGTCGGGGGAGTGGACGTGCAGGCGATCGCCGTCCTGGTTGAAGATCGAGATGATCCGCGCCGGTCGGGCACCCGCGGCCCCCATGGCATGCGGCACCAGGGTGTCGAACTCGGCAGCCTCACCGCGAGCCAGCACGAGCTCCTGCGATCCGAGCTGCAGCAACAACTTTCCGCTTGTCACGTAGACCCAGTCGCGACCGGGGTGGGTGTTCGGCTCCGGTAACGGGACCCCCGGCTCGTAGTCGATGGCGTAGGCGAGCAGGGTCGAGTCCTCGGGTGCCAGCGGGCGCACCGTCATCCCGGGTCGTCGGAAGGAAGGGCGCGAGACCCGCGGATCGACCGGTGCCGGCACCAGCAGGTCGTCGACCCGGATCCCCAGCGCGCGGGTCAGCGGTATCAACAGCTCCAGGCTGGCCTGACGTTTGCCCGACTCGAGGCGGGAAAGGGTGCTCACCGACATGCCGCCGAGCGGTGCCAGGTCGTCGAGCGTCCACCCCCGTGCGGTGCGCGCGGCTCTGAGTCGAGCGCCGAGCTGCTGGAGTTCTGCCACCATGTCTGTTCCCGTCGTCACGCACCGGACTTGCCAATTCGGCAAGTATACTTGCCACTGTGGTGAATGCCGCGGAGGCTGGATCCCATGGACAACAACGAGTTCGATGTCGTGGTGATCGGTGGCGGAGCGGCGGGTCTGAGTGCAGCGCTGATGGTGGGTCGATCCCTCCGGTCCGTGTTGGTCGTCGATGCCGGCGAGACCCGGAACCGGTTCGCCGACGAGATGCACGGGGTGCTGGGGAACGAGGGCACCTCGCCGGCGGACCTGGTCGCCCGCGGGAGGGTGGAGGTGGAGCAGTACGGGGTGCAGTTCGCCGCAGAGCGCGTGGCCGCGGTGGCAGGACCAGCGGACGGACCAGTGCTCGTCACGGCCGAATCCGGGAGGCGCTGGTCGGCGCGTGCGGTGATCGTTGCGACCGGGGTCGGTGACCGGCTGCCGGACGTTGCTGGACTCGCCGAGCGCTGGGGACACAGCGTCCTGCACTGTCCCTACTGCCATGGCTGGGAGGTCCGGGGGCGCCGGCTCGGCGTGCTCGCGACCTCGGCCTTCGGTCTGCACCAGGTGCAGATGGTGCGACAGCTCAGCGACGATGTGGTGCTGTTCCTGCCGTCGGACGTCCCGCTGGCAGAGACGGACGAGCGGCGGTTGTCGGCGCGGAACGTGCGGATCGTCCGGACCGCTGTCGAGGAGATTCTGGGCGAGGGCCGGGACATCAGCGGCGTACGGCTGGCGGACGGGTCGATCGAACAGATCGAGGCGGTGTTCACCATCGGTACGCCGGTGCTGCACGACGGGTTCCTCGACGGGCTGGGTCTGCAGCGCACCGACGGTCCCTGGGGGAGTTTCCTGACGGTGGACGAATTCGGACGGACCACCCATCCCAGGATCTGGGCAGCCGGCAACGTGGTGAACCCGATGGCCAACGTGCCGCTGGCGATGGGCAACGGGTCGTTCGTGGGAGCAGCGGTCAACGGCTTCCTCGTGACGGAGGACTTCGACCTCGCATCCCGGACTGTCGGATCCATGGCCGGACGGCGCTGAAACCGACCATCCAGAATGCGGCTGGCCGTCCAGAATGCGGCTGGCCGTCCAGCATGCGGTTGGCTGTCCAGCGTGCGCCTGACCATCCAGCATGCGGTGAGCGGACGGCGTGGTTGGCGGGCTCGATGCGGTGCGTGATGGACTGTCTGTCATGTCAGCTCCTCCAGCACCGACTCCGCCCCTGCCGGCCGACAACCCGTTCGCGCGGCCGTCCGATCTCCCGTTCGGTCTGCCCCGGTTCGCCGACATCGAGCTCGAGCACTACCTGCCCGCGTGGGAGCACTTCGCGGCCGAGCACCTGGCCGAGATCGCCGCGATCGTCGCCGATCCCGCGGTGCCGGACTTCGAGAACACCCTGGTCGCCCTGGAGCGCAGCGGCCAGGGTCTGAACCGGGTGGCCCTGGTGTTCTTCAACCTCGTCGGATCGATGGCCACCGCCGACATGCAACAGCTGGAAGCCGAGCTGTCCCCGCGGCTGGCGGCGCACTTCGACGAGATCAAGCTGAACCCCGATCTGTTCCAGCGGATCGACGCCGTCCACCGCGGCCGCTTCGATCTGGCACTCGATGCGCAGCAGATCGCGCTCGTGGAGCGGCACCATGCCGATTTCGTGTTGGCCGGAGCGCGCCTCGACGCGCAGGGTCGGGACGAGCTGAAGAGCCTCAACCAGCAGGTCGCCACCCTGGGCAGCATCTTCCAGCGGCAGCTGCTCGCCGACACCGAGGCCAGTGCCCTGCTGCTGACCGGGGCCGAGATGGTCGGAGTCGGTGCCGACGCGATGGCGGCGACGGCGGCGGCGGCCGAGAAGCGTGGAGAGCAGGGGCATCTGGTTGCGCTGGGGTTGCCGAGCCAGCAGCCGTTGCTCGCCTCGCTCGGTGACCGGGACGTCCGAGCCCGGTTGTACGAGGCCTCGGTCAACCGCGCGTCTGCCGGCGAGACCGACAACGCCCCGATCGCGCAGCAGATCGCCGTGCTGCGGGCCCGATCGGCGCAGCTCCTCGGGTTCGACACCTACGCAGACCTGGTCGCCTCCGACCAGACGGCGCGCACCTCGGCCGCCGTCGACGCGATGCTCTCCCGGATGGTGCGGCCGGCGGCTGCGCGCCGAGCAGCTGAAGCGGAACTGTTGCAGGAGTTCGCTTCCCGTGACGGGATCGATCTCGAACCATGGGACTGGTCGTACTACGCTTCGCAGGTGGAGGCTGAACGGTTCCAGGTGGACACCGCGCAGCTGAAGCCCTACTTCGAACTCGAACGGGTGCTCGTCGACGGGGTCTTCCACGCGGCGGAGCGCCTGTACGGCATCACCTTCCGGCCGCGTCCCGATCTCGTCGGCTACCACCCGGAGGTGCGGGTGTGGGAGGTCGTCGATCATCCCGCATCCGGTGAGGAGACCATCCTCGGGCTCTACCTGGGCGATTTCTTCGCGCGCGACATCAAACGCGGTGGTGCCTGGATGACGAACTTCGTCGAGCAGAGCCACCTGCTCGGCACGAAGCCGGTGATCCTCAACGTCCTGAACGTGGCCCAGGCGCCGGAGGGCACGCCGACGCTGCTGACGCTCGACGAAGTCCGGACGTTCTTCCACGAGTTCGGACACTGCTTGCACGGACTGTTCTCCGATGTCACCTACCCGCGGTTGTCCGGTACCAGCGTTCCGCGCGATTTCGTCGAGTTCCCCAGCCAGGTGAACGAGATGTGGGCGCTGGAGCCGGAGATCGTCCGGAACTACGCGCGGCACGTCGAGACCGGCGAGGTGCTCCCGCAGCTAATGCTCGATGCGCTGCACCGGGCTTCGGTGTGGGGGCAGGGTCAGGGGACCTCCGAGATGCTCGGTGCGACACTGCTGGACCAGGCCTGGCACCGCATCCAGTCCGACGAGGACATCGACGACCCCATCGATTTCGAGGAACAGTCGTTGGTGGCAGCAGGGATTGCGGATGAACTGGTGCCGCCGCGGTACCGGACCACCTACTTCCAGCACATCTTCGCCGGGCTCGGCGGATACGCGGCCGGGTACTACTCCTACCTGTGGTCGGAAGTGCTGGACGCCGATACTGTCGAATGGTTCCGGTCCAACGGCGGGCTGACCCGTGAGAACGGGGACACGTTCCGCCGCAAGCTGTTGGCCGTCGGCAGTACGCGGGATCCGATGACCTCCTTCGCCGATGTCGTCGGCCGGGAGCCCGACATCACCCCGCTGCTGCGCCGACGTGGTCTGCTCGACGACGCTGATGGAGACGAAGGCGCCTGATGGCCCGACTGCAGGACTACCAGCATCTGGCCTCCGGCAAGGTCCGCGAGATCCACCGGGTCGACGAACAGACGCTGCTGTTCGTGGCCACCGACCGGATCAGCGCCTACGACCACATCCTGCCGACCCCCATCCCCGACAAGGGCCGGGTGTTGACGGCGATGAGCATGTTCTGGTTCGAACTGCTCGCCGATCTGGTGCCGAACCACGTGGTGTCCGTGCAGGATCCGCGCATCCCCGCCGAGGTGCTCGGCCGGGCCATGCTGGTGCGCACCCTCGAGATGGTCCCGGTCGAATGCGTCGCCAGGGGCTATCTCGCCGGTTCCGGGCTGCTCGAGTACCGCTCCAGCGGGACGGTCTGCGGGATCCCGCTGCCGGCCGGCATGACGGAGTCCTCACGGCTGCCGGAGCCGATCTTCACCCCGGCGGCGAAGGCCGACGTGGGACTGCACGACGAGAACATCGACTATGCGCACGTGGTCGGCATGGTCGGTGAGGCGGCGGCCGCCGAGCTCCGCGCGCTGACCCTCGCCATCTACGGTCGGGCCGCAGGACATGCAGCAGATCGCGGAGTGTTGTTGGCGGACACCAAGTTCGAGTTCGGCCGCACTCCGGACGGGACGCTCGTGCTCGGTGACGAGGTGCTGACCCCGGACTCCTCCCGTTTCTGGCCGGCCGCCGAGTACCGGGAGGGCCGGGCCCAGGCGTCCTTCGACAAGCAGTACGTCCGCGATTGGCTCACCTCCGCCGCGTCCGGCTGGGACCGGCATTCCGACACCCCGCCGCCGGAGCTCCCCGCGGAGGTGGTGACCGCCACCCGTGACCGGTACATCCAGGCCTATGAGCTCATCTCGGGATCGTCGCTCGCGGATTGGCCGGGCGGCCCCTGAGCGGCCTGCGCGTGCGCCAGGACGACGGCTCGATGGCGGGAATGCTTGCTGTGCAACAGGTCCTGGTCGGCCTGCAGCAACAGTTCGGACAGGTTGGTGCCCGTCCCGGTCTCGCTGATCCCCCGGCTGAAGGTCACCGGCCCATCGACGCCCGGAAGGGCTGCCGAGCTGTCGGCGAAGCGTGAGACCATCGCGTCGAGCAGCTGGTGGGTGCCGTCGAGCGATCGGCTGCGCAGCAGCACCACGAACTCGTCGCCGCCGTACCGGACGGCCAGATCGCCCGGCCGCAGGATGTGCCGGAGCTCCGCGCCGAACAGCCGGAGCACCTCGTCGCCCAGTTGGTGGCTGTGACGGTCGTTGAGCTGCTTGAGGTCGTCCAGGTCCAGGAAGGCCAGACACCCGGCTGATCCGTCGTCATTGGACTGTGCCACCAGCTGCTCGAGTTCCGGGAGAGCGCGGCGATCGCGGACCCCGGTGAGCGCGTCGATCGAGATGGAGGTCAGGTCAGCCGGGTTCAGGAGCAACCGGGCGCGTTCGGTGGCCTGGGCGTAGTCGGCGTCGAGTGCCTGTCGGTCGCGGCGGCGCTGGGCCACCAACACCTCGAGCGTGTCGACCAGGGCGTCGTCACGGGCGGGCGACGATGTCGCAGACTGTTCCAGCAGGATCGACTCGGCCCACACGGCGAAGCTGATGCTGCGGTGGGCATGCTGGGCGGGCAGCGACTGCTCGGCCCTGGCCAGTTCGATGGCTGCCTGTTCCGGGTCCCCGGAGAGCCGGCGGCGGCGGGCCGAGGCCAGTCGACAGATCGCCGCGTGATCAGGACGGAGGAAGTCCCCGCGCTGCAGCACCGCGTCCAGCGCCGCCGGCGCGCTCGGGTGGTCGGCCAGATCGCCGGCGGCCGCGCCCAGGGCCGAGGCGGCGGTGCGCAGCCACGAGCCCGGTGCCCGCAACACCGGTTCGTCGAGGGTCTGCGCGAACCATCTGGCCGATTCGGTGAAGCACCGCTTCGCGCGCTGTGCGTCCCCGCTCGTCGAGGCCTCCAGCCCGTCCGACAAGTGGGTCCAGCCGATGTTGAACCTGGCCACTGCCGGTGCCATCGCGTCGGCGTCGGCCAACACCTCCGGCGCCAGCATGGCCCGGAGATGGTTCCTGGCTTCCGCGTACAGCCCGCTGCGCATGAGTCCCAGCCCCAGCAGGTTCGCCGCCAGCGTCCGCACATACAGCTCCGCAGGTGTCTCGTCGTCCCGAGCGGCCGTCGAGAGGGCGCCGAGCAGGGCGGTCGCCCGCCCGAGATCGGCGACCGCACTTGCCGGTTGCCCGAGCGATGCCCTGGTGAGAGCCCTGGCGGCCCTGGCGACCGTCTCGGCGGACGTGGACCTGGTGCGCGTCGCCTCCTGGAGCATCCGCTCGGCCAACACCAGTGGGTCGCCGGCCCTCGCATCGCTCTGCACGGTCACGAACCACACCACCAGCACCCACCACCGGCGTGGGTCCTCGGGCGCCAGCTGCTCGTCCCATCGGCCGCACCGATCGGCCAGGTCGACCGCCCGACCCGATTGTGCTTCGTTGAACAGCGAACGCAACGACGTGACGTCGAACTCCGGCAGCGGAGGCGTCGAGGAGTCATCGGTGGAGGGCTGTGCAGCCTCGCCGTCGACCGATGGACACGTCACAGGCCCATCCTGCCCGGTCACCTACTCCGATGGGTAAGATTCACTCGAAAAGCGCATCCCGATCACCCGGACGGCGTAGGACGATCCAACTTCTGCTCCAGCATCATCCGGTCCGCGGATTCGATCAGTGCCTCCACCGTCGATGCGGCATCGACGGCGACCACCCCTCGGGTGAACGTGCAGCCGACCTCGGTGCCGAGGATCCTCGCGGTCGCGGTCGCGAAATCGGTCGCAGCCGTGTCCAGTGCGAGGCCCGCAGCGGCCGGCGACCGACGGTGGAACACCATCACGAACTCGTCGCCGCCGTACCGCATGACTAGATCGCCCGGGTGCATCGCCGATCGCAGGGACCGACCGAGCTGTCGGAGCACCTCGTCCCCCACCAGATGCGTGTGCTGGTCGTTGATCTGCTTGAACTCGTCCAGATCGATGAACACCAACGCACCGTTTCCGCCACTGCTGCGCATCTCGGTGAGCAACGACGCCATGTCGCGCTCCAGCACCCGCCGATTGTGGACACCCGTCAGGACGTCCACCGAGGCGAGCCGGCTGAGCTGGCTGTGTTCTGCGTACTGCAACTCGTGGGCGAGGGCCTCCTCGTAGGCGGTGTACCGGGAAGCCAACTCGCCCTGTCGCTCCTCCAGCAGTACCCGCAGCATCTGTTGGTGCGCCGATCCGGCGGGGTCCGGTTCTCGTCCGTCCGTCACGACCGCGATGGATTCCGTCATCACCAGAGCACTGATCGAGCGGAACGAGCGATCCGGGAGGAGCAGCGAGCGGGCCTGCTCCAGAGCCGCAATCGCCTCGACGTTCCGTGATCGCAACCGCATTCCGCGGCCCAGGGCGAGCAGCACCACTGCCCGGTGCTCGGGCCGCAGGTACTCGCCGTCCTCCAGCACTCCTCCCAGCTCGTCCAGCAACCCGTCGTCTCCTCCGAGCACGCCCATCGCCAGTCCGAGTGCGCTGATGGCCCTGACCATGGCTGGGGAAGCGAACTGCGGGTGCGCATCGGCGACCGCGGCATCGAAGGCGGACCTGGCCCGCCGGAAGGTCTGCTGCGCGTCCGCGGCCCGGTCCTCGATCAACAACTCGAGTGCTTCACCGAGATACGTCCAGCCGATGTTGCCGTCGGTGACGAACCGCAGTCCGACCAGGGTGGCATCGTCGGCCATCTCGCGCAGCAGCCGCAGGCGGTACCGGGCATGGTCGTTCAGGCCGTTGCGCATCAAACCCTGGGCCAGGGTGTTCAGCGCTGTCGCTGCAACACCGCGGGCGAACTCCCGATCGCGGGGCACCGGGGTGACCGAGTCCAGCAGCACCGTGGCCTTGGCCAGGTCGATGACAGCATTCGCGGCCCGCCCCTTCGTCCCGCCAACGATCGCACGGGCTGCCCTCGCAATGGACTCGAGCGCGGCATCGTGCAGTCGGACAGCGCGGTCGACGAGGGCCTCGGCCATCGCTTCCTCGTCCCCCAGGGTGGGTTCGGCCTGGATCGCGGTGAACGAGACGAACCGGAACCAGAACTGGCGGGGGTCGTCGTCCGGCAGTGCCGAGATCCACGTCCGGCCGGCCTCGATCACCTCACCGCCGTCGCCCGATTGCGCGCGGGTGACCAACCCGCGGATCAGCAGGTAGCTGAGCTCCGGTGGAGCTTCGGGTAGCCGGGCGCTGTCCGGCGATGCGTCAACCGGCTGCATGCTGGACGAATCGGTGCCCGACTCCGCCCGCGCAGTACCGGCCTGGGGGTCCCGCCCCGGGGTATCCACCACGTCCACTCCGCTTCCGACCCAGCCCCGGCCGTCCTGCTCAGGCCCGGCAGCCGTGCTCCCTCGGCACAGGGTAGTGCGCGGACCCGTTCGGCGGACCTGCTTGTCCACACCCCGCTCGACGGCCTTGCCTCACGTAACCTGGGAGCACGGGCCTGCGTCGAGTGCCCGACGAAACTTCTGGAGGTCGGCATGGGGTACTCGCCGTTCGACCTCGAAGCGATCCCGGTGGCCACCCGCACGGCGATCGTGCGCGCCGCCTGTTGTCCCTGTGCGCAGGGCGTCGGAGGCCGTCGACGGGTCTGACCCGTCATCACCCTCTCGGCAGTCCGTGCCGACCAGCCGGACCCCACGACGCCCGACCGTGCTGTGCTGCAACCCGTTACCGCGCATCACATCCGCTCCTGCCCCACCCCATCAGTTGTCTGCCCTGTCCGTAGTACCAACTGTCCGTAGAACCCACTGTCTGTAGTACCCACTGTCCGTAGTACCCACTGTGCCGACGGCGCCGCTGCCGGCCGAACCGGAGGACCGTTCCCATGCCCCAGATCTATGACGACGTCACCCAGCTCGTCGGTCGTACCCCGCTCGTGCGGATCAACCGTCTCACCGAGGGCGCCGGCGCCACCGTGCTGGCGAAACTGGAGTTCTACAACCCGGCCAGCTCCGTCAAGGACCGCATCGGGGTCGCGATCGTCGACGACGCAGAGGCCACCGGTGCGCTGCGGCCGGGCGGCACCATCATCGAGGCCACCAGCGGGAACACCGGGATCGCTCTCGCCATGGTCGGCGCGGCCCGCGGCTACGACGTCGTGTTGACGATGCCGGACTCGATGAGCAAGGAGCGCCGCGCGCTGCTGCGCGGTTACGGCGCCGAACTGGTGCTCACGCCGGCTGTCGAGGGGATGGCGGGTGCGGTCCGCCGCGCCGAGGAGATCGCCGCGGAGCGACCGGGATCCGTCCTGGCGCGTCAGTTCGCCAACGAGGCCAACCCGCGGGTGCACCGCGCAACGACAGCTGAGGAGATCTGGGCCGACACCGACGGGAACGTCGATGCGCTGGTCTCCGGGATCGGCACCGGCGGCACCATCACCGGTGTCGGTCAGGTGCTCAAGTCGCGGCGGGAGGGCTTCAAGGTCTTCGCGGTGGAACCGGCAGAGTCGCCCATCCTCAACGGTGGATCCCCTGCAGGACACAAGATCCAGGGTATCGGGGCCAACTTCGTCCCGGAGATCCTGGACACCGGCGTCTACGACGAGGTGCTCGACATCGATGCCGGCACCGCAGTCGCCTGGGCACGTCGCGCGGCGACCGAGGAGGGATTGCTGGTCGGCATCTCGTCCGGTGCTGCGTTGGCCGCCGCCGATACGATCGCCCGGCGCCCGGAGTTCGACGGCAAGACCATCGTCGTGATCATTCCCTCCTACGGCGAGCGCTACCTCTCGACCGTGCTGTTCGAGGGTTTGGTCGACTGAGATGTCCCGTAGCGCCGCAGATCTCACTGAACCGGAGACAGAACCTCTTGTGCTGCAGCAGGTTGTGGTCTCCGGGCAGAAGCCGTCGTTGCGGGCACTGCTGGTCGAGGATCTGCGGACGGCTCGCCGACGCGATCCGGCAGCCAGATCGCTGTGGGAGATAGCCCTGCTGTACCCGGGTGTGCACGCACTCTGGGCGCACCGGGTGGCGCACCGGCTCTGGACGTCATCCCGTCCGCTGCGCTTCCCGGCGCGCGTGCTGTCCCAGCTGAGCCGGTTGGCCACCGGCGTCGAGATCCATCCGGGTGCCGTGATCGGGCGACGGTTCTTCATCGACCACGGCATGGGTGTGGTGATCGGCGAGACGGCGACGGTGGGTGAGGACGTGCTGATGTTCCACGGCAGCACGCTGGGCGGTGTGTCGATGTCCCGCGGGCGTCGGCACCCGGCCGTTGGTGACCGGGTGCTGATCGGGGCCGGAGCGAAGGTGTTGGGGCCCATCACCATCGGTGACGACGCGAAGGTCGGCGCCAATGCCGTTGTCGTCGTCAGCCTCGGGTCGGGAATGGTGGCCGTCGGGCCGAAGGCGATCGTGGTCCGTGACCGGAAGGTGGACGACGCCGTCGACCCGGCGATCTACATCTGAGCCGTCGACACGGCGACGTACGCCTGGAGCCGCATCCGCCGGCCGGATCGGGTCACTGCTTGCGCCTCCGATCCGGTCGGTGTCGGATGGGTCGATGAGCACGGACCAGGATGATGCGGGGCACGGGCGCTGGGCGTCGTTGTACGGGCGGGTGCTGGATGCGCTGGAGGACCTGCTGGCCGGGATCGACCCGGCAACGGAGCAGGGAGAAGTCCCGGCAACCCCGGGCTGGACCGTGCGCCAGGTCGTCGCGCACCTGGCCGGCACCGCCTCCGACATCACCACCGGGCGGATGGCTGGTGCGCCCGGGTCGGCGTGGACCGCACGCCAGCTGGCCGAACGGGACGGGGTACCGATGGCAGAGCTGCTCGCCGAACTGCGCTCCACCCAGCGGTCGTTCGGGATCATCGCCGAGGGCGCGTCGGCGGGGGCGTTCAACGCGGTCGTCCATCATGCAGACCTGACGGAAGCCCTGGTAGCGCACCGGCAGGACGAGGCCCTGTTCCTGCCGGTGCTGCAGGATCAGCGGCACCGGTGGTCGACCTTGTCGCTGCGGCTACCCGACGACCCGGGTCTCGCGGGGCTTCGCTCGGTGGATCCCTACCTGCTGTCCAGGGCCCTGTTCACCCGCCTGGACCGCAGCGCCGTGCGGGCCCTGGTCGGTCCCGGCCCGACCGACGCCGAGGTGGACGGACTCGGGCTCTTCGGGCCGCCGGCCGACCGCTGACGGCAGCGCCGCAGCGGGTCGGAGCGGCTCGGGATCCGCACCGTCCTTCCGCCTGCTCCTACGATGACCCGATGGACAAGCGGGTGACGGGGGTCACCATCATCGTCGTCGGTCTGCTCGCCGTCGTCGTCCTGAGCGGCCTGCAGGGCCGGCTGGTGTCGGGCATCGCCGGGCACGGTCCGAGCGTCCGACCGGGTGACTGCGC
Organism: Nakamurella sp. A5-74; assembly: GCF_040438885.1. Lineage (NCBI taxonomy): Bacteria > Bacillati > Actinomycetota > Actinomycetes > Nakamurellales > Nakamurellaceae > Nakamurella > Nakamurella sp. A5-74. The sequence continues at coordinate 4,143,676 of NZ_CP159218.1, read as the reverse complement.
CCGACTCGATCCGGCTCCCCAGCTCGGGAACTCCTCCGACATCCGTCGCTCCCCGGTCCCGGTTGCCACCTACGCCGAGTGTGCAGGGGCCGGTGTCGGCACCGTCATCGGCGGCACCGAGCGGCCCCAGCTGCCGGAGTCCGAGACCCCGATCGGTTACCAGGACCTGCTGAGCCAATGCAGGACTCCGCTGCAGAGCTACCTCTTCGGCCGGATCGGGGGCGGCTACTCGTGGGACGTCACCGGCACACATCTGACGTTCCAGCCGTCGACGGCCGCCGTCGCCGTGCCCGCGCGCGCTGCGGTGCAGGACGCGCCGGGAGTGTGTGTGCTCGCCCGCCAGGGTGCCGACGACGCGCTCGATCCGATCGCCGTCGACGAGGCACGGCCCGGCGACGTGCTCGGCGTCTGCGCCCCGTCCTGGGACGATCGGCAGTTCGCCGCCTGCGACCGACCGCACCGGGTGGAGATCATGGCAATGGTCACGGAGCGCCGGATCAGGATGGGGGTGGACCTGCGCGGACGCGAGGGGTGCGAGGCCTTCCTGGCGTTGGCGACCGGGCTGCCGGATCCCACACTGGGTGGCCGGCTCACCCTGCTGATGGATCCGATCCCCACGAACGCTGCTGCGCCGGTGATGTGCGCACTGGGGGTGACGGATCCGAACCAGGAGCTGCAGGGTTCGCTGGTCGGGATCGAGGACGGGCCAGTTCCGTGGGTATGACCGGAAGCGTCCCTCCGGTCCGGCGGTTGAGCTCCGGGCCGGGCATCCCCGCCGGAGGCATCGTGCCGCGACGGTGGTCGTTCTCGTCGATCGCCACCTGTCGCCGCTCCGAGCGATGAGCCACCAGCGTTACAGATCGACGGGCTCGCCGTCGTCGAGGTCGAGCCAGCGCAGACCCTCCGGGCCCATCTGGGCCAGTCGCGTGTAATACATGACCTTCGTCGACAACAGCGCATCGTGGATCGGGATCGAAGTCTTCGGGGCGACCGCCCGTTCGAAGTCGATGGCTTCCTTCATGGCCATCCAGGGCGCCATCACGGGCACCGCAAGGATCTCCACCTCGGCGTCCGGAACCTGCAGTGAGTCGCCCGGGTGGAAGAGCCGTCCGCCGACCAGGAATCCGACGTTGCCGAAGCACGGCAGGTCGGCGTGGATGATCGCGTGCTCGCCGCCGAAGGTACTGATCGGGATCCCGGCGTCGAAGCTCTCACCCGGGCCCACCACAGTCGCCTCGACACCGACTGCCGTGAGCTTCGCCGCCGCTGCCTGCTCGGCGTAGACGAGGACCCCGGGGTTGTTCCGGACCAGAGCGGCCGTGCGATCGGCGTCGACGTGGTCGTCGTGCACGTGCGTCACCAGGATCGCGGTCAGCGAGGTGAGCTCGTCGAAACCGGTGGAGAACGAGCCCGGATCGATGAGGACCGAGGTTGCCCCGTCGGTTACGGACAGACACGAGTGGCCGAACTTCTGGATGCGCATTCACCCAGTCGATCACAGCGGGGATGCCGATCACCAGAGAGGATCAGCGGGAGCACGTGAGTGCGGCGCGCGGGCAGCCGTTGGCCGGCCCGACAGCGACGACGACGGCAACGACGACGACGACGATGGCAACGACAACGACGACGGCAACGACGACGGCAACGAAGGTCAGGGGTCCCAGGGCGATGAGCGTACGAGGCAGAGCAAGGTCCGGGGCGGTCGGCGTGCTGTCGGCCGCACTGGTCGTCGGTGCGGCGCTGACCGGAGTGGCGACCGTCGGTGTCGGGACGGCAGCCGCGGCGCCCACCGGATCGCAGTACCTGGTGTGGAGTTCCGACGTCGCCAGCAACACCTTCGCCGGGGCGGCACTGTTCGGCTCGGCCGGGCAGCAGGTGCTGGTCGGGGACTGGAACGGTGACGGCAAGGACGGGTTCGCCGTGCGCAACGGCAACGTCTTCTCCTTCCGCAACAGCCCGACATCCGGCCCGGTGGAGTTCTCCGTGCGACTCGGATACCCCGGTGACGCGGTGCTGGTCGGCGACTGGGACGGCAACGGGACCGACACCATCGCCACCCGAAACGGGACGAAGTTCACCTGGATCAACACGCTCTCCACGAATGCCGGGACACGGTCGCTGAACTGGGGTCTGGCGTCGGACGTGCCGCTGGCCGGCGACTGGAACGGCGATCGCCGGCACTCCTTCGGGCTGCGTCGGGGCACCACCTTCCTGTTCATCAACACCATGACGAGCACGAAGATCAACTACAACGCGGTCGTCGGCCGGACCAGCGACCAGGTGCTGATCGGTGATTGGAACGGCGACCGTCGCAGCACCATTGCGCTCAAGCGGGGCAACCAGTACCTGTTCCACAACGCCATCGGCGCCCAGGACATCCCGGTGGTCAGCACCTGGGGCAGCGGCACGGGTCGGGTGTTCGCGGGCAACTTCGTCGGCCGGATCGCCGACGGACGGCGGATCGACAGCCTCGGCGCCGTGCGCGGCAACGACGCCAAGATCGACGTCTGGCTGCTGACCAACTCCGAGCGCGCGAAGCGCGGCTTGCGGGTGCTCAAGTACAGCCAGTGCCTGGAGACCAGGTACTCCCAGCCGGTGGTGGTCGAGAACGCCAGCCGCGGTCGGCTCCAGCACCAGCAGCTGGCCCGCGGGCTGTGCGTGAAGGACGCCTACGGCGAGAACATCGCCGCCGGCTATACCTCGCCGACGTCCGTCATGCAGGGTTGGATGAACTCCGCGGGCCACCGGGTGAACATCCTCAATCCGCGCTGGACCGTGATGGCCGCCGGCTACACGCTCTCGGGCAGCAGCTACCGCTACTGGTGGGCGCAGAACTTCGGCTGAACCGGCCCGGTCGTTCCCTGACGGGATCTCGTGGTCGATAACCGTTGTGGCGCACCGGGATCTCGACTCGCTCGTTCCTCGGTCGCTCGATCAGCGGAAACTTCGGTGGTCGAGCGACGAAGGAATCGAGACCCTGACGTGCGTCGAGACCGGTCGTGTCCCGTCGTGATCGCGTCAGTGCATGAGCAGCCAGGCGGCGACGAAGCCGAGTGAGTTCGTCGCCCAGTGCAGCAGCATCGTGGTCTTGATGCCCTTGCCCAGCCGGGCCAGACCGCACATCAGCACGCCGGCCACCGTCATCGAGACCACGGCGAGCACGGTCGCCACGAACTGGTTGCCGCCCAACACGTCCGAGACGGCAGCGTTCCCGGTGGCGATGCCGATCGAGGGCAGGATGTGCCACAGGCCGAACAGGAACGACGCTCCCATCACCGGCCCCCACTTCCAGCGGATGGCCGGGGACGCGCCCATCAGTGCGGGCAGCACCCCACGGAAGGCGACCTCCTCGATCACCACTGTGCCCAGCGGGATCCGCAGCAGGACCTGATAGAGCATCAGCCCGATGGAGGCGTCGCGGGCCCGGCTGTCGATGAAGGCGTCGCGGGTACTGGGGATGGCCATCCCGATGCCGAAGATCAGCGCGGTCCCCGCCGCGAGCAACAGCCCGACCCCGACCGGCCGGTGCCAGTGCCGGATGCCCAGCCCGGCCGCCACCGGCCCGGTCCCGGCCCGGTGCGCCACGAACAGCAGCGCCACCGCCATACCGAAGTTCCACGGGATGTACGCCCACCCGGGAATCACCCGGTTGGCCATCACGTTGCTCAGCACCAGCAGCGCGATCACCACCAGCAGACCGACGCGGCGTCGGCGAGATCCGGTCGACGGATCGACGAGGCCGGGGTCGGGTGTCAGCACACTCATCCTTCTATGGTGACGGCCGGAATCGTGAGGTTCCTGTGAGACGAGCTGATCCGGACCCTGCCCGATGGCTGATGGTCCCTCCGGGCCGGCGCAAGGGTGCGACGATGGTGCTGAGCGAGGGAGTAGCCAGATGGGTGACCAGGGGACCGTACGCAGCAGGGCCAGGAAGCAGCCGCCGGCCCAGCGTGACCCGTACGCCGATTTCCTGCGCTCGTTCTCGCTCCTCGTCGTCATCCTGTGGCACTGGTGTTTCACCATCCTCATCTGGCGGGCCGACGGTCCGACGGCCACCAGCCCGCTGGGCTTCACCGACGGCCTCTGGATCCTGACCTGGCTGCTGCAGGTGATGCCGATCTTCTTCTACATCGGCGCCTACGTGCACCTGCAGTCGTGGGAGCGTGCTTCCGCCCGAGGCGAGAAGTTCTGGCACTTCGCCGTGCGCCAGGCCAGGTCGTTGGCGGTGCCCTCCGGCGCGCTGCTGTTGGTCTGGATCGTCACCGGCATCGTCGTCACCAGCATCTTCGACATCGAGTGGATGTGGACAGCGGTCATCATGGTGGTCTCGCCGCTGTGGTTCGTGGCGACCTATCTCATGTTCATCCTGATGATGCCACTGACGGTCTGGTTGCACCGCCGCTACGACATGCTGGTGCTCGTGGTGATGGGCGGGCTGGCGATCATCGTCGACATCCTGCGCTTCCGCTACCAGATCCCGTATGTCGAATACATCAACATGATCTTCGTCTGGGGCTTCGCCTTCCAGCTGGGCTTCTTCCACGGCCGGATCACCGGTGTCCGCGACGCGCCGCGCTACTCGGACGGGCGGATCGACTTCGAGTACCAGGCAGAGCGGTCCCGGCAGCTGGGCAGGGTGATGACGGCGGTCGGCCTGTTCGCGCTGGTCGGCCTGGTGTTCTCCGGTCTGTATCCGGGTTCGATGGTGGGCGTACCAGGCCAGGGGTCGAACATGGCACCCCCGACGGTCTGCATCATCGCCCTGACGATCTTCCAGGTGGGATTCGTGGAGCTGATTCGCCCCGCGATCGTCCGAGCGCTGGCGAAGGACGGCTGGTTCGCCAAGGTGATGGGCGTCTTCACCCGGTTCTCGCTCCCGCTGTTCCTGTTCCACACCACCGGAATGGCGCTCTCCCGCGGCATCGAGTGGTCGATCTTCGGTCGGGACTCCGAGAGCACGGTGCCGGACCTGCAGTGGTGGCTGCTGCGCCCGGTGGCGATCATCGGACCGTTGATCTGCACCCTGCCGGTGATCTTCCTGTTCGGTCGGAAGTGGCAGAACAAGCCGTCGCCGGTGACGAAGCGGCCCGACCTCCGCGGCGACGACGACGTCGGTGACGGCGGAGATCAACCCGTGCACGAGAGCCGGGCCCACCGTCGGGAGAAGATCCCACCCGGCTGAGTCCCGCCGACCAGCATCAACGTTCCTGTATCGACGTCACTGCATTGACGTGCCGGGGACGACGGGCGACGATCCCACCGGAGGCATCGCGCCGGGTTCTCCGGACGGTCGAACAGGGAGGGCGTCATGCGTCGAGAGCTGCAGTCCGGGGTGCTGCTGGCGGTACTGGCGCTGACGGGTGCGAGCATCAGCGGCTGCGGCGCCGAGCCCTATCGGCCGGCCGACGAGCAGCAGGTCGGCGCGTGCGACGGGGTAGCGCGACCGGCAGAGCTGTCGTTGATCCCACCCGATGCCGTCATCACCGACGTGGCCATCTGCGTCGGACCGGTCGAGCAGTACGTCGGCGGCCAGGGTCTGTACACCTTCGACACGGTGCGGACCCTGCCGGCCGCGAAGATCCCGGAGCTGATGGCGGGCCTCACGCTTCCCGATGCGTCGGGCACCGCCGAGGCCTGCAGCTTGGTGCTGATCAGGGGCACTCCGGCGTTCACCGTGACCCTGGCTGACGGCTCCCGGATCAGGCCTGGAGTTCCCGGCGACGGCTGTCACCTCCGCGGCGAGGCGACGAAGGCATTCTCCGACCTGTCGTCGATGCCCGTCCGGAGCAAGGTGCGCGGCAAGCAGGTCAGTACCGAGTTCGAGATCGCCACCGGCTGCGAATCGTCGGGCAAGAGTGTCGCGATCCAGATCGATGCCCAGGACGGGACCCGAGCCCGGTTGCCGGGGTTGCCGTCCGGCGCGATCAGTGTCTGCCGGTACCGCAACGGCCAGGACCAGGAGGGGCCCCTGGTCGCTGCCGGACTGCCGAGCCGCGCTGCCGTCGTCGCGACCTGGCCGGTCGCGTCCGCGCTCAGCACGCCGACCTGCGCTAGGCCCGCGGACGTCATGACCGGGCCGGCGGTCGACTGGGTGACCGTCCGGCAGGCGGCGATCAAGCCCTACCGGTTCGACGGGACCGGCTCCCGACTGCTGGCCTTCGTCGAACTGGGCGGCTGCCGCCGACTGGTGACGTCCAGAGGCGGTGTGGCCGGATCGTTGGACCAGGCGACGGTGGAAGCGCTGGCAGCCCTCGCCGACACCCCGGTCGGCTGAGCTCCCAACCGTGCTCCTGGACCGGCCCCAGAAACGTCGATCACCCCGGCGGGAGTCGATCCCACCGGAGTGATGACGGTCTGCTGCACCTGCGAACGGATCAGCCGAAGAATGCCTTGCCGCCCGCCTTGTCCACCGCGGTGTAGAAGGTCCTTGCCGCGACCTTGCAGGCGCCGGTGGTGATCGGGTTGCCGTACTTCTGATCGCACTGGATCTTCATGTTCGAGTAGAAGCGGGAGTCGATCGCATGCTTGCGCGCGCTGGTCGGGTCGAACTTCGGGTGCACGCCCGGCGTCGTGGTGTTCTTGCCGTAGTTGCGGTAACCGAAATCGTGCCGGTCGCAGGACTTCTCGAAGACGCTGCCGTAGGCCCTGAGCACTCCGTACAGCGCCGGGCTGGCGGCGATGATGTAGGCCGGCACGCTACAGCCGTCGTTGGTGAAGTTGAGCGCGGTCGGGTACTTCGCCTTGACCTTGCCGTAGTTCGATCCGCCGACGACCTCGTTGACGACGGTGTCGGCTGCGGCCTTGAGGGTCGCGCGGGACGGTGCGGCGGAGGCGGTCCCGGCGGTGCCGAGGATCAACGTCGTCGCCAGCGAACCGGCGGCGAGGGAACGCAGGAGCAGTGTCTTCATGGCAGTCCTCTTCGGTGGGGTTCCGGCAGCCCGGGGGGTGCGTCGACAATGACTGATGGTTCGCCCGGGCGGGAGAGCTCCGGCCGATAAGTAAGTTACTTTTGGGGCCCCGGGCGAAGGGAGCCGACAATGGTGCGGCGCACGGCGGAGGAGACCCGCGAGCTGTTGATCGACACGGGCATCGAGCTCCTGCACGAGCGGGGTCCGTCCGCAGCCGTCCGGCACATCCGATTGCGGGATGTGCTGGATCGCGCCGACCTCACCACCGGCGCTGCCTACCGCATCTGGGACGACCAGGACGCCTACCACCGCGAGCTGGCCATCGCTGCCGTCCGTTGGCGGGACCGGACGTCGACCGCCGACACCATCGCCACCGTCCTCCCCGGCCTGGCGGCCGGAGTGAGCTGGCGGGAGATCGTCCGTCGGGGGTGCGAGGTCAACCTGTGGCGCTATCCGGACCACATCGGCTTTCTGACCATGCTCGCCCTGCGGGCCAGTGCCTACGGTGACGAGCAGCTGACGGCCGCGAGCCGGGAGCGGCACCACGAGGCGGTCGGCGCCTATGCCGCGGTCTACGACCAGGTGATCCGTGCCGTCGGCCGAGTGTTCCGGCCGGGGTTCACCGTCGATGACGCGGCGGCCGCGATGGCCGCGCTGTCGGAGGGCTTCGGGGTGCAGGGGTGCACCGGGGAGCCGCATCCGCGCAAGGCGTTGGACGCCGATGCCGCCGGCCCCGGTGATGTCGACTGGACGCTGCTCGGGGTCTGCGCGGTGGCCATCTTCGACCACATGACCGAGCCGGCCGACGCCGCAACGGGCTGATCCGCACGTTTTCGACGGCTCGCAGGTGATTCCGACCCGTGACGGGTCGGGATCCGCGACGAGCCGTCGATTGCGTGCAGCGTTTCTCCGGCCTCGTCGATCGGGCGCGTGACGGAGGCGATATCCGCGGACGCAGCAGGTCGGTCGGGAGGGCGCCGGTGGGCGACTAAACTGGAGCTGCCAGTCAACCGCTCTCCTCGCTGATCAGGAGCCCCGATCGTGGCCCGTGTGGCAGTCGATGTCGTCATCAAACCCGAGATCCTCGATCCGCAGGGCAAGGCGATCCTCGCCGCGCTCGGCCGGCTCGGACACCCGGGGATCACCTCGGTCCGTCAGGGCAAGCACTTCGAGCTGGAGGTCGACGACTCCGTCTCGGACGCCGACCTCGAGCAGATCGCCGGCGCCGTGCTGGCCAACCATGTGATCGAGGAGTGGACCGTCACCCGGCTCGACGTGGCCGGCGCATGACGATCCGGATCGGCGTCATCACCTTCCCCGGAACGCTCGACGACGTCGATGCGCAGCGCGCCGTCCGCTACGCGGGCGCCGAGGCCGTCCCGCTCTGGCACGCCGACGCCGAACTGCAGCAGGTCGACGCGGTGGTGATCCCCGGCGGGTTCTCCTACGGCGACTACCTGCGGGCCGGTGCCATCGCCGCCCAGGCCACGGTGATGCGTTCGGTGATCGACGCGGCGCGCGCCGGGATGCCGGTGTTGGGGATCTGCAACGGATTCCAGGTGCTGTGCGAGGCCGGCCTGCTGCCCGGAGCGCTGATGCGCAATGCCGGACTGAAGTTCGTCTGCCGCGACCAGCAGCTGCGCGCCGAGTCGATCGACTCTGTGTGGATGTCCGGTTACCAGCAGGGCCAGCAGATCGTCATCCCGATGAAGAACGCCGAGGGTCGGTACGTCGCGCTCGACGACGATCTCCGGCGACTGGAGGGTGAGGGCCAGGTGGTGTTGCGCTACACCGGATCTGCTCCTGCGCAAGGCAATCCCAACGGCTCCCTCGACGACATCGCCGGCATCCGCTCGGCCGACGGGCGGGTCGTCGGTCTGATGCCGCACCCCGAACACGCCATCGACGAGCTGACCGGACCGGGTCTGGACGGCCTGACGATGTTCACCGCCATGATCGCCGCCGGATCGAAAGTGATTGCCCTGTGACTCATCCGCCACAGCAGGACACCGTCGATCGGGCGGCCGCGTCCCCCGAGGACGCCCAGCCCTACCGTGAACTCGGCCTCAAGGACGACGAGTACTCCCGCGTCCGGGAGATCCTCGGTCGTCGTCCCACCGATGCAGAGCTTGCGATGTACTCGGTGATGTGGTCGGAGCACTGCAGTTACAAATCGTCCAAGGTGCACCTGAAGTATTTCGGGGAGACCACCACAGACGAGATGCGCAGCAAGATGCTGGCCGGCATCGGCGAGAACGCCGGCGTGGTGGATGTCGGTGACGGCTGGGCGGTGACCTTCAAGGTCGAATCCCACAACCACCCGTCGTTCGTCGAGCCCTACCAGGGTGCGGCCACCGGGGTCGGCGGCATCGTCCGCGACATCCTCGCGATGGGTGCCCGGCCGGTCGCCGTGATGGACCAGCTGCGGTTCGGACCAGCCGATGCGCCGGACTCGCAGCGTGTTGTCCCAGGCATCGTCGCCGGGGTCGCCGGCTACGGCGATTCACTGGGTCTGCCGAACATCGGCGGCGAGGTCGTCTTCGACGCCAGCTTCGCCGGAAACCCGTTGGTGAACGCAGGTTCCATCGGGGTGCTGCGCGCCGCCGACATGTACACCGCGCACGCCTCGGGCACCGGCAACAAGGTGATCCTCTATGGCTCGGCCACCGGGCTGGACGGCATCGGTGGTGTCTCTGTGCTCGCCTCCGAGACGTTCGCGGGCGACGAGCAGGGTGCCGGCAGAAAGAAACTGCCCAGCGTGCAGGTCGGCGATCCGTTCGCCGAGAAGGTGCTCATCGAGTGCACCCTCGAGGTGTTCGCCGCGGATCTCGTCGTCGGCATCCAGGACCTCGGTGGCGCCGGATTGTCCTGTGCCACTTCGGAACTCGCCTCTGCAGGGGACGGGGGTATGCACATCGATCTCGACCAGGTCCCGCGTCGCGCCGAGGGGATGACGGCCGCCGAGGTGCTCTCCAGCGAATCGCAGGAGCGGATGTGCGCGGTCGTCGAACCGTCCAAGGTCGAGGCCTTCCTGGCCGTCTGCGCCAAGTGGGAGGTGCAGGCCGCGGTGATCGGCGAGGTGACCGACGGCGACCGGCTGGTGATCACTTCCCGGGGCGAGGTCGTCGTCGATGTACCACCGCGGACAGTCGCCCACGAGGGTCCGGTGTACGAGCGTCCGATCGTCCGCCCTGACTTCCAGGATGCGTTGCAGGCCAACACTTCTCGATCTCTGGCTCGGCCGTCGACCGAGCAGCTCGGTGAGGTGATCACGGCCGTGGCCGCGTCGCCGAACCAATGCTCCAAGGAGTGGGTCACCAATCAGTACGACCGCTACGTGCGTGGCAACACCGTGCTGGCGCAACCCGCAGACGCGGGCATCGTCCGGGTGGACGAGTCGTCCACCCGCGGGGTCGCGATGGCGACCGACTGCAATTCCCGGTTCGTCGCCCTCGACCCGTACGTCGGCGCGCAGCTGGCACTCGCCGAGGCCTACCGCAACGTCGCGACCAGCGGGGCCGCACCGTTGGCCGTCACCGACTGCCTGAACTTCGGCTCACCCGAGGATCCGGGCGTGATGTGGCAGTTCGAGCAGGCGGTGCACGGCATCGCCGACGGTTGCCGCGAGCTCGGAATCCCGGTCACCGGTGGCAATGTGAGCTTCTACAACCAGACCGGCACGACGGCCATCCTGCCGACGCCGGTGGTCGGGGTGCTCGGTGTGATCGACGACGTCAATGCCAGGATCCCGTTCGGCCGGGCCGAGCCGGGCGACAAGATCCTGTTGCTCGGCGAGACCCACGACGAGCTCGACGGGTCCGCCTGGGCGCAGGTCGTGCACGACCACCTCGGTGGGTTGCCGCCGCAGGTCGACCTGCAGGCCGAGAAGCGACTCGCGGACGTGCTGATCGCGGCGGCAGTGGGGTCGCTGGTGACGGGAGCCCACGACCTGTCCGACGGCGGTCTCTCACAGGCCCTGGTGGAGCTGTGCGTCGCCGGTCGCAGGTCCACCGGACTGTCGGTACGGCTGCCCAGCGGCGATCCGTTCGTCGCGCTGTTCTCCGAGTCGGCCGCCAGGGCCGTGGTCACCGTGGCGCAGGGAGACCTGGACCCGTTCGTCGCGCTGTGCCGCGCACACGGGCAGAGCGTGGTCGAGATCGGCGCCGTCAGCGCAGCGTCCGAGGATCCCGAGTTGCTGATCTCCAGCGGCCACGGCCTCGTCGCCCAACTATCGGTGGCCGACCTGTCGGCCGCGTTCCACGGAACCCTGCCGGCCCTGTTCGGCTGATGGCCACCCCCGGTGCCGGTGTGCTCACCGAGGTCTGCGTCGACTCCGTCGCTGGTGTCCGGATCGCCGCCGCAGCCGGAGCCGACCGGGTGGAGCTGTGCAGCGGGCTCGAGGTCGGCGGTCTGACGCCGTCCGCGGCGTTGATCGAGCATGCCTTGGCCGCGACCGGTGGGTCCGGGCTGGCCGTCCACGTCCTGATCCGTCCGCGATCCGGTGACTTCCGGTACTCGATCGACGAGATCCGATGTATGGAACGCGATGTCACGGTCGCCGTCGAGCTGGGCGCGCACGGAGTGGTGATCGGCGCGCTGAACGTCGACGGTTCCGTCGATCTGGACGTCACGAGCCGACTGATGGCCGTGGCGCGCGCCGCCGGCCGCGCGGCGGCCGTCGCGCACCCGAGACGGTCGTCGCGGGTCGGCGTGACGTTCCATCGGGCGTTCGATCTGACCGCGGACCCGTTCGCTGCGTTGGAAGCTGTGCGGCGGTGCGGGATCGAGCGGATCCTCACCAGTGGTCAAGCTGCCGGAGCGGCTGCGGGGGCGGTATTGCTCCGTAAGCTGGTCTCCGCAGCTGGATCCGGCAGGACGCCGATCGCGATCCTCGCCGGCGGTGGCATCGGTGCCGACACCGTGGCGGAACTGATCCGCACCACCGGCGTTCGCGAGGTGCACTTCTCCGGCAAACGGCTGGTGCGCTCCACGATGCAGTTAGTACCCGAAGGGGTGAGCATGGGCGCGGCGGACTCCTTCGATCGCATGGCCACTGATCCCGACTTGGTCCGCGCCACGATCGCTGCCGCCCGTTCGGCAGGCTGAGTCGATGACGATACGCCGGGTGGCTGCATGCCCGCGGGCTGGCGGCTGCTGCGTGTCCCCACCCGCGGGCCGGCGATGAGGGCAGCGCTGGCCAGGGTGCCGTGGTGGACGGTGCCCGGCGTGCTGGCCGTTCTCGTGGTGGTGGCCGGCTGGCTGCCGCTGCCGGAGTTGCGTACGTTGGCCGGAACGACCGTGCCGGTCCTGGGGTTCGTGCTGGCGGTGACAGTGCTCGCCGGAATGTGCGCCACTGCAGGGCTTTTCGAGGCAGCGGGTGCTCTTGCCGTCCGCCTCGCCCGTGGCTCGAGACTGGCGCTCTGGTCGACGACGGTGGTGTTGGCGACGGTGTGTACGGTCGTGCTCTCGCTCGACACGACGGCTGTCCTGTTGACGCCCGTGGTGATCGCTGCGGGCCGCCGGGCCGGGGTGGCGGTGGCGCCGCTCGCGCTGACCGTGGTGGCGCTGGCCAACACGGCGTCGCTGCTGCTGCCGGTGTCGAACCTGACGAACCTGTTGGCGGAGAACGATTTCAGGGCTGCCGGCCTGTCGTACCTGGCAGTGATGTGGGCGCCGGCACTCGCGGTGCTGCTGGTGACGGTGCTGGTGCTGGCGTTGCTACATCGCCGCTCGCTGGCGGGTCGGTTCGAGGCCGCAGCGCAGGCCGACGTGGCCGACCGGTTCCTGTTGCGCTGGTGCACCGCGGTGATGGTGCTCGTGGCGCTCGGGTTCCTGGCCCAGTTGCCCGCGTGGGCGGTGGCGACCGGCGGCGTGCTCCTGCTGGGCATCGGTCTGCTGGTGCGCTGGACCCCGGTACCGCTGGGGGAGTTCGTCCCGTGGCGGATGCTGATCGCCGTCGCGGGGCTGTTCGTGCTGGTCCAGGCGGCCCAGACGCACGGCCTGCACACGCTGCTCGCCGGCTTCGCCGGATCGGGGGACTCCGGCGGCGCGCTGGCCAGGTTCGCCGCTGCCGGCGCAGTGACCGGCAACGTGATCGACAACCTGCCCGCCTTTCTCGCGCTCGCACCGCTCGCCGACTCGGCCGACCGGCTCGCGACGCTGCTGGTCTCGGTGAACGCCGGACCGATCATCCTGCCCTGGGGTTCGCTCGCCACCCTGCTCTGGTGGCAGCAGGTACGCAGGCACGGCGGCGAGGTCGATCGCTGGTGGACGGTGATCCGTCAGGGCCTGGTCCTGGCTCCCCTCGTGGTCGCGGCCGGCGTGGGTGCGACCCTGCTGGCCCGCTGAGCGCCGGCCCGCTACGCGCTGGCTGGCCCGCTCAGCGCTGGCCCGCCGGCAGCGCATGGCGCTCCTGTCAATGGGGCGGCAGCGCTGCGACGAGGGTGTCGGGCGCACCCGGAGACCTCGGCGCACGCGGGGGGGGCTCAGGTCCTGCCTGACGACAGCTCGAGGCCGAGGCTCAGGAGGAGAGCGCCCAGCGGATCCCGTCCCGAGCCAGTCGGCCCCAGGGCAGGAACGGCTTCAGCATGGGGTGGGTGCCGCCGGGCAGCGGGTGCCACCGGACCGAACCGGGGGTGCGCTTCTCGACCCGGTCACCCCACCGTCGGGTCGCGGCAGGGGAGGTGGTCCGATCGTTTGTGCCGTGCACGAGTGTCACCCTCGTCCCCGGCAGATCGGGGACCGTGGTGACGTGGTCCAGCCACGGAGCCAGCCCGACGAAACCGACCACGGCCGGATCCTCGAGGAAGTGTGTCGACACCCGGCCGCCCATCGAGTGTCCCACCAGCACGATGGGTGTCCCTGGGTAGCGACCGGTCAGGAACTCGAGTGCCCAGCGGGCGTCACGCACGGGGTCACCGCCGCCGTTCCACCCCTTGACAGCATGCTGCAGCCCGACCGTCAGCAGATCCGGGACCGCCTGGCGGATCTGCGGGGTGAGCAGGTACATCCGCAGCACCGGTGCCCACAGCGCCGACACCCGCGCGGAGTTGGTGCCGCCGTCGCCGCCGTGCAGCACGAGGGTGATCGCGGCGGGTTTCCTGCCGCGGCCCGACCACGACCTCAGGACGGCCCCGTCGGCCGAACGTTCTGTCACCCCACCAGTCTGCCCGCATGCAGGCCGGCTCAACCGCGCTCGCCCGGGCCGGCTCTACACCCCCGCCGCATCGGTTCGGCACGGATGCGTCTTCAGCGCTCGATCCGGCGTAAGAACGCCGACCGGATACGCCCAGCTGCGTCAGTGCATCGGATCGGCGCGGATACCTGTTCCCGGGCCTTGTTCGGCGCACTCACGCCGAACCGGCCCGTCGGGGTGGGTGAGTTCGGCGCGGATACCTGTTCCCGGGCTCGGGTCGACGTCATCGCGCCGACGAAGTCCGGGCCGAGTGCGCCGCTACGCTGGGTCCGTGCCGAAAGGGAAGGTCGACCGCGCGGAACTCGAGGTCGTCCTGATCGCGCTGCGCGCCGGCGACACCGGCGTCGGCGAGCGGTCGATGGTGCGGACCACGTTGCGCTGGCTGGCGCAGGAGCATCCCGGCAGGTCGGTGGAGATCCGGGTCCCGCCGCACTCGGCGGTGCAGGCGATCGAGGGGTTGCGGCACACCAGGGGGACGCCCCCGAATGTCATCGAGATGGACGCAGCGACCTGGCTGGCACTGGTCACCGGTGAGCTGGGCTTCGCGCAGGCGGTCGCGGACGGCCGGGTGCATGCCTCCGGAACCAGGGCCGATCTCAGCGAGCTGCTCCCGCTGCACTGAGCGTCCCGGCGCTCCAGCCGTTCGATCGGCACGAACGCGTGTTCCCGGCTTCGGGGAGGCGCAACAACGCCGAACGGGTCGTGGCCCCGGGCGACCGGTGCAGCTGGATCGAGCGTCGGACGCGCGCGGTCAGGCGAAATCGAGCACCGAGAGCAGCGCCGACGCGTAGGCGCTCTCGCAGTCGGTGTCGCGGAACTCGCGCACGTTCTCGTCAGGATCGACGTACCCCTCGGCCAGCTCGCGCTCCGGGATCCCCTGCGGCGCAACGTTCTCCACCGCAACTACCCACTCCTCGCCGTCCCGCCACAGACCGGCGAAGCGGATGCCGAGCTGTTCGCGCAGTTGGCCCTCCCAGGGCAGCCACAGTGCCTCGGTCAGCTCGAGCGAGTCCATCGCCCACTCGGTGGTGCCGTTGAATCCGATCACCCGGCCGCCCGGGAACTCGTGCACGTCGACGACCATCTGGCTGACCACGAAGACGTCGTCATCCATCTCGCGCCCAGGAATCACGAACCGGTCACCGGGGTGCGGATCCCACACCAGACCGGCGGCGAGTAGGCGCTGGGCGAGGGTGACGGTGACCATCGCCCCACCTTTCCAGAGAATTCGGCGATGCGACGAGGTCGCCGTTCACCGCGCCTTCGTCACTCCTGCACCGATCCCGGGAGCGTCGTCGGGTGGTCGAGCAGCGCACCGGCGACAATCGGGCGGTGCTGATCCGCTGGCTGACGGCCTTCCTCGACACCCCGCGCGACGATCCGGCGGACGACCGGGTGGCGGAGTTCTGGTGTGCGGTCACCGGCGGCACGCTGTCGCCCTGGCGAGGTGAGCGATTCGTCACGGTCATCCCGGCCGACGGCGACGCCACACTGCGTCTGCAACGCACTGATGGCGGCGTTCCCGGTGCGCATCTGGATCTGCACGTCGACGATCCGGCCGTCACCGTCAGCACCCTGACCGGCAGCGGGGCCACCGTGCTGCAGAACCGGTTCGACGACGTCACCGTGCTGCGCTCGCCGGCCGGGATCGTGTTCTGCGTCGTCGCAGCGGACGGTGCAGGAACCCGTCCGACCCCGCTGGTCGTCGACGGGGTGAGCTCGACCCTGGACCAGCTGTGTCTGGACATCCCGCACGAGCACTACGACGCGGAGGTCCGCTGGTGGGAGATGGCGACGGGGTGGGATCTGTCGAACGGCTCGCTGCCGGGGTTCCGGGTGCTGGAGCGGCCGGCGCAGGTGGCGCTGCGGATGCTGCTGCAGCGGATCGAGGAGGGGCCCGCGGGGATCCACCTCGACTTCTCGAGCTCCGACCGGCCGGTCACCGTCGAACAGCACGTCCGGCTAGGAGCCACCCGGGTGCGTGACGGAGCTGTCTGGACGGTCCTGGCGGATCCGGCAGCACGGCTGTACTGCATCACCGACCGGGACCCGGCGACCGGTCGTCGACCGTCCCGCGACTGACGGCCCTGCCCGCCCGGCGGGACGGGCAGGAGTGCAGGGAACGCGGCCATCCGGCCGGTAGAGTGGGGCCACGCGGTAGTACCGGACTTCCCCGACCCGCGTGAGGAGAGCGTTCGTGGCCGACAGCCCCGTCACCGACCTGACGAATCTGTACCCGACCCGCCCCGCTTCGGCGCCGAATCTGCTGATCGACCGGCAGCCCGACATTCCCGAGGACGCCCCCCGCGAGGAGTGCGGCGTCTTCGGCGCCTGGGCGCCCGGTGAGGACGTCTCGAAGCTGGCGTACTTCGGGCTCTACGCGTTGCAGCACCGCGGTCAGGAAGCGGCCGGGATCGCCGTCGCCGACGGCCACAAGATCGTCGTGTTCAAGGATCTCGGCCTGGTCTCCCAGGTGTTCGACGAGCAGACCCTCGCGTCACTCAAGGGTCACATCGCAGTCGGTCACTGCCGCTACTCCACCACCGGTGGAGCCAGCTGGGAGAACGCCTCCCCGACGTTCGCCACCACCCCGGTCGGATCCGGGATCGCCATGGGGCACAACGGAAACCTGGTGAACACCGCGGAGCTCGCGAGACTCGCCGGTGCCACCACCAAGGTCGGCCACCGTCCCGATCGTCCCAACTCCACCACCGACTCCGACATCATCTCGCGGCTGCTCGCCGCCGAGTGTGTCGACAAGAGTCTGGAGGCGGCAGCGCTGACGTTGCTGCCGAAACTCAAGGGCGCCTACAGCCTGGTGTTCTGCGACGAGCACACGCTGTACGCGGCGCGGGATCCACAAGGCGTCCACCCGCTGGTGCTGGGCCGGCTCGAGCGCGGCTGGGTCGTCGCGTCGGAGACTGCTGCCCTGGACATCGTCGGCGCTTCGTTCGTCCGTGAGGTCGAGCCGGGTGAGCTGTTGGCCATCGACGCCGACGGGTTGCGCAGCGAGAGCTTCGCTCCCGCGTCACCGAAGGGCTGTGTGTTCGAGTACGTCTACCTGGCCCGACCGGACACCACCATCTCCGGCCGCGGGGTGCACGCGACCCGGGTCGAGATCGGCCGCCGACTGGCCCGTGAGGCGCCGGTCGAGGCGGACCTGGTGATCCCCACTCCGGAGTCAGGGACGCCCGCCGCCATCGGGTATGCCGAAGAATCCGGAATCCCGTACGGCCAGGGCCTGGTCAAGAACGCCTACGTCGGGCGCACCTTCATCCAGCCCAGCCAGACCATCCGGCAACTGGGCATCAGGCTCAAGCTGAACCCGCTGCGGGACGTCATCCGCGGCAAGCGGCTGATCGTCGTCGACGACTCCATCGTCCGCGGCAACACCCAGCGCGCGCTGGTGCGGATGCTGCGGGAGGCCGGGGCCCTCGAGGTGCACGTCCGGATCGCCTCGCCGCCGGTGCGCTGGCCCTGCTACTACGGCATCGACTTCGCCTCCCGCGCCGAGCTGATCGCTGCGGCCGCCGACGTCGAGGAGGTGCGCCGATCGGTGGGTGCCGACTCGCTCGCGTACGTCTCGCTGGAAGCGCTGATCACCGCCACCGAACAGCCGGCCAAGCGGTTGTGTACCGCCTGTTTCACCGGTGAGTACCCGATCCCGATCCCGACCGAGATCGGCAAGCACGTCCTCGAGGGGATTGCCAGGGGTGTCCAGGCGGGAGTGCCGGCCACGCAGGCAGGCGGTTGTGACGGCGGGGAAGACCGAGTCTTGGACGAACTGGCGCGGGAAACCGTCAGCAGTGACGCCGCTCGGGCGTCGAGCGGAACGGGGAACCAGCAGTGACCGAAGCGCGGACATCGTTCGGATCGGGAGCCACCTATGCGGGCTCCGGGGTCTCGATCCAGGCCGGTGAGGACGCGGTCGAGCTGATCAAGCCGTGGGCCGGCAAGACCCGGCGGCCCGAGGTGCTGGACGGACTGGGCGGGTTCGCCTCGCTGTTCCGGCTGCCGATCCACAAGTACCGGGACCCTATCCTGGCTTCCTCGTCGGACGGTGTCGGCACGAAAACCGCTGTGGCCCAAGCGGTCGGCAAGCATGACACGATCGGGATCGACCTTGTTGCCATGGTCGTCGACGACCTCGTCGCCTGTGGTGCGGAGCCGCTGTTCCTGCAGGACTACATCGCCACCGGCAAGATCGTCCCGGAGCGCATCTCGACGATCGTCAGCGGCATCGCCGAGGGCTGCGTCCAGGCCGGTTGCTCGCTGGTCGGCGGCGAGACGGCTGAGCATCCAGGACTGATGGCGGCCGACGACTACGACCTCGCTTCGATGGCGGTGGGCGTGGTCGAGGCCGATGCGATCCTGGGGCCGGACCGGGTCCGTGCGGGCGACGTCGTCATCGGCATGGAGTCCTCCGGGGTGCACTCCAACGGGTTCTCGATGGTGCGGCACGTGCTGCTCGATCTGGCGAGGCTCTCGCTCGACGGGCACGTCGAGGAGTTCGGCCGGACGCTGGGCGAGGAACTGCTGGAGCCGTGCCGGATCTACGCGCTGAGCTGTCTCGCGGTGGCCAGGGACACCGACACCCACGCGTTCGCGCACATCACCGGTGGCGGCCTGGTGAACAACCTGGCCAGGGTGATCCCTGCGGGCCTCACCGCACGGTTGGACCGACGCAGCTGGACACCGTTGCCGGTGTTCAACTACATCGCCGGGCACGGCCGGGTGCCCCGTCCGGAGATGGAGAAGGCGTTCAACATGGGAGTCGGCATGGTCGCGGTGATCCCTGCTGACGACGCCGATCGCGCGATGGCCATCCTGACCGCCAAGCACGTGCCGACATACGCCCTGGGCACCGTCGAGGTGTCGTCCCGGGACGATGCGCGCGTGGTGCTGGAGGGGGACCACCCGCGGTTCTGATCGGGACGGCGAAGCCGAAGCGCGCTGCGAACGCTGGCGAACCGTGCAAACGTCGGCGAACCTTGCAAAACGCTGGCGAACCCTACGAACGCTGACGAACCCTACGAACGCTGGCGAAACGTCACCAGCGTTCTTAGGTTCCACCAGCGTCAGAGGCCCGGGGGCCTCACCGACCGATCGTCGAGACGGCGGCAGGCAAGGTGGCCCGTACTCGCTCGCGAGTAGGGGCTGTCGGGTCAGGGTGTTGGGATGCCCGGGTGCCCCGGCACGTCGCCGGGTGAGGGTTCCACGCCCGGGACGGGAGCGACGTCGGGCACCGGATCGGCATGCTCGGGCCCGGGAACGCCGGGCGGGGAGACATCGGGGTGCCCGGGATCGGGAACCGCCCCGGGGCTGACAGGGGTCACCGGGTCGACACCGGGGTTCTCGTCGGGCAAGGCGCCCTCGCGTCGGTTCGGATCGGGCTGGGAATCAGGCATGGTCATCACGCACCTCCACCTCGTCTGCGGATGGGCGGTTCGCCACGGAACCGCCCAATGTGTTCGGTACCCGGGTGGCGCAGACCACAAACCGGCCGCGGAACATCGCGGCGGACACGAGAAATCCCGCCATCACCCGGTCGGGCGGTGGCGGGATCTGCAGCGGTGTCTCAGCGAGCTGAGGCGTACTGGCCCTGGGAGCCGTCGTCGTCCTCGTCGTCGACGATGTAGGCCGCGTACGGGTCATCGTCGTCGTCGGCCACCTCCGTGCTCACCGGTGGCGGCGGGGGCAGATAACCGTGCCCCTCACCCAGCTCACGCTGGAGCGCCGTGACGTCGATCGAGGAAGTGTGGTACTTCAGCTCCCTGGCGACCTTCGTCTGCTTTGCCTTCTGACGGCCTCGCCCCATGGCGGACCCCCTTGCACGGTAGAAGCGGGGCGGCCGGCTGAGGGCGGCCCCGGAATCAGCAACTGTTCGTGCCCACGATCCTACAGGTCGTCAGCCACCCCTGGTGCGATGGTCACCGACCCGACCGGCCGGCCCCCACCGAGGATGCTGCCGACGGCCAGCTCGTCGAGTGCCGGCGAGTTCAGTCCGAGCCGCTGCAGCACCGGGACCAGCACCGGCATCCGGGCTCGGGCCGCGCCGTCGGAGATCTTCAGGGCCACCGCGGTGCCGTCCGGCAGGGACGCCACGTGCACCCCCTCGGCGCCGCCCTTCATCAGCACACCCGGGTGGGCGGCCATGATCACGGTGTCGTCGCGACCAGTGCCGGCGACCATCTCCGGGTGCGCACGCATCGCGGCGGCCACCGCATGTTCGGCGGTGCCGTTCGCGGCCTGCACCAGCGCGCCGAAGCCGCGGGCCAGGGCGGTCAGGCTGATCGCCGCGAGCGGTGCGCCGCAGCCGTCCACGCCGACCGCTGCCGGTCGCTCGCCGGTGATGCGGCCGATCGCGGCCAGCGCGGCCTGCTGGTACGGATGCGTGGGGTCCAGGTAGCTCGCGGTGTCCCAGCCGGCCGCAGTGCAGGCGGTGAGCATGCCGGAGTGCTTGCCGGAGCAGTTCATGTAGATCCGTCTGGGCGGCTCGTCGGCGCGGATCGCCGCAGCGCGGGAGGCCTCGTCCAGCGGCAGGTCGACCGGGCAGCCCAGGTCGTCCTCGGTGAGACCGGCCGCGGCGAGGATTCCGCGGGCTCTGGCGACGTGCATCGGTTCGCCGGAGTGGGACGCCGAGCTGAGCGCCAGATCGGCGCCCTCCAGCGCGGCGCCCGACTCGAGCATGGCGACGGCCTGGAACGGCTTGTTCGACGATCGGGGGAACACCGGGACAGTGACGTCGCCGAGCGCGTACCGGATCGAGCCGTCCGGCGCCGTCACCACCAGCGCTCCGAAATGCGTGCACTCGTGGAACCCGGAGCGGGTGACGTGGGCCAGATCGACGTACGGGTTCACAGATCTCCTCGATGCGGTGCTGGTGCTGGTGCTGGTGCTGGGCCGGTCAGCGCAGGATGTCGAGCAGGACGGCGGGATCGATGTTGCCACCCGACACGATTGCGACCCGCTTGCCGGCGGGCAGGTGCTCGCTGTGGAACAGGTGGGCCGCCACGGCGACCGCCCCGCTGGGCTCGGCGGCCAGGTGAGCCTGCAGGGTGAGCCTGCGGGTCGCCTCCCGGATCTCGTCCTCGGTGACGGTCAGGATGTCGCTCACCTGGGTCCGGATGTGCTCCCACGGCAGCTTGCCGACCGAGAAGGTCCGCAGGCCGTCCGCGATCGTGCGGGCGGTCTGGGCGGGCTCCCAGGCGGTGCGGACGCCGGCCCGGAACGAGGCAGCGGCATCGCCGGCGAGCTCCGGCTCGACGCCGACCACCACCGCGTCCGGCAACAGCGCCGCCGCCGCGGCGGCGACCCCGGCGATGAGGCCACCGCCGGAGACGGGCACCAGGATCACCGCGACATCCGGTGCGTCCTGGGCGATCTCGAGCCCGATCGTTCCCTGGCCGGCGATCACGAGCCGGTTGTCGAACGGCGGCACCAGGGGCATCCCGGTCTCTCGCTGCACCTCGAGCGGGCGGCTGAATCGCTGCTCGACCGGCACCAGTTCGACGGTGGCACCGAGTGCGCGGGTGGCGTCGATCTTGCGCTGCGGCGCGTTGTCCGGGATGACGATGTGCGCCGTCGTGCCGAACGCGCGGGCCGCCCACGCGACGGCCTGCGCGTGGTTGCCGGACGAATGCGCGAGGATGCCGCGGGCCCGGTCCTGCGGGTCCATCGCGGCAATGGCGTTCACCGCTCCGCGGATCTTGAACGCGCCGATCGGTTGCAGGAGTTCAGGTTTCAACCACAGCTCAGATGTGCTGTCCGGCAGATCGGCCCAGGTTGCCGGGACGAGCTGCGTGTGCAACGCGAACCCGGAGATCCGGGCAGCGGCGTCCCGGATCTCCTCGACGTCGACCAGCTGATGGGTGTCGGTGCTCGTCACGGTGCTCCCGGGTGTGCTGCGGTGAAAAGGGTGGACGATGCAGAGTGCAACGGGCGGTCAGCGACGGCGCAGGTCTGGCAGTGCGCGACGGTCGATGACCGAACGTGGTGGGGCATCCGCTGCGGTGTCGGCGTGGTCGGAGTACCCGTCCGGATCGATCAATGCGGCCACCCCGTCGACGGTCAGGGGGGTGTCCACCGGCAGGGAGCGTTTCACCAGAGCGAGCGCGATCGGACCCAGTTCATGGTGGTAGGCAACGGTTCCGACCCGGCCGACCGTCCGGCCGGCATCGGTGACGACGGCGTCGCCGGTGGCCGGCAGGCGGTCGACGGAGCCGTCCAGGTTCAGCACCACCAGTCGCCGCGGCGGACGCCCGAGGTTGCTGACCCTGGCCACCGTCTCCTGACCGCGGTAGCACCCCTTGTTGGCGTGCACCGCAGCTGCCAGCCACCGCGTCTCGTTGGGGATCGTCCGGTCGTCGGTGTCGACACCGAGCCGGGGGATGCGGGCAGGGATCCGGAGCGCATCGGCCGCCCAGCTGCCCGCTGCCCGCGCACCGGCGGCGAGGGCGGCCGCCGCCGCTGCCGCGAACCGGTCGCGGGGCACAGCGAGGGTGATTCCCTGTCCGGTCCCGATGACGGCGGCCGGATCGGCGCCGGACGTGCCGCGGACGAACAGCGCGAAGGCGGCGGCAGCCGTGACGACCTCGTCGGAGCGGGGCCCGTCTACCCGCAGCAGTGCGAGGTCGGTGGGCGCCACCTCGACTGCGGACCAGAACTGCATCGAGGTGAGGTACTTCATCAGAGCAGCGCCGTGGCCCGGCTCGGTGTCCAGATACAGGGTCTCCTGTTGGTCGGCCCCGGTGTGCCGGGTGACGGCGAAGTGGTGCTCGACGTGGCCCTGCGGGGAGAGGATGAGCGATTCGCTGCTCGCACCCGGTGCCAGGGACAGGAAGTCCTGTGAGGTCAACGAGTGCAGCCAGGTGGCCGCGTCGGCGCCGGTGACCGTCAGGATGTCGCGATGGCTGAGATCGAACAGCGCTGCTCCGATCTCCGCAGCGCGTTGTTCACCCAGCGGATCGCCGTAGTGCCAGGCGATGGCTGCGTCGGAATGCGGGGCTTCTTCACCGGCGGTGCCGCGGGCGATCGCCCCCGGGAGGTCGAGCAGGACGGAACGCATGACTCCATGCTAGGCGCCCGGCCCCGGCCACCGGGCGGAGCGACCGGATCGCCGGTGGGACAGGTCACAGCAGCGTGGGTCGGCCCGGCTGGGGTCAGCGGGCAGAATCAGCCGGTATGTCGACAGGCTCGATCGATGACGATCACAGCGTGACCGCCCAGGAGTTCGCGCGTCTTGCCGGGATCGGCACCCTCGAGGTGCCGGGGAACGCGGCCGGGGTGCCGTTCGCGCCCGTCGGGAGCGATCTGGCCGGTGGTCGGCAGGACGACGACCGTGACGGACCTTTCGTCACCCTCGACCGTGCCGGGTGGGCGGACCTGCGATCGAGCACCGAGATGACGCTCACCGAGGAGGAACTCGGGCGGCTGGGTGGCCTGACCGATCCGATCGACTCCGGCGAGGCGGAGGAGATCTACCTGCCGCTGTCGCGCCTGCTGAGCCTGCACGTCGCGGGCACGTCCCGGTTGCACCAGGTGACCTCGACCTTCCTGGGCACGCGCGCCCCCCGGACCCCGTTCGTCGTCGGCGTCGCCGGATCGGTCGCCGTCGGCAAGTCGACCACCGCCAGAGTGCTGCGCGAGTTGATGTTGCGCTGGCCCGAATCGCCCAGGGTCGAGCTGGTGACGACTGACGGGTTCCTGTATCCGAACGCCGTGCTCGAGCAGCGGAACCTGATGAACCGCAAGGGTTTCCCGGAATCCTACGACCGTCGGGCACTGTTGGCGTTCGTCTCGGACGTCAAGTCGGGCAAGCCGGAGGTGCGGGCCCCGCGGTACGACCACCTGACCTACGACATCCTCGCGGGCGACGAGCTGGTGGTGCACCATCCGGACGTGCTGATCGTCGAGGGGCTGAACGTGCTGCAGCCGGCGAAGGGCTCCGACGATCCCGAGGGTGCGCTGGCCGTCAGCGACTTCTTCGACTTCTCGATCTACGTGGACGCCGACACCGCGGACGTCCGTCGGTGGTACGTCGAGCGGTTCCTCACCCTGCGCCGCACGGCTTTCGCCGATCCGGACTCGTTCTTCCACCGGTTCTCCTCCCTCACCGACGAGCAGGCCAAGGATCTGGCGACCGAGATCTGGAAGGCGATCAACGAGCCGAACCTGCGGGAGAACATCCTGCCCACCCGCGGCCGGGCGGATCTTGTGCTGCACAAGGGATCCGACCATTCCGTCGAGCGGATCCGGTTGCGCAAGCTCTGACGGGATCGACTCTCTCCGTTCGCTGGATCGTCGAGATTCGGTGGTCGAGCGACGCAGGAGTCGAGACCCGCGTTCGATCTGCGACTTGGTTCTGACACGACGGGATCTCGACCCACTTCGTTCGCTGGATCGTCGAGATTCGGTGGTCGAGCGACGCAGGAGTCGAGACCCGCGTTCGATCTGCGACTTGGCTCTGACACGACGGGATCTCGACCCACTTCGTTCGCTCCATCACCACGGACATTGCTCGATCCCCGCGGGGGTGTCGCTCGAGCAGCGATCTGACAGTGCCGTTCGTCGACGGCAGAACTAGGCTGGGCGACTGTGACCGACACCATCATCGCGACCCTCGACGGACAGCTGCACCGGGCGGACGAGCCGCTGCTGCGACCGGACGATCTGGGGGTGCTGCGCGGGGACGGTGTCTTCGAGACCACCCTCGCCGTCGACGGCATCCCGCGTGATCTCACCGAACATCTGGAACGGCTGACGACGTCGGCCAAGCTGCTCGACTTCGACGTCCCGGCCGAGCTGGCTTGGCGGCCGGCGATCGACGCGGTGCTGAAGGCCTGGAAGGGCGCCGAGGGTGGCTCCGAGATGACCCTCCGCCTGATGGCCACCCGGGGAGCCGAGGCCGGCGGCGAACCGACCACCCTGGTGATCGGATCCGACGTCGCCGCCGCCACCCTGCAGCAGCGCGCAGGCGTGCGAGTGCGGGTGCTGCAACGCGGATTCGCCGGTCCGGACGTGGCTGCGATGCCGTGGCTGCTCCCCGGTGCGAAGACCCTGTCCTATGCCGTCAACATGGCGGCCGTGCGGCACGCGAAGTCGTGCGGCGACGACGACGTGATGTTCGTCGGCACCGACGGTCTGATGCTGGAAGGGCCGACCTCGACGCTGATCCTGGCCGAGGGCGACACCCTGAGCACGCCGCGCCGCGACGGCATCCTGGACGGCATCACCGTCCGCCGGTTGTTCGCCGCTGCCGAGCAGGCCGGCTGGCGAACGGCGTACGGGGACATCGCTCCCGAACGGCTGCTCTCCGCAGACGGGGCGTTCGTGGCCTCCAGCGTGCGGATGCTGTCGCCGATCGTCGCCGTCGACGGGACCGCCCGCGCGGTCTCGGAGCGCACCGGCGAGCTCCAGGAGCTGCTACGCCGGGATCCCGCCTGACGCTCGTGAACCCGCCCTCCCGGATCGGAAGTCCGCGGGGTTGAATGGCGCCCATGGATCCACGCGCAGGGCAGCCGGCCGAGCCGGTCGATCTGGTCGACCTCGACGCACTCCTGGCGGCCTACGACGAGCTCGAACCGGACCCGTCCGTGCCCGAGCAACAGGTGGTGTTCGGGACGTCCGGTCACCGTGGGTCGAGCCTGGACGTGGCGTTCAACCGTAATCACATCCTGGCGATCACCCAGGCGATCTGTGAGTTCCGGGCCTCGCAGGGCACCACCGGACCACTGTTCCTCGGCGCCGACACCCACGCGCTCTCCGGTCCGGCGACCCGCACCGCGCTGGAGGTGCTCGCGGCCAACGGCGTCACGGTGATGCTCGACTCGAACGACGGCTACACCCCCACCCCGGCCGTCAGCCACGCGATCATCAAGGCCAACCGCAAGCGCAGCGGTGCAGCGGCCGACGGGATCGTCGTGACGCCCTCGCACAACCCGCCCAGGGACGGCGGTTTCAAGTACAACCCGCCGGACGGTGGCCCGGCCGATTCCGACGCGACCGGCTGGATCGCCGGGCGGGCCAACGAGCTGCTGCGGGACGGCCTGCGCGGCGTCCGCCGGGTCTCCTACGACGAGGCCCAGCGCGCAGACACCACCGGCTTCTACGACTTCATGTCCGGCTACGTCAGCGACCTCGACTCCGTCGTCGACATCGAGGCGATCCGGGCCGCCGGCGTGACGATCGGCGCCGACCCGATGGGCGGCGCATCGGTCGCCTACTGGGGTGCGATCGCCGAGCGGCTCGACCTCGACCTGACCGTCGTCAACGACACCGTCGATCCCCGCTGGGAGTTCATGACGCTCGACTGGGACGGCAAGATCCGGATGGACTGCAGCTCGCCGCAGGCGATGGCGTCGCTGGTGAAGCGGATGGAGGGCGGTGATGCGGGATTCCAGATCGCCACCGGCAACGACGCGGACGCCGACCGGCACGGGATCGTCACGCCCGACGCGGGGCTGATGAACCCGAATCACTACCTTGCCGTTGCGATCGACTACCTCTACCGGCATCGCACCGAGTGGCCTGCGGACGCGGGGGTCGGCAAGACCCTGGTGTCCAGCTCGATGATCGACCGGGTGACCGCTGACCTCGGTCGCCGGCTGGTGGAGGTACCGGTCGGCTTCAAGTGGTTCGTGCCGGGCCTCATCGACGGTTCGATCGGCTTCGGCGGCGAGGAGTCGGCGGGGGCCTCGTTCCTGCGGCGCCGCGGGACGGTCTGGACCACCGACAAGGACGGCATCCTGCTCGCGCTGCTGGCCTCCGAGATCCAGGCGGTGACCGACAAGTCGCCGAGCGAACGGTACGCGGAACTCGTTGCACAGCACGGGGATCCCGCCTACGCCAGGGTCGATGCACCCGCCAGCAAGGCGCAGAAGAGCAAGCTCGCCAGGCTCTCCTCCGACGACGTGAAGGCCGACACCCTGGCGGGGGAGAAGATCACCGACCGGCTGGTGACCGCACCGGGCAACGGCGCGGCCATCGGTGGCCTCAAGGTGGTCACCGAGAACGCCTGGTTCGCGGCCCGCCCGTCCGGCACCGAGGACGTCTACAAGATCTATGCCGAGTCCTTCCGCGGGCCCGAGCACCTCGCTCAGGTGCAGGCCGAGGCTCGCGAGGTGGTCTCCGCGGCCCTGGGCGGCTGAACTTGCAGGAAATCGACGGCTCGTCGACGAATCCGACGCGTGTCGCGGCGGGATCGCTCACGACCCGTCGAAAACGTGCAGCCCTCGGGTTCGGCGGGTCTTCTGCAGGACGTCGCGGATGAGATCGACGCATCGCTGGGGGTCCACGCAGAGTTGGCGGTAGGTGAACCGCAGCACGATCCAGCCGTCGCGGACCAGGTCGTTCTGTCGGACGCGGTCTTGTTCGAAGACAGCCCGATCGAACTGATGGAACCGTCCGTCGATCTCGATCGCCACCATCACGCCCCGGAACCGGATGTCCAGGTAGTAGAGCTGCTGGTTGCTCGTGATCACCGGCGCGTTGGCGACCCAGCCTGTCAGTCTCCGCTGCCGGAACTCCCTGTGCGCCAATCGCTCTGCTGCCGACCACGGATTTGTGCGTGACTCGACCATGATCTGCCGACGATCCCGATTGCCACGACGGTGCGGCATCGACGCCAGTGCTTCCCACAGCTGGTCGAGGGTGATCCGGCGGGAGCGTAGCGCAGTGTCGATGGCATCGGGCCCGAGCCGACCGGAGAGGTCGATCGCAGCGGCGGCCGGCGCGAGAACGGTCAGTCCCCGGCGCCGTTGCACCAGTTCGGGCGGCACGATGACCTCCGAGAACGAGTAGCCAGGCCGTCGGATGCGGGTGGCTGCTGCCACCTCGATCACCGGGACCCGCAGCTCGGGCCAGAAGGTGGCACGGGCTGCCGCTGCGCCCAGGACCACGGCATCAGGATTCCAGGCGGCGACAGCGGCGAGTCGGAGCGCGGGATCGTTGGCCACCGCCGATGCGAGGTACACGCCGGGAAGGGGAGAGACGAGCGTCCCGGCCGCCACGGCGCGGGTGAGGGTGCTGGAAGCGACATCCGTGGTGTTGCTGGTCAGCAACGGTCCCTCGTCCTGCAGGAGTCGTTCGATCGCGGTGGCTCGGTGCATGAGTCGACCCTGGCCCGGACCGATCGATGACGCCGGCACGAAAGCTGGAGCAGTGGACAGCTTCGAGCCTGTGCACAACTGTGGCCGCAGGAATTCGACGGCTCGTCGTCGGATCCGGTCGTTCAGTCGGCCGACGGACCAATGACCCGTCGAAAACGTGCGCCGACCAGCTGACCAGCCGCTCAGCCGCTCAGCCGCTCAGCCGCTCAGCCGCTCAGCTGCTCAGCCGCTCAGCCGCTCAGCCGCTCAGCCGACCAGGCGCTCCAGCAGCGCGGAGGCATGCGGGGCCAGCTCGGCGTCGGTGTGCGCACGCTCCTCGACATAGGCAAGCCGGCCGTCGGGGGTGATGCCGTACAGCCGGGTCGCACCGATCACCGGCACCGCGGTGGGGGTGCGCCAGACACCGTCGGTGGTGAGCGCCCACGACGAGACCGAGCGCGACCGGCCGTAGAAGACCTCGATCCGGCCTTCGGCGTGCGCGAGCAGCAGCTCGACGGAGCCGTCGTCCTGCGGCCGGAACCAGCCGACCTCGCGGGCGCCGGCCATCGGTCCGTCCGCTCGGCGCAGGTCCCAGCTCACCGACTCGAAGCGCAGGAACGGCCGGCCGTCGTGGCTGACGCTGATCTGCTGACCGAAGTCGGCGACCGGGTCGTCGGACGTGCGCGTCTCGTTGCCGTAGGTGCCGGTGCCGCGCCAGACCCCCACCATCGGCAGGAGCCCGAGGCAGGCCGGGTGCAGCTCGGGCCCCAGTCGCAAGTTGGCGGTGTCGGCCGGGATCGGCAGCGGTGCCACGTCGAGAAGGTTGCGGTCCCGGGTGGTGCCGGCCCGTTCGTCGGCCGCAGCGATCGCCGCGTCGCCGGAGGGTCGGGGGGTGTCGCCGTCGGGCATCGGGTGGATCCTCAACTGTCGATGGGTTCGGGTGGGCTCAGCTGTCGGTGGGCTCAGTCGCGCCGCAGGGCTCGGACGGCGATCCAGGCGAGGGTGGCCGCGAGCGCGACGGCAGCCACCACCAGCAGGATGACGAAGATGGCCTGCCACATGTCAGGGACGGTACCGGTCGGCCTGCGAGCTCATTGCAGCAGCGAGCCGATCGGCACGTCGAGCGACGACGCGCTGAGCACCAGGGAGTCGCCGATGACGGTCGCCTGACCGGCGTCGATGGTCACCGGCAGACCCTGGAGCGGGTACTGCACGGTCAGACCGGACAGGAACCTGGTGGCCAGCGCGGCCGGGATCCCGCTGCTGTCCACCACCTTGTCGGCCTTCAGATACAGCACGTTCTTCCGGATCGTGGGGCTCACCTGGGCGGTGATGTCGTAGGTCCGGCCACCGGTCGCCAGCGTGCTCTTGATCAGCAGTGTCGAGGAATCCCCCGCGGAGAGGGTGATCTGTGGGGTGTCGAAAGCCTTGGCCAGCGAGGTGAACGGCACCGCGGCGCGGACGGTCACCTTCTGGGCGGTGACGGAGTCGATGTTGCCGCCGACCACATCGCCGATCGTCAGGGCGACACCGTAGGCATCGACGTCGGCGGCGACGTCAGCGAACTTGCCGACGGTGACGTTCGGGAGCGTCAGCGCGAGGTGCTCGTAGTTGCCGTCGACGACCTGCCAGAGAAAGGAGAACCCGCCGATGTCGAGCGTCGGTTCCGTGGGGAGTTCAGCCTGCTTGCCCAGCTCGGAGGCCAGCTTGTTCTCGGCGAAGATGCGCCCGCCGATGTCCAGACCGACCAGGATGACGGCCAGCACGGCGAGGGTGATGAAAAGTTTGCGCACCTGGTCAGTGTGCCTGCGGGGCTCAGCCGTGTCCGCTCATCCGGGAAGTACCTGCACCACCCAGCCACCGATCCGGCGGGCCAGCTCCCGGCTGGTGGCGTTCTCTGCGTGACCCATCCCCTGCTCGACCCACAGCTCCGCCCGGCCCACCGAGGCCCGCTGCAGGTCGATGCCGTGGGCGAGTGGGAAGTAGTGGTCGGCGGTGCCGTGCACCACCAGCAGCGGGACCTCGATCTCGCTGACGGCCACCAGCGGTGACGGCGGGACTGCGGTCCAGGGCGCCCCGAGTCGGATCCCGACGAGCGGCCCCACCAGTGCGCCGACCGGATGCTCGATCAGCCAGTTGACCCGGCGCATCGGGGCGGAGTCGCGGACGTACCAGCGGGACGGCGCGGACACACTGACCACCGCGTCCGGGCGGTGCGCGCCGAATGCTGCCTGCCTGAGGGCGACCGCTCCACCGAGCGAGAACCCCACCACCGCAACGGGTTCCTTCGCGCTCTCGCGGGCGTGGGCCACCGCGGCGTCGACGTCGAGGGTCTCCAGGTCGCCCACTGTCGACCCGCCGCCCGAGGTGCCGTGGCCGCGCAGGTCGAACGCCAGCACACTGCCGATCGCGGACAACTCCCTGATCACCATGGCGGTGCCGTCGGTGGTGATCGAATGCGTCATCCCGTGCACCACGACGAACGTCCGACCGGCGGGTCCCGCTACCCGGACACCGTGCAGCGGAACTCCGTCGACGGTCTCGGTGCTGACCTTCGTCGCACCCGGGAGGGCCCGATGCGCGGAGTCTGCATCGGAGCGGGAGCGCCGGAGGAATCGGTGGGGTTTGGGCAGCAGCACCACTTGATCCTGCCTGCTGTGCGGCCCTGCGCGGAGCGCTCGCCGCGCGCCGATAGAATCGGTGCTG
Source organism: Nakamurella sp. A5-74 (assembly GCF_040438885.1). Lineage (NCBI taxonomy): Bacteria > Bacillati > Actinomycetota > Actinomycetes > Nakamurellales > Nakamurellaceae > Nakamurella > Nakamurella sp. A5-74. Next base: position 4,112,780 of record NZ_CP159218.1, on the reverse strand, counting down.
ACCCGGACCTCCCCGGAGTGCCCTCCGTGGCCACTCCCGGCGCGTGAGCGTCCGGGGCGACGACCGGCCGACGCGTGGGAAGGAGATCGAGATGGATCTTCTCCTGCTGACCACCGACAGCGATCCGGCTGCCGTCCTGCCCGCCGTCGACCTGCTGCCCATGACGGTGCGGGCCGGGGCTTTCGAGGCGGCGTCGCTGGTCACCGCCGGTCCCTACGACCTCGTACTGGTCGATGCCAGGACCAACCTGGCCGGCGCCAGGGCGCTGTGTCGCCTGCTCGGCGAGGACGGCCTGGCCATCCCGGTGCTGGCGATCGTCACCGAGGGCGGGATGGTCGCCATCGGGCCCGAGTGGGGAGTCTCGGACGTGGTGCTGGCCACGGCCGGGCCGGCTGAGCTCCACGCGCGGCTGCGGCTGCTCGCCGCCCGCGCGGCGACCACGGCCAGCTCCTCCGTCACCAGCCTCGGTGACCTGACCATCGACGAGGAGACCTACACCGCCCGGTTGCGTGGTCGCGTCCTGGAGCTGACGTACAAGGAGTTCGAGCTGCTGCGGTTCCTGGCGCAGCACCCGGGACGGGTGTTCACCCGCGAGCAACTTGTCACGGAGGTCTGGGGATACGACTTCTTCGGCGGCACCCGCACCGTCGACGTGCACGTCCGACGGTTGCGCGCGAAGCTCGGCGCCGAGCACGAGTCGCTGATCGGCACCGTCCGCAACGTCGGCTACAAGATGGTCCCGCCGCCGCGCGCGCTCGAGCGCGACGAATCGGTCCGCCAGGTATGACCGCGGCCCGGTACCGAGCACGGCGATGAGTCAGCGGCCGGGCGCCGACTGGGCTGCGCCCGACACCGACGCGATCGGGCGCATCCTCGACCTGGTCCGAGCGGCGCGGGTGACCGATGGCGTCGAGGCGCTGTCCGGCCACGTGCTGGACGCACTCGCCACCACCTCGGCGCTGCAGATCGTCGAGGGCGACGATCTGCTCGGTGTCGCGGTGATCAGCGGCGACGACCCCGCGGAGCTACTGGTCCACCCCGATCACCGTGGCAGGGGGATCGGCGGCAGGCTGTTGGACGCCACGTTGGCGCGACGACCTCGGGTCTGGGCGCACGGCGATCTGCCGGCCGCGCGAGCGCTGGCGGCCGCGCGCGATCTCGGGGCCGTCCGGATGTTGTTGCAGCTGCGCCGGACGTTGGCGGGGCTGCCGCCGCAGCCCGCCCTGCCGGACGGGGTCCGGGTCCGCACCTTCGATCCCGCGTCGGACCTCGCGCAGTTCCTCGGCGTCAACGCCAGAGCGTTCGCGTGGCATCCGGAGCAGGGCCGGTTGGACGACGCGGGGATGCGGCACGAGATGGCGCAGCCGTGGTTCGACCCCGCCGGATTCTTCCTCGCCGTCACCGACGAGGGTCGGGACGAGGTCGGCGGCTCCGACCGGGTGCTCGGATTTCACTGGACGAAGATCCACGAGGTGGATCCGACCCCGGTCCGTCCGGGCAGCGGCGAGCAGGCTGCCCCGTCCGGACCGGTCGGTGAGGTCTACGTGATCGCGGTCGATCCGTTGTCACCGGTTCGCCGGCTGGGCGAACCGCTGACGCTCGTAGGCCTGCATCACCTCGCCGGCCGCGGACGGCAGACCGTGATGCTGTACGTCGAGGGTGACAATCCGTCCGCGCTGGCGCTGTACCGGCGCCTCGGGTTCGGCGAATGGGCGACCGACGTCGTCTATGCGGACCAACGTTCCTGACTTCGCCGCTCGGGCGATCACGCACTGTCACAACCGTGCGATACGTCACTGCGATGCTCGCCCGGAGCGCGTGTTGCGACTGTTCGGTGACGTTTCATCGAAACCAGCCAACTCGCGTTCACCCACCGTTCACCTGCGACGGACCCGTCGTCCACAGGGCGCTCCTACCGTCAGCCGAGGGTCGCCGAAGTGCGGACGACCTGACAGCGCGAGCCCGTACGGGGATCCGCGGTCATCCAGTGCCCTGGGGCACTTATCTTCGAGGAGAACGCGTGAAGATCACGCACATCGGCGGCAAGGCCGCTTTCACCGCAGCTCTGGCAGCCGCGGCCATCGTGCTCACCGCCTGTGGGTCCAGCTCGGGCACCGCTGCGAGCAGCACCCCGACCGTCGCGAGCACGCCGGCGTCGAGCACCGCGATGTCCATGACGGAGTCGAGCATGGACTCCAGCACCAGCGAGTCGAGCATGGACTCCAGCACGAGCGAGAACCCGAGCTCGAGCATGGACCCGAGCTCGAGCATGGACCCGAGCTCGAGCATGGACCCGAGCTCGAGCATGGACCCGAGCTCGAGCATGGACCCGAGCTCGAGCATGGACCCGAGCTCGAGCATGGACCCGAGCTCGAGCAGCAGCACCCCCCCGGCCGGCGACGCGCCGACCTTCGAGGGCTCCGGCTTCGCCTGCGCCACCGGCGAGCTGCGCTCCTCAGGCTCCACCGCCCAGGGCAAGGCCATTGCCGCCTGGATCACCGCCTACAACGCCAAGTGCAAGGCCTCGATCGGCGACTACGGCGGCGGCGGCTCCAGCAAGGGCATCAGCGACTTCACGGCCAAGCAGACCGACTTCGGTGGTTCGGACTCCGCACTCAAGGACGACCAGAAGGACCCGGCCAAGACCCGCTGCGGCGGCGCCGACGCCATCGACCTGCCGATGGTCACCGGCCCGATCGCGATCGCCTACAAGCTCGAGGGTGTCACCGACCTGACCCTCACCCCGGCGATCCTGGCCGGCATCTTCGACGACAAGATCACCAACTGGGACGACGAGGCCATCAAGGCCGCCAACCCGGGTGCGACGCTGCCGAACACCCCGATCCAGACCGTCCACCGCAGCGAGGACTCGGGTACCACCGAGAACTTCACCAAGTACCTCAAGGCCACGGCCGACTGGCCGTACGACGCCGCCAAGGCGTGGGCCGGCGCGGGCGGCACCGGGGCCAACGGCAGTGACGGCGTCGCTGCGGCGATCGGCGGCACCGACGGTGCCATCGGCTACGTCGAGTGGGGCTTCGCGACCTCGAACAAGCTCTCGGTCGCCAAGATCGACAACGGTGGCGGCGCCGTCGAGCTGACCGCCGAGACCGCCGGTAAGGCAGTCGCGGCCGCCGAGGTCACCGGCACCGCTCCCGACCTGGCACTGAAGCTGGACTACGCGACCAAGGAAGCCGGCGCGTACCCGATCATCCTGGTCACCTACGAGATCGTCTGCTCCTCGGGCAACGGCGACAAGGCCGAACTCATCAAGTCCTTCCTCGGCTGGACCGCCACCGACGGACAGACGACTCTGACCGACGTCGGCGCAGCCCCGCTGCCCGCCGAGATCCAGACCAAGGTCATCGAAGCCGTCAAGGGCCTCAAGTGACCTGCAGCTGTCCCTGACTGACAGCACTGCCGACCACCAGCACGACCTGACGGAACGGGCCGCGGGACCGGGGGAGAACCCTCCGGCCCCGCGGCTCGACCCGTCAGCAGGATCCTCCGGCTCGATCGCCGTCCGTGCGGCGAGCCGGGTGTGGCTTCGCATTGACAACCATCAGCGCAGTGACCAGCCTTCACGAGGACAGATGCCGATCACACCGGGCAGGGGATCGATGACCCAGGACGGACGAGTACCCGGCGACGGGACCACGTCGGATGACGGCGCCGAGGACGCGCTGGCCGGTCCGTTGGCCGACGACGCCACCGACACGACCGCCAGCCGGGCGCTGTCGAAGGACCTGGCGGCTGTCGCCACGAGTCGCCCGGCGAGGAAGGTCCCGGCGTCACCCTCATCGGCGCCGTCCCGTCCCAGCTCGATCTCCGGGCACTCCGTCCGGATTGGCGACCGGGTGTTCAAGGGCCTGGCAGCCGGATCCGGCGGCGTGCTGCTGGTGGTGATGGCCGCGATCGCCGTCTTCCTGGTCTGGAAGGCCTGGCCGGCGCTGACCGCACCGTCCCCGGGCGGCGGCCTCAAGGACACCCTGACCAACAAGGGCAACCTGTTCACCACCCAGAGCTGGCAGTTCTCCAGCGAGGGACCGGCCAACTTCGGCATCGCCGCGCTGCTCTTCGGCACGGTCGTCTCGGCACTCATCGCGATGATCGTCGGGGTGCCGATCGCCATCGGCATCGCGCTGTACATCTCGCAGTACGCCCCGCGGCGTCTCGCCACGATCCTCGGCGGTCTGGTCGACCTGTTGGCAGCGGTGCCGTCCCTCGTGTTCGGCATGTGGGGCCTGTACCTGCTGGTGCCGAAGACCACCGGCTTCCAGAAGTGGTTGTCCGACTACTTCAGCTGGATCCCGATCTTCGAGAACTCACGGTTCAATGCGGCCAACCAGTACGGCCAGAGCCTGCTGATGGCCGGCATCGTGCTGGCCATCATGATCCTGCCGGTGGTCTCGGCCATCTGTCGTGAGGTCTTCCTGCAGACTCCGCGGGAGACGATCGACGCCGCCTACGCGCTCGGCGCCACCAAGTGGGAGGCCATCAGGACGGCCGTGCTGCCCTTCGGCCGCGCCGGCATGATCTCGGCCGCGATGCTGGGCCTGGGCCGCGCTCTCGGGGAGACGATCGCGGTCGCGCTGGTGCTCAGCTCGACGTTCCGGATCAGCCTGGAGCTCACCAGCAAGTCCGGCGACACGTTCGCCTCGACGATCGCCCTCAAGTTCGGTGAGGCTGCAGGAACGCCGCTCGGCATCGCTGCGCTGATCACCGCGGGGCTGTTCCTGTTCGTGATCACCCTGGTCGTCAACTCTGCTGCCCGGCTCGTGATCGCCCGCAAGAAGGAGTTCACCGCATGAGCACCGCGAGCGAGACCGTCACCCGTCGCGCGCCGTCCGCGCTGGTCGGCGCCCGACTGCCGAAGTTCGCCCCGCTGGTCGTCGCCGCGATCGCCATCGTGCTGGGGATCGGCGCCAAGCTGGGTCTCGGCTGGTCCGGTTGGTACACCACGTTCTTCACCGTCGTGCTGCTGTACATCGCTGTGCTGTCGGCCTGGTCGTTCTCCGTCGAGGGCCGTCGGCGCGCCAAGGACCGCGTGATGGGCACCGTCATCCAGGCCTGTTTCGTGGCCGCACTCATCCCGCTCGCGCTGATCCTCGTCTACATCGCCCAGCGCGGCATTCCCGGTCTCGGCGCCCTGTTCAACGGCGACAGCGAGCTCGGATCACTCCTCGGGGGTGCCGTCATCGGCACGCTCGAGCAGGTGGCGTTCGCCGCGGTCATCGCCCTCCCGCTCGGCATCTTCACCTCGATCTACCTGGTGGAGTACGGCAAGGGGGCCTTCGCCAAGGCGGTGACCTTCTTCGTCGACGTCATGACGGGAATCCCGTCGATCGTCGCCGGTCTGTTCGTCTACACCTTCCTGCTGCTCGGCTTCGGGGCCCGGCCGTTCGGCTTCGCAGGATCGATCGCGCTCGCGATCCTGATGCTGCCGGTGGTGGTCCGTTCCAGCGAGGAGATGCTCCGCCTGGTTCCCCGTGACCTCCGCGATGCCTCCTACGCCCTCGGCGTCCCGAAGTGGCGGACCATCATCAAGATCGTGCTGCCGACCGCCATGTCCGGCCTGATCACCTCGGCACTGCTGGCCGTCGCCCGGGTCGCCGGCGAGACCGCCCCGCTGATCCTGCTCGTCGGTTACGCGAGCAAGGTCAACACCAATCCGTTCTCCGGCGACCAGGCGACCCTGCCGATGATGATCTGGGATCTGCTCGGCAAGCGCACCGGCAACCCAGGCGTCGTCGACTGGGCCTGGGCCGGTGCGCTCGTCCTCATCCTGCTGGTGCTGCTGCTCAACATCGTCGCCCGACTGCTGGCCAGACTGGCCCAGCCGAAATCGAAGTAAGGACCTCCCCATGGCCAAGCGCATCGACGTCGAGGACCTCAACGTCTACTACAGCGATTTCCTCGCGGTCGAGGGTGCATCGGTGAAGATCGCCCCGCTCACCGTCACCGCCTTCATCGGACCGTCCGGCTGCGGCAAGTCCACCTTCCTGCGCACCCTGAACCGGATGCACGAGGTGATCCCCGGTGGCCGCGTCGAGGGCAAGGTGATGCTCGACGGCGAAGACCTCTACGGCGCGGGCATCGACCCGGTGAACGTCCGTCGCACCGTCGGCATGGTCTTCCAGAAGGCGAACCCGTTCCCGACCATGTCGATCTACGACAACGTGATCGCGGGCTACAAGATCGCCGGAACCCGCAAGGGCAAGAACGAGCTCGACGACATCGTCGAGCGTTCGCTGCGCGGCGCCAACCTCTGGGAAGAGGTGAAGCAGCGCCTCAACAAGCCGGGCGCCAGTCTCTCCGGTGGCCAGCAGCAGCGCCTCTGCATCGCGCGCGCGATCGCCGTCGAGCCCGAGGTGCTGCTGATGGACGAGCCGTGCTCGGCGCTGGACCCGATCTCGACGCTCGCCATCGAGGATCTGATCAGCGAGCTCAAGACCCGCTACACGATCGTCATCGTCACCCACAACATGCAGCAGGCCGCTCGCGTCTCCGACCGCACCGCCTTCTTCAACCTGGCCGGCGTCGGGCAGCCTGGCAAGCTCGTCGAGTACGACGAGACGGCCAAGATCTTCTCCAACCCCAGCCAGAAGGCGACCGAGGACTACATCTCCGGCCGCTTCGGGTAACTTCTCTGCGTGTGTCCTGACTTCCGGTCCCGCGGACGAGCACGCTGCTCCGACAGGCTTCGCTCGGCCGCGCCGGTTCGCAGGCTCACCGGCGCGGCCATCGCTGCAGAGGGCTACGCATCGTGCTCGTCCGCGGGCCCGGGTGGGCGAGAACTCTGACCCTGGGCAGAACCACGTCCAGTCACTCTCGTCAAGAACGAGGGACAAACGCGCGCCCCGGCGTTTGTTTCCGCTGGTCGAGCAAGCGAGGAACGAGCGCGTCGAGACCCCGTCGCCGGAGGTCGCTGCGGGACACATGATCTCGGCACACCGCCGTTGCCCCTTCCGTTGGCAAGCAAGCGAGGGACGAGCGTGTCGACACCTTGGTGGATGGGAAGTGACCAGAATGTGGCCCTCGACGCCCGTTTCGGCAGGACGTCCTGCGGTTTCCGCGATTGAGCGCCACCTCCTGGTCACTCGCTCGATGCAGCTGTCGCAGAGTGGCCGCTTGCTGAGCATTTCCGCGGAGCATCCTACGGCTTTCCGCGCAAGCGGCCAGTCTCCGTCACCGGCCTGGTGAGACGGATGACGCAGGCCCGGTGGTCCCCTTCGACTCCTTCGTCGCTCAGGACAGGGAGCAAGCGAGGGACGAGCGTGTCGAGACCCGTCGGATCAGCGAACGGGATCGACGCTGAGCTACGCCTCAGCTGCCGGCGGTTCCTGACGCTGCGGTACCGATCGGCGGACGAAGTCCGCGAGATCGCGGGACTGGCGCACTCGCGACTGCTCGTGCAGGTACATCATGTGACCGGCTTCGTAGTAGGAGTAGCTGATGTTCTCCCGCAGCTCGTCCGGCAGGTCCATCCGGGCGAATCCGTTCTCCGCAGCGGCGAACGGTGTGGCGCCGTCGAACCAGCCGAGACTGACGTGCACCTGCAGGAACGGGTTGGCGCGCAGCGCAGCGTCCAGGTCGGGGATGACGGTGACGCCGCGGCCCTCGAACTCCGCGTACGACCACGGCTGGACCCGGTCGGAGAGGATCTCGTACGGCAGATCGCTCTCGTACCCGAGCTCCGCCTGCAGGTAGTGGTTGACGGCAGCGGTGTACGGCGTCTGGAACGCCAGGTACGAGACGTCCTTGCGGGCAGCGTCGGCGTTGCGGTCGGCTGCCGGTCCGGTGAACCGGCCGTCCAGCCGACCGACGGTGACGCCCCGATCCCGCAGCAGTTCGGCGAAGAAGCGCTGGTGCTCGATGCGCAGGTTGGCCCGGTCGACGTACTCGGGCCGGAGCCCGGTGACGGCCGCGACCCGCTCGACGACGTCGGTGCGCTCTGCCGGGGAGAGCCGCGAACCGCGGGCCAGCGCCCACGGATAGTCCCGCTCGGCCAGCTCCCTGGCCTGCTGCACGACCTCGTCGAGCGACCGATCGCCGTGCAGTCCGTGGTAGTGCGCGTAGGCGGCGTAGGTGGGCAGGAATCCGGGGTACACGGCGTCGTTGCCGTCGGTGAAGCGGATGGAGCCCATGTCGAGCACCGTGGAGACGAGCATCAGCCCGTTCAGCGTCATCCCGATCCGCTCCGACAACCGCGCGGCCAGCGCGGCCGCGCGCAAGGTCCCGTAGGACTCACCGGCCAGGAACTTCGGGGACAACCAGCGATGGTGCCTGGTGGTCCACAACCGGATCATCTCGGCCATCGCGTCACGATCCGCGGTGTACCCGTGGTAATCGGCGGGTTTGCCGCCGACAACCGGTCGGCTGTAGCCGGTCGAGACCGGGTCGATGAACACCAGATCGCTGTGTGCCAGCAGACTCTCGGCGTTCTCGACGATCCGGTAGGGGGGAGCAACCGGTGCTCCCGCGTCGCCGGCCAGCACTCGTCGCGGTCCGAGCAGACCGAGGTGCAACCACACCGAGGAGCTCCCGGGGCCGCCGTTGAAGGCGAAGGTCACCGGCCGGGTGGCTGGGTCGACGCCGTCGACGGTGTACGACACCACGAACATCTCGATGGCAGGGCGGTAGCCGTCGAACGCGCCGTCGGTGTGCTTCTCCTCGCGCACCACCACGCGGCCGGCGGTGGCCGTGTAGGCGAGCTCGCCGTCCGGGGTTCGCAGGGTGTGTCGGGTGATCCTGACCTCGTCCGAGGGCGCGGGCAGGTCGGGTGCTGAGGTCTTGTCGGTACGGGCGGTGTCGGTGTTGGCCATGCGGCAGATGGTAGGCCGGACGGTTCCGAGCGGGTGTCAGTCGGGGGCGGCGAGCGGGATGGTGGTGTCGCCGCCGACGTTGTCACCCGTCACCAGGAAGACGATGCGACGGGCGACGGCGACGGCGTGGTCGGCGTAGCGCTCGTAGAAGCGGCCCAGCAGGGCGATGTCCACGGCAGCCGGGACGCCGTGCGACCACGCGGGGTTCATCAGCGCGGCGAACATCTGCCGGTGCAGGTCGTCCATCAAGTCGTCCTCGGACTCCATGCCCTTCGCGACGTCGAGGTCCCGGGTCAGCAGGACCTGCGAGGTGCGGCCGGCCAGGTGCAGCGCCACCGACGACATCCGCTCGAAGACCGGCCGGATCTCGCTGGGCAGCACGTTCTTCGGGTGCCGGCGACGGGCCGCCTTCGCGATGTGGATCGCCAGGGTTCCCATCCGCTGCAGGTCCGCCACGACCCACAGGGCCGAGACGACGGCGCGCAGGTCCGAGGCGACCGGAGCCTGCAGGGCGAGCAGCTCGAGCGCGGACTCCTCCGCGCTGGCACGCATCTCGTCGAGCCTGACGTCCATCGCGATGACGTCCTCGGCCAACGCGAGGTTGGCGTCCATCAACGCGGTCGAGGCGCCCCGCATCGCTTGGGCAGTGACCTCGCACATGCGGGCACCGTGCTCGCCGAGATCGGCGAGTTGGATCTGATAGGCCTGACGCATGCGACCAGCCTAGATCCCGCAGGGTCGGATCACCGCAGCGCTGCGTGAACGCGCCGTTAACGCGGCGCCGGCAGCAGGCGAACACTCGCGTAGATCAGGGCGGTCGGCCCCGGCAGCTCACGCGCAGGTGGCGTCCCCGGCGTTCACGGCCTGCACGTTCGAGGTGTCGATCGCGGCAGTCGTCGGCGTCGTGCTGGGCGCGGTGCTCCGACTCGTCGCTGCGCCCGCCGATTTCGGAGTGCTGGGAGCGATGCTGGTCGGTGTGGTGCTCGGCGCGGCCGGTGTGGTGCGGAACGGCTCCGGCACCGGATCTCCCACAGCGGCGGGACTGATGGTCCCGTTGAACGAGCTGCCCAGCACCAGTCGCACCCGCTTGCCCAACCCGTCGACCGCGACGAGACGGGAGTTCGGTACCGATGCGGCGACCATCAGGGCCGCGTCCCTGTTGGCGGCCGAGTACTCGACGGTGGTGGCGACGGTGACCTCGTCCGGCCTCAGCAGGTCGTCCGCGGTGATCTGGAAGCCACCCGCGTTCAGCGCCTCCATCGCAACGCCGGCCACCCCCACCCGCCCGGTCTCGTTGACCACCTGCAGGTCGACCTGCGCGGGGTCGACCGTGAGCGTCTGCGGAGCGGCGCTGGTGGTGCTCGTCGGGGTTGCCCTCGAGGAGCTCGCACTGGTGCGGGTGCTGGCGGCCGAGGTGCTGGACGGCGACCTGGACGACGGCGAGCTGCTGCTCGCGCCGGTGTCGCCGGTATCGGTGTCCTTGGTGGTGAAGGCCGGCAGCCGCTCGTCGGCGCGGATGGCAGCGAAGATGGCATCGGCACTCGGATCCAATTCGTCCCAGTCCTCCTTGGTGGGCGAAGGGTGGTGCGGGATCGAGTAGAAGTTCACCTTGCCGGGTTCCAGGTTGCCGAGCTGCTTGGCGATCAGGATCAACGAGTCGAGGGTGACGTTGACGGTGTGCGTGTTGTTGAAGAAGGCCGTCAGGAACGCGTTCAGCTCCACCGGGTTCAGCAGCGTGCCGGCGCTGGTGAGCTGACGCAGCATCGCCGACAGCACCACCTGCTGACGACGCATCCGGCCGTCGGTCCCGCTGGAGTCACCCTCGACCTTTCGGGCCCGGACCAGGTTGAGCGCCTGCACGCCGTGGATCACCTGCACGCCACCGGATTCGACCACCGTGTGGAGTTCGGCGTCGATGATCGGCCGACAGACGTTGACCGTGACGCCGTCGAGCGCATCGACCATCGCCTGGAAGCCGGAGAAGTCGATGTCGATGACCCGGTCGATGTGGATGCCGGTCGCCTTGGTGACGGCGGCGACCGCACACGCCGGTCCGCCGACGGCGTAGGCGTTGCTGATCCGCCAGCGCGAGGTTTTCGTCACCGGCTGGGTGTGGTTGGAAAGCTTGCGGGTCTTGAAGTCCCACGTCTTGCAGGTGGGCGCGGCGATGTCCAGATAGCGCGGGAAGCTGATGATGCTGACGGTCTGCCGGTCGCCGGAGATGTGGGCGATCATGATCGTGTCACTGTTCGCCGAGTCCTCGGTGCTCGCGTCGCTGTTGCCGGAATTGCCGTTGTCACCGGCCCTGCTGTCGGAGCCGAGCAGCAGGATGTTCTCCGGCGGGTACATCACGGTCTTCACGCCCTGGGAGTTGACCACCGTCGTCGGCCGGGTGTTGGTCGGCGCGTTCGGTGCGGTGTTCGACGGCAGGGTGATGTCGACGTCGCGGTTCCGCGCGAGACCCGCGTCCGCAGCTTCGAAGTTGCGCCACTGGTAGCCGCTGTACAGCAGGACGATGACGGCGATCGCGGCGATGATCGAGCGTCCGGCGACCAGGAAGCCGCGGTTGCTCCGTCGGTCGTCCTCCCCGTCGCCGCCCCCGGAGCGGACCGACCGGTTTGGACCACGCGGCGGCATCGGGGGCCCACCGGCCATCGCACCAGCTGCGCCCGGCTGGGCGCCGAGCAGCGAGGCGCGGATTGCGGCGACGTCATCGTAATACTGCGGCAGGGCGATGGTGGGGGTGTCGTCCGCCGGGTGGTCGGACGCCTGCTCGACGGGCGCGACCGACGTGTCGTGTTCCTGGACGTCGCGAACGATCGCTGCCGGGTCGATGCCCTGGTCGACTGCGTCCTGCGCCCGGTACATCGCCGGTCCGGAATCGCCGAGCGGTGCCACCGCGAACCGATCGTCCGGGTCGTCGGTCACCGGAGACGCCGTAGCGGCGGGGATCGATCGGTTCGGCGGCTGGAGGGCCAGTGTGGGCGGGCGCTCGACCCGCTGCTCCACCGGGAGCTGCTCCGTCGAGAACTGCTCCGTCGGGAACTGCTCCGTCGGGCTCGGATCTGCCGGGCTCGGATCTGCCGGAGTGGGATCTGCCGGAGTGGGATCTGCCCGCACCGCCGCTTCCGGCGCGGACTGCGTCCCGACGGCTGCGGGAGTGGGCAGGTCAGCCGGGTCGGAGGTGGCTGGGTCGCCGACGGCCTGCTGGTGCTCGGGCTGCTCCTGCGGTGTCGCGCCGGACGTCTCGACCGTCGACGTTTCGCCGAGCGCTGCGATCAGGTCGCCGGCCGAGATCGGGCCGACTTCCTCGGTCGGGTAGTCGGACCGGTCCGGAGATGCCGGCTCGGATTGTGCCTGCCGGCGGCGACTGCGCCGGCCGGTGACCTCGTCGCCGTTCGTGCCCAGCTTGGCCAGCAGGTCATCGACCCTGGTGGAATCGAGACCGCGATCACCCCAGCGGCGGGGACGCTCCCAGGGGGCCGAGCCGTCGGAGCCGGTGCCCGGATCGGTGGGACGCGGCGGCTCCGTCACTGCTGGCCTTCCCTCTTCGCTGACGGGGGTGGGCCCCTGGTGGTGACCGGGCGGGCAACTGGTGCCTGGCCGATCAGCGTGCTGGCCATCACCGATGGCATCCGGCGATGGATCGGGCGGCTGCCCGGTCCGGCTCACGCCGGAATGACGCTGCATGGAACAGCACCCGTCAGCGATGGTACGGATACTCTGCGTGGTCGTGCCAGGAGTCGGCAGGAACCACCTGGCGCTCGGTGCGTCATCAACTCACACAGAGCGCGGGAAGACCGGCCTGACCTGCAGTGATGGTGACATCGATGATCGCGACATCCGTTCCGGTGATCCGCGTTCCGGTGAAGACCCGCACCAGCGACGGAACGATCAGGTGCCCGTCCGACGCGACCCGCACCGCTGACCAGGCCGGAACCAGCCGGACGGTGGTGACCGCCGCCGCGCAGCCTCGCTGGTTCGCCTCCTGCGCCGGATCCACCACCCGCTCCAGCACGCCGCGCTGGCGTGCCGGTGAGCCGCCGGCCTCGGCATTGACCTGGTCGAACACCTGTCTGGCGGCCGCGAGGGCAGCCGGATCCGGGCGAAGCACCCCGCTCGTTGTCGGGCCGGGACCGCTCGCCCCGGTGGACGGACCGCCATCGGTCGAGGTGCCGTCATCACCCCTGCCCAGCAGCAGCACGGCAGCAACGATGACGAGCGCGAGCACCATGAGCCAGGACACGATGCCCGTCGGCGACGGACCTCGGCGCCCGGGTCGACGGTCGAGGACGTCGGAGGGGCCGGCGCCGGTCACCCGCTGCGGGTCCCATTCGGGACGCCAGGCGTCGTCGTCCTCGCCGCCGGTGGGTCGCTGCGCAGGCCCCGACGGGGACTGTCCGTCAGCCGCCACTGGATTCGAGTTCGGCGTCCTCGGGGACGGCGAGCTCGTCGGGATCGTCCAGCCAGCCGTGCGGAAGATGGACCGACCTCTGCGGTGACCCCTGTCGGCCGCGGGGACCTTCGGCTCCCTCCGGGAACCGTCGGTTCGGGTCCAGCTGGGCGATCAGCGCGTCCAGGTCCGCGAGGCTGTCGACCATCCCGAGATCCAGCCGGACCAGCGAGCCGACCGGGAAACCCTTGAAGTACCAGGTGATGTGCTTGCGCAGGTCGCGGATGCCGCGCTGAGCGCCGTGCTCCTCGATCAACAGTTCGGCGTGCCGACGGATCATCCTGCCGACCTCACCGAGCGTCGGTGATTCCGGCAGCGGGCGACCGTCGAACGCGGCGGCCAGATCGGCGAACAGCCACGGCCGCCCCTGGCAGCCGCGACCGACCACCACTCCGTCACATCCGGTGTGCGCCATCATGTCCAGCGCGTCCTGGGCCGAGAAGATGTCGCCATTGCCCAGCACCGGAATGCTGGTGACGCTGCGCTTGAGGTTCGCGATCGCATCCCAGTCGGCGGTGCCCGAGTAGTGTTGCATCGCGGTGCGTCCGTGCAGCGCGACGGCGGCCGCACCGGCCTGTTCGGCGATCCGGCCGGCCTCCAGATAGGTGACGTGGTCGGGGTCGATGCCGATGCGCATCTTGACCGTCACCGGGATGTCCGCCGGCGCTGCCGCCGCCACTGCGCGGCTCACGATCGCCTCGAAGAGCCTGCGCTTGTAGGGAAGTGCGGCCCCGCCACCGCGCCGGGTGACCTTGGGGACGGGGCAGCCGAAGTTGAGATCGATGTGGTCGGCGAGGTCCTCGTCCACCACCTTGCGGACGGCCTTCTCGACGGTCTCGGGGTCTACCCCGTAGAACTGCACCGACCGCGGGTACTCCTCCGGTCCGAAGCGGATCATGTCGAGTGTCTTCGGATTGCCCTCGACCAGCGCGCGGGTGGTGATCATCTCGCAGACGTACAGCCCGGCACCGTGTTCCCGGCAGAGCTTGCGGTAGCTGCGATTGGTGATGCCGGCCATCGGTGCGAGCTCGACCGGTGGCCAGACCTGGTAGCGACCGATCGTCATGGGCGCGGCCTTCGCCGTGTCCGGGCGCGGGGTACCCACCCGGATGAGCGTCTCGGCGGCCTGCGTCATGCTCCCAGTGTCCCAGCAGGTGGGCGGTGGTCCAAGTCGATGTGTGCCCGGCCGCCTGAACGCTCAGAGCAGTTCGGCACCGGCGAACGCGATGTGTTCGAGATCGGCCAGGTCCAGCACCTGCAGGTAGTACCGGTCGATGCCCAGCTCCGCCACGGCGGCGAGCTGCTCGCGGACCTGCTCCGGGGTCCCGGCGAGACCGGCGGCGCCCGGGTCCCGCGGATCGCGTCCAGTTGCCTCGATGCGGCGGGCGACCTGCGCGTCGTCACGGCCCAGGAACATCGTCTGGGCGAGCGAGAACGTCATCGTCGCCGGGTCGCGGTCGATCGCCTCGCAGGCCCTGATCACCCGATCTCGTTGCCGGACAACGGTTTCGCGATCACCGAAGGGTACGTTGAACTCGTCGGCGAAACGAGCGGCAAGCGCCGGTGTCCGCTTCGGACCGGTGCCCCCCATGATGATCGGGGTGCGCGGCGTCCCGGTGCGCCCGATCTGCGCCGGCTTGGGCAGGCCGGGCGAGTCGGTGAGGGTGAAGTGGTGTCCCGTGTGGGAGAAGGTGCCGCCGACCGGGGTGTCCCACAGGCCGGTGATGATCTGCAGCTGCTCGGTGAGCCGGTCGAAACGCTGACCGAAGGACGCACCGAAGTCGATGCCGTAGGCGCGGTGCTCCGCCTCGAACCAGCCGGAGCCGATCCCGAGTTCGAGGCGTCCGCCGGAGATCTCGTCGACGTTCGCCGCGGCCATCGCCAGCATCGACGGGTGCCGGAACGTCGCGGAGGTGACCAGGGTGCCCAGTCGGATGTCCGGGACCAGGGCAGCGATCGCGCCGAGGGTGACGAATGATTCGGACGGACCTGGCGCACCCGACCCCGGACCGCCGTCGCCCATGGCCAACAGGTGGTCGGACCGGAAGAAAGCCGAGAAACCGGCGTCCCTGGTCGCCCGGGCGGCGGCGAGCAAGGTCGCGAACGACGCGCCCTGCTGGGGCTCGGTGAAGATGCGAAGGTCCATGACGACCAATCTAGGTGCGGATGACGGTGGGTCGCTGTCGCCCGAACGGCCGATCGTGACCGGAGGCAACCGGGGCTCCGCAGATCTTGCGGGACGTATCTCGTGTCACCGGTGTTAATTTCGAGCGCACATCTGGCCGGAGGTGCACATTTGTGACACGCTTCACCGGTCAGGGCCGCAAGGCCACACTCTCGTTCGAGGTGACACACATGGGAATCAGATCCTCCCGACGTGCAGTCCCGAGCCGACGTGCAGCGGTCAGCGCCGCCGTTGGATTCGGACTGCTCGCCACCGCGGCCGTCACCGGCCAGGCCACCGCAGCGCAGCAGCCCGCTGTTGCCCCGGTCGGCTCGATCGTCAACTGCTCCTGGAGCACGGCCCCGGGCATCACGCTGGAGCAGGCCTTCGCCCGCTCTGCGCAGGCTGCCGGTGTTCCGGAGGCTCTGCTCAAGTCCGTCTCGTACCTCCAGTCACGCTGGGACGATCACGGCTCCGTTGCCAGCAACGACGGCGGCTACGGGTTGATGAACCTCACCGACCTCACAGGTCTCGGGGTGGAGCTGGACGGTGACGGCAAGGGTGACGGCACCGCGGGCAAGAAGCCGCAGTCCGCCGACACCGCTCGCATCGCCGCGCAGCTGACGGGTCTGTCGCTGCTGGCCGTCAAGTCGGTTCCGGCCGCCAACATCTGTGGTGGCGCAGCGGTTCTCGCCTCCTACGGTCCGTCCGGCGCGCAGGCGAAGGACGTGAACAACTGGGTCGGTGCCGTCACCCGCTACGGCGGTGGGGTCGAGTCCAACACCGAGCTCGCGCAGCAGGTGTTCGACCGGATGCGCTCCGGCGCGAGCCGGACGACCGCCTCGGGTCAGCGCGTCGAACTGGACGCCGTGCCGCAGGCGAAGCAGATAACCGTGGCGTCCAACTACCGCACCGACTGCCCGAAGAACCTGGGCTGCGACTGGATCCCCGCGCCGTACGAGAAGGGGGATGCCTCGCTGCCGGACAACACCGAAGACTACGGCAACCACGATCTCGGCGACCGCACCGGTGCCGGTGGCCCGAAGATCGACTACATCGTCATCCACGACACCGAGACCTCCTACGACACCACCCTGAAGCTGGTGCAGGACCCGACGTACGTGTCCTGGAACTACACGGTCCGCTCCAGCGACGGGCACATCGCCCAACATCTGGACCCCAAGGATGTCGGCTACCACGCCGGCAACTGGTTCGTGAACATGCACTCGATCGGCATCGAGCACGAGGGGTATGCCGGGAGCAACGGCTGGTTCACCGAGGCGATGTACGCCAAGTCGGCCACGCTGGTGAAGTACCTGGCCGAGAAGTACGACATCCCGTTGGATCCGGCCCACATCATCGGCCACGACCAGATTCCGGGCACCGTGCTCGGATCGACCAAGTCGGTGCACTGGGATCCGGGCCCCTACTGGAACTGGGAGCACTACTTCGACCTGCTCGGTGCGCCGATCGCCGGAACTGCTGACGCCACCACGCAGCTCTCGGTCGGTGACGTGGTCACGGTCAAGCCGGGGTACTCCGACAACCCGAACATCGTGACGCAGTGCAAGCAACAGTCGCCGCCGTCCCCGGACTGCGTGGCGGGCGTTGGCACCAACTACGTCGAGCTGCGCCAGGCTGCGTCGGACACCGCGCCGCTGGCGAAGGACGTCGGCTGGAAGCCGGACGGTTCGGCCGGCAGCACCGTGGTGAGCGACGTGTCGGCGAAGGCGCAGGCCGGCAACAAGCTGGTGGTCGCGGCGATCTCCGGTGACTGGGTGAAGGTGGCCTGGGCGGGAGAGTTCGCGTGGGTCAAGAACACTGCGGCCAAGCCGGTGCTGGTGCGGACACCGACCGCCACCGTCAGCGTGAAGAGCGGAGCGACCACCGCTCCGGTCTACGGTCGCGCCTACCCGGAGCCTGCTGCCTACACCGGCACCAGCATTCCGGTGCAGAAGCTGTCGCCGCTGGAGTACACCCTCAAGCCGGGACAGCAGTACGCCGTGCTCGACAGGACGGTCGTCACCGACTACTACTACGCCACCCAGTACGACGGTCTGGGCGCCGACCAGCGCACGGATCTGAAGGGTCAGCTCGTCTACTACGAGGTCGCCATCGCACACCGGGTCTTCTTCGTCCAGGCAGGCGACGTCACGCTGACCGAGTCCCCGGTGCTCGCCTCGACGGGTGCTCCGCGGATCGCCGGGACCCCCGTGAAGGGGTCGGCGGTCACGGCCCTCACCGGGATCTGGACCGGTGGCGTGAAGACGTTCAGCTACCAGTGGCAGCGCAACGGTAAGGACATCAAGGGCGCCGTCACGCAGACCTACCAGCTGCGCGGTGTGGACGTCGGCACGAGGCTGACGGTCGTGGTGAGCGCTCATGCGCCGAACGCGGTGTCGGTCTCCGCGGAGTCCGCCGCGGTCAGGGTCCGCGCCTGACAGCCGGGCTTCATCGCTGATCGAGCGAGCGAGGAACGAGCGAGTCGAGATCCCGTCCTGACCGGCGGGGTCTCGGCTCGTTCGTCGAATGAGCACCGCACCCGCGCCAGCGGGATGAGACCGGCGGCGTCATGGGCCCGGTCGGCTGCGAGGATGGGGCCATGAACCCCGATCCCGGTACCGGCCCGTCCACCGCGACGGTGTCGGACGAGCCGGATGAGTTGTTGGCACTCGCTGTGCGGGCTGCCCGGGCGGCAGGCGCGGAGCTGATGCGCCGGTACGGGCACATCGAGGGGCTCGAGACCAAATCGACTGCGACAGACCCGGTTTCGGACGCCGACAAGGCCGCTGAGCAGCTGCTGTCGGACCTCATCACCACTGCCCGACCGGATGACGCGATGATCGGCGAGGAGGGGACCGACCGGTCGGGTACCTCGGGCCTGACCTGGGTGGTGGACCCGCTCGACGGGACCGTGAACTACCTCTACCAGCTGGCGAACTTCTCGGTCAGCGTTGCCTGCGAGGACGCACAGGGCGGCCTGGTCGGGGTGGTCCTCGACCCCGTTGCCGACCGACTGTTCTCCGCCGTCCGCGGTGGCGGGGCGACCCGACTCGACCCCTCCGGGACCACCTCCCTGCGGGTGTCCGATCCGGTTCCGCTGGATCGTGCACTGCTTGCGACCGGATTCGGCTACGACGCGGGTCGCCGTGCGCTGCAGGGAGAGTTCGTGGCCGCCCTGTTGCCGCGCATCCGCGACATCCGCCGGTTCGGCGGCGCTGCGCTCGACCTGTGCGCGGTGGCCGCCGGAGCGGTCGACGGCTATTTCGAGGAAGGCATCAACCACTGGGACCACGCGGCCGGTGGTCTGATCGTGCAGGAAGCCGGCGGGCTGATGACGCACTTCGCGCCGACCGGGCACGAGCGCGGCTGGCTGGCGGCCGGACCTTCCCTGCACGCCGAGATGGCAGCCTTTGCTGCAGCTCCTCGCTGACCGGTCGCTCGACCACCGGAAGCACCGGTGATCGAGCAAAGAAACTTCCTCTTTCGGGCATCTCGACCCGCCTAGGAGTGACAACTGCGAGTTTGCGTTGCCCCGGACGGATGAACGTGTTGTGCTGGTCGACGTACAGGTGACCAGTCGGTCACCGCCGGCGACGGGGAGACACAGATGGTGCACGGTTCTCAGGCGGGCTCGGCATCCGACTCCAGCGAGGATCGTCCCGCTGCTGGATCGCGACGGGCCTCGGTCGTGCGGCGTGGCCTGGCTGTCGCCGGTCTCGCAGTGCTCACCGCGCTCCCCGCCGCCGCGGCAGCGCCGAGCGTCTTTGCCGCCCCCTCGTCGGCGACCCCTGCCTCCCGGTCGGCCGCGGAGCTGTACCTGATCTCGTACGAGGGCAACCATGGTGCCGGGCCCGCACCCGCGGACCAGTGGGTGGAGGTCGGAGCAGCGGCCCGGATCTCCGAGAACTCGTTCGCCCGCGAGGGGTACGCCTTCGTGGAGTGGAACACCCGCGGAGACGGGACCGGCACGAGCTACCTCCCCGGGGCCACGGTGACTCCGACGGCGAACGTGACCATGTATGCCCAGTGGGCGCCGAGAACCGAGGTGTACCTCGTGACCTCGGCTACCTCGCAGGTGTTCCGGGCGGTGGACCCCGCCCTGATCGGCGTCCAGGTCAACATCTATCGGGATGCGGCCGACCTCGATCAGGACGGAGGGCCGACCTCGCCGGGCACCCTGGAGATCCGCGATCACGACGTGCTGATCCGCAGGATCGCGGCGGATCCCTACGACCTCACGGTCCTGCCGATCCCGTCGAACCTGCCGCTCGGTCGAGCCGAGTTCACGGCCACGTTCATCCCGAAGGGTCCGGCCCGGACGACCATCACCTCGGACCCCGTCAAGTTCACCGTGGCACGCGCCAGCACGGTCACGAAGGTGACGTTGCGGCAGCAGTCACTCTCGGCCGCGGACCAGAAGAAGTACCAGGTCCGCAGCGCGGTCTCGGTGTCGGTGCAGGTGGTGGGGCGCGGCACCCGGACCGTCGCGCCCGGGGCGGTGGCCCTGACGGTCGATGGCAAGGTCACCACGCTGGAGCTGGTGAACGGTCGTGCGAAGACCGCACTGGTGCCGACCCCAGCCGGCGCCATGAGGATCGCTGCGACCTATCGACCCAGCGTCGATTGGTGGGTCCGCTCGACGGGCTGGGCCTCGATCACCGTTCGCTGATCACCCGCGACGCGCGACTGCGTCACCCTGCCGCCCGATCAGGTGGTCGGAGACCCCTCTGGAGTGACAGCGCCCTGTCCGCATTGCTCCGGACGGATGGTGCATTCGATCGGAACCAGCCGAGCGTCGACTGGTGGGTGCGTTCGACGGGACGGGCGTCGATCACCGTTCGCTGATCGCAGGGCTCGTTCCACAGCGCACCTCAGTACGCGCCGCACCTCAGTACGCGCCGCGGGCCGTCGCACTCTCCATGCCGGGGAGCGGCGGCCCGCCCTCGTCTGCCCGAACGTGACCCGGGCATTGCGCTGAGCGTTCTGCGACGAGCCAGCCTGTGCCACCGAGTGAGATCCGCACCTCCAGCTGAAGAGGTGCGCAGCGAACGGGTGATGCTGTCCGTCAGACGTTGTGTCAATCGCTGACGGCTGGTGGGCTGCACACCGGAAGTTCATGTCGTCGTGGCCTCGTTGTCGGTCCGACCTTCCACACTGATCCCGTTGTCGCCGCACGGCTTCCGGTCGCCCACGAGGCGTGCCGGTGGGCGCGCGAGGACGGCTGGGATTTCCCCCTGTGACGCCCGGCAGACCGCCGGGCCGGAGAAAGTGGTGTGCGTAGTGCAGAAATCGTGGACGCGGCGCTCGATCGCCGCGTTGAGTGCCATCGCTCTCGGAACCGGGGGTGTGCTCGCGGTTCCCGCGGTGGCGCAGGCCGCGGTCAGTGCTGACGCCCAGGTGGTGATCAGCGAGGTGTACGGCGGCGGGGGCAACTCCGGCGCCACTCTCAAGAACGACTTCGTTGAGCTCTACAACAAGGGCGCGACTCCCGTCGATCTGAGCACCTGGTCCGTTCAGTACGCCAGCGCCAACGCCACCACCTGGGCGAATACGCCGTCTGGCCGAACGAACCTCACCGGATCCATCGCGCCGGGTGCCTACTACCTGATCCAGGAAGCGGCAGGTGCCGGCGGCACGACCAACCTGCCGACTCCGGACGCCACCGGATCGCTGGCCTTGGGCGCGACGTCGTTCAAGATTGCCCTGGTCAACAACCAGGTGGCCCTCTCCTGTGGCGGGGACTGCGACGGCGCTGCGGCGGTGATCGATTTCGTTGGTGCAGGTTCCACCAACGACTTCACGGGGTCGGCCTCCGCTCCCGCTCCGTCCAACACCACCTCCGTCGCGCGCAACGCCGCGGTCGTCAACACCGCTGACAACGCCGCGGACTTCCTCGCAGGTACCCCCACCCCGAAGGCCGCCACCGGCGCCGTCGTTCCCCCGGTCGATCCTCCCGCTGCGGTCGCCAAGACCATCCAGGAGATCCAGGGCACCGGCCCGGCCTCCACGCTGGTCGGCACCAACGTCACCACCGACGGCGTCGTGACCGCGGCCTACCCGACGGGCGGCTTCAACGGCTACGTCATCCAGACCCCCGGCACCGGCGGCGCGATCGACTTCGCCACCCACACCGGCTCCGATGCGGTCTTCGTCTTCTCCGCGGCGACCGTCGGCAGCGCCGCGATCGGCCAGCATGTCGAGGTCACCGGCATCGTCGGCGAGTACGCCGGCCAGACCCAGGTGAACGTTGCCGCGGGCGGCCTGACCGTGCTGAACGACACCGTCGCGGCTCCGACCCCGGCCACGGCCACCCTGCCGACGACGGACGCGCAGCGCGAGACCCTCGAGGGGATGCTCTACGCGCCGTCCGGCAGCTACACGATCACCAACAACTTCTCGACGAACAACTACGGCGAGCTCGGCCTGGCCACCGGCACCAAGCCGCTGATCCAGCCGACCGAGATCGCGAAGCCGAAGACTGCCGAGTACGACGCGGCGGTGGCCGACAACGCCGCTCGGGGCATCGTGCTGGACGACGGCGCGTCGACGAACTTCCTGTCGGCGGCCGACTCCAGCAAGGTCCCGCCGTACCTCGCTGCAGCCGACGACCCGACGGCGATCGCGCCGCGGGTCGGTGCAGCCGTCACGTTCACCCAGCCGGTGATCTTCTCCCAGGGCGGCTCGACGTCGGCGCCCAGCTACCGTTTCCAGCCCCGGGGGCAGGCGGTCGGCGGCAACGCTGCCACCTACCCGGCGACCTGGACGAACACCCGCACGAACGCACCCGATGCGGCCAAGATCGGCGATGCCGACGTCAAGGTCGCCTCGTTCAACGTGCTGAACTTCTTCACGAAGCTGGGTGTGGACGTCGTCCCCACGTGCACCTCGTACAAGGACCGTGCCGGCAACCCGATCACCGTCAACACCTGCCCGGGCAACGGTCCGCGCGGTGCCTGGGACACCGCGAGCTTCAACCGTCAGCGGGCCAAGATCGTCGATGCGATCGTCGGGTCCGGCGCCAACGTCGCCGGGCTGATGGAGATCGAGAACTCGGCCGTCCTCGGCGAGGCCAAGGACGCCACGGTCAGTGCACTGGTCGACGCGCTCAACGCCAAGACCGCAGCGGGTACCTGGGCGTTCGTCCCGTCCTCGACCGATCTGCCGCCGACGTCGGAGATGGACGTCATCAACAACGCGATCATCTACCAGCCCGCCAAGGTGACTCCGGTCGGCGCGTCCCGTGCGCTCGGCACCCAGAGCGCTGCGGGTCAGGCGTTCGACAACGCCCGTGAGCCGATCGCGCAGAAGTTCCTGCCGGTGGGCACCGACACCGACCCGTTCCTGTTGGTGGTCAACCACTTCAAGTCCAAGGGCTCCGGCTCGGGTGACGACGCCGACCAGGGCGACGGCCAGGGTGCGTCCAACGCGTCCCGGGTGAAGCAGGCGACCGCGCTCAACACCTGGATCGACTCGATCAACACCGCTGACGACGCGGTGATCTCGGTCGGCGACTACAACTCGTACTCGCAGGAGGATCCGCTGCAGGTGCTGTACACGGCCGGTTACTCCGATGCCGAGCACGTCTACGGCCTGAACAAGTACTCCTACTCCTTCAGCGGCCGCTCGGGTTCGCTCGACCACGCCCTGCTGAATGCCAAGATGCAGGCCCGCACCACCGGCGCCGACATCTGGAACATCAACTCGGCCGAGTCGGTCACCGCGGAGTACAGCCGGTACAACTACCACGGCGCGCTGTACTACCAGGACAACCCGTTCGGCGCCTCCGACCACGATCCGGTCGTCGTCGGGATCAAGGCCAAGAACGCCTCGGTCACCAGCAAGATCACGCTGCTGAACATCAACGACTTCCACGGCCGGATCGACTCCAACACGGTGAAGTTCGCCGGCACGATCGAGCAGCTGCGGGCAGCAGGCGGCGAGGACAACACCGTCCTGCTGTCGGCCGGTGACAACGTCGGTGCGTCCGTGTACGCGTCGTCGTTCGAGAAGGACAAGCCGACGATCGACGTGCTCAACGCGCTCGATCTGAAGGCCTCCGCGGTGGGCAACCACGAGTTCGACGGAGGTTTCGACGATCTGAAGAACCGGATCACCCAGCCCTACGACGCCACCACCAACCCCCTCGGCGGCGCGAACTGGAAGTACCTGGGCGCCAACGTCTATCTCAAGGGCACCACCACCCCGGCCCTGCCGGAGTACCAGATCGTCACGGTCGGCGGCCTCCAGGTCGGCGTCATCGGTGCGGTCACCCAGGAGACCCCGACGCTGGTGAGCCCGGCGGGTGTCGCCGACCTGGACTTCGGCGACCCGGTCGTCGCGGTCAACCGCGTCGCTGCGCAGTTGACCGACGGCAACCCCGCCAACGGTGAGGCCGACGTCCTGGTTGCGGAGTACCACGAGGGTGCCGGTTCCGGCACTCCCGAGGGTGCGACGATCGAACAGGAGATCGCTGCCGGCGGCGCGTTCGCCGAGATCGTCACCCAGACCAGCCCGAAGGTGGCGGCGATCTTCACCGGCCACACCCACAAGCAGTACGCGTGGGAGGGCCCGGTTCCCGGGGTTCCCGGTGCTACCCGACCGATCCTGCAGACGGGCTCGTACGGCGAGTTCATCGGTGAGATCACGCTGACCGTCACCGACGGCGTTGTCACCGCGCACACCGTGCGTGACGTGAAGAGGGCCACTGCAGCGGACAACACACTGGCGGCCTCCTACCCGCGGGTCGCCGAGGTCCAGCGCATCACCAACGCCGCCATCGCCCGTTCCGCAGTGGCCGGCAACGTCCCGGTCGGTTCGGTGGCGGCGGACATCACCACCGCGTTCACCGGAGGTTCCTACGGCGGCACGGGCGACACCTATGTCGGCGGAACCCGGGACGACCGGGCCAACGAGTCCACGCTCGGTGATCTGGTCGCCGACTCACTGGTCGAGCAGCTCAGGGCTCCGCAGTACGGCTCGGCGGAGATCGGCGTCGTCAACCCCGGTGGCCTGCGGGCGGATCTGCTGCAGGCACCCGACGGCGTCATCACCACCTCCGAAGCCGTGAGCGTGCTGCCGTTCGCCAACAACCTGAACACGATCACCCTCACCGGTGCCCAGTTCAAGACGTTGCTCGAGCAGCAGTGGCAGTTGGACGCGGCCGGGAACGTTCCGACCCGTGCGTACCTGCAACTGGGTCTGAGCAAGAACGTCACGTACACCTACGACGCGGCTGCCCCGCAGGGCTCGCACATCACCTCCATCACGGTGAACGGCAAGCCCTACAGCCTGACCGCGAACTACCGGATCGGAACGTTCTCCTTCCTGATCGCCGGCGGCGACAACTTCCGGGCCTTCCTGGGCGGGACGAACAACCAGGACTCCGGTCTCGTCGACCGGGATGCCTTCATCAGCTTCCTGCAGGCGAACCCGGGTCTGACCCCGGACTTCGCGCGGCAGGCAGTGTCGCTGCCGCAGGTGCCGAGCACCGTCGAGGCGGGTCAGGAGCTGTCCTTCACCGTCGGTGGTCTGAACCTGACCAGCCTCGGTTCACCCAAGAACACCTCGGTGGACGTGAAGCTCGACGCGGTCACGCTGGGCAGCACACCGGTGTCGTCCACCACGCTGCCGGGCGGAGGTCTCCCCGACACCAGGCTGGTCGGCAACGGTTCGGCAGCAGTCCGGGCGACCGTTCCGGCCGGAACGACCGCGGGGGTCCACACCGTCACCGTGACGGCAGTCCCGTCGGGCACCACCGTCACCTTCCCGGTGACGGTGACCGCCGTGCCGCCGGTGGTGCTGGCGACCACGACGACGCTCACTGCGACCTCGGCCGTGCAGGTCTACCAGCCCACGAACTTGCAGACGCTGACCGCCACCGTGGCGACGTCGTCGAGGGCTCCGGGTGTGGGGATCGTCAGGTTCAAGCGTGACGGCGTGGTGTTCGGCACCGTTCGCCTGGACTCCACCGGCGTTGCCCGGATCCGGGTCCCGGCGGATCTGCTGCCGGGTGCGACGTCATTCACCGCCGAGTTCACGCCGACCACGGAGGCGCAGTCGGCGTCCGTCTCGGCCGCACTCGCATTCCGCGTCGCGCTGGTGACGACGACCGTCGCCGTCTCGGCACGCGGGGTCACGTTGTCCGCGGCCGACCAGAAGAAGTTCAAGGTCGTCTCCGGGCTGATCGTCACCTCGACGGTCAAGGGAACGGGCTCGACGTACGTGCCGGCAGGCAAGGTGCACGTCAACATCCGCGGCACGGTCACCACCGTGACCCTGTCGGGCGGGCGGGGTGTCACCCCGGTGATCCCGACCGCCAAGGGCACGGTGACGATCTACTCGACCTACGAACCGACCGGTACGCCGGTCGTGGCGACCAGGTCGCTGGGCCGGGTCACTGCGAGCGTTCGACGGTGACAGCAGCACACCGGGTCTGAGATCCGGTGGTCGTCCTGGACAGCGCCCCGATCGGTCTCCGGTCGGGGCGTTGTTGCGCTCTCAGCACAATCTGGTGACACGTCATCGGTGCAGGTGGGGGCTGGGCCCGTGGCAGCCGCAGGTGAACATACCCAGATCAAACGGCTGGATACGTTGTATCTTCGCCGATCCTGTGATGTCCTCGAGGAGGTCTAACAGCGGGCCCTCTGCGTGTAGGTGTTTCTCCTGAGGAGACGCATGACTCTTGCTGAAGCCATCCGTGACCCTTCCGGTGGCGACGTGACCACTCCCTTCTCCGGTTCCGTCGCGGAGCTCGACCCCGTTCAGGACGCCCGGCAGACGGCACGTGACGCCCGCGCTGATCAGGTGCGGGTGCTGCTGGCCGATCTGGACGGATGCGACGAGGATGCCGCCGACCGGATCAAGCAGCGGGTCGCCGAGCTCACGATGCCCGTGGCGCGCTCGATCGCCTCGCGGTATCGCAATCGGGGTGTCGACCTGGTCGACCTGGAGCAGATTGCGGCGCTGGGTCTGATGAAAGCCGTGCACCGCTGGAAGCCGGGTCTGTCCGAGGATTTCCTGCAGTACGCGGTGCCGACGATCAGCGGCGAGATCAAACGGTTCTTCCGCGATCGCTGGTGGACCGTACGGCCGCCCCGCCGTCTCCAGGAGGCTCGTGCCGCGCTGTCCCAGGCCGAGCACGATCTTCGCCAGGTCGGTGGCCGGGAACCCGCAGACGCCGAACTCGCCACTGCGATGGGCACTGATGTCGCGACCGTGCGGGAGGCCAAGCAGGTCCGTCAGTCAGCCCGTTTCACCTCGCTGGAGGATCCGGCATCCGACAACGGTGCCATCGACCGGTTCCTGGCCGGGGAAGACATCGAACTGGAGCGGGTCGAGTCCCGACTCGACGTCGCCCAGATGCTGGACTCGCTGGGCGAGCGCGATCGAAAGGTGCTGGAGCTGCGGTACTTCCGCGGGTTGTCGCAGGCGAAGATCGGTGATGCCATCGGCGTCAGTCAGATGCAGGTCTCGCGCATCCTGCGCGATGTCACCAGGAAGCTCCGGGAGGAGTGGACCGAGTCGGGTTGAGTCCGGGTCTCAGCTCGCGGGCGGAAGTTGCGCGTGGGGGAGTTCGCCGCGGTCGACCACCTGTCGGGCGACGATAGCCAGCTTGGTGTTGTTGTGCTGGGAGTACCTGCGCAGCACCGAGAACGACTGTTCCGGGTTGATCGCGTGGCGCTCCATCAGGATTCCCTGGGCCATCCCGATCAGGTGGCGGGCATCGACGGCCCGCCATAGATCCTCCTCGTGACGGAGTCTTGCCAGCGCGACCGAGGCATGGGCCGCCACCACCCGGCAGGCCACCAGTTCCTCCTCCGACCAGCCGCGCTGCTCGTCGTTGTAGAGGTTGAGCGCCCCCAGCGCGCGGTCCGCAGTGAACAGGTGCAACGACAGTACGCTGTTGATCCCGATCTGAGCCTTCACCGCCGGCGACCAGCGCGGCCACCGCGGATCGTCGTCCATGTCGCGGATGACGTACAGCTCGCCGCGCTCGGCGGCAGTCAGGCACGGGCCCTCCTGCAGCTCGTACTGCAGGGCATCGGCGCGTTCGGCGTGCTCGTCGGTGGCAGCGGCGGAGAAGAGGGCGCCGCCGGCCTCGATCAGGGTGACGCTCGCGTGGTCACAGACGGTCGACTCGACGGCCAATTGGGTGATCGATCGCAGGGTCGCTGCCGGGTCGTCCTTGACCGACAGGTGCCGCACCCGTTCGGCCAGAACCAAGTCGTTCATCCCTCATCGTCCCTGGGCGACGCGCGGCGACTGCGCCGGGCCGCCCGACCGTCGGGTTCGGTGGCCTCACTCTCGTACTCGCCGTCCGGATCGGCCAGCCCGGACTCGTCCTGCGCGTCGGGCTCGTCGGAGTCGTCGCCGCGATAGCGGGACGGTCCACGCCGCGGCTCGACGCCCCGCGGAGCGCTCCGGTCCCGGCGACCGCGCCGCCCCTGCTCCTGACGCTCCGCGTCGGCAGCCTGCTGCGCCCGGGCGGCATCGGTCGCTCGGATGACGACGATCCGGTCACCCGGCTGGAACACCTTGACACCGCCCGAATCGAAGCGGTGCGCGACCCCGCGACGGATCACCGTGAGCACGATCTCGCCCTGTGCGGTGAGTCGCGCTGGTGCCAGACCGACGTCCTCGGGACGCACATCCCGCTCCGAGATCTGCAGTCCGGCAACAGGTTCCAGCAGATCCTCCAGTACCTCGCCGGCGTGCGGCGCGATCGTCGACAGTCCGAGGAGGCGGCCGGCGGACTCAGCGGTGGGGATCACCACGTCCGCGCCACCCTGGCGCAGCACGCCGATGTTCTGTTCCTCCTTGGCGGCCGCGACGATGGTCGCGCGCGGTGAGAGGCGCCGCGCGGTGAGGGTCACCAGCACGCTGGTGTCGTCGCGATCCGCGGCCACGATGACCCGTTCCGCGGTGGCGACCGAAGCCTGGCGCAGCACCTCCTCGCGACGGGCGTCACCGACGACGCCGACACAGCCGTCACCGGTGGCGGCCTTGACCATGGTGCCGTTCTGGTCGACGACCACGATCGACTCGGCCTTGGCGCCCTGGTCGAGCAGCGCCTTCACCGCTGAGCGACCCTTCATCCCGTACCCGATCACCACCGTGTGCTTCTTCACGCGTCTCCTCCAGCGGGCATAGCGGAACTGTTGGCGACTGCGTTCGGTGAGCACCTCGATGGTCGTGCCGACCAGCACGATGAGGAACAGGAACCGCAGCGGGGTGATGACGATGATGTTGGTCAGCCGCGCCGCGGGCGAATCCGGAGTGATGTCGCCGTAGCCCGTGGTGGAGAGGGTGACGGTCGCGTAGTAGAACGCGTCGAGCAGGCTGTCGACCCTGCGGTCGAGATCGCGGTATCCGTCGCGCTCGAAGTAGACGATCATCGCCGTCGCCACGATGCACAGCAGGGCCACCACGATCCGGAGGAGGATCGCGCGCAGCGGTCCGTGCTCGCGTTCCGGCAGAGCGATCCGGACCGGGGTCTCCTTGGCCACGCACGCAGACTACTGCGCGCGACAGGCGCTCCCGGACCGTCCGGCTCGGCTCACTCCTGGTCGGCGAGGAACTTCTCGACCTGGGCCGCGAGTTCGTCGGCGGTGGGCATCGCCTCCGACGGGGCAAGCAGGCTCCGACCGTTGGCGGAGATGAAGGCGTCGTACTGCTGCTCCAGGGCCGTGACCACCTGCGCCACCTCCTCGTTGCCGGAGAGCTCCACCGCGAGCTGGGCATCGAACTGACCGATCGCACTGTTCAGTTCATCGGCCTCCAGAGCCAACCCGGTCGTCTCCTGGAGTGCCTGCAGCAGCCGCTGGGCGGTGACCGGATGGTCGCTGCGGGCAAGGTAGTGCGGGACGTGCGCAGCCAGTCCGATGGCCGGCAGGCCGAGCTCGCCGAAGCGGTATTCGAGCAGTCCGCTCACATGGCCGGGCACGCTGATCGTGCCCATCCAGGCCTCGTTGCTCTCGACGAGACCCGGGCGTGAGCTGTGGCGGGACATCCCGGCCGGGCGGGTGTGCGGAACGGCCATCGGGATCGCGAGCAGGTTGACCGTCAAGCGGACGCCGAGCTTCTGCACCAGGTCTGCCACATCGGCACAGAAACGCTCCCAGTGCAGGTCCGGTTCCGGGCCGGTGAGCACCAGGTAGTCGGTGCCGGCGCGGTCGCGGATCCGGCGCACCAGCAGCTGCGGCCGGGCGTAGGAGGTGAACGCGCCGTCGACATAGACCAGCGGGGGACGCCGCGAGCGGTAGTCGAGCAGTGCATCGACGTCGAACGTCGCGACCACGTCGCCCGCAGGTTCGGGGCGCCCGTCCGGATCGCCACTGCCGAGCAGGTGACGGATGGCCAGTGCGACGCCGTTGCCGGCGTCCACGTAACCGTCCAGCGCGACCAGCAGCACGGGCTCGTGCAGGCCCTCAGCGGCCTGTTCGTCGAGCACGTACAGCTCGTCGGGGCGGTGTGTCACCGGGCAGTCTCCTTCAAGGGGTTGCATCTCAGGTACTCCCACCCCAACGTACGGCCGCCGCCCCGGATTCCCCCACCCGCTCGATCAGCGCACAGCGGAAAGGCCTGACCCGTGACCGCGGCGGAGGGCGCCGCTGCGCAGGCTTCGCTGGACGCGCCGGTTCGCAGGCTCACCGGCGCGTCTGGCGCTGCAGAGGGCTGCGCGTCGCCCTCCGCCGCGGCCCCGGTGGTCGAGCGAGAGGAGCGAACGAGACGTGACACCGACAGATCATCGACCAGATCAGAGGGCGGCGGCGGTGTACTTCTCCTCGGCCACCAGCAGCTGCTCGACCTGCTCGACGATGACGCTCTCGATCTTGCCGCCGAACAGCGGGATCGGGACGCTGGCGGAGCCGTCGACCGTGAGGGTGCTCCCCGTCCCGGCAGGAGAGAGCGTCATGGTGCCCTTCAGGCTCGCCGGCGCACCCTTGATCACGACGTCGAAGTCGGCAAGGAACCCGGCGCCCTCGGCGCGCCACTTCTCGGTGCGGATCGTGACCGGGTCGCCGGGAATCAACGAGGCGACCATCGATGGCAGCGCTGACGCCGGGATCGACTGCTGCATCGAGAGAATCAGACCTTCGGCGGGGGATCCGGAGAGCTCGTTGACCGACGGCTCCAGCCCGCCGGCGGCCTGCAGCCGGCCGTCCAGGAACGCACGGTCGGCGAACTTCGCCATCACGGCGGACGGTGCAGCGGGGTAGTGCTGGACGACGTGCAGAGCGGTGGACATCGGTCTCCTCGGTGGACGGCTGCGGCTGACGTTCTCGCATCTGGTCGCCCTCATGCTACTGGGCGGTAACTTGAGCGCTGACGCTATGGTGTCGCCGTGCATCCTGCCGTCACGTTGGCCCAGCTGACCACCCTCGGTCTGGGTGGCCCGGCCCCGCGGTTCGCGGTCGCGTCCACCGTGGACGAGGTCCGGGACGGCACCGCGGAGCCCGGCGCACTGGTGATCGGTGGCGGTTCGAACCTGGTCGTCGCGGACGCCGGGATCGCGGGGCCCGTCATCAGGATCGGCATCGAAGGCATCGACCGCCGGGTGGCTGCCGGTCCCGACGGATCGGATCTGATCACGTTCGGGGCCGGCCTCGACTGGGATGCAGTCGTCGCCGAGCTCACTGCCGACGGCTACGCCGAACTCGCGCCGCTGTCCGGGATCCCGGGCTCCATGGGCGCGACCCCGGTTCAGAACGTGGGCGCCTACGGCCTGGAGATCGCGGAGATCCTGGATCGGGTGACGGTGCTCGACCGCTCGAGCGGCGAGCTGGTCACGATGACGCCGGCCGACCTGCAGCTGGGATATCGCAGTTCGGTGCTGCGGGGCACGGACCGTGCAGTGGTGATCGACGTGACGTTCCGGCTGACCCGTACCGCCACCATCGTCCGCTATGCCGAGCTGGCCAGGACCCTCGGAGTGCACGCCGGGGAGTGTGCACCGCCCACCGCCGTGCGGGACGCGGTCCTCGCACTGCGCCGCAGCAAGGGCATGGTGCTGGATCCGACCGATCCCGACACCCGCAGCGCAGGGTCGTTCTTCACCAACCCGATCATCGACGCGTCCGCACTGCAGGCACTGCGCGGGAGGGTCGAGGAGGCCACGGGCGGCACGGGGTTCCCCGCGTTCCCGGCAGGTACTTCGTCGGCGGGTGAATTGACCAAGCTGTCCGCCGCCTGGCTGATCGAACACGCCGGCTTCCACAAAGGCCATCCCGGTCCGGGAGCGCGGGTGGCCGTGTCGTCGAAGCACACCCTGGCGCTCACCAATCGCGGTGGCGCATCGACGGCCGACCTGGTGACGCTGGCCCGGGAGATCCGTGACGGCGTGCTGCAGCGCTTCGGCATCCGGCTCGAGCCGGAGCCGGTGATGATCGGCGTCTCGCTCGACTGAGCTCGCGGACCTGCACCGATCCACTCCCGGGAGCTCTCATGAACCCCCGGTATCGTCGTCGGGATGAGCTTGCTGCCAGCGCTGCGCCGTCGCACCCGTCTGATCGCCCTCGTGCCGCTGGCCGCCCTGCTGCTGACGGCGTGCGCCCACGAGGAGGTGGTTGTCGTCCGGACCACCGTCACCCCGGGCCAGCCGAGCAGTGCCGTCGGCGGTGGCGTCGCCCAACCGTCGAGTGACGCACCCTCCACGGTCGGCAGCGCGCAGCCCACCTCGAAGGGACCCGGGCTCGCCGCGCAGATCCAGGTGATCTCCAACCCGGAGTTCGGCAAGAAGGACATCGGCCCCAACGATCCGATCAGCGTCACCGTCTTCTCCGGCACGATCAGCGCGATGAAGGTCGAAGCCAGCGACGGCACTCCCGTCGCCGGTGAGGTTTCCGCCGACAAGACCATCTTCACCGTGAAGGACCGCCTCGCCTACGGCCTGACCTACAACTTCGCCGGGACGGCCACGGCGCCGGACGGGACCACGAAGAAGATCGGCGGCAAGCTCTCCACGGTCAATCCTGCAGACACCGTCCGGACCGCCGTGCAGATCCCCGAAGGTGGCACGGTGGGCGTCGGTGCCCCGATCTCGGTGACGTTCTGCCCGGCCGTCCAGGACAAGGCGGCAGCCCAGAAGGCGCTCGAGGTGACCACCGACAAGAAGGACATCCCCGGCAGCTGGGGGTGGCTCGCCGACGAGGAGTTCTCAGCGGGCGAGGGCGTGTGCTCCCAGGCGCACTACCGGACGAAGGACTACTGGCCGGCGAACACCAAGGTGAAGCTGACTGCGAACCTCTCCGGGGTCAACTACGGAAACGGTTGGGGCCGTGAGGACCTCGTGCGCAACTTCACCATCGGTCGGTCGCTGATCATGAGGGCGGAGGTGTCCACGATGCGTCTCGTGGTGATGAAGGACGGCGCCGTCTTCCGCAACTACAAGGCCTCCTACGGCAAGGAGTCCGTCCCCGGCCGGACGACGGTCAGCGGTATCCACATCGTCCAGAAGACCTATCCGACGTTCAAGATGTGCAACCCCGCGTACGGCTACTGCAACCTGCTCGAGCGCTGGGCGATCCGCATCAACAACAACGGCGAGTTCATCCACGAGAACGAGAAGGTGGAGCAGGCGGGGCTGCTGGGCGTGCAGAACGTCTCGCACGGTTGCATCAACCTGGGCGGGGTGGACGCCAAGGAGCTCTACGACACGGTCATCTACGGCGACCCGGTCGAGGTGAGCGGCACCA
This sequence comes from Nakamurella sp. A5-74, assembly GCF_040438885.1. Taxonomy (NCBI): domain Bacteria; kingdom Bacillati; phylum Actinomycetota; class Actinomycetes; order Nakamurellales; family Nakamurellaceae; genus Nakamurella; species Nakamurella sp. A5-74. The sequence goes on along the minus strand of NZ_CP159218.1, from coordinate 4,079,642 downwards.
GCGTCCAGATCAGCGCGAAGGACTACATCTACGACTGGGGCTACAGCTGGGACGAGTGGCAGACGCTGTCGGCGCTGTGATCCGGACGAGAGTGGCCCGACTCCACGCGAGAACTGATCCGCTGTACGACCCGCAAGCCGACCAGCGCTACAGCGCGGGCTGAGTGATGTCGCCGGCGCCGGGCAAGGACGCTCCGGATGATGCGTTGGTGGCGGCGGTCGACGAGGTCCGGGGCTTGTGGCGCACGTTGTTGCAGGAAGGCCCGGACGCGCTGACCGAGATCCGCGTCGTCGTGCAGGAGTTGCTGCTCCGAGGGCGGGACGACATCGAGATCACGGAGGGTCTGCTGGGGCTGTGGGAGATCGCGCCGTCGCCCAGTCGGGACGACGTCCTGGCCGCGTGGCGCAGGTGGGAGAAGCAGGTCGCCCTCGAACGGCAGTATCCCGGAATCCTGGCGGTCCTGAAGGGGCGGAACGCGGTCGGGTCTCATCTGTCCACCTTCGGCTACGCAAGGGCCCGCTCGTTCAGCGGCAAGATCGCCGGGGACCTCGAGGTCCCGGTGGAGGTACTCATCGGCCCGGTCGACGACTTCCCGAGTGATGCGTGGGACAGCCCTGGTACTGACCTGCCGGCGCGCCTGACCAGATGCCCGGCCCGGGTCTCACCGGCGGGGAATCAGCCACCGCACGAGTCCGTAGGCGAAGAGCGCGAGGCTGGTGAGAGCGGTCGCGCTCAACACGATGGAGGCGATCGACCAGACTCGACGCCGGCGCCCACCACGTCGCTGACGAAGACGATCTCCGCTGCCAGCACCAGGCGCCGCCGGCCACCGGAGGCCAGCGGAGCGTGGGGCTCCAAGAGCTGAACCCAGTCACGCGAACTCCTGCCCGAACGTGGGCAACCCGTGGAAACCCATGGCTGTGCTGGGCGATTCGGTCGGTGCCGCCGGACCACCCCACCGAAGTAGCGCGGCGATCAACATCTGTCGCTCCGCGTCGGAGAGCTCGACATGGATCAGCGTCGCTCGGTCCATCGGCACATCCTCGCAGGGGTACGTCGCCGACAGCCGCGCCTATCATCGGAAGATGTACCCGACACCCACGTGTTCTGCCGGCGACAGTCAGGGTGCGCGACCCCGTGCTCACAGAACTGGTCGCCAATGAAGATGAATCGGCAGCTCGAGGCTTATTTCGCTCGCTGGAGACCGATTCTGCGAGTGATCCTCCCGGTAGTCGCCTTCAAGTGGGTCCGTTGATGGCCGGCCCGGACGTCCTGTCAGCGCAGGGCGTCGCGGCCGCGTTGACCGAGCTGGACGTGCGGTTCCACACCGAGCCGGACGGCGCCTCGTTCCTGGTGACGTTGCCGGGGGAGCGCAAGCACAAGACGCTGGTCTGGTTGTCGGTGGGGACGCACGAGCTGTTGGTGGAGAGCTTCGTGTGCCGCAAACCCGACGAGAACGCCGAGGGTGTCTACCGATTCCTGTTGCAGCGCAACGCTTCGCTGCGCACCATCGCCTACGCCCTCGACCAGCTCGGCGACATCCACCTGGTCGGGCGGCTGGGACGGTCCGGGATTCCGGCGGACCGGGTGACGCAGGAGATCGACACCGTGCTCGGTCTCGTGCTGGCCACCAGTGATGACGATTTCAACCTCATCCTGGAGCGCGGCTTCGCCTCGGCCATCCGGCGGGAATGGGCCTGGCGCACCGCGAACGGCGAGTCGGCCAAGAACCTGCAGGCGTTCCGGCACCTGATCGAAGCCTGAGGGTCAACGACTCAACCGGTCTCCTCGAAGATCCACGCCGTGTCGTTGCCGAGCACGAGACGTGACCCCTTCAGCGACACCCCGAGGTCGCCGACCGGAGGTCCCTTCGGGTTCTCTCCGACGGCACAGGCCTCCCCGTCCGGTTCGCCCAGCTGGAGCCGCTCCGAGTTCTCGAGGGGTGAGACGGTGTAGCGCAGCGTGCAGTCGCCGGTCACCGTCGCTGTCGCCCCGGCGAACGACATGGTGAACTCCAGGCCCCGACTCATCAGATTCTGTGCACCACCGTCGATGAAGGTGCTACGCAACGCGAAGGTGCGGCCTGAGAGTCGTTGTACGATCGAACCGGATTCACCGACGTCGGTCGGCGACTCCGGTGGGGGAGTCGAGGACCCTGCGAGCGATGAAGGTGGGGCTGTGGGACTTGCCGACATCGTCACGGAGCCCATCGTCAACTCGCTCGGCGGCGGGGCCGAGCTGACGTTCCGATCTCCACACCCGGATGCCATCACCAGAACCGTCAGCAGGGCTGACGCTCCGCCCGCTCGACGTCCCCATCGGACTCCGGTGTGTCCGACCCGTTGCTCTTTCATCATTGTCCCCGTTTCGATGACGGCCGAACGCCTGACTGCGTCGACTCCCACCGACCGGACGAAGCTCCGGGCGCCGGGCGTTGCACCGTGCCCTGATGCAGACCAATTTCCCCCTCACGCAACCCGTATCGGTGCCAGGCGTCCTGCTGACGTACGAGGAACACCTCGTGGCACCCGATGAGCGAAGGAGCACCGTCATGATCAGGACGATCTGCAGGGCAACAGGAATCACCGGGATCGCGGCAGGACTGGTGGTGGCGATGAGCCTGCCCGCCGGGGCCGCGCCGGTCTCTGCAGCGCAGTCGATGCTCACGGCCAGTTCATCTGCTGCCGCCGAAGCTGCTGTGGCACAGCGTATCTCGAAGCAGGTCGAGGTCGGCGACCTGGTGACGAAGGCGCAGGCGCAGCGCGCATGGGTGGCATCCACCCGTGGCGACAAGCGCATCTCGGTGGTGCGCGAGAGCGCTCCGGCTGCCTCGACCGGATCGGGCTCGCCGTACCACCTCGGCAACTTCCGGCAGTCCGCGGTCGCGTCCGCCGTGGTGCGCTACCGCGCGTCATCCAACGCCGGCCTCCCGTTCGGTCACCTCACCGAGCAGCGCACATTCGCCTACCCCGATGCGGCCACGGCCTCACGCGCGCTGACCCGCGATCTCAACTACCTCCGCGCGCTGAAGGTGAGCCCGCAGTGGGTGGAGGCGGAGGGCCTGTCGGTGAAGCTGGCCACCGGGGTCGGTGACGACGCCTACTGGCGCACCGTCAAGGGCTCCCCGGGTCTGGAGACGGAGCTGGTGTTCCGTCAGGGCAACGTCGTCACCATCTTCTCCACCTGGGAGTACGAGGTCGACACCGTCCAGCAGACCCGGACCTCGACCCTCACCCTGGCCGAGGAGCTCGTGCAGCGGCAGCGGACGGCACACGGCAGCTCGGCGGCGACTGCAGCGGTGCAGCTGCTGGGATCTGACCCGATCCGTACCGGCAAGATCTGACAACTGCACGTCCTGACCTCGCCCGGTGGGCCATCCAGCCGGGTGAGGCAGGATGGGCGGTATGACCAGCACACTGATCCTGCTCCGCCACGGCGAGAGCGTGTGGAATGCCGAGAACCTGTTCACCGGCTGGGTGGACGTGCCGCTGTCGCAGAAGGGTCAGGCCGAGGCCACCCGGGGCGGCGAGCTGCTCAAGGAGCGCGATCTGCTGCCCGACGTGCTGCACACCTCTCTGTTGCGCCGGGCGATCTCGACTGCCAACCTCGCCCTGGACGCTGCAGACCGGCACTGGATCCCGGTCCGTCGGCACTGGCGGCTCAACGAGCGGCACTACGGCGACCTGCAGGGCAAGGACAAGAAGCAGACGCTGCAGACGTACGGCGAGGAGCAGTTCATGCTGTGGCGTCGCAGCTACGACGTGCCGCCGCCGCCGATCAGCGCCGACAACGAGTACTCGCAGGCCGGCGATCCCCGGTATGCCGATCTCGGTGCCGACGCGCCGCAGACCGAGTGCCTTGCCGACGTCGTCACCCGCCTCGAGCCGTACCTGTACGGTCCGATCGCCGACGACCTCAAGGCAGGCAAGACCGTTCTCGTTGCGGCGCATGGCAATTCACTACGTGCCACCGTCAAGCTGCTCGACGGGATCGACGACGCCACCATCGCCGGACTGAACATCCCGACCGGGATCCCGCTGGTCTACGAACTCGACGCCGAGCTCAAGCCGCTGACGCCGGGCGGCACCTACCTCGACGCAGCGGCCGCGGCCGCCGCGGTCCAGGCGGTCGCCAACCAGGGACGCTGACCTCGGAAGGCCGGGGGTGCGCCGGGTCCCGAGCTCGGTTGACGAGAAAATGGCCCTCGATCGACGTTCCTGCAGGAGTACCTGCGGATTCGGCGATCGGGGGCCATCCTCTCGTCACGGTCCGGGAGTCGGTGTCGTGCGCCGCATTGATGTCGCCGTTGAGCGCAGGCCGCGCTGGTTTGCCATATCAGCAAACGCCCTTGCAGGTCACGCAGTGATTCATGCACTGTGCAGACATGACCGACTCACACCAGCATTCGCACGACGATCGCCGACCATCCGCTGAAGCGGTGGCCGTCGAGTGGGACGCGCGCTTCAGCAGTTCCGACCGCCTGTTCAGCGGCCGGGCCAACGGATCGCTCCGTGCTGAGGTGAGCGGGCTTCCGGCAGGGCGCGCGCTGGATGTCGGCTGCGGTGAGGGCGCGGACGCGGTCTGGTTGGCCGAGCAGGGCTGGGCGGTGACCGCACTGGACGTGTCGCAGGTGGCCCTGGACCGTGCAGCACATGCTGCGACTCGGGCAGGTGTCGAGGTGGCCTGGATGTGCACCGGCCTGGTGGAAGCATCGCTGGGTGATCGGTTCGACCTGGTCTCCGCGCACTACCCGGCGTTGCCGAGCTCGACGGGTCACGAGTGCGAGCGCGCTCTCCTGGCCGCGGTGGCTCCGGGCGGGGTCCTGCTGGTGGTCCACCACGCCGATCCAGGCGGCGCAGCAGCACGCTCACACGGGTTCGACCCCGCGGATTACGTGGGTCCGACGGATCTGGTCGGGGCGCTGCTCACCGAGGACTGGCACGTCCGGATCGACACCTGGCGACCTCGGGACATGCCGACCGGCGGTGGTGGACACACCCATGACGTGGTGCTGCGGGCGCATCGCGCACGGCGTGCTCTTGTGGCTGACTTGAACTAAGGACAGCCTTACCTCAGCAGGTGTTCACGGTACCTGCTCACATCCGGCGGCGGTCGGAACGAGATGTGGTGATGCGTCTGTCGGGACGCGGCTTGTTCCGCCGCCGCTGACGTCTGCCCAGCCAGCGCGGAGTCGCCCGCACGGACGTGCTGTTCTCCGGCTACTGGAAGCTCGGCGCTGCCCGCAACTGAGCTGCCCGCACCTGAACCGTCAGAAGGCTCGGTCGAGTACCCGCCGCATTACGCCGCGTGCCTCGTCGGCGATCGCTGGATCGCTGTCGCGGTGCTCGGCGATGGTGATGAGCGCTTTCCACAGCGCCCATCCGCGACCGCGGTCCCAGCTGTCGTCGTCCAGGCCGAGCACGTCCCGGTAGCACCGCGCCGCGTCGTCGGGCAGCAAGGTCCAGTCGATCACCGTGTCGCAGGGCCGGGTCCCCGACCCCGCTGGTTCCGAAGTCGATGACGCCGCCGAGTCGACCTCCGGCCACCAGCAGATTTCCGCGGGCGACGTCGCCGTGGAACCAGACCGGCGCGCCGGGCCACTCCGAGTCCAGGGCACGCTCCCAGACAGCCGTCACCCGGGGCACATCGATCTCGTCGCGGAGGTGCTGGATCGTCGACCGGGTCTCGTCGTCGTAGGCGCGAGGATGGGCGCCGCGATGGAAACTCTGCACGCCCGCAGCGGGAGCTCCGGTCGTCCCGGCACCGCGCAGCGCCGTGAGGAAAGCCGCGAGATCGCCGGCGAACCGGGCGAAGTCGTCGATGCGCGCGAGCGTCGGGGTCTCGCCGGCGATCCAGCGGCGCACCGACCACGGCCGGAGGAACTCCGGCGCCGGAACACCCTGGCCGACGACCTCCGGGATCGGTAGCGGAAGCTGCGGGGCCAGTTGCGCCAACCACGCCTGTTCCTTGAGTTCTCCGGCGACGTAGCCGTCATCGGTGGGCAGCCGGATGGTCAGTTCAGAGCCCAGCCGGAACGTCCGGTTGTCGTGACCCAGCGCGCTGTTGACCGATCCACCCGATGTCTGTCCGGGCCGTGGCCCGCTCCTTCTCGTGCGCTCGAGCAGGAACTCGGTCGCCATCGGGGCCGGGAGTTCCTACCATCGCCGGATGCCGGATCCGATCTTCGCCCACCCGCGCCTGGCGCGGATCTACGACACCTTCGACGGGCCGCGCGACGACCTCGACGCGTACCTGGCCATCGCCGACGAGCTCGAGGCCCGGCGGATCGTCGATCTCGGCTGCGGCACCGGATGCCTGCCACTGTTGCTGACGGCCACCGGACGGGAGGTGATCGCCGTCGATCCGGCCGGAGCATCCCTCGACGTCGCCAGGGCGAAGCCGGCCGCGGACACGGTCACCTGGATCGACGGCTCTTCCTCCGCGATCCCCGCCGATGCTGCTGCGGACCTCGTTTTCATGACAGGCAACGCCGCGCAGGCCGTGCTTGCCGACGACGAGTGGGCAGCGCTGCTGCGAGACGTGCGCGACGCGCTCGGCCCCGGCGGGTTCTTCGTCTTCGAGAGCAGGCGTCCCGAACGGCGAGCTTGGGAGGAATGGGCGGTGCAGACCGATCCCGTGCGCGCAGAGGTGCCGGGGGTGGGGCTCGTCGAACAGCGCAGGGAGGTCACGGCCGTCGACCTGCCGTTCGTCTCCTTCCGCCACAGCTACCGATTTCCGGCTGAGGATCCGGCGGACGATGACACCGAGCTGACCTCGGATTCCACCCTGCGATTCCGCAGTCGCGACGAACTCACCGCCTCGCTCGAGGCTGAGGGCTTCATCGTCCACGACATCCGTGAGGCGCCGGATCGATTGGGCCGGGAGTTCGTCTACCTCGTCCGCCGCACCTGACCTCGACGGCCCCTCGCCCACCGGCCTCGTTCGGGCCGCCCCCGCAGGAGTGAACTGCGGATGTACGGCTGCGCAAACTCCGGATGAACCCTCAGCTGCGTGCACCGTTCGTGGTCGGGGGCTGTTCGGGGGCGACCTTACGATGAGCGGGTGCCGTGGGTCGGATATCTCGCCGTGGGAGTCGCCGGACTCCTCATCGGCTGGTTGCTGGCCGCGATGCTGATCCGCCGGGCCGATGCGCTCCGCGAAGATCCCGTGCCCGCCGATGCCGAACTGGCCGCCGAAGTGGTGCGGAACTCCGACACCGGGTTCGTCGTGACCGATCTCGACGGCAACGTGCTGCTGTCGAACGCCCGCGCCGTCGAACTGCGGGCCGTGCGGGCCGGGATGTGCGACAGCCGCATCGCCGCAGCGATCGAGCGCACCGTGATCTCCGGCGAACCCATCGACGTCGAACTCGGCCACCTTGACCCGCCGCCCGCCGGTGACGCGGACGCCGTCGTACGGGCCGTGGTGGAACCCCTCGCTCAGGAGTGGGTGCTGATCAGCGTGGTCGACGAGTCCGCAGCGCGACAGGTCGAGACCATCCGGCGCGACTTCGTCGCCAATGTCTCGCACGAGCTCAAGACCCCGGTCGGTGCGATGGCCCTACTGGCAGAGGCTGTGCTGGATGCTGCAGACGACGAGGAAGCGGTACGGCACTTCTCGGCGAAGATGCTCCGCGAGGCCACCCGGCTCGGTGCCCTGGTGGGCGAGCTCATCGCGTTGTCCCGGCTGCAGGGCGGCATCCACGTCCAGGATCTGGCCGTCGTCGAGATCGACGGGGTGATCTCCGAGTCGATCGGCCGGCTGGCCACCAGCGCCGAGAGCGCCGGCATCGACGTGGTCACCGACACCCCGAGCGGCCTACTGGTGCGCGGTGATCGGACCCTGCTCGTGACGGCGCTGACCAACCTCATCGACAACGCCATCAGCTACTCGCCCGCGCACACCTCCGTCTCGGTGGCCCGTCGCCGGACGGCGGACGGCATCCAGATCTCGGTCACCGACCGTGGCGTCGGGATCGCACCCGAGCACCAGCGGCGGGTCTTCGAACGCTTCTTCCGGGTCGACCCCGCGCGCTCCCGCTCCACCGGTGGCACCGGACTCGGTCTGGCGATCGTCAAGCACGTCGCGGCCAACCACGGCGGCCGGGCGCTGCTGTGGAGCAAGGTCGGCACCGGGTCCACCTTCACCCTCCAGTTGCCCGCGCTCGCGGGCGATGACCCCGGGGCGGACACCGCGCATCCGGTCGGCCCTGCGCGGCTCGCCGCGCTCACCCCAGCAGTCCGAACCGAAGGAGCATCGTGACCAGAGTCTTGATCGTCGAGGACGAGGAGTCGATGTCGGAGCCGCTGTCGTTCCTGCTCAAGCGCGAGGGCTTCGACACCACCGTCGCGGATAGTGGGCCGGCGGCTCTCGTCGAGTTCGACCGCAACGGCGCCGACATCGTCCTGCTGGACCTGATGCTGCCTGGGATGAGCGGCACCGAGGTGTGCAAACAGTTGCGCGCCAGGGCATCCGTGCCGGTGATCATGGTGACCGCGCGGGATTCGGAGATCGACAAGGTGGTCGGCCTGGAGCTCGGCGCCGACGACTACGTCACCAAGCCGTACAGCGCCCGCGAGCTGATCGCCCGGATCCGGGCGGTGCTCCGACGCGGCATCGAGGCCGAGGACATCGAGGAGACGGTGCTGCAGGTCAACACCGTCCGGATGGACGTCGAGCGGCACGTGGTGAGCGTCGGTGGCGCGGAGATCCCGTTGCCGCTCAAGGAGTTCGACCTGCTGGAGTACCTGCTGCGGAATGCCGGCCGGGTGCTCACCCGCGGTCAGCTGATCGACCGGGTGTGGGGCAGCGACTACGTCGGCGACACCAAGACGCTGGACGTCCATGTCAAGCGGCTGCGCGCCAAGATCGAACCCGACCCGGCCAACCCCCGGCATCTGGTGACGGTGCGCGGCCTCGGCTACAAGCTCGAGGCCTGACCCCACCCTTCGCGGTCGTGACGGTCGTTTGCGGCCCGGGTTCGCGGTCGTGACGGTCGTTTGTGGCCCACCTTCGCGGTCGTGACGGTCGTTTGCGGCCCACCTTCGCGGCCCAGGTGGTCGGTTCGCCGCCCGCGGGGGCAGCTCGAGGCACGGACTAGGGTGAGCGCATGCGACTCGGTGTTCTGGACGTCGGTTCGAACACGGTGCACCTGCTGGTCGTCGACGCCCACCGCGGCGGGCATCCCACTCCACAGCTGTCGGAGAAGTCGCCGCTCAAACTGGCTCAGCACCTGGATCGGGGCGGCGCACTGACCCAGGCCGGCGCCGATGCGCTGCTCGACTGTGTGCGCACGTACCAGCGGTCCGCCCGCAAACTCGGTTGTGGTGAGCTTCTCGCGTTCGCTACCTCAGCTGTCCGCGATGCGACCAACTCCGCCCAGGTGCTCGCCAGGGTCCGGCAGGAGACCGGGGTGGACCTGCAGGTGCTCTCCGGGGCCGACGAGGCACGGTTGACGTTCCTGGCCGCCCGCCGCTGGTACGGCTGGAGCGCCGGGTCGATGTTGATGATGGACATCGGCGGCGGGTCGCTGGAACTGGCTGCCGGGCAGGACGAGGAGCCCGAGGTCGCCGTCTCGATGCCCCTCGGTGCAGGGCGTCTGCAGCGGGAGCGCCTACCGACGGATCCACCCGACCGCAGCGAAGTGGAAGCGTTGCACCACTGGCTCGGCCGCACCCTCACCGCGCCGGCACGCAAGATCGCTGCAGCAGGTCCGTTCGACACCGTCGTGGCCACCTCCAAGACCTTCCGCACGTTGGCCCGACTGACCGGCGCGGCACCCAGCAGGGACGGAATGCGCGCACCCCGGCAGCTGACGCTCACCGCGCTGCGCCAGGTGACCGCCTTCCTGCAGCGGATGGCGGCCGATGACATCGCCCAGCTCGATGGTGTCTCGTCCACCAGAGCCGGTCAGATCGCCACCGGCGCACTGATCGCCCAGGCAACCATGACGGCGCTGCATGTCGAGGTCGCGCAGATCTGCCCGTGGGCGCTCCGGGAGGGCATCATCCTGCGCCGCCTCGACCATCTGGCGTTCGCGTGAGCGATTCCGAACGCCCCGGCTATCCGCACGGCAGGGCACCCCGGCCGCCGATCCGCGTCACCCTGTCGACCGCATCGGTGTACCCGGAGCTCCTGGCCGCCGGCTTCGAGACCGCCGCCGCGACCGGTTACGACGGCGTCGAGGTGATGGTGACGGCCGACCCGCTCACCCAACGCGCCGAGATCCTGCAGGAGCTCAGCTCCCGGCACGGGATGCCCATCGACTCGATCCACGCACCGTGCCTGCTGATCTCGGCCCGGGTGTGGGGAGTGGATCCGCTCGTCAAGCTGAGCCGGTCGATCGAGCTGGCGGAACGCGTAGGGGCACGGGTGGTGGTGGTGCACCCACCCTTCGTCTGGCAGCGGGCTGCCGCCGCGGACTTCACCGGTTCCGTCGCCGAGCTGCAGACACGTACCGAGGTACGGATCGCGGTGGAGAACATGTTCCCGTTGACCGTCGGCCGGGGTCGCTTCTCGATGAATGCCTATCGCCCGCACTGGAATCCGGTTCCTTACGACCATCGGTGGTTCACCCTCGACCTGTCGCACACCGCCACCGCCGGGATCGATGCGATCGAGCTGTTCGAGGCGATGGGGGACCGGCTCGGGCACCTGCACCTCGCCGACGGCTCCGGCTCCGGGTCCGACGAACACCTGGTCCCCGGACGCGGGACGCAACCAGGCACCTGGGTGCTGGAGGCCTTGGTGCGCAACGGATATGACGGTTCGGTCTGCCTGGAGATCAACACCCGGGGGCTCTCGAAGAAGGCCCGGCTCGACGACGTCCGGCAGTCCCTCGCGTACGCCCGCCTCGCCCTGGGGCAGTAGTTCTCACGCCGATCGAGCAGGTCCGCAGCGTGCGGATCACCGGATCCACCGGCGTCAGAGAACCTTCTCGAAACACAGCGAACCCGGCACGTCCCCGTACGGGTCGTAGACGGGGATCGGGGTGAATCCGTGACGCTCGAACATCCGCACCGCAGCGATCTGGCGGTCGCCGGTGTGCAGGATGACGCGCGCTGCGCCCCGGTCCCTGACCTCGCTCAACAGTGCGGACATCAGGGCGTCGGCGGTTCCACGTCCCCGCAGATCGGGCACGACGAACATGCGCTTGATCTCCAGATCCTCCCCCAGCCGCCGCACCAGAGCATGTGCAACAGGACGGTCGCCCACCCGACCCACCAGCGTGACGACCACAGACCGGGGATCGATCCGATTGGTGCGCGCATCACCGACCTCGTCGCGCAGTGCGGCGTAGAGATCGGAGACCTCCGCGATCATCGCGGCTCGGAGGGCGACCGCGTCGGGGTGGTCGTGGGGGACGCCCTCGAGGTGGACGGACTGATCGGTGGTCACGGGGTGATTGTCCCGCGACCGTTGTTTCCTCCCGATCAGCGGGGGGTGAGGCGAAGGGATCACCGGAGGCGCGAGATCATGCCGAACGCTGGAGCTCCTGACGCAACCACTCGTTGCGGGTCTTCAGCAGGCCGTGCAGATAATGACGCACGACGGCGCGATCGGCGAAACGCCCGAGAATGCCGAGCGGAGAACGCAACTGCACCTCGTCGATCATCTCGGTACCGCCGTCGAACGGCCGGAACAGGTGACGATGGTGCCAGCTCCGGAACGGCCCTCGGACCTGTTCGTCCACGAACATCGTCGGGCGCTCGTACTCGGTGATCTTCGATGTCATGGTCCACGGCACTCCGAAGTGCCGAGCCCGCCAGGTCACGGTGTCGCCGAGCGCCATCACCCCCGATCGCACCCCGTCGACGATGCGTTCACCGGAGGCGCGCATCGAGGAGGTGTGGGCATCGACCGACAGCGACAGCTCGAAACATGCCTCGGGCGAGGCGTCGATGACGGTGCGCAGCCGGAGCGAGGACATCGGGCTCAGCCGTGGATGACGCGGATCAACCGCGCTGTCTCGGCAGTCAGCGCAGCCCGAGCCGCGCCGAAGTACTTCCGCGGGTCGACCACGGACTCGTTGTCCCGCAGACTCTCTCGGAGAGCAGCGGTGAACACCTTGTTCAGGTGCGTTGACACGTTGATCTTAGTCAGCCCGGCCTGCACACCGGCGGCGATGGCGACATCAGCCACCCCGGACGAGCCGTGCAACACCAGCGGTACCTGTACGGCGGCGGCGATCTCAGCGATGCGCTCGAGGTTCAGGGTGGCGGTGCGTTCGGTCATCGCGTGCGAGGAACCCACCGCGACGGCCAGCGCGTCGATGCCGGTCGCGGCGACGAACGCTGCCGCCTCGTTCGGCTTCGTCAGCACCCCAGGGGCGTGCGCACCGTCCTTGCCGCCGACCTGGCCCAACTCGGCCTCCACCCAGACGTCGGCGTCGTGGGCCCTTCGGACCACGGCTGCGGTGCGGTCCACGTTCTCCGCCCAGGGCAGGTGCGCCCCGTCGAACATGACGGAGGTGAAGCCCAGCGTGATCGCCTCGTCCACCAGCTCCTCGTCCATCGCATGGTCGAGGTGCAGCACCACCGGAATCGTTGCGGCAGCGGCAATCTCGCGGGTGGCGAGGGCGATGGGGGCCAATGCCCCGTGATAGCGGGCTGCATTCTCCGAGATCTGCAGGATCACCGGCAGCTCCACCTGTTCAGCGGCGGCGACCAGTGCTTCGGCGTGCTCGATCTGGATGACGTTGAACGCCCCGACGCCGACCCCTGCGGCACGGGCGGTGACGAGCAGGTCGCTGCCGGACAACGGCATTCAGGGCTCCAGGGTTGTCGAGTGGATCGGGTGCCGCGGGTGGTGCGCACTTCCCACGGTAACGGGTCGGTCCGGGTGGACGGGCGGGGCTGGCATGAGCGCGCTGCCCTGGGATCTGCGAGTGTGCACGAACTCATCCTGTGGTGCGGATTCCTGGGCGTTGGCTGCTCTTCGCCGGCCCCGTCTACCAGGCCGCCCTGGAGCTGGACGAGGAACGCAGACGCGGTCCCGATCTCGCTGCGATCGCTTCGAGGGTCGCCGAACCCGAACACATCTCGCCGTGGTGGTGGCTCGTCCCGCCGCTCGGATACGTTTTGCAGCGCAGGCGCTCCCGCCAGTACCGCGATGCGTTCATGGCGACGCTGAGCCCGGGGGACCTCCGCACGATGGTCACCTACATGCACAAGGCCAACGGGTGGATCTTCGTCGCGGGCGGAGCACTGCTGATCGCCACCAAGGAGACCTACGAGCTGGCCGAGCACCATCATCTCCCGCTCTGGGTGTTCATCGTGATGGTCGTGGTGATGGCGATGCTGGCCGCGTCCTACACCGCGGTGCGCCTGGGCGCCGGCCGCGAGCTGCTCGGCGAGAACCGTCGCCCGTCCCGCCGCGACCCCTGATCCCGGTCGGGACCCGCGGCCCGGCGGTCACGGCTCCAGGATGATCGAGCGCGTCAGGTGCCGAGGCTGGTCGGGGTTGTACCCACGGTGCAGGGCCAGCTCGACGGCGAGACGCTGGGCGCGCACGAGCTCGGCCAGCGGATCGACCGCGGGCAGGTGTGCGACGGATGCGCCGGTCGATTCGATCTGCACAGTCAGCCCGTCCGGCTCCGACCCGAAGATCCACACCAGGGTGTGCTCCTCGGCGACCGCGATCGGGCCGTGCCGGTAGTCGTAGGCGGGGTAGCTCTCGGCCCACGCGATGGCCGCTTCCCGCATCTTGAGGGCCGCCTCATGGGCCAGCCCGACGGACGCGCCGTGGCCCAGATAGGTGAACTGCTGCTTGGTTTCCCAGCCCTCCGGCAGATCGGCGTCCAGAGCCGCCCGACCGTCGTCCAGCAGGGCGGACAGGTCTTCACCGAGAGAGGCCCGCAACAGCACCAGGGCGGTGGTCGCGAAACGGGTCTGCACCACCGACTGCTCGTCGGCGAAGTCCAGCAGCACAGCGCCATCGGCGGCGGTGGCGCCCGGAGAGGTCGGATCGCCGACGATGATGCTGGTGCGCTGATCGTCCGGCAGCGAGTCCAGCAGCTCGAGCACCTCGGTGGTCGTGCCGGAGCGGGTGATCGCCAGCACCAGGTCGTAGTGACGACCAGCGGGGTACTCGGAAGCGGCGAAGGCGTCGGTCTCGCCGAGGCCGGCTTGCTCGCGCGCTGCGGCATACGACTGAGCGATGAACCAGCTCGTCCCGCAGCCGACCACCGCGACCCGCTGGCCCGGCTGGGGGAGGGTCGCGGCCACCGACGGCAGCAGATCGATCGCGCGTTGCCAGCACCCCGGCTGACTGGCGATCTCCGCGAGCACGTGTGCGGCAGGTGCCTGGGTTTCGGTCATGGACATCAGCGGCTCCTCGTGATTGATCATGCTCAGTATAGCGGCTCAGCGAGCATGCATGCGCAAGCAGTGAGTCAGAGCCCGGTGTGACTCGACTCCTCCCTCGCTCGACCACCGGTTCCGGTGATCGATCAACCGAGGAACGAGCACGTCGAGATCCCGCACCGTGGTGAATCGGGCCTCGACCCCTTCGACCACCGGAACAACGCCGCGGTGCTACTTGACGGCGCCGGCCGTCAGCCCGCCGATGAGCCGTTTCTCGATGAAGCCGAACAGGATGACGACAGGCACGATGGCGACCGTGGCCACGGCGAACACGTACTGCCAGTCCTTGACGTACAGCCCGAAGAACTTCGGCAGCGACACCGTCAGCGGCTGCAGCGCGTTGTCCTGCACCAGCACCGAGGCAGCCGCGTATTCGTTCCAGGAGTTGACGAACACGAACACCACGGCGGTCACGATGCCCGGCCAGACCAACGGCAGTGAGATCTTGAACAGCACCTGGAAGCGACCGGCGCCGTCGACCACGGCCGCCTCGTCGATCTCCTTGGGGATGGAGGCGAAGAACGCCTGCATGATCCAGATCGCGAACGCCAGGTTGAAGGCGCCGTTCACCAGGATCAGTGCAGCCCAACTGCCGTGCCCGGTCCACGACTTGAACTCGTTGAACAGGCCGATCGCCAGCACGGTGGGCTGCAACATCTGGGTGATGAGCACCAGCAGCAGGAAGGCCAACCGACCGGGGAAGCGGAATCGTGCCAGGTAGTACGCGGCGGGGGTGGCCACCAGCAGCACCAGCAGGGTCGCGCCGACCGAGATCACCACGGTGGCGACCAGACCGTTCAGCGGAGCGACGGAGGACGACCAGACGTCCACGTAGTTGTTGAAGTGCGGCCCGGACGGCAGGCCGTAGGGCGGCGGGATCTTGGTGATCTCGGCCTGCGTCTTGAGCGATCCGAGCAACATCACGACGTACGGCGCGACGAAGACACCGATGATCACCACGGCGCCGATGATGATGCCGATCGGATTCGGCCGGGCGTTGGGTCCGGTGGACGATCCGGCGCGGGAAGCCCGCGAGTTCCGGGGGGACCGTTGCGCCGCAGCATCTTCCGGCGCGGGGATCGGGGCGAGGGTGGGGGTGCTCATCTCACTGCTCCCTGGTGGGGCGGACGGTGATCAGGTAGATCGCGATGATGACGATGCAGAACAGCAGGTTGATCACCGAGAGCGCGGATGAGACGCCGGGACCGAGGCTGCTCTTGTAGGCGAAGACGAGCGGGGTGGTGGTCAGGCCTTCGTTGTAGCCGGGGGTCCGGTTGAGGATCTGCAGCACCGGCAGCGAGTTGAAGACATTGATGATGTTGACCAGGGCGGCCACCGCGATCGCCGGCCGGATGATCGGCAGCACGATCTGGCGGTAGCGCTGTCCGGCGGACGCGCCGTCGACGTGCGCGGCTTCCAGCACGTCGCCGGGGACGGCCTGAAGTCCGGCCAGCAGTGTGTACGTGGTGAACGGCAGGGAGACGAACACGGCGACCACGACGGCGAGCCAGAACGCCGTGGTCGGGTCCTGAGTGAGCGCAGTGCCGGAGTCCAGCAGCCCGAGCCGATGCAGGATGTCGCTGAACAGGCCGTAGTTCGGATCGAGAGCGTTGAGGAACACCGAGCTCGTCATGACAACCGATGCGGCCCATGGGATGACGATCGCGAGCCGGACGATCTTGCGGCCGGGAAAGGTCTTGTTGAGGAACTGTGCCAGGCCCAGCGAGATCAGCAGGGTGGCGATCACGACGACCACGACCCAGACGACGGTGTTGAGCATGATGCGGGCGACCGGCACGCCGGGGAAAGTGAGAGCGGTCTCGAAGTTGTTCCAACCGGCAGCACCCTGCTCGAAGCCGTACTTGGAGAACTTCCGGAAGGCGTTGTAGACCATGAGCACGGCCGGATAGAGCACCACGGCGGCGATCAGCACGATCGCCGGGAGCAGCCAGGGCAGCGCCATCCCGAAGCGGGCAAACCCGCTGGTGCCGCGGTTCTTGTCGGGTGCAGGGGCCCGCTCGGTCGGGGGGCTGGATGTCGCTTCTGTCGTTACCGACGTCACCGTCGTCCCTTTCGCGCAGCAGTAGTTCGGTGATCACCCCGAGCGCCCAACGACACCGGGGCACAGGGCAGGTGATGGTTCATGAAGGGCGATCCCGATCGTAGGAGCACCCCGACACCGCGCTGCCGCAGGAGCGGGATGCTCCCGCGGCAGCGAGGTGAGCAGCAGGATCCGTGGATCCGGTGTCGGACGGCAGGCCGGATCAGCCGGCCGCGTCGACCTGTGCCTGGATCTCCTTGAGGACATCCGCGGCGGACGCGCTCTGCAGCTTGCCGGCCGTGGCCTGCAGCGCGCTCTGCAGGGCGGACCACTGCTTGTAGCCGCTCGGGGTGAACTGGACGGTCTTCAGCGCCTGGTAGAACGGCGCGTTCACCGCGTCGTCCGTGGTGGCCGAGGCGATCGCGTCGGTGGTCGCCGGCAGCAGACCGGTGCCCTTGTACCAAGGTCCGTACTGGGCCTCCTGGTAGAAGAAGTCCAGGAAGGACTTGGTCGCGGCCTTGCGAGCCTCGTCCTTGTTGTTGAACGCGAGGATGAAGTCGGTGACGCCGTAGCCGACCGGGGTTCCGCTCTTCGACGGGATCGGGGTCTCCGCGAACTTGATGTCCTTGAACTTGTCGCGGGTCGTCGCGGTCAGGCCCGAGTGCGAGACGTACATGCCGACCTTGCCCTGGTTGAACAGATCGGCGACATCCTGACGGTTCGAGGAACCCGGGTTCGCCTGGGTCAGGCCGCCGTCGATGAACTTCTTCATCTCGGTGAAACCTTCGGCGGCAGCAGGGGTGTCGGCCTTGAGGCCCTCACCGTCGATCCAGGTACCGCCCGCGCCCCACAGCCACAGGGTGGATTCGGCCTGTGCCTCCTCCTTGCCCAGCGGCATGCCGTAGCCGGCGACACCGATGGCCTTGAGCTTGGTGGCTGCGTCCTCCATCTCGGTCCAGGTCTTGGGCGGCGCACTGATGCCCGCCTTCTTGAACAGGTCCGTGTTGTAGACCAGCAGCCGCGAGGTGGCGATGTCCGGTGCGGCCCACTGGGTTCCGTCGGTGCCGACGCCGTTCTTGAGCAGTGCGGGCTCGATGGTGGCCAGCGTCTCGGGGCTCATCACTTCATTGACCGGGTAGAGCAGATCGTCGGCGGATTCGCCGTAGTTGTTGTCGTTCAGGATGTCCGGCATGTCCTGGGCCTGGATACGGGCCGCAACCTTGTCCGAGAACCCGTCCCACGCCTCGATCTGCAGGTCGACGGTGACGTTCGGCTGGACCTTCTTGAAGGCACCGATGATGGTCTTCCAGTCGGCTTCGCTGGAATCGGCGTAGGACGGAGCCAGCACGGAGATCGTGGTGGCAGGCAGGGCTTCACCGCCGCCGGCGCTGGAACTTCCGGTGGGACCGGAGCTCTCGCCATCCGAGGTGGGGCTACCGGCGGCCGACGAGGTCGGAGCCGGGGTGGTGGTGCCGCTGGCGGCAGGGGTGCTGCTCGACCCGCAGGCGCTGACGGTGAGACCACCGGCAACGAGTACTGCGATCAGGGGGACGGACTTCTTCACAAGCGCCTCCGTGCTCTAAGTTGAATGCAAACACGCAGATACGCGCAGCAATATGCATGCTCGGTGCTCGGAGGGCTCGCTGTCAAGACTCTCTGCGGGATTGTGACCATCACGTGGCCGGCCGGCGAACAGCCCGTGCCCATGGGGCGACCGAATCGTCGGAGCGACCGCTGACGCCTTCGCTGCGACCATCGCATCCACAACGATCGAGCAGCGAGGGACGAGCGTGTCGAGATCGGGTCAGGACACGACTGCCGGACTGGCGTGATCGACAAGCGCATCCGGTGATCGAGCAGCGAGGGACGAGCGTGTCGAGATCGGCCAGGACACGTCCGCCGGACTGGCGGCGATCGACAAGCGCATCCGGTGATCGAGCAGCGAGGGACGAGCGTGTCGAGATCCCGTCCGGCGACCGGGTCAGAAGTTGGTCTGCGCCCAGCCGGCGACCGGGGTCAGGGTGAACTTCTGACCGGCGGTGCCGGAGCAGGTCGCCGTGGTGAACTGCGTCCCGATCGAGCTGCCGCCGCCGGCGATCGTCAGGCACCAGGACTGACTCGTGAAGGCGCGCACCACCCCGGTCGCGTCGATCGTCCACTTCTCGCTGTCGCCGCCGTCGCAGTCCCAGAGATGGATCTTCTTGCCGGCGCCCGCAGTACCGCCGGAGATGTCCAGGCAGCCGGGGTTGTCGTGCTGGGGTCGCAGCTGCCCCTCGGCGGTCCAGACGAACCGCTGGGCCGTCGAACTGGAGCAGGCGGCGATCTTGGCGGCGGTGCCGTTGGAGGTGCCGGCGCCGTCGATCGTGAGGCAGTTTGCCGGTGCGGAGTCCGGTCGCAGCTGGAAGTAGCCGGGCAGCGATCGGCGCTTGCCGACCGGCGGGATCAGACCGCGATGAGTGTCGACGGCGTCGGATTCGCGACCGATGGCGCTGGCCCCATGGGCGACGGCAAGCATGTTGTACGCAGCCGAGTCGGCGCCGAAGACGTGATCGCCCCACAGGTGCAGCAACTGCTTGCGGGTCGCCGACCGGTTGGCTGTCACCTGATAGTTGTCCTGCGACTTGAGGTTGCTGCAGACCGCCACCTGTGAGGTGGCGAGCGTCATCCCGTCGACCGTCGCGCCCGGATCGAGCTCGCTCGGATCGGCCTCGACGTCCGGGCAGAAGAAGCCGGACGGGAGCCGGGACGCAGCCAGGATGTGGGCGATGCCGTCGCTCTGGGTCTGGTTGGCGAAGCCGATCCGGCCGCCGGTGTAGGCGACCACGATGCGGTTGTCGAGGGCCGAGAGTGCCGGCCAGCCCGCCGTGTTGACGGCGTTCCGCAAGGTGGTCCCGCCGGGAGTCCAGGCGTTGCCGGTGGCATAGGTGAACAGCTCGGCAGCGGTGTACATCCGGCTGCCGAGGATGCTGCGGACCTTCGCGTCCAGCAGATCGACCTCGTCGGCCTGCCAGGCGTTCGCCGGATCCCACGACGCCTTGAGGTCCACGAACACGATCAGCGGCCCGGTGCCGGGGTGGCTCGTCTGCCAGGCGGCCAGGTCGCGGAGGCAGTTGCCGAGCCGGTCCGGGTTCGCGCTGCAGTTCTTGTTCGCCGACGAACCGTCGTGGGAGACGTAGGGACCGTTCGCGTCGTTCTCCCAGTCCTCCTTGTCGATGATGTCCAGCTCGACCGATCGCAGGCCCTGATCGAGCCAGCCGGTGAGCGTGCTGCCGTAGTCGAACGTATTGTGCTGCAACGTGTAGTAGACGTCGTTGAGCTTGTCCGTCCCGGAGGCCATGGGCGCGGCCAGCGCCGGCGACTGGGCCTGGGACGCCCCGGCCCCGCCGATCAGGCCGGCGGCGACCACGGCACCGACTGCGACGGTGGCGAGAAGGCGGCGGGCTCGGGTCGGGCGGTGGACCATCGTTGCTCCTGGGCTCACGTCATTGATCGGGCGCGGGTGGGTCTCGACTCGCTGCGCTCGCTCGACCACCGGGAGGGTGCTCGCCGGCCCGCCGAGATGCTCAGCATCCGACGGGTGACGCGATGTCGCCAGTCGAGAAAACGATGACCTGGTCCGATGACGGTGGCGCAGACCTGGGACTTCGCCGGGATGAACGGTCGGCAGCGCTCGTGGCTGTCCGTAGAATGGTCTGTCGTGACCCTGCACCTCTACGACACCGCTACCCGCAGCGTGCGGCCCTTCGTGCCGCTCGTTGCCGGCGAGGTCACCCTGTACCACTGCGGCGCGACCGTGCAGTCGGCTCCGCACATCGGCCACCTGCGTGGTGCCGGCATCGTCTACGACGTCCTGCGGCGGTGGCTGGAGTGGTCCGGGATGCACGTCACCCAGGTCCGCAACGTCACCGACATCGACGACAAGATTCTCGCCAAGGCCGCCGAAGCAGGACGTCCCTGGTGGGCCCATGCCGCGCTCAACGAGCAGCTGTTCTCGGATGCCTACCGGGCCCTCGGCTGCCTGTCACCGACCATCGAACCCCGGGCCACGGGGCACATCCCGCAGATCGTCGAGCTGATCGACGAGCTGATCCGCACGGACGCTGCCTATGCCGCCGACGGCGACGTCTACTTCGCGGTGCGCAGCCAGGACGACTACGGCTTCCTGTCCGGTCAGAAGATCGACGAGCTCTCGCAGGGCGAGTCCGGGGGCAAGGGCAAACGCGACGCTGCCGACTTCACCCTCTGGAAGGCCGCGAAACCCGGTGAACCGCACTGGAGCTCCCCGTGGGGACCAGGGCGCCCCGGCTGGCACATCGAGTGCTCGGCGATGGCGCGGACCTACCTGGGCGACACCTTCGACATCCACGGCGGTGGTCTCGATCTGGTGTTCCCGCACCACGAGAACGAGGCCGCCCAGTCGCACGGTGCGGGCCTCCCGTTCGCGCGTCACTGGATGCACTCGTTCTGGGTGACCCAGGCCGGCGAGAAGATGTCGAAGTCGCTCGGCAACACCATGACTGTCGAAGCGATCACCCAGCTCGTCCGGGCGATCGAGTTGCGCTACTACCTGCTGAGCGTTCACTACCGCAGTTCCATCGAGTACTCCGAAGGTGCGCTGCAGGACGCTGCCAAGGCGTTCGGGCGGATCGAGGGACTGGTGCGACGGGTCGCCGATCGCTTCGGCGAGGTGACGATCGACGAGGACCTGCCCGCCGACTTCGTGACGGCGATGGACGACGATCTCGGCGTCCCGCGGGCGCTCGCGGTGGTGCACGACCACGTCCATGCAGGCAACAGCGCGCTCGACGGCGGTGACGAGGAGGCGGCGCACGCGATCGCCTCCAGCGTGCGCTCGATGCTCGCGGTGCTGGGCCTCGACCCGTACGACCCCGCGTGGCAGGGTGGCACCGCCGCCTCCGAGACGGATGCCGTGCTCGCCGCACTGGTCGAGCAGCTGCTGCAGGCCCGCCGGGATGCGCGCGCCGGCAAGGATTTCG
Organism: Nakamurella sp. A5-74; assembly: GCF_040438885.1. Classification (NCBI taxonomy): domain Bacteria; kingdom Bacillati; phylum Actinomycetota; class Actinomycetes; order Nakamurellales; family Nakamurellaceae; genus Nakamurella; species Nakamurella sp. A5-74. The sequence continues at coordinate 4,058,241 of NZ_CP159218.1, read as the reverse complement.
CCCGCTCGGATGCCATTCGGGACCAACTCTCCGCTGCCGGGATCGTCGTCGAGGACGGCGCATCCGGCTCCACCTGGACGATCGGAAGGTCCTGACATGGCCGGCAACTCACAACGACGCGGTGCGATCCGCAAGGGCAAGAAGGGTGCGGCGGTCGGCTCCGGCGGGCAGGCCCGCCGGGCGCTGAAGCCCAAGGGGCCGACCCCGGCCGCCACCGAGCGCACCGGGCATCCGGCGGCGCGCCGCTCTGCGCTGGCTGCCAAGCGCGCCGACAACGGCAGCCGGGTCGCCACCCGGAGGGCCAAGGAGCTGCCGGAGACGGTGGTCGGCCGCAACCCGGTGGTCGAGGCCCTGCGGGCGGGTGTCCCGGCCACTGCGCTGTACGTCGCCCAGGGCTTGCAGGCCGACGACCGGGTCACCGAAGCGATCCAGACAGCGGCCGGCAAAGGTATTGCGCTGCTGGAGATCTCGCGTCCGGAGCTCGACCGACTCACGGATCGCGCGATCCACCAGGGCCTGGCATTGCAGGTGCCGCCGTACACCTACGCGCATCCGGACGATCTGCTGAAGATCGCCCAGGAGTCCGGCGCCCCGGCGCTGCTGGTCGCGGTGGACGGCGTCACCGATCCCCGCAACCTCGGGGCGATCGTCCGCTCGGCCGCGGCGTTCGGTGCGCACGGAGTGCTCGTTCCGGAACGTCGATCCGCCGGTATGACCGCCTCGGCCTGGCGCACCTCCGCCGGCACCGCGGCCCGGCTGCGGGTCGCGCGCTGCACGAACCTCGTCCGCACGCTCAAGGAGTGGGCCGACGGCGGAATCATGGTCGTCGGGCTGGACGCCGACGGCACGATCGACACCGACTCGTTCGAGCTGGCCACCGATCCGCTGGTGCTGGTGGTCGGATCCGAGGGTCGCGGATTGGCCCGGCTCACCCGGACCGTCTGCGATGCAACGATTTCCATCCCGATGTCGCGCAGTGTCGAGTCGCTCAACGCATCCGTCGCGGCCGGCGTCGTGCTGGCCGAGGTCGCGCGACGCCGGCGGGCGAACGGGGTGTGACCGACCCTTATCGCTACCCGGGCACCGGTGCGACGGTCGTGGCGCCGGCGCCGGGATCCGGTCCGGGCAACTGGTCGGGTGCGGCGTCGGCAGTCGTGCACGACGGGGCGGTGTACCTGACCTGGCGCTCCCGGCGGCCGCTCGCCGATGGCCGCGGGGTGAGTGTGCTCGTCGCCAGCTCTGTCGACGGGGTGACGTTCCAGGAAGTCTGCCGGATCGACCGGGACGCCTTCGGTGCAGAGTCGTTCGAGCGGCCGGCTCTGGCTTTCCTGCCGGACGGCAGCGTCCGGATCTACCTCTCGTGTGCGACCCGGCAGTCCAAGCACTGGTGGATCGACACCCTCACCGCTGCGTCCGTCGCGCAGTTGCCGTCGGGCGTACGAGCAATCGCGGTGCCGGGCACCGAGGTGATGGCGGTCAAGGACCCGGTGCTCTGGCGTCAGGAAGCGGACACCGAGCGGCCCTGGCGGATGTTCGTCTGCTGCCACCCGCTCACCGACCAGGGCGAGGAGGACCGGATGACGAGCCGGCTGTTCAGCTCGGCCGATGGTCTCGACTGGCGGGACGACGGTGAGGTGCTGCGTCCGACCGTCGGGTCGTGGGATGCACGCGGCGCACGCATCGCTGCGGTGATCCCCGGCGGCTCCGTGGTGCCCGACGTCATCTACGACGGGCGTCCGGATGCGGACTCCAACTGGTTCGAGACCTCCGGGCTGGCCCGGTGGGACGGCGAGCGGTACCGTCCCGTCCCCGACCTGCGGTGGCAGTCGGAGGATCCGGCGCGCGAAGTGGATCCGCACGGGTTGACCGACGCCGCCCTGCGCTATGCGAGCGCCGTCGAATTCCAGGGTGTGGTGCGGTGGTACGCCGAAGCGGCCAGGCCCGACGGTGCACACGACCTGGTCACCTGGACCCGTTGAGCGTTCCCGGCAATCGCCCGATCGAGCCGGGTGCGCCGGCTGGGGTCGCTGGATGACGACGATGCCCGGCTGGACGGTGCGCCGATACCAGACCGACGGAGTGCGCGGGGTCGAAGTGCTGGCGCCCGACGGCACGCCGCAGTTCCTGGTGACCGTGGATTTCGGCAGTACCGCTCCCGGGAAGCTGGGCAAGTTCTTCGACTCGCTGTTCAGGGACGGCCGGGTACCCGGCGATCGGCCGTGCATCGTCACCCCTGTCGATGGCGTGCCCGTGGAGTGCGCGCCGCTGAAGAAATCGCCGTTCCGTCGGCGCTCGCACACCAGGACGCTGTACCTCGCAGGCCGGGAGTACCGCTACGTCCACCGCACCGATCGCCGCGCCATGGTGTTGCGCGACGGGGAGGTGATCGCCCGATTGCATCGGACGTGGCAGTGGGGGCGGTTCAGTCGGCGCGGCACCTTCGATGATCCCGGCTTCACCGCGACCACCGTGTCGCCCTGGGACCGGGTCGACGAAGGGGTGGTGTTCCTGTACGGCACCGTGATCGGGCCGCCGGGTCGCGAGGGAGCGATCGGCTACTTCGGCCAGGAGCTGGGCTCCGGCTTCTGACCGCCCTCTCCTACCCGTCCCCGCCGTCGTGCCCCAGACCCGTGCGAAACGGCGTTCCAGCACCTTTTCGAGCCAGCCAAGGGTGGATATCGGCGTTTCGCCAGCCGTGGCGGTCGTCCGGTGGGCGGCGATCAGGCAGCAGCGGCGACCGGCTCGGCGGCGGCAGTGGGAGCGGGAGTGCGGGTGTTCCAGCCCCGACGATGCCGCGCCGCCCCGATCACCCGGCACACCAGGTAGATCAGGAACGACAGCGTGGTGACACAGGGCGAGATCGGCAGCTCCGGGGTGAGCGACAGGATGATCCCGCCGACCGCCGAGAAGACTGCGAAGAGCACCGACAGCAACGTCACCATGGCGGGCGATGCGGTGACCCGGCTCGCAGCGGCAGTCGGCGTGATCAGCAGCGAGAGCACCAGGATCGCGCCGACGATCTGCACCGCCATCGCCACCGCCAGGCCCAGCACGATCATGAACAGTGCGGACAGCAGTCGCGTCGGAACACCCCGTGCCACAGCGACATCGGGATCGACCGAGGCGAAGAACAGCGGCCGCCAGATCGCCGCCAGCACCCCGAGCACGACCACCGCGACCGCTGCCAGCAACCAGATCTGGGTGGTGTCGACGGCGACGATCTGGCCGACCAGCAGGCCGAACTTGTTGGCCGCGCGACCCGGGTGGAGGAACAGGAACAGCACCCCGAGGCCGAGACCGAACGGCAGGATGACGCCGATCGCCGAGTTCCGTTCCCTGGCCTTCGCCCCCAACACACCGAACAGCACCGCCGCGATCACCGAACCGACGATGGAGCCGACCCCGACGATCGTCGCCGTGCTCGCGGCAGCGACACCGCCGCCGAACAGCAGCAGCGCAGCGGCTCCGCCCGCGAACGACAGCTCGGAGCTGCCGTGCACAGCGAAGGCCAGGTCGCGTGCCTGGATCATCGGGCCGATGACCCCGGCGACGATGCCCAGGATCAGACCGGCGAACAGCGACCCGGTGACGTAGGGCAGCACCTCGCGGATGCCGTCGATGGAGAACCACTCGACGGTGGCGAAGCCGGTGGGGGCGGCCATCTCAGTGGGTCCCGTTCTCGTCGTGATGGTGCACGTGGCTGTCGGTGCCGAGCACGATGATCCGTCCTTCTGCGCGCAGTACCTCGATGTGGCTGCCGTAGAGCTCGGAGAGCACAGCGGTGGTCATCACCTCGTCGGGTGTGCCGATGCGGAACTTCCCGTCGACCAGGTAGATCACCCGGTCGACCATCCGGAGCACCGGATTGATCTCGTGGGTGACGAACACGACCGCTGTCTGCGACTCGGTGCGCCGCCGGTCGATCAGGTCGCTGACGGCCTGCTGGTGGGTGAGGTCCAGGCTCAGCAGCGGCTCGTCGCAGAGCAGCACGTGCGGATCGGTGATCAGTGCTTGCGCGATCCGCAGCCGCTGCTGCTCGCCACCGGACAGCAGCCCCACAGGTGCGTCGGCGAACGCGGACGCGCCGACCGACGCGAGCGCTGCGTCGATGGCGCGGCTGCGGGAGCGGGACGGCAGACCGAATCCCCAGCGGTGGCCGTCGATGCCCAGACCCACGAGGTCACGGGCACGGACCGGCAACCCGGGATCGAACGCGCGTTGCTGGGGGATGTAGCCGATCCGCGACGACCCCGTCCGGACCGGACGGCCGTTGATCTCCGCGGTCCCGGCCGACAGCGGTTGCTGGCCGAGCAGGACCTTCAGCAGGCTGGTCTTGCCGGCGCCGTTGGGGCCGAGGACGACCACGAACTCGCCGGCGGCGACGTCCAGATCGAGGCCGGCCCAGAGGATCCGGCTGCCGAAGGACAGGGCGGCGCCGCGGAGCGAGACGGCCGGAGCAGTGGCCAGCGCGGCGGCCGATCCCACGACCGGTGCCTCGGTGGGCGGCGGGGTGACGGGCACGTCGTCCATCATGGCGTATCGGGGATGGGAACCGGTCGCATCATCACTGTCGGCAACACCACGCGCAGGACGGGGGCGGGTGCGGGTCCCGGCGGCCGAACGGGCGCCCGACCGGTGATTCGGCCCGGCGTCGGACGACGTCATCCGAGTTCCTTCTCCAGGGTGTCGAGCGTGCCGTTGATCCACGCCAGATAGTCGGTGACGCCCTCGGGGAACGTCTCGGTGACCGGCAGCACCGGCACCCCGGCCTTCTCCGCCGCGGACCTGACCTGCTCGACGACCGGGCCCGAGGTCTGCTCGTTGTAGGCGACCAACTGCACCTGCTTGCCGCTGACCAGCTTGTCGATGTCAGCCAGGTCCTTCACCGACGGGTCGTTCTCCTCCTCGATCGCTTCGGCGAAGTCCTTCGGCGTCACGTCCTGGAAGCCTGCCGCTGCGAGCAGGTAGTCGGCGACCGGCTCGGTGACGACGGCCTTCAGGCTTCCCGGGTGCGCCGCCTTGATGGCTCCGGTGCGCTGGTCGATGGCGGCCAGGCCGGCGTCGAACTCCCTTGCGTTGGCCGCGAAGGTCGAGGCGCCGGCCGTGTCGAGAGCGCTGAGGTCCTTGACCAGCTCGGCGGAGAGGGTGCGCATCGCAGCAGTCGAGTAGAAGACGTGCTCGTTGAACGCCTTGCCGTCCTCGACAGGTGCCGACTTCTCGAGCCCGGACAGCTCGACGACGTCGATCTGGGTCGGGGAGGTGTTGGTGGCCTTGACCATGGTCCCGACGAAGTCGTCGTAGCCACCACCGTTGGCAATGACGATCTTGGCCTTCGCGATCGCCACCTGGGTCTGTGGGTCGGCCTCGAACGAGTGCGGGTCGGCCGACGGATCGGCGATGATCGAGGTGACATCGACCCGGTCCCCGCCGATGATGCTGACCACCGAGCTGTAGACGTTGGTCGAGGCGACGACCGGGATCGGCGACGTGGCGCCGGCACTGCCCGCGGAGCCGGCGGACGGCGACGTGGTGGCCGGTTCACTCGAGCCGCAGCCGGCGAGCAACAGGGATCCGGCGGTCAGGGTGATGCCGAGCAGGCGCACAGAATGCCGGCGGGGAAGAACAGTCACGGTGGTACTCCTGGGTGGCGTTCGTGGGGCGGGCGGCAGACACGGAACGGCACTAATAAGAACCGTTCCCATTCACAGTAGCAGGACGCCGGGGAGTCGAGCGGGAGTGCGACAGGTCGGGGGATACCCTCGCAATCGATCGCTCGCCCGAGGAACAGGAACAGATTCCGTGAACCATGACGTCGACCGCGTGCACCTGGTCGGGGAGAGTTGCCGGCGCACCTTCGCCGAGCGGGTGGAGTCGGGCACCTCGCCCGGTGCGGGTTGGGCGGTGTTCGTCGGCGGTACGGTGATCGCTGCCGGCGGGGCGGGCGTCGTCACGCCGGGAGGAACACCCGTCACTGCCGACACGGCGTTCCGGATCGCTTCGTGCACCAAGAGTTTCACCGCTGCGATGGCGCTGCGGCTGCGTGACCGGGGGCTGCTGGACCTCGATGCACCCATCGATCGTCACCTGGACCTCGGTCCGTCCTCGGGTCATGACGACAGGATCCCCACCGTCGCGCAGTTGCTGTCGATGGCGGGCGGACTGCCGGGAGACGATCCCTGGGCCGATCGTCAGGAGTCGTTGGGTCGCGACGAATTCCGGACCCTCCTTTCGGCGGGTGTGCGCTTCGCCCGTCCGCCCGGCGTCAGTTTCGAGTACTCCAACCTCGGCTTCGCGATGGTGGGTGCCGCGATCGAACGGGTCACCGGACGCGACTTCACCGAGCTCGTCACCGCAGATCTGTTGCGCGCCGGTGGGTTCGGCGGAATCGGGTTCGACTCGGCAGTCGCCGACGTCGATGGCGTGGCGATCGGCCATCGTCGACTCGACGGCACATGGCTCGCGCTCCCGTTCAGCGACCCCGGTGCGTTCTCCCCGATCGGCGGAGTGTTCGCCTCGGCGTCCGCGCTGGCCCGGTGGGCGGGTTGGCTGGTGACGGCCGGGACGGACGAGGGACTGCAGGAGGACGACGCGGAGCAGATCCTGTCCGCCGCGAGCAGGCGCGACATGCAGCAACCGCACACCGCGACCGGTGCGGCGGGTCGTGACTACGCTTTGGGGCTGGTGACCGAGGACGGGCGGCACGGGCGGATCGTCAGCCACTCGGGCGGTTATCCCGGGTTCGGCTCCCACATGCGCTGGCATGCGGCGACCGGCATCGGGATCGTCGGGCTCGAGAACGCTCGCTATTCCGGCGCAGTGACCGCGGTGACGACACTGCTCGACGCGGTGCTCGATGCGCTTGTCGTCCCCGACGCGGTGCCCACTCTCTGGCCGGAGACCATCGCGGCCAGACTGAGCCTCGAATCGCTGCTGCGGCAATGGGATCCGGTGGTTGCCGACGCGTTGTTCAGCGACAACGTCGATCTCGACGAGCCGTTGCCGAGACGTGTCGCCGAGATCGGGCGGCTGGCGGACGCCGTCGGACTGGCCGGCTCCGCGCCGGTGACGCTCGAACACGCCTCGCCGCGCAGCACCTCGCCGGCGAACCTGAGCTGGACGTCCCCAGGGCGGACGGGGCTGCTGCGCTGCGCGATCAGCCTGACGCCGCAGAGCCCGCCCCGGGTGCAGACGCTCTCGGTGCACCAGGTCTGAGCGCCGTTACAACCAGGTCCATCAGATCCTGGCCCCTGTCGTTCGAGGATGGGATCTCGACTCACTGCGTTCCCTCCATCGGCGAAATCTCCGCTGGTCGAGCGACGAAGGCGCCCTCGACCCTGTCCGTTCATCGACCCGGCGGAATCGAGCGAGGTCCGCGGCCGGGGTGCGGGTGTCAGGAGGAGGTCGTCGCTTCCGGGTGCTTGCGCTGTGGTGCCGCGGGCGGTTCCTCGTCCGCGCGGTAGGCATCCTCCTCGTTCTGCTTGTCCTCGACCCGCCGTTTGATCCCGCGCAGCCCCGGCACCGATCCGATGATCTCGTTCAGCTCGCGGGAGACGTCCAGCAGATCGCGCAGGTCGGGCGCAACGGTGGCGAGCGTGTCCATGATCGGCATGATGTCCGTGTCCAGGCGGTCGACGATCGGCGGCAGCGCATCGACGAGCTTGACCAGGGCAGCCACCTCATCGGCGCTGGTGGTGCGCGACAGCGTTTCGAGCACCGGCAGCAGGTGGGTGAGGACGGGCTCGAAGCGGTCGACGAGTGTCGCGACGCGGCTCTGGATTCCGGCGGCGCCCGCGACGACACTCTCCACCTGGGTGACCGCTGCTGCAGCCCGTCGCTGGGTCACCTCGACCTCGCCGATCAGGTTGTTCACCCGCAGCACCAGCCGCTCGACATCGGTCAGCAGCGACGTGACCCGCGGGATCAACTTGACGGCCTGCTCCACCGCCCCGTACGCGGTGGAGGCGAGGCGGACGGCGTCGAGCGGGTTGGGAATGGCCATACCTGATCATGCCCGATGGCCCGGGGCGATCGGTGGTGGTGGAGCGACCGTGGGGTCCGCGAAGGTGGTGGTGGAGCGACCGTGGGGTCCGCGAAGGTGGTGGTTGAGCGACCGTGGGGTCCGCGAAGGTGGTGGTGGAGCGACCGTGGGGTCCGCGAAGGTGGTGGTGGAGCGACCGTGGGGTCCGCGAAGGAGTGGGCGGCGACAGCAACAGGGGCAGGTCCGATGATCCGGACCTGCCCCTGTCGATGCGGTGGCCTGATGGCCGGGTGAGGACTACTTGATGAGCGAAGCTGCGGTACCGGCCGCCGGCGAGGAGTCCGGGGTGACGGCACCGGACGCCTTGAGGCGCTCACCGGTCTCGGAGTTGAAGACGTGCACGTGGTCGCCGTCCTGCACGGTGGCCCGGACGACAGCGCCCTGGCTCAGCTGTACCCGTGCGTCGGTGCGGATGACGAGGCGCTCGCCGTCCGGGCCGTGGCCGTGGACGTAGGAGTCGGCGCCGAGCTCCTCGACGAGGTCGACCGTCACCGGGATGCCGGTGCTGCCCAGGACCAGGTTCTCCGGACGGACGCCGAAGGTGACCGACGACAGGCCCGCACTGCTCGCCTCGGAGAGCACGTCACGCGTCAGCGGGACGACGGTCTCGCCGAGCTTGACGCCGTCGGAGGCCAACGGCAGCTGCATGATGTTCATGGCCGGGGAGCCCATGAAGCCGGCGACGAAGACGTTCTGCGGGCGGTCGTAGAGCGTCCGCGGGGTGTCGCACTGCTGCAGCAGACCGTCCTTGAGCACCGCGACCCGGTGGCCCATCGTCATGGCCTCGACCTGGTCGTGGGTGACGTAGACGGTGGTGGTGCCCAGGCGGGCCTGGAGCTCGGCGATGTTGGCGCGGGTCTCGACGCGCAGCTTGGCGTCGAGGTTCGACAGCGGCTCGTCCATGAGGAACACGGAAGGCTCACGCACGATCGCGCGACCCATGGCGACACGCTGACGCTGGCCACCGGAGAGCGCCTTGGGCTTGCGGTCCAGGTACTTCTCCAGGTCGAGCAGGCCGGCAGCCTCGCGCACCTTGGAGGCGATCTCCGTCTTGTTGACGCCGCGCAGCTTGAGCGCGAAGCCCATGTTGTCGGCAACCGTCATGTGCGGGTACAGCGCGTAGCTCTGGAAGACCATCGCGATGTCGCGGTTCTTCGGCGGGACGTTGGTGACGTCGCGGTCGCCGATGAGGATGCGGCCTTCGTTGATGTCCTCGAGACCGGCCAGCATGCGCAGAGCCGTCGACTTGCCCGACCCGGACGGTCCGACGAGGACGAGGAACTCGCCGTCGGTGATCTTGAGGCTGAGCTGATCGACAGCGCGCACCGGCGGGTTGCCGGGGTACACGCGGGAGGCGGCGTCGTATTCGACCTGTGCCATCGAGGTCCTTCCGATCGGGCAGCCGCAGTGTGCGGCCGCAGTGGCGGACGGCATCGGCGCCGTCGCTCCCTGAGGACGCTAGCGGGCGTCGGGCTGGATGGGAAGGGCCTGTGGAAAGCGTTTTCCAAACGGGCGGATCGCCGTGCCTCCCCGCGGGCGGCGTCGGTCGAGTGGGCCGGGGCCATCCGGGGATGCGCCGGTGGCGAAGGACACACATGAGCAGCTCAGGAAGTCGCCGGTCGTACCTCGCGGCGCTCGGCACCGGGATCGTCGTCATCGCGGCGTCCACCTACGGGGTGAGCCTCACCCGCGCGGCCGAGAGCCTGCCGGACACTGCTACCTCCGCCGGTGTGACGGCATCCGCGGTCGGCCCGGCGTCGATGACGGTGCAAGCCGGCACCACGACCGCTGCGCCGTCGCCCGCTGCACCGTCCTCCGCTGCACCGTCCTCCGCAGCACCGTCAGCGACGTCGTCGGCCCCGTCGTCTGCGTCGGCGCGGAACCCCAGCACTCCGTCTCGGACGTCCTCCGACGCGCCCTCGTCGAGCATGCCGCCCTCACGACCGGTCCCCGCTCCGAGCAGCCAGACCCCGGTGCCCGCATCGACGCCGCCTCCGTCGCCGCCTCCCCCACCCACTACCGCCGCACCGGCACCGGTGACCCAGTTCAAGGACGGCACCTACTCGGCCACGGCCGAGTACAACAGTCCCGGCGGCGTCCAGAAGGTGGGCGTCACCCTCACTCTCGCCGGCGATGTGGTCACCGGTTCGTCCCTGGAGTTGTTCGCCACGGGAATCGCCAAGGCATACCAGAATCTGTTCCAGCAGAACTACTCTGCGCAGGTCACCGGCAAGAAGATCGACACCGTCCAGCTCGGTGCGGTGGGCGGCTCGTCCCTCACCTCCGGCGGATTCAACGATGCCCTGAAGGCGATCGAGGAGCAGGCACATGCCTGACCTGGGGCGGCGGCGCCCCCTCTCGGCGCAGTACCGGTTCTCCGCTCTCGGTACCCACTGGCGGATCGCCTCGCCGAACAGCTTCGATCCGGAGATCCGCCGACAGGTCGACGAGCGGGTGGCAGAATTCGACGCCGCCTGGTCCCGCTTCCGATCGGATTCCCTGGTGTCCAGGATGGCCCGTGAGCCGGGGACGTATGAGTTCCCGCCGGAAGCCGCTGCGGTGATGTCTTTGTACCGCACCGTCTACGAGCTCACTGCAGGTCGGGTCACACCCCTCGTCGGAGCAGCTCTCGAGCATCTCGGCTACGACGCGCAGTACACGTTGCAGCGCCGTCCTGGCGTCAGGGCCACCCCGTCGTGGGATGACGCCCTCACGGTCACCGGATCGTCGATCACCACCACGGCTCCGGTCGTGCTCGACATCGGGGCGGCCGGCAAGGGGATGCTGGTGGACCTGGTCGCGGAGTTGATCGATCCCGATCACGACGGCCGCATCCTGGTGGACGCCAGCGGCGACCTGCTGCACCGCGGTCCGGTGCCGTGCCGCGTCGGGCTGGAGCATCCGCTGGATCCGACGATGGTGATCGGCGTCGCGGAGCTGCGGGATGCTTCGTTGTGCAGCTCGGCCGTCAACCGTCGCCGCTGGGGCGCCGATCTGCACCACGTGGTAGATCCGTTCACCGGTGAACCGGTGCGCGGCACCCAGGCGACCTGGGTGGTCGCCGAGAACACTGCGCTGGCAGACGTTCTCGCCACCGCACTGTTCTTCACCGAGCCGTCGGTGCTGGCCCAGCGGTATCCCTTCAGCTACGTACGGATGTCCGACGACGGCAGCATCGACTGGTCGCCCGACTTCCCCGGCGAGTTGTTCCTGTGACGCACACCCTGCCCGTGGCCCGCACGTTGCCTGTGACGCACACGCTCGACGGGCTGCTGGGGCGCACGTCGATGTACCGACTTGTCCTCAACTCGCTGATCGTGCTCGGAGTGGTCGCGTTCATCCTGTCGTTCACCGGGACGCTCGAGTTCCCGGCAGCGGACCTCGGCGCGTCGCTGCTGATCGTGATGGTGTCGACCGTCGGCTCGAACCTGTTGTTCGCCTTGCTGTTCCGAGTGCACCCCCATCCCGAGTCGTCCGTCATCACCGGGCTGCTGCTCTGGTTCATCCTGCTGCCCACCTCGGATCCGAAGCTGCTGCTGCAGGTCGCGCTCGCCGGGGTGATCGCCTCCGGATCGAAGTACGTGTTCGCCATCCGTGGCCGGCATGTGGTCAACCCGGCAGCGATCGGTGCACTGTGGCTGGCGCTGTTCGAGTTCGACGTGTTGGGTCTGTGGTGGGTGGGCACGAAGTACCTGGTGGTCGTCGCCGCGGTCGTCGGCTTCCTCATCGTCCGACGCACCCGACGCGTGGCTCTGGTCGCGACATTCCTCGTCGTCGTCGTGGTGGTCACGATGGCGCGGTTGCTGATCGACGGTGGCGGCATCGGGGCATCGCTCGAATACACCCTCCTGTCCACGCCGATGGTCTTCTTCGCTGTCTTCATGCTGACAGAGCCGCTCACGTTGCCGCCGACCCACCGTCAGCAGCTGGTGGAAGCTGTCGTCGTCGGGGTGCTGTTCGCGATCCCGATCACCATCGCCGGCTACAGCTTCGGGCCGGAGACCGCGTTGGTCATCGGCAACCTGCTGGCCTTCGCCCTCGGTCAGCGGTCCGGCATCCGGCTCACCCTCACCGGGCGGCGAGCCGCCGGCGGACGAGCGACCGAGTTCGAGTTCCACTCCGCGCGGCCACTCCGATTTGTTCCGGGGCAGTACATCGAGCTTTCCGTTCCGCATGCGCGCGCCGATCGCCGCGGCAGTCGACGCACCTTCAGCATCGCCTCGCCCGATCGGGATCCGCATCGCCTACTGGTCGCGATGACCATGGCGCCGGACGGCAGTACCTTCAAGAAGTCGTTGGGCGCCATGGCCATCGGCACGAACATCTCTGCGACGGGCATCGCGGGCGACTTCGTGCTGCCCGTGGATCGCGACCGTCCGGTGCTGCTGATTGCCGGCGGGATCGGCATCACACCGTTCCTGGGTCAGCTCGACGGCCTGGCTGGTGGCAGCCGGTACGACGTGGTGGTGGTCTACGTACAGCGCGATCCGGCTGACCTGGCGTATCTGGATCTGCTCGACGACTCCCGCGCTCGGGTGATCGTCGTGACCTCCACCCCGGCGACCGAGCTGCCGCCGAGCTTCGAGAACGTGATCGGTCCCCGGATCGATCGGACTTCGCTCGCTGCCGCCGTCCCGGACCTGGAACGACGCGACGTCTACGTCTCGGGACCGCCGGCGTTCGTCGACGTGGTCTCCCGGCTGGCCGCCGATCTGGGTGCCACCCGGATCAGGCGGGATCACTTCGCCGGGTACTGATGACGAGCGATGTCGGTCGCAGCCACCAACCCGAGCGGAGTGGGACATACCGGATGAGCGAGGACAGATCTCGCGATGGGACCTGGTGTCGCCACTTCCGACGCCCGGCCGCCGTACGGTCCGAGGTCTAGCGTGGAACCGGTGACCCTGCTGCCGATGTTCCCGCTCGGCTCGGTGCTGCTCCCGGCGATGCCGTTGGCACTCAGGGTGTTCGAACCCCGGTACCTGGAGATGATGGTCGACGTGTTGGCCCAGGAGCCCGCCGAGTTCGGGGTGGTGCTCATCGAACGCGGGCAGGAGGTCGGCGGTGGGGACCGACGGTTCGGGATCGGCACCGTGGCCAGGGTCACGGAGATCGAGGAGGGTGACGGCGTGGTCGGGTTGATCGCCCGGGGCGCGTCCCGGATCGAGGTGATCGCCTGGCAGGCCGAGGATCCCTACCCGCGGGCCGAGGTACGAAAGCTGCCGGCACTGATCTGGACGGAGCAGTGCAGGACGTCTTTGGTGGAGGCCGACCGCTTGGTGCGGACCGCGCTGGCCCTGGCCTCTGAGTTCGTCGAGGCGTCCTGGTCCTCCGACATCGCGCTGGCCGACGAGCCCGGCGATCTGGTCTGGCAGCTCGCGGGGATCACACCCGTCGGGCTCATCGATCGGCTGGCGTTCCTGCGTGCGGGAACCACCGAGGAGCTGCTGAGCATGCTGATCGCGGAGACGACCGGCGCGGTGCAGGCGCTGCGCGCCGGCTGGTCACTCGGCGGCCTCGGCTGACGCGCGGCCTGCAGTTGCTCGGCTGACGCGCGGCCTGCAGTGCCGCGGCGCGACAGCCGGGGAATGGAAGCAGCCCTGGACGAATCCGTCGTCGCCATGCCCGCACCGGGGAGCGGGTGGCGAGGTCGATCGGTGCTGAGCTGCCGTTGTCAGATCTGCAGGGATGCTGGAGAACTCTCGTGCCACAGCCGATCCAGCGCGGTGACGACGTACCGGTACCGACTGTTCGGGTCTGCGGTGGTGTCCAGATAGCTCTGCCGGTCGTGGCCGCTGCGCCGCACCGTCGCCAGCAGGTGGGTGGCGTCCACGAGGTCGCCGGGCCTGATGGGCCCGTCCAGCCGCCAGATCGCGTACGAGGTGGCGACCGCGGATTGCGAGTTCTCCTGGGAGGACGTCCACTCGAGCTGCACGCCGCCGGCGCGGCGTCGACCGTGCAGCCCCACCGGGCGCCGCGGCGCGCGTCCACCCAGGTGCTCGATCACCGGCACGATCGCCGGCCGGCTGTAGTGCTCCGACACCATTGCAGAGGTGGAACCCTGGGCGTCGCTGCGGACGTCCTTCGCACTGAAGAACACGTCGCCGTCGACCTGCGGGTATGCCTGGTTGAACGTCAGATGAGCAGACAGCTCGTCCGGGCCGAAGACCTTGCTGGTCTCCTTGTACGTCGCCTGGCCGATGTACAGCGCTACGTCGGTGCCGTCAACCACGTCCGCCCACCACGGGACGAGCGCTGCGTAGTCGGCGACCGCGAGGCCGATCTGCCAGTAGATCTGCGGGTTCAGGTAGTCGACCCAGCCCTCCTTCACCCAGCGGCGGGTGTCGGCGTAGATCGCTTCGTATGACTGGGTGCCCCCGGTGGCCGAGCCATCCGGGTGCTCTGCCGAGGAGTTGGCCCAGATGCCGAACGGGCTGATGCCGAACTTGACCCACGGCTTGGCGTGCTGCACGCGCCGGTGGAATTCCGAGACCAGCTTGTTGACATTGTCCCGCCGCCAGTCGGCGATGTCGTCGAACCGGCCGCCGTAGGCGCGGAAGGTGTCCTGGTCGGGCAGCGGGGTGGTGCCGGACGGGTACGGATAGAAGTAGTCGTCGAAGTGGGCGCCGTCGATGTCGTAGCGCCGCACCGCGTCGAACATGGCGTCCTGCACGAACCTGCGCACCTCCGGGATCCCCGGGTTGTAGTACAGCTTTCCGCCGTACGGGAACACCCAGTCCGGGTGCACGCGCGCCGGGTGGGTCGGCACCAGGGTGTTCGGGTCGGTTCCCATCGACACCCGGTAGGGGTTGAACCAGGCGTGGTACTCCAGGTTGCGCGCGTGCGCCTCGGCGATCTGGAAGGCGAGCGGGTCGTAGCCGGGATCGGCGCCCTGGGTGCCGGTGAGGTACTGCGACCACGGTTCGTGGGGCGAGGGCCAGAATGCGTCGGCCGTCGGCCGGACCTGGGAGATGACGGCGTTGAGGTTCAGCCGTTCGGCCAGGTCCAGCCAGCCGATGTACTCGAACTGCTGCTGCTCGATCGACAGTCCGGTGCGGCTGGGCCAGTCGATGTTGACGACCGAGGAGATCCACATCGCCCGGAACTGCCGTTTGGGCCTGTTCGGGTCACCGACGGGCGAACCCGCGGTCGCGGCCGACGCCGGCAGGGTGCCGATGGTGACGGCAAACGCACCGCCGACAACCGTGGCACCGGCCAGCCCGAGGAAACTGCGTCGATCGATCGCTGAGGACATCATTGTCTCCATCAGGTCCGGGAGTGGAAGATTTTCACACTCTCATGCCGTGACGGAGCCGACAACCCCCCGACGGCGCCCGGATCTGCGGTGAGCCCGTCGGGACACCGTCGGACCGCGGGTTCACACTGATGGCATGACCGGCTTCGCGGTGTCCCTGCACCCCACCCGCTGCTGCGGCATCGTGCCGCCGTACCTGCTCGATGCGCTGTCCCGCTCGCCCGATCGCACGGTCGCCGGGCGTGCCGCGAGGACGTTGCTGCGGGACGAGCGGATGCGGCGCGACCGGGTGTCGCCCGGCCAGTCCGTGCGCGGAGCAGCGCCAGCGCCGAGAGCTCCTGGAAGGACTGCCCGGACAGTGGGGCCGCGGCGCTCGGTGCACGACGCCGAGCACGGTGCGCAGTTGCCGGGCGATCTCGTGCGGGACGAGGGCGCCCCGGAGGTCGCCGACGAGGCGGTGAACCAGGCCTACGACGGCCTCGGCGACACCTGGCGGTTGTTCCACGATGTGTTCGGCCGCAACTCGTTGGACGGCAAAGGATTACCGCTGATTGCGTCCGTCCACTACGAGCGCGACTACGACAACGCGTTCTGGAACGGCGAGCAGATGGTGTTCGGTGACGGGGACGGGCGGATCTTCGGCCCGTTCACCGCGAGCATCGACGTGATCGGCCACGAGCTGACCCACGGCGTCACCGAGCACACCGCGGGCTTGCGGTACCAGGGCCAGTCGGGAGCGCTCAACGAGAGCATCTCCGACGTCTTCGGAGTGCTGGTGAAGCAGTACGTGCTGGGCCAGACGGCCGATCAGGCCGACTGGCTTATCGGCGCAGATCTGTTGCTGCCCAGCGTGAACGGTGTTGCGCTGAGGTCGATGGCCGCACCGGGGACGGCGTACGACGATCCCGAGCTGGGCAAGGATCCGCAGCCGGCGACGATGGCCGACTACGTCGAGACGAGTTCCGACAACGGCGGCGTGCACATCAACTCCGGGATCCCGAACAAGGCCTTCCACCTGGTGGCCACCGCAATCGGTGGGAACGCTTGGGAAGCGCCGGGGTCGATCTGGTTCGAGGTCCTCACCGGCGGGCCGATCAGCGCCGACTGCGACTTCGTCGAGTTCGCGCGGCTCACCGAACAGGCAGCGGTGCAGCTGTACGGCAACGGCTCTGCGCAGGCCGTGGCAGTGGCGGCCGCCTGGCAGCAGGTGGGTGTCACCGACATGACAACCGGCGAGGCTGCCCCCTCGGGCAACACCCCGTCGGCCGATGGACCGAGTGCAGCGCCGGCCGCGGTTGTCGTCACCCGCACCGGTGGCTTCGCCGGCACGTCGGTGTCGCGGACGGTCGATCTCGCCGGGGTCCCCGCTCCGGAGGTAGCGGTGTGGCGGGGCCTGCTGGCCGCCGATCCTGCCGTCACCGGGGCGCGGCAGGGCGCCATCCCGACGAGCGCGCGCCTGCCCCACCCGGACGCCTTCAGCTACGAGATCGCGGCACCGGGCAGCGCCCCGGCGGTCTACCAGGAGCACCAGCTGTCGCCGGCCGCGCGCGACTGCTTGCTCCGCACCTTCCGCGGGTGAATCGACGCCGCCACCGGCCGGCGGGTGGTCCGGGCGGCGGCGGACGTGGCGCATGTCGTACCGACTGCCCTCGGCCCGCGGGATAGCGTTGTCCGGATGGAGCGCCACCGCAGTCGTCAACAGGCGACGCTCGCCTCGCTGGCCAAGGAGCTCGGAGTCTCCAGGACCACCGTCTCCAACGCCTACAACCGCCCTGACCAACTGTCGCCCGCGCTGCGACAGCGAGTGATGGACGAGGCGACGCGGCTCGGATACTCCGGCCCCGACCCTGTCGCCCGGTCACTGCGGACCCGCAGGGCCGGCGCGATCGGTCTGCTGCTCACCGAGCAGCTCTCCTACGCCTTCCGCGATCCGGCGGCGGTCGCGTTCCTGGAAGGTCTGACCCTGGAGTGCGATCAGGCCAGGATCGGGCTGCTGCTGGTACCTGCGAGCCCGGGTTCGGCGGATGTACAGAGCGTCAGCAGCGCCGCGGTCGACGGCTTCGTCGCCTACTCGATGCCGGCGGACGACCCGTACCTGGCTGCGATGCTGTCGCGTCCCGTCCCGACGGTGATCTGTGACCAACCGTCCCTGGACACCACCGATCTGGTCGGTATCGACGATCGGTCCGCTGCCCGGGAGATCGCCGATCACCTGGTCGAGCTGGGCCATCGCCGGATCGGTGTGGTGTGCATGCGGCTCGGGAGGGCCCGCAACGACGGGCCGGTGGACCTGGTGCGCCAGGCGACCGCCGACTACCACGTGCAGCGCAACCGGTTGGCGGGGCTGCGGGACGGCTTCGAAGCGGCAGGGGTGTCCTGGGACCGGGTGCCCGTCATCGAACGGTTCGACCACACCCGGGCGGCCGGCGCCGAGGCCACCGCAGAGGTACTGGCGCTCGATCCCGGGATCACCGCGTTGGTCTGCACCTCGGACGTGTTGGCGCTCGGCGGTCTGGAGGAGCTGGCCAGGCGCCGTCGCCGGGTCCCTGAGGACGTCTCGGTCAGCGGGTTCGACGGTGTGCGGGCAGCTGTCGATGCCGGGCTGACGACCATCTCGCAACCGGTCGTGGAGAAAGGCCGTCAGGCAGGCCGGTTGCTGTTGGAGGAGTCGATCCGCCATCAGGCCCAGCGGGTGATCCTGCCGACGACCTTCCTCGCAGGTCGCACCACCGGCCCGCCGCGGATCTGATCCTGGTAGCGGTCGCTGTTCTGGAGTACCGTTGAGCGCCATGGGTTTCTCCGTCAGCGCGGACGCATACGGCGCTTTCATGGGTCGCTACGCCGAGCCGCTCGCGGACGCCACTGTCGCCGAGCTGCAGCTTCGAGCCGGTCAGCGGGCACTCGATGTGGGGGCCGGTCCCGGCGCGCTGACCGCCAGGCTGGTTTCAGCGCTCGGCGTGCATGCGGTCGCGGCCGTCGATCCGTCGGAGACCTTCGTCGCGGCGCTGCGGGCGAGGTTCCCGGGGCTGAGGGTGGAGTGCACCACGGCCGACCGGCTGCGGTTCCCGGACGCCTCGTTCGACACCACCGTTGCCCAGCTGGTGGTGCACTTCATGCCCGATCCGGTGCGCGGGTTGACCGAGATGGCCAGGGTCACCCGGCCCGGAGGTCAGGTGGCGGCGAGCGTCTGGGACTTCGGGGGCGGGCGGCACCCGCTCGGGGTGTTCTGGCGTGCGGCCAAGGATCTCGACCCGGACGCACCGGACGAATCCGACCTGCCCGGCACCCGCGACGGGCAGCTGGTTGCGCTGTTCACGCAGGCCGGACTGCACGACCTGCGGCCGCTGACGCTGCCCTCGACGCGCACGTTCGCGGGCTTCGAGCAGTGGTGGGAGATGTTCGAGTTGGGCGTCGGACCGGCGGGCGACTACGTCGCGGCGTTGGACGCCGTGACCAAGCAGCGATTACGCACGCGGTGCGCGGAGTTGCTGCCTGCCGGTCCGTTCGACATCGACGCCGTCGCGTGGACGGTGATCGGTCGCCGCTGACGGCTGCTCCGGGGGGTGCAGATCCACGGCTCTCAGGCCGGTCGCCGGCGGCAGCGTGATCGGATCCCCGGTGGGATCGTCGAGCACCATGGCAATCACCGGCGGCTCGTCGGCGGGTAGCCACGGCGGGCGTACTTCGCCGACCTCGCGCCAGCCACGGTGCCGGTAGATCGCCAGCGCGTCTCCGTGCCGCTGCACCACGTCCAACACCGGCAGCCGGCCCTGCAACCGGAGCAGTGCGACCGCCCGGTCCAGCAGACCACCGCCGATGCCCGAGCCGCGCCGGGTCTCGTCGACGAAGAACGCCGAGACACAGCCCAGACCGGACGCGGCCCGTCCGGTCGCCGCGGTCCAGACCCGGCTGAAGTCGTCGTCGATCACCTCGGTGACGGCGATGTGGCCGGCCGTCGTGCCGTCGACAACGGCGACCCACGAGTGTCGCTCGGTCTCGCGCGCAATGAACTGCTCGGGCGGGAACGGCAGCGGCCAGCGGAACGGATAGTGCGAGCGTGCTTGCTGCGCGGCCAGCAGGGTCACCAGCGTCGGCAGGTCGGCCGGTTCGCGGGGACGGAAGGTGACCCCGCCGCCGGCCGGGTGCGTCGGAGCCATCAGTAGGCGCGCGCCAGCACGGCGATCAGGTCCGGATCCTGTGCCGGGTCGTCGGTGTCGGGCACCGACCCGTCGGCGCGGACCAGGCAGCGGACGGTCACGCCCTGCCCGGCGATCCGGGCCTCACCCTCGTCGCCCAGCGCGCTCCACGGCAGCCGCGCCCAGCCGTCGGCCGTGGCGGCAACGGCGTCCTCGACGGTGTCGACCTCGGCGGTCCGATCGGTCAGGCGTTGTTCGGCCTGGCGGTACAGCTCGGCCTGGTCTGCCGTGATCGCCGCCGTGATCGCTGCGGCGACCGCGGAGATCGGGTGCTGCTCCTTGGTCCCCAGGACCCGCCGGGCGAGCGTCACCCGGCCCTCGGCCAGATCGCGGGGACCGACCTCGACGCGGAACGGAATGCCCTTGAGCTCGGCGTCCACCGCCCGCCGACCGAACGGGGTGTCGACCCGATCGTCCAGCCGGACCCGGACCCCGGTGGCCGCCAGCTCGGCGTGCAAGCCCCGCGCCGCGGCCTCGACCGAACCGTCGTCGCTACCCTTGACGACCATCACCTGCACTTGGACGGCGGCCAGCTTCGGCGGCACCCGCAGGCCGGCGTCATCGCCGTGGGACATGATCAGGCCGCCCAGCATCCGGGTGGAGGATCCCCAGGACGTCGTCCAGACATGCTGCTGGCGCTGATCGGCGTCGGTGTAGGAGATGTCGAAGGCCCGGGCGAAGTTCTGTCCGAGCTCGTGGCTGGTGCCCATCTGCAGGGCCTTGCCGTCGCCCATCATCGCCTCGAGCGCGAGAGTGTTGGTGGCGCCGGCGAAGCGCTCCCGCTTGGTCTTGCGACCGACGACGACCGGGATGGCCAGCTCCGTGCGCATGAAGTCCTCGTACACCTCGTGCAGGATCCGGCGCGCATAGGCGGCGGCATCCGCCTCCGAGGCGTGGGCGGTGTGACCCTCCTGCCAGAGGAACTCGCTGGTGCGCAGGAAGATCCGCGGCCGGAGCTCCCAGCGGACCACGTTGGCCCACTGGTTGAGCAGCAGCGGCAGGTCGCGGTGGGAGTTGATCCACTTGCCCATGAACTCGCCGATCACCGTCTCGCTGGTCGGCCGCACGACCACCGGCTCCTCGAGCTGCTTGCCGCCCGCGTGGGTGACGACTGCGAGTTCCGGCGAGAAACCTTCGACGTGTTCGGCCTCGCGGTGCAGGTACGACTCGGGGATGAACAACGGGAAGTAGGCGTTCTCCGCACCGGTCGCCTTGATGCGGGCGTCCATCCCGGCCTGCATCCGTTCCCAGATCCCGTAGCCGTACGGACGGATGACCATGGTGCCGCGCACCGGCCCGTTGTCGGCGAGCTCGGCCTTGGCGACCACGTCCTGGTACCAACGGGGGAAGTCCTGGGCGCGCGGGGTCAACACAGGAGTGCGGGGCATGCGGAAATCCTAGTGGCGGCAGCTCCTCCTCCAGGAGGAGACGCCGAGGACCTGTGCCGGTGGTGTGGCCGTGGTGGGGGGCGATGCGCAGCCCTCTGCAGCTGGCGAAGCCTGCGCAGCAGCGTCCCCCACCACGGACACCGAACGCGTCGACAGACCTCAGGCGTGGATGACGTACCGCTGACGTTCGGCGGCGAGCATCGTCAGCAGATCGGCGACCTGGCGGGGATCGGCGATCCGCACCGTCGCCAGCGTCTCGCCGGGTCCGACCTTCACCCCGACTCCCGCGACGGCGGGTGAGTCGGGATCGGTGAGCCGGTCGCTGTCTGCGGGGACGATCAGGGCGAAGGCGTGCTCGTCGGTGACGTCGTCGCCGAGGAACAGCGTTGCGGTGGCTTCCAGCGCTCTGGACAGACCGGAGATGGCCTTGCCCTTGTCGGTGGACACCACCGACAGCTCCAGGACCTTCTTGCCCCGCAGTAGACGCACCCCCTCCCACTCCGCGACACCGCTGAGGATGGCCTGCTCGACCGCCTTCTCGACGGCCGCCGCAGTCCCGCGCAGGTGTACGGCCACCCCGGTGGGTTTGGTCTCGAGCCGGATCGTCGGGTGCAGCTGCTGCAGGTCCTCCATCGCGGCGATCACCCGCTCGTTGAGCGCAACCTGTTGCGGCGTCAGCTGAGCCGGGGTGGCAGCGGAGTCGGTTGCCTGGACCGGGATGCCGGTGATCCCGGCGTCCTCCGCGCCGTGCGACCCGATCATGTGGACCGGGCCGATGTCGCCCACCAGCGTGCGCAATGCCGCCAACGAACGTCCGGAGATGACGGCGACGGAGGTGTTGGGCAGCACCGCCAGCGTGCGGACTGCATCCACCGACTCGACCAGCGGTCGGGCGGCGGCCGGGTCGTCGACGATCGGGGAGAGCACGCCGTCGAAGTCGGTACCGACGAGCAGGTATCGCGTTCGGGCGAGCTCCTCGACCGCCTTCACCGCCGTGGCCGGCAGCCGGGACCGGGCTGCGGCCACCGGATCCTTGGTGTCCTCCAGCGTCGACAGGAAGGACTCCGCCCACGCGTCGACGTCGTGGGTGAGCACCTGACGGCGCAGCGCGCGCATCCGTCGCCGTTGGTCGCCGGCCGGCATCTGCAGAGCCTCCCGCAGCGCGTCCTTGACGCCGTTCGTGTCGTACGGATTGACCAGGACGGACTGCCGCAGCTCGGTGGCAGCGCCGGTGAACTCGCTCAGCAGCAGCACCCCGTCGCCGGCGGAGCGGCAGGCCACGTACTCCTTGGCCACCAGGTTCATCCCGTCGCGCAGCGGGGTCACGGCCATCACGTCGGCCGCGACGTAGAACGAGGCGAGGTCCTCCCGGGGGAACGACTGGTGCAGGTAGTGCACGGCGGGCCGGCCGATGCTGGCGTGCTCGCCGTTCATCGCCCCGACCTGACGCTCGATGTCCTCCCGCATCCGGATGTAGGAGCCCAGGCGTTCGCGGGACGGGGTGGCGATCTGGATCATCACCGCGTCCTGCACGCTGGGGTCCTTCTCGTCCAGCAGCTCGCCGAAGGCGCGCAACCGGACGTTGATGCCCTTGGTGTAGTCGAGACGATCGACACCCAGGATGATCTTGCGGGGACGCCCCAGGTCCGCCCGGAGCTTCATCGCTGCGCTGGTCACCTCGGGCTCGGTGGCCAGCTCGCTCTGGGCCTGCGAGTCGATCGAGATGGGGAAGGCGCCCACCCGGCTGGTGCGGCCCTCGTGGGAGAGCGTGGAACCGGAGACGGTGACGCCCAGCAGGTTCTTGGCAAGCCGGCTGAAGTTGCGCACGGCGCCCGGCACCTGGAAGCCGATCAGGTCGGCACCGAGCATCCCCACCAGCACCTCCCGCCGCCACGGCAGTCGCATGTACAGCTCGACCGGCGGGAACGGGATGTGCTGGAAGAACCCGATCCGGACGTCCGGCCGCAGCTCACGCAACAGCTGTGGGACGAGCTGCAGTTGGTAGTCGTGGATCCACACAACGGCGCCGTCGGCGGCAACCGCGGCGGCCCGTTCGGCGAAGCGCTGGTTGACCCGCCGGTAGGCGTCCCACCAGTGGCGATGGAACTCCGGCTCGGCGACTGCGTCGTGGTAGAGCGGCCACAGGGTGGCGTTGGAGAAACCTTCGTAGAACTCCTCGATCTCCTGCGCCGAGAGCCGCACCGGGTGCAACGTCAACCCGTCCGACCGGGTCGGTTCGAGGTCGAGGTCGGGTTGACCGGGCCAGCCGATCCAGGCACCGTCGCGTCGCGACAGGATCGGTGCGAGCGCGGTCACCAGACCGCCGGGTGCCTGATGTGCGGTGGTGGTCCCGTCGGCGTTCTTCCGCAGGTCGAAGGGCAGTCGGTTGGCCACGACGACCATGTCGGCCCGCTCGTGGCCTGCGGGTTCGGCGGTTCCGTCGGCGGAGTCCCTCGGATGCAATTGGGGGCGTCGTGCGGTCGGCCGATGTGTCTGGGGATCGTCGTCGCTCACGTGCCCGACCCTAGTCGCCACCCGCAGGACCGGTCGGTCAGTGGCCGAAGGGGTCCTCGTCGACACCTGGCTGCCAGCTGTTGCCGGGTACCCCCCAGCCGTTGGCCTTGATCATCTTCCGGGCTGCGCGCGCGTTCCTGCCGACCAGTCGGTCGAGGTAGAGCAGGCCGTCGAGGTGATCGGTCTCGTGCTGCAGGCAGCGGGCGAAGAAGCCTGTGCCCTCCACCTCGACCGGATCGCCGTGCACATCCACCCCAGTCACCTTCGCCCAGTCGGCGCGGCCCGTCGGGTAGTTCTCGCCGGGCACCGACAGGCAGCCCTCGTAGTCGTCGTCCGGGTCCGGCATCGTCTCCGGGACCGGTGAGGTCTCGATCGCCGGATTGACCACATGGCCGCGCCGGCGGACGCCGGTGTCGTCGGGGCAGTCGTAGATGAAGACCCGCCGGTCGTCACCCACCTGATTGGCCGCCAGACCCGCGCCGTGGGCTGCAGAATTGGTCTCGAACAGGTCGTCGAGGAACACTGCGAGAGCGTCGTCGAACACGGTCACCGGGATCGTCGGCCGGTGCAGGACCGGCTCTCCGCAGATGACGATGGGGCGAACGGTCATGGCCTCCAGACTAGGTCGGCATCTGCCTGCACCGTCCGGGAGGGTCCTGGGTCGACCCGGGCGTGGGCCACCGACCAGCTGCGGGCACCACGGTGCGCGGACCGCACCTGCGGGCCGGTGACGTTACGTGTTGGTCATACACTCCACTGCCGGGAGACGGGGGCCCGGGCCGTGGTCGGAACGTACACAATGTGACCAAGAGTTACGAAAGCTTCCACGAATCACCCAATGGGTGTAATGTGGGTTGTGTGCTTACCGCGGCTTTCAATGCCCCATCCCAGACAGTAGGTAGTGCCATGCCTCCAGTGGATGCCGACCAGCAGGCCGGCTTTGCTGCAGCGCTCTGCGCGCAACTCAGGGAGTCACGCCGTCGCCAGGGCCTGACCCAGGCGCAGGTCGCCACACGTACCGGCGGTCAGGTGTCCAAGGCCGCACTGGCCAACTACGAGACCGGACATCGTTCGCTGCGGATCGACGTCTTCTGGGTCATCTCACGGGCTCTCGGTGAGGACTGTGGCAAGTTGATCGCCGGCGCCGAGCGCTCGACCGTGCCGATGTCCTCGTTGCGTGGTCGGAGCGCCATCTCCGTGCGCGTCGCCGACGTGTTGGCCACCACCGACGAGTCGTTGGCACCGGTGCGCCGCTGGTTCTCCATCCGCCACCCCGACGGGGCATTCGACGACATCACCGAGAGTCTGGGTGAGGGAGCACTGCGCGCGCTGTCCAACCTGACCGGTATGACCGTCGCGGAGTGCCGCGACCGGCTGCTCGATCTGGCCGTCGTCCCGCCGGTGGCCCATCTGCCCTCCCCTGCCACCTCCGATTCGGACGAACGGGTCGCATCACTCGCCCGCGATCAGGAGCGCACCCACCTCTGAGCCCGAACGTGGCCCGGATCGCTCCGGATCAGCTCCATCGGAGCGTCCCGATCAGCCATGATGGTGCGTGGGTGCCCGCTCGATGCGTCGAGGCGTGCCCGGTGGGGTCGATCGTGTCGGCCCTCCAGCAACGACCCGAAGGGTGAGGTGTGGGTTCCGACCAGCCGTCCGGATCCGGGTTCGGTCGCAGCAGCGACGACCCGACGACCGTGATCCCTGTTTTCTCCGAGCCCCACACCGACCCGCACGCACCCGCGCAGGAGCGCCGCTCCCGTGGCCTGCTGTTCGGGTGGCTCGCCGTCGCAGTGGTCGTGATTGCAGTGGTCGGCTTCTACCTCATCGACGTCGCCCACACGAGTGGTGAGATCGAGCGCAACACCCAGATCGCCGGCATTGAGGTCGGCGGACGCACTCCGGACGATGCGCGGGCACTGCTGCGTCAGGAACTGCAGGCCGAGTACACGGCGGCGGTGACCGTCGACGTCCATGGCACGGACGTCCGGCTTCCGCCGGCCGAGGCGGGACTCGCCCCGGACATCGACGAGGCCATCGCTGCCGCGGGGACCAGCTCGGCCTCGCCGCTTGCCCGGTTCACCTCGTTCTTCCAGTCCACGTCCGTGCCGGTCAAGGTTTCCGTGGACAAGACCGCCCTCCGGAAGTGGGTCACCGCTCAGGCTGCGAAGACCGACATCGACGCCGTCGAAGGGTCGGTCACGCTCTCCGGGGCGACGGTCAAATCCATCCCACCCGTGACGGGGCGGTCCCTCGACATCGACGCCTCAGTGCGCGACATCAGCGCTGCCTGGACCAGGGGCGGCCCCGAAACCGTTGCCTCCTTGAAGCTTCCGGTGACCGAGCGCAAGGTCCGGGCCACGGCGAAGGAGACCACCGCGGCGGTCGCGACAGCCAAGCGGATCCTGTCCGGCCCGGTGGAGGTGGAGGCTGCCGACGTCCGCGCGCAGCTCACCCCTGCCGAGATCGCCCAACACGTGACGATCAAACCCGCCGGCACCGGGTTCTCCGTGTCTGTCGACGTCGCCGCTCTGCGCGCGCCGCTGACCGCCCGGATCGAGGCCACCCAGACTACGCCGCAGGATGCCGTCATCTCGTTGATCGACGGACAGCCGAACATCACCGAGGCCGTCACCGGTCGCAAGGTGGTCTGGGACTCCAGCGAGCGGGCCCTCCGGGCGACCCTGGACGCTTCCGGTACCCGGGTCTGGAAGGTGGTCTACACCGCAACCGACGCCGACCTCACCACCCAGGAGGCCAAAGAACTCGGCATCAAGGAAGAGATCAGCACCTTCACCACCAACGACTTCGCCTATGCGTCGGGGCAGAACATCAAGGTGCTGGCCGAGAAGATGAACGGTGTCATCATCCAGCCGGGAGAAACGTTCTCGCTCAACGACTTCACCGGCCCGCGCGGCACCGAGCAGGGGTACATCGAGTCCGGGATCATCGAGAACGGGCGTCCCGGCAAGGCCATCGGCGGGGGATTGAGTCAGTTCACCACGACGTTCTACAACGCCACCTACTTCGCCGGTCTGCAGCAGATCGAGCACCAGGCGCACTCGTACTGGATCAGCCGCTACCCGGCCGGTCGGGAGGCGACGATCTTCATCCCCGACATCGACTTCGTCTTCAAGAACGACTACCCGACTGCGGTCCTGGTGAAGACCATCTGGACGGAGTCGTCGATCACGGTGACGTTGTTCGGGACGAAGCAGGTGGAGGTCGAGTCGGTGGCGAGCGATCGCTATGACATCACGCCACCGCCCACGACGACGATCCCCTACGGCGAGAGTTGCAATGACTCCGACGGCACGTCGGGTTTCTCCATCGACGACACCAGGATCATCCGCGACCTGGCCGGCAAGGAGCTCAAGCGGGAGAAGCAGACCACTGTCTACAACGGCCAGTTCCAGGTGATCTGCGAGCCGCCCCCGCCGGCCCCGACCACGCCCGAGTCCAGCGAGCCCGTGTCCAGCGTGCCCGTGTCCAGCGTGCCCGTGTCCAGCGGGCCCGTGGCTCCGTCCTCCGGGCCGGCGCCCGGCCCCGGCGCCACCGTTCCGACGGTCCCGCCGAGCAACAACTGAACTGCGGGTTACTGAGGCCCGACCGGCGGCACGTGAGCGAACGTCATCTGGTGACCAGGCGACGTGGCGACGAGCCCCGGGGTCGATCCGCTCACGTTCGGCGCCCACGCTCGACCGTGAGCGGCTGGCTGTCACGTGAGCGAACGCCACAGGGGGACCAGCGCCCGTGCGCACTCGGTTAGGCTGGTCGCGCCGGATTCCGGCAGGCCACCATGGCGCAATCGGTAGCGCAGTGCTCTTGTAAAGCAAAGGTTAGGGGTTCAAGTCCCCTTGGTGGCTCCACGTCTGACCTGCACGAATGTGCTGAAGCTCGCTCCATGACGCCCGTAACAACGGTGCCGGAACGCGACGGGATTCGCCGACGAGCTCAGTCCGGGGCTTCGTCCACCGAGCCGACGCCCATCAGGGCGGTGTCCAGCATGGACTCCTCGTGCGGACGGAAGGGCAGCACGGTCTGCATGTAGGAGCGAGCAGCGTCGTCCATCGAGACCTCGCGGCCGGCGGCCTCGGACAGGAACCAGCGGTGCTCCAGCACCTCGTGGAAGATCTCCGCCGGTTCCAGGGTGTCCCGCAGCTCTCGTGGGACGGCCTCGATGACGGGCTCGAAGACGTCCATCAGCCAGTGTTCGGCGACGGTGAACTCGTCGATGTCGTTGCCGGGCATCACCGCCTGGCTGCGATAGGTGTCCAGGTCGTTGAGGATGCGCCGGGCCTGGTTCTCCTGGACCGACAGGCCGGTCAGCTCGGCGAGCCGACGACGATGATGCCCGGCCTCCACCACCTGGGTGCGCAACAGCGGGCCCGCGTCGGACTCGTCGACCTGGATCTCGCCGACGTCGTAGCCGAGTTCGTTGAGGCGACGCATCTTCCGCTCGATCTGCCACCATTCGCCGGCGCCGAGCTGTTGTGGTGCGGTGAGCTCGTGCCAGAGCCGCTCGTACCGGTCGACAACGGACAGCGCGGTCTCCAGCGGGTCCACCGACTCGGGCAGCAGGCCGGACATCTGCAGGTCGAGCAGCTCACCGGCCAGGTTGGTCTCGGCGATGTCGAGATCGCCCTGCCGTTGACCGTCGGACAGCGATTCGCGGATCGACCCGGTCTCGGCGTCGACCAGGTAGGCGGCGAGCGCTCCGGCATCGCGGCGGAAGAGGGTGTTGGACAGCGAGCAGTCGCCCCAGGCGAAGCCGACCAGGTGCAACCGGACGAGAAGTTCCGCCAGCGCGTCCAACAGCTTCGGCTCCAGGTCCGGGTCGAGCCGCCGGGAGAACAGGGCGCGGTAGGGCAGCGAGAACCGCAGGTGCTTGGTGACGAGCGCGGCATCGAGCGGTTCGCCCTCGGGGGTGGTGCGCGAGGCGACCACGCCGACCGCCTCGACCACCGGGATGCCGGTGCGAGCCAGCGTGCGCAGCAGGTCGTACTCCCGCTCGGCGAGATCGGCGGAGATCTCCTTGATGGCGTAGACCAAACCGCCGATGCGCGCGAAGCGCACGATGTGCCGCGAGATCCCGCGCGGCA
Source organism: Nakamurella sp. A5-74 (assembly GCF_040438885.1). Taxonomy (NCBI): domain Bacteria; kingdom Bacillati; phylum Actinomycetota; class Actinomycetes; order Nakamurellales; family Nakamurellaceae; genus Nakamurella; species Nakamurella sp. A5-74. The sequence continues at coordinate 4,029,748 of NZ_CP159218.1, read as the reverse complement.
GACTGACCAGGACGTCCTTGGGCCAGTCCTGCAATGCCGTCGACCACGGGAGGGTCAACAGGTCCGTCGGGTCGGGTCCCGCGGTGAATTGCATCCGCACCCGGTCAGCGTCCCACAGTGGGGCTTGCCGGAAGCTCTTCTACGGGCGCGAGTGGTGGTGTGCCGGGTCCCGCCCGGCGGGCCCCGCGCGTTCGCAGGCTCACGAGCGGGGTCCCGCCCATGCCCGAGCCACTCCCTGACCCGGCACACCACCCCTCGCGGTCACCGCCGTCGAGACACCGGGACCACCGGAATCGCCGGCGGTTGAGCGAACTGCCCAGCCGAGCGCCAACGAGGTGGAGAGGGTCGGAGGAGTCGAGATCGTGCCGATGATCGAGCGAGGAACGAGTCGAGATCCCCTCCTTTGTCACACAGTGCCCAACTCCTCTGATGCCCGAGTGGGGCAGGCTGGAGCCCATGGACCAGCCCGACGCGAGTGCCGAGGTTCCGCTGCACGAGTGGACGGCCACCGCGCTGGTGGCCGCGCTGCGCAGCAAGGAGATCTCGGCCCGCGAGGTGCTCGCGGCGCACCTGGAGCGGATCGAACAGACGAACCCGCGGGTGAACGCGATCGTCACCCTGGTCGCCGATCGCGCGATGGCACAGGCGACCGCTGCGGACGAGGCTGCCGCCCACGGTGAGTGGCTGGGTCCGCTGCACGGGATCCCGATGGCGCACAAGGACAATCACCTGACGGCCGGGATCCGCACCACCTTCGGTTCGCAAGCGCGCGCGGATTTCGTGCCGGACACGGACGACCTGGTGATCGAACGGCTCAAGGCTGCCGGGGTCGTCACGCTGGGCAAGACGAACGTCCCGGAGTTCGTCGCCGGTGGGCACACCTTCAACCGGGTCTTCGGGATCACCCGCAATCCCTACGACCTGTCGGTGACGGCCGGCGGATCGTCCGGTGGGGCCGCCGCCGCACTCGCAGCGGGCATGCATCCGCTGGCCGACGGCAACGATTTCGGCGGCTCGCTGCGACTGCCGGCGAGTTACTGCAACGTGATCGGACTGCGGCCGTCGGCGGGTCGGGTGCCGGTCCATCCGGCTGCGGACGGATATGCGGGATTCAGCGTGCAGGGCCCGATGGCCCGCACCGTGGACGATCTGGCGCTGCTGTTGTCGGTGATGGCCGGTCCGGATCCTCGGTCGCCGATATCGTTGGAGCGCACTGGATCCGAGTTCGCTGTGGTGCCATCGAGCGGATTGCAGGGCAAGCGGATCGCCTTCTCGGTCGACCTCGGAGGCGCGGTCGAGGTGGAGCCGGAGATCGCCGACATCGTCCGGCGCGCAGCGGCTTCCGCGGCGCGCGCCGGTGCGGAGATCCAGGAGATCAGCCCCGACTTCTCCGGCGCGGACGAGTGCTTCCGAACCCTTCGGGCCTGGCAGTTCGAAGCGACCCTCGGCACGTTCCTGGACGAGCATCGCAGCCAGGTAAGAGAGAGCCTGTACGCGAACATGCTCGCCGGCCGGGAGCTGACGGGGGCACAGGTCGGTGCGGCGGCCATCCACCGGACCGCGCTGTTCCATCGGATGCGGACGTTCCTCGACCGCGAAGGCGGATACGACGCGCTCATCCTGCCGGTGACGCCGCTGGCGGCCTTCGATGCCGAGATCGAGTATCCGGAAGTGGTTGCGGGACAACAGCAGCCCGACTACCTGGGTTGGATGCAGGCAGTCTGCGCGGTGACCGTCACCGGACATCCGTCCATCTCGATGCCGGCCGGTTTCACCGCGGCGGGAACGCCGATCGGAGTGCAGTTCGTCGGCCGGCACCGCGCGGAGGACGAGCTGCTCGGCCTGGCCAAGGGATTCGAGGCAGTCACCGGGTACGGGCGGCAGCGGCCCGTGCTGTGAGCGTCGGAACCGCCGGTCGAAGCGCATGACATCTCAGGCGTGGGCGGCCGCCCAGTGCGGGCTTTGGATCAGACCGATCAGGTTGCCGAACGGGTCGACCACCGATGCGGAGATGAATCCGCCACCGCGCGGCGTCACCGGGTCGTGGGCAGTGGCGCCGAGTTCCAGGAGTCGGTCGAAGGAGGCCTTGATGTCGTCGACGTGCATCGAGACGAGCGCCCCGCCCGGTTCGGCGAGGACGGGCCGGAACGTGGAGTGCATGAGCGCGAACTCGTCCTCGTCGTCGCCGAAACGCCATTCCGCGTACTGCGGATCACCCTGTTCGGGTCGGACGAAGTAGGGGGCGGCGCCGAGCACCGAGGAGTACCAGGCGATCGCGGCCGGGATGTCGTCGGTGACGAGGTTGAGGTTGGCGAGTCCACGGAACATGGGGTTCTCCTTCGAATGATTCTCGCGGTCGATCCGCGGTAGTTCCCATGGTGCTCGTTGAAGTGATCACCAAATGATCGCTTCTACGGCCAGAATCAGCGGATGCGCGCAGACAGGTTGATCCGGGTGCTGCTGATGCTGCAGTCGCGACCCGCCATCACCGCGGCAGCCCTGGCGGCAGAGCTCGAGGTCTCCGTGCCCACTGCCCGCCGAGATCTGGAGGCGTTGATGAGCGCCGGGGTTCCGGTGTATCCCCAGCGAGGTCGGGGCGGTGGCTGGGCGTTGGTGGGCGGCGCACGAACCGACCTCACCGGCTTGACCGAGCCCGAAGCGCAGGCGCTGTTCGCCCTGTTCGGCGAGCTGGGCGGCTCTCCGGGAGAGGTCTCGTCGGCGGTGTCCAAGCTGTTGCAGGCTCTGCCGGCCACCTTCCGCGCCGGCGCCGAGCGTGCGGCGGCAGCTCAGGTGGTCGGGCCCCGCTGGGGACGGGACGACCGGACGCCGCCGGCGGTCCCGGTCCTGCGATCGGCCATCGTCCGCCGGCGACTCGTGCGCTGGCGCTCCGGAGACCCACCGGTCTCCACGCCTGCCGTGGTGCCGCTCGTGGTCGCCCGGCGGGGTGAGCAGTGGTACCTGCTCGCGGCGCCCGCCGGCGCCGACGGTGTGGCGGACGTCGCCCGGGCCAGGATGCATCGCGTGCAGGGGATGGCGGATCTGGTGGGTACGCAGGAACCCGGTGGTTGGCCGGCCGACTTCGACGCCAGGGCGAGCTGGGCGGTCGCGGTCGACGAGGTGGAGTCGCTGCGGAACGCGGTGCGAGCCGAGGTGCTGGTTGCAGCGCGGGCCGTCGGGCCGATGACCGACGTGCTGGGCGATCGAGCCGTCCAACGGGCGGTCGGTCCGCCCGAGCCCGACGGGCGGGTCCGATTGACGGTCACTGCCCATCGCGTCGATGCGCTGGCCGAGCAGTTGGCCGGGTGGAGCGCGGTCGCGGAGGTGACGGGTCCGCCTGAGGTCAGAACAGCGCTGGCGGAGCTGGGCCGCCGACTCCTGACTGCCTACGGACCCGTTGCGGCGCCGGAGGCCTCCGAATGACGGTCGTGATCGCCGTGGGGCGATCGGATCGGGGCATCGCATGTCGAGCACCAAGCCATCGTCCGACCCGGGCAGCGGACTCAGCCGACGAACGCTGCTGGGGTCCGCGCTGGTCGCGCCGGTGCTGGCTGCGTGCGGCGCGGCGTCCGGCTCGGGGGCGACGGTGAGCAATCGGTCTGCGGCGGGTACAGCTGGAAGCATGAACACTGCGTCTGCCCGGCCCGGCGACCCGATCCGGATCCCGTACGGTTCCGACCCCTCGCAGTTCGGCGAGTTGCACCTGCCCACCGGCACCCGCAGGCCCGGCACCGCGGTCGTCATCCACGGGGGGTTCTGGCGCGCGGCCTACGGGCTCGACCTGGGCACGCCGCTGGCGGCCGACCTCGCCGCGCGTGGCTGGGTGGCCTGGAACCTGGAGTACCGCAGGGTGGGTGACGGGGGCGGGTGGAGCGCCACCTTCGACGACATCGCCGCCGGGATCGACGCGTTGGCCGGTATCGCGTCCTCGGGCGCGCACGGTGCGCTCGACCTTGCGCGGGTGGTGGCGATCGGACACTCGGCAGGTGGCCACCTGGCCACCTGGGCGGCGGCTCGTCCGGCACTGGGATCAGGTTCGCCGATGGACTTCGCCGCTGGTTCCGTCGCGCTGACCGGGGTCGTCTCGCAGGCCGGCGTGCTCGACCTGGAGAAGGCCGTCCGGGGCGGCGTCGGCGGGACCGCGGTCCAGGACCTGCTCGGCGGCGAGCCCGGCGACGTGGCCGACCGGTACCGGATCGCGGACCCCACCCGGCAGCTGCCGCTGGGCATTCCGGTGCACTGCGTGCACGGTGATCAGGACGGCAACGTCCCGCTCGACCAGAGCGTCGACTACGTCGCGGCCGCTACCGCCGCCGGGGACACCGCAGTGCTGCACGAGATCCAGGGAGACCACTTCGCCCTCATCGACGTCGGGTCGCCGGCTTGGACAACCGTCGTCGAGCTGCTGCCGTCGTTGCTGGGTTGATCCGGTCGGTACGCCTCTCGTGCGCACAGCCGCGTGCGCACATCGGAGGGAGCGGAGCTCGGGTCCGCGCCGATCCGGGCGTCCTGGGCGGGGTTCATCCCTCCGGCTGCTCCTTGGTCCGGTGCAGCAGCCAATCGCGTCCGGTGTCGATGAGCGCGTAGCGCACGACCTCCCGCTCACCGTGCAACTCGAACACGAAGCGCCGGTCGGTGCGGTCGAGCAGCTGCCACCATCCGTGGTCGGCGATGTCCTTGTCGGCGTCGGTGTACGTCGCGTGCTCGAGGTCGTGGTCGCCGACCGCGACGGCGAGTCGATCGTGCTGGTGATCCACCGGAAGGCCTCTGGGCACCGCCCACGACCGCAGCGCCCCGTTCTCCTCCAGTCGGAGGTCGAAATGCGGGCGCGGCTTGCGGTGACGGTGGAGTACGAAAACCGGACGCACCGGGGGAAGTTGCTCGGTCACGGAGTCGCTCCCTTTCGGTGCCGTCGCGCCCTTTCGGTGCCGTCGCGCCAGAAGATGGCGCCGGCCCGTCGTCCAGTCCTGGACAGCGTGCCATCAGTCGGCAGATGCGGGCCCCGGCAGTCCCATCCGACTCAGGATTCCCACCAGTCACACGGTCCCTCGCCTGCGCAGATGCCCGGACGCGCCGGTCTGCGACACTCCGGGACGGGTGGACGGGATGGGCCGATCGTGATGGGATCGTGGAACGAATGACACGGCTGTGATTCCCTGTGCGGGAGTCCGGTCGTGCCTGTAGACGGGCCGCCGGATGGTGGCAGCGATATCGAGAGGCCAGGGCACACGGATGACGAGTCCTTCTGCAGCATCACCCGCAGCGGAGGACTCCTCCGGCGGCCTGTCCCGGCGAGACCGCGACATCCTGCAGTTCGAGCGCCAGTGGTGGCAGTATGCCGGCGCGAAGGAACAGGCCGTCAAGGACATGTTCGGGCTGTCACCGACGCGTTACTACCAGGTCCTCAACGCGATCATCGACAATCCTGATGCGCTGGCCCACGATCCGCTGCTGGTCCGTCGTCTTCGCCGGATGCGCAAGTCGCGCCAGCAGGCCCGTTCCATGCGGCGCCTGGGGATCGATCCCGAAGCCTGACCGGCTCCACGGCCCCCGTTGTCGGTGGCCCCTGCCAGGATCGACCGCATGACGCACCCCGACGTTCGCGGCCGGCAACTGCTGGTCGCCGAGCTGGTGCGCGTCCTGGACGCCGTCACCGTGACCCGTTCCCGGACCGCGAAGATCGCCGCCATCGCGGAGCTGCTCGCGGTCTGCGCGATCGACGAGCTCCCGGTGCTCATCGGGCTGTTGCTCGGAAAGCCGCGCCAGGGCCGACTCGGTATCGGCTATCGCTCGCTGCAGTCCGCCATGCCCGAGCCCGCCGCCGCCCCGAGCCTGGCGCTGATCGATGTGGACGCCGCCTTCACCGCGCTGTCGGCCACGGTCGGGACCGGGTCGGGGTCCACCACCCGGCGCGCTCAGATCCTGGGAGAGCTGCTGGCCAGGGCCCCGGCCGTCGAGCAGGAGCTGATCACCCGGGTGATCGTCGGCGAGGTGCGGACGGGCGCTCTGCAGGGATTGGTCACCGATGCGGTGGCCCGTGCGTTCGAGGCGCCGGTCGCGCAGGTCCGGCGGGCAGCGATGCTCAGCGGCCACCTGGCCGTGGTGGCGATCGCAGCTGCTCACGGCGATCCCCTGGACACGATCGGACTGGTGCCGGGGGTTCCGGTGCTCCCGATGCTCGCTGCTTCGGCGCCCAGCGCTGCGGCAGCGGTGGAGCAGATCGGTGGGGCAGTGGTCGAGTACAAACTTGACGGCGCGCGCTTGCAGGTGCATCGGGTGGCCGGCGTGGTCAGCGCCTGGACCCGCAGCCTGGCGGACGTCACCGAGCGGGTCCCGGAGCTGGTCGAGTTGGTGTCGACGTTCCCCGGCGGCGATCTCATCCTGGACGGGGAGACTCTCACCCTCGACGAATCCGGCGCGCCCCGTCCGTTCGCGGACACCATGAGTCGCTTCGGTGCTCGAGCGGCCCGGGAGGCCTCCCTGCAGGTGCAGTTCTTCGATGTCCTGCACGCGGGCGGACGCGACCTGATCGACGAGCCGTTGCGCGAGCGGCGTGCGGTGCTGGAGCAGATCGCCGGCGCGGCCGTGGTGCGCTCGGTGCCGACCACAGATCCGGAGGCGGCCGAGCAGACGTTCCGCGAGGCCATCGCCGCCGGGCACGAAGGGGTGATCGTCAAGTCGATCGACGCACCCTACGCGGCCGGCCGGCGTGGCTCCGACTGGATCAAGGTGAAGCCCGTGCACACCTACGACCTGGTGGTGCTGGCCGCCGAGTGGGGCTACGGCCGACGCTCCGGCTGGCTCTCGAACCTGCATCTGGGCGCCCGCGATCCGGACGGGCGATTTGGCGAGCCGGGTGGATTCGTCATGCTGGGCAAGACGTTCAAGGGATTGACCGACGAGATCCTCCGCTGGCAGACCGAGTACTTCCCGCAGATCGAGACCCGGCGCACCGCCGGCACCGTCTTCATCGAGCCGACCACCGTGGTGGAGATCGCGATCGATGGCGTCCAGCGCAGTTCCCGCTATCCGGGCGGTGTCGCGCTGCGGTTCGCGCGGGTCAAGCGCTACCGCGTCGGTGACGAGGGGAAGCCGGCGGCGGAGGCCGACACCATCGACACCCTGCGCGCGTTGTTGCCGGAGCCGCCCGACTGAACGACACCTCCGGGGGCTCAGCGGTAGTCGGCCCAGATCTCCTGCCGAGCACCGTCCACCGTCATCGTCCCGCCGTGGGGCAGCACCCACTGCGGACGGGTGTGACCGAACGGCACCCCGACGCAGACGACCGCCTCCGGGTGGTAGCGGCCGATGATGTCCACCGCGACGTCGCGTTGCTCTGCGCGATGCGCCGCGCGCTCCGCAGAGGATCGCACCACCTCGAAACTCGATGTCGGTGGACGTGCGACCACTACGGCGCCGACAGCAGCCAGCAGCCCACGTTCGCCCAACGACCGCAGGATCCAGCCGAACTCCCGGGCCGCGATCAACTCCTCGCTCGTCTCCAGGAGCAGCACGCCGCCGGCCAGCACCGCCGGATCCGGGGGGAAACGGCCCGCGGTGAGGATCCACTGCAGCACCTCGATGCAGCCGCCCCAGGTTCGTCCGGTGACGGAGCGGGTCGGGCCGGCCCAGGTCCAGGGCTCGGTGAGCTCCCGATCGCCGAACTCGGTGAGCGCAGCGGGATCGGCCCAGTCCTTGCCGATGTCCTCCGATTCCCCTGGATCGGCGATCTGGAGTCGCTCGCCGGTCAGCAGCGCTGCCCGCAGCGACGCCTCGTGGCACGGGTCCAGCCCAGGGCCGGGGCCGAGCTGGACCTGGGTGGAACCCCCGTAGAAGCCTGCTATCCCGTTGCCCCACAACCAGTTCAGGATGTTCGTGTTGTCGCTGTAGCCGATGAACGGCTTGGGATCTGCCCGCACCAGGGCAGCGTCGAGGTGTGGGACGACGGTGATCTGGTCCTCCCCGCCGATCGTCGACAGCACCGCTCGGATGGACGGGTCGGCGAACGCCGCATTGAGGTCCGCAGCCCGGTCCCGGGCACTCGCACCCACCTGGCGGGTGGTCGGGTACTCGATCGGGACGAGGCCGAAGACTTCCTCGAGGCGCCGCATCGCCTGCTCGTGCACCGCCGGTGCGACGCCGGGAGCGGCGAAGGACGGCGACACGACGGCGATCCGATCGCCGGGGCGGACGGTGGGAACCGGCAAAAACTCTGGGGCCATCGCCCCACTCCATCAGATCTCGCGGTCGTCGGCGCGGCAGTTCCCGAGAGTGTTCAGCGCAAGCGCCGACGTCCCAGCGGCCGCGGGCGGTCCGGCTGGTCGGCCACCGGTCGGGGCCGGGCGGCGCGGGGCAGCGGCCGCCCGTCGCGGTAGCGGCCGGCCACGCGCACCTTGCCCGGGATCCGCGGCCGCATGCGATTGTTGCGACGAGCTCGTGCCCGGGCGCGGCGACGTGTGGGGTCCTCGAACAGTTCGGGGTGTTCCCGCAGGTGGCGCCGTTTCCAGGCGGCGTACGGCAGGTGCGCCACGTAGACGAACAACCCGAGCGCGAACATGATCTGCGGCTCGTAGAACGCCGCCGTTACGGCGATCACCAGCAGGATCAGCGAGGGAAGGATCAACCTTGCCGGGATGAAGACGTTCTTCAGCGCGATCGACGGCACCTTCGACACCATGAGGATCCCTATCAGCACCAGCCAGATCCCGATCACCCACGAGTTGGTCCACCAGAAATCACCCTCGGGTCGATCCGGATGGCCGAGGCGGACGTCCAGGCTCAGCGGTTGCAGCGCGAGCAGCGCGCCGGCCGGTGACGGGATTCCGGTGAAGAACAGCTTGGACCAGGCCGGCGGAGCTTCGTCGTCCAACGCCGAGTTGAACCGCGCCAGACGCAGCGTCGTGCACACGGCGTAGACCAGACAGAACGCCCAGCCCAGCGGATTGTCGTCCAGCGCCCACAGGAACATCACCAAGGCCGGCGCGATCCCGAAGCTCACACAGTCCGACAGGGAATCCAGTTCGGCGCCGATCCGGCTGGAGGCATCCAGCAACCGGGCAGCAGGTCCGTCCAGCGAATCCAGCACCGCCGCGGTGGCGATCATGACGACGGCCAGGAACCATCGCTCGCGGAGGGCGAAATTGACCGATGTGAGCCCGGCGCACAGCGCGAGCACCGTGATCGCGTTCGGCAGGAACTTGATCCCGGGCGGCGCCGCCAGGGCTCTCATCACGTGGGCGTGCCGTCCAACACGGCGAGCAGCGTCTCGCCGCCGATGGTGCGCTGGCCCGGGCGGACGACGATCTCGGTGCCGACCGGCAGGTAGACGTCCACCCGTGAGCCGAACCGGATCAGGCCGTAGGTGCTGCCGAGGTGGGCCGCTGCGCCCGGTTTCAGGTCGCAGACGATGCGCCTGGCCAGCAGGCCGGCGATCTGGGTGACCACCACCTCCCCGGCCGGCGCCGCGATCAGCATGCTGTTGCGTTCGTTGTCCTCGGAGGCCTTGTCCAGATCCGCCGAGAGGAACGTGCCGGGCCGGTAGGCGATCTTGGTGACGACACCTTCCACCGGGACCCGCTGGACGTGCACGTCCAGCAGCGACAGGAACACCGACACCCGCGGCCGCGGGCCCGGCTCGAGGCCGAGCTCGATCGGCGGGACGGCCTCGTCGACCAGGGCGATGAGTCCGTCAGCGGCGGCCACGACGGCGTTGCGAGTGGCGGGAGCCACCCTGGCCGGAGCACGGAAGAACAGCGCGGTCGCGGCGGTGCCGGCCAGACCGAATCGGCCGACCACCCCGCCTGTCCGACGCAGTCCGACCCGGCGCAGCAGGGTGCGCGTCAGCAGGGTGATGCCGGCGGCACCGAGCACCAGCGGCCGACCGCCACGATGGATCGGCGGGATCGCCTGACGGACGAGGTCGAGCACGTGTCCGAGTGAGGTGCCGGTGGTCGGGTCGGTCGCAGCAGGGCCGGTGGGCGAGGTGTCGGGTCTGGCCATCGGGGTGCGGGGCTGTCCTTCGTGGTGGGTGACGGGGAAGCGCGTGCTCGAGGCGGCCGAGATGCAGCCGAGCAGGCTCGAACGACTCACACGGTAGTCGACGGGCTCCGGCGGGGTCATGGGATGATGGCCGGGTGAGCGATCCGCGGCCCTTTCCGCACCTCGTAGACCTCCGGATCAGCGACACCGCCATCGACGGTGTGCACCTGATCACCCAGAAGCAGATCACCGACGGTCGCGGCACGATCCGGGAGTTCTTCCGGATGTCGACCTACTCCGGGATGCTGCCGGCCGGCCGGACCTGGGAGCAGATCAACGTCACCCGGACCCATCGGGGGGCGATCCGCGGGCTGCACGGCGAGGCGATGGTCAAGCTGATCGCCTGCATCTCCGGGGAGGCGTTCGGCGTCTACCTCGATGCCCGCGATGACTCACCCACCCGTGGCACGGTGCTGCAGGTACCGCTGCGCCCCGGTACCCAGGTGCTGGTGCCGGCCGGGGTCTGCAACGCCTTCCAGGCCACGTCGGGCGACGGTTGCGAGTACCTCTACTGCTTCACCAGTGAGTGGACGCCCGGGATGGTCGGCGTCGCCTACTCGCCGCTGGATCCCGGTCTCGGAGTCGAGTGGCCGATCCCGGTCGACGTCACCGACACCGACCAGGTCTCCGCCAAGGATGCCGCCGCGGCACCGTTCTTCGGCTGACGGCCGAGACCGGCGGAATGACGACGGGATCTCGACTCGTTCCTCGCTCGATCACCGACAATTTCCGTTGGTCGAGCGACCATGCGGTGACCGTCATTTTCCGTTGGTCGAGCAAGCGAGGGACGAGCGCGTCGAGACCCTGTCGGGCAGGGTCAGGAGACGCCCAACTCCGCGGCGTACCAGCGGACCATCTCCTCGCCGGCCAGGATGCCGCTCGAGTCGGTGAGGGTGACGCCGGGGTGTTGCCAGCCCTGCTCCCACAGCTCACCGTGCCGGGGCCGGATGGCGGCGTCGGCCATCTCCAGGACGTCGGCGTCGAGCGCTCCATCGCCGGCCGCGAGCAGCCGACAAGTGCCCGCCAGCTCCCGAACACGCTGCACCGCAGCGGATTTCTTCAGGTGCACCGGCAGCGTGTAGACCTTGCGGCCCTGCACCGAGATCCGCCATTCGCGGGCCGCGCACCACTCTGCGAGTTCGTCGATGAAGCCGTCCGGGTAGCCGTCCGCCCGTTCGCAGACCAGGTAGTAGAACAACTCGTCCGCCGATCGCACCGATCGCACCCAGCCCTGCTCGGTGAGCGGCATCAACCGGCCCAGGATCTCCGCCCCGTCGGCGGCCGCAGCGATGTCGCGACGCACCTGGGCCGTCCATCGGATGTCGGGTCGACCGTCGATGAGGATCGTCCCGCCGTTGCTGGTGACTGCGTACCGCCCGGGCGGTCGGGGGAGGGAGATCCGCCGGTACTGCTTGACGGTCCGGGTGGTCGCCGGAACCAGGACGTCGGCCGGCAACCGCCAGATCAGTTGCGCCGCAGCGAGAGTCAGGAACGACAGCGGCTTGCCCTCGTGGAACTCCGCGGTGACCAGCGTGGGGGCATCGGCGTCCGGCACCCGCACGTCCATGGCTGAGTTCGAGTAGATCAGCGTGCGGTCGAGGTCGGTCACCACCATCGTGTCGCTCATGTACTTCCGATCGGTCGGATCAGCCCCATGCAGGCATAGGGCAGATCGGGGACGTGTTCGACCGGGACGGCTCTGTCTGCGGCCAGCAGGCGGATGTGCAGGTGATCGGGTGAATCCGGCTCGCGGACGAGCACCTTCCACGGCACCCGGCGCAGCAGCACCCGGGTCGTCTCGCCGACTCCAGGCTTCACCAGGTTGACCGACGGCAGACCGTATCGCTGCCGGACCTGTTCGACGGCGGCCATCCCGGCGAAGCTGGGCGTCCGGTCCGAGGCCTGCAGTTCGGCCAGGGCAGACGGCACCCGTGCTGCGATGTCGTCGAAATGCGCGGAAACGGTGTCGACAAAGGTGTTCGACAGATCGACCTCGGCGAGATCGGCGTAGAACTTCGCGCCGTGGAACTGCTGGGGCGAAGTGAGGTCCGGGTTCAGCACGGTCCTGGACACCAGCCCGGACACCGTCGAGTTCAGGCAGGCAGAAGCGATGAGGAAGTCATCGCGGGTGCCGTGCAACGGCGTGCACGAACCGGGATCCGCGAGCACCGCGATCGTCGGGTCGAAGCGCGCCCCGGTCTCAGCGCGGAAGGATTCCAGCGCCTGGGCGAGCTCCACGGTGATCGCGCCCTTGCCGGTCCACCCGTCGACGAACACCACGGTGGACGGATCGTGGTGCCGGGCCAGGTGTTCCAGGGCCACCGGATCGATCCCCCGGTCACGGACGATCGACACCGAGTAGTGGGGGAGTGTGAGCCCACGCCTCGCTGCCCACCGACGCATGAGCACGCCGACGGGCGTCCCGGCCCTGGCCAGCGACACCAGGGTCAGCTCTTCACCGCGTTCGGCGATCACCAGTTCGGTCAGGGCAGCCACTGCCAGGGCCAGCCGGTCGGCCGAGGTCTGCAGCATCCGGTGGAACAGCTCGGTGTACTCCGGGCCCGGCTGATATTCGACGGGCAGTGATTCGGCGTAGTGCTCGGCACCGGACTGCACCCGCTGCTCCCGCTCGCCGACGGCGCCCTCCAGGTCGGCCGCGCTCAGATCGGTCAACAGCCAGCTGACCTCATCGCCGCGATAGCTGCCGAAGGTCGGGCCGGTCAGTGCCGGCGGCCACGGACGATCGGCGGGCAATCGGGCCACCAGGTACGGGATCTGCAGGGTTGCAACAGCTCTCACCGCATCGGCCGGAGCGTCGTCACAGATCAGGACGATCGCATCGGCCTCCTCGGTCCAGCCGTCGGCGACCGGCCAGTCTGCGTTGTAGAGGAAACGGGCCGCCTCACCGTCGTCGGCGCTGCCGCCCGGCCGATCACCGAACCGCAGTCGTCGACGGATCGGGTAGCCGGCGGTGTGTTCGGCATGGACAGGCGAGCGGGTGGTGGACTGGAAACGCACGTCGTGGTCTTTCGCCAGCTGCCCGGCGATGAGCAACGGCAGGTAGAGAAACTCTTCGGTGCCGATCACCAGGATCCTGCGGGCAGCTGCCGGGAGCGCGGCCCGCAGGCGTGCTGCCGCCTGAGCCGCGGCCCGATGTCGGGCGGGCAGACTGCCGCCCGCGGTCCCGAAGCGTCCGCCCTGCCGCAGACCTTCCGGCCAGTCGAGGGTCAGGTCGGCGATGGGGGCGGTCGGTGCCAGGTCGGTCGCCTCCACCGTCTCGATCGGCGGCACCTCGGGGGTGATGGCATGCAGGGCCGCGATGTGGGCTGCTGCTCGGACCGCGAGATCGGCGGGAATGGCGGCTGTCGCGGCGACCAGGCTGACCACGTCAACCCGGAGGCCCTGCTCGTCCGCCCACTGCTGCAGGGCATCCCGATCGGCGTCGGAACGCAGGTCCACCAACGTCGCGACGACGTAGTGGGACCGGCCGGGGAACTGCGCGTGCAGCTGCCCGATGGTGGCGCGCGCGGTGTGACCGGTACTGAGCTCGTCGTCCACGAGCACCAGCGGATCGCCGCCGGCGAGGCGGTGCGAGGGCCACGGCGTCAGCAGGTGGGTCGTGGCGTGGCTGTGGCCCTCCTCGAAAGTGCCAGCCGTGGGCACGAGTTCGCTCGGGCGTCGGGTCGAGTGCAGCGAGAACCTGGATCCGAGCGCTTCGGCGACCGTGCTGCCGAGCGCCGTGGCTGTCTCGGCGAACCCGATCACCACCGGCCCGTCCGCACCCCGCCAGGAGGTGACGGTCGGTGCGTCGGAAGGCACTGCAGCACAGGGAATCTCACGGACCAGTGCGGACGGGTCGATGTCCGACAGGGCGACGACGGCGGCAGCAGCCCACCGGTCCGGCACCGGACGGTCGTGCAGCAGGGCATCGACGAGTCCGCCGAGCAGACGACCACAGCCGAGTGCGATGTCCGGATGGACACCCACATGCTTGCCGAGCACCTTCGACACCCACAGGTGTGCGCGCCTGGGGTTGTGCCGCAGGGCCAGCGAGATCAGGTCGGACACGTCCAGATCGACCGGCGACGACCGGGTGACGAGCTCGATCTGCGGTAGCCCGGGGGTCGGCACCGAGTTCGTGTGCAGCGTCACACGGACTCCACGGCGGCCAGCAGTCGCGGCACGGTCACACCGGGTGCGAGGACCCCGAACACCTCGGCGCGCAGCATGATCCGCTCCGCCCACCGGCGGTGCGGCCGGAACTCGTTCATCTTGTTGCGGTACTGGGAGGCGGCAACCCCACCGGACGATCCGCCTTGTGCCACAGCGGATCCGGTCTGCAGCGCCGACGGAGTTGCGGCTGCCAGCACGGCCTGGGCATCGACGTACTCCTCGTGCGAGACGGTCGACATCGCGTGCACCACGGGCACGTGGGTCGGATGGATGACGGTTTTGCCGGTGAGGCCGTTCGAGCGGTCGAGCACGATCTCCCGGATCAACCCGTCGAGATCCTCCTTGAGCAACCGGTCGCGGAGTTTTCCGGCGCGCAGCAGTTCGAACGGGCTGGCGCGCAGGCGCGGCTTCATCAGCCGGTCCTGCGACCGGAAGTACTCCCAGACCGGTCCGGAGATGACGTGTCCGGTGCCGTCCATCCGGCCGAAGTGGTTGACCAGGTCGCCGATCAGGTCCGCGACGATCTGCACCTCGTAGATCGACAGGTCGCGATCGCGGCGGATCCCGTACAGGCCGCACAGGTCGGTGGCGCCGAGCCGCAGGCACAGGATCTGGTCCCGATTTCTCGTCAGGATGTCCCGGAGTTCCTGCAGCGCAGGCTCTCTGGTCTCCCGGTACAGCAGGTCGGGGGTCTCCAGCACGGGCATCAGGAACATTCGCGAGCCGCTGCGCTGTGCTGCTTCGGCAGTCGCGTCCAGGTAGGCGACGGCGTTGGCAGGGGTGAACTTGGGGGCGACGAACCCGGTCAGTGCCTCGCCGTACTTGCCGAGGTGCTCGGTGATCTGTGGGATTTGCTCGGGGACCCGGGTGCGGACGAAGAGCAGCGCGCCGGCCCGCCGGGCGGACAGCCGGGCGATGGCCCGGACCGTGTTGTCCTCGGCCTGCGCGAGGTCGTCGTCCCGGACGGCGTCCTCGAGGTCGATCACCATCGACCGCACGCCGGCCGCGACCCGACGCTCGATCACCTCGGCCAGATCGTCCCGCGTTCCCGGTACGTAGAGGGTCGCGCCGAGCGCGTGCGCCAACACCTGGTGGGAGGAGTCGCGGTCGAACTCAGCGGGCGCGCGATGGAACAGCTCCCCCGAGGCGGCAGCGGGAAGCTGGGAGAAGTGCCGCACGTCATCGACCTCCGGGTCCGGCGCCGCCCTGACGGGCGCTCTGTCGCACTCGTTCCACGACGTCCCTGACGAAGTCGTGTACCGCGTCCAGTTCCCGGACGAGCGCCCAGTAATCGGGATGCACACCCTGCAGGGCGGCGACGGCGCGATCGACCCGGGCGGTCTGGGCGTCCAGCACCGACCCCCACTCGCCGGCCAGCCCGCGATCGACGACCAGGCGCTGGGCGTCCCGGATCGAGAAGCGGACCTTGGCCTCCGCCTGGCCGGGATCGTCGCGGATCGCCCGCAGGCGCTCCAACCGGTGCGTGACGTCGTCGATCAGCCCGTCCACCTGGTGCGCGAGCCGGCGGGCCGCGTCGATGGCGTCGTGCGCGGACTCGGGGTCACCGTCGCCGATCGCCCGCTCGGCGTCCGTCAGCGTGCTGCGGGCCTCGGTCAGCAGGTGCTCGGCGCGGTGGTGGTGTTGCGCGAGATCCGCGGACGAGGCCTGGTTGAACTCCCGCCACAACGCCGACTGGGCGACCGGAAGCCGCTCGAGTCGGGTGTCCAGAGCCTGCAGCCGGGTGCGGACGGACGGCACTGCCGACCGCGCCCGCTCGGCCAGTCGGGGGGCGTCGTCCAGAGCGGCGCTCAGACGTTCCGCCGCTTCGGTCACCGCCAGCGCAGCGGTCTGCTGGGCCCGCGGATGGGTGGCGGCTTCGAGCGTCGCGAGCGCAGCGGTCAGTGCGTCCAGTGACCCGGTGACGGTGCGCAGGTCCAGCAGGGCGGGGTTCGCGCTGCCGACCTCGCCGGCCTGTTCCACGACCTTGTTCGCTGCCCGGCGGGCCGCGGCGATCTGGCTGGGGACTGCGGCGGCCGCCCTGGCCGCCGCGTCGATCCGCTCCCGATGGGCCCGGTAGAAGGAGTCGACCGCGGTCGAGGCGTCCGCCATCGCCCGGTGCGCGTCGAGGAAGGCGCGGCGGGCGGCGCCGACGTCCAGCACGCGGTTGTCCCGGCCCATCGAGTCGACCAGCGGGAACTTCGCCGTCGCGTCCAGGTAGGCGGCCGAGGCGGCGAAGCACTTCTCGGTGATCGTCCGCCACTGGCGCTGCAGGTCGTCGGTGGACATCGGGTCGGCGAACTCCCTGGCCGTCCGCAACGCATCGTCGACGTACCCCTGACGCGTGTCGAGGTCCAGCAGCGCCTGCGCGGCGCCGTCGATCGCCGACCGGGCAGCATCCAGGTCGGCACCGCTTCCTCGGCTGGTCCCGCCGCCGAACCATGCGCTCGTCATCACGACCGATCGTAGTTCGCTCCCGCACCGGAGGAAGAGGCGAGCGGTGCACCTCGGGGGTGGGACCAGGGACATTCCCTGATGGCACTCGGCGCGGCGACGGTACGCTCGCAGGTAGCTGAGCACAGTGCGTGCTCGAGCCGACAGGCGCGGCGGCCGGGGGATTCCCGGCGGCATCGTCGCTGGATCCGGCAGCCGCCGGACCGAGCAGTCGACACGATGAACCACCGACGAGAGGATTTGGCAGACATGGGTGTGAGCCTGAGCAAGGGCGGCAACGTCTCGCTGACCAAGGAAGCCCCGAACCTGACGGCCGTGCTGGTGGGTCTCGGATGGGACGTCCGGACGACCACCGGGGTCGACTTCGACCTCGATGCCTCGGCCCTGGTGCTGGGCGAGGACAAGAAGGTGCTGTCCGACAAGCACTTCATCTTCTTCAACAACCTGAAGTCCCCGGACGGCTCCGTCGAACACACCGGTGACAACCTCACCGGTGAGGGCGACGGCGACGACGAAGCCATCAAGGTGGATCTGCAGGCAGCACCGGCCGAGATCTCCTCGATCGTCTTCCCCGTCTCGATCTACGAGGCGGACGCCCGTTCGCAGTCGTTCGGTCAGGTGCGCAACGCCTTCATCCGCGTCGTCGACCAGGCCAACGGCACCGAACTGGCCCGCTACGACCTCTCCGAGGACGCCTCCACCGAGACCGCCATGGTCTTCGGTGAGCTGTACCGCTCCGGCGTCGAGTGGAAGTTCCGGGCCGTCGGTCAGGGTTACGCCTCTGGCCTTTCGGGCATCGCGCGGGATTTCGGCGTCAACGTCTGACGCACGTCACTGCAGCTGCACCGGCCGACGCGCCCTGTTCGGGAACCAATCCCGAACAGGGCGCGTTTGCTCTTGTGGAATCATTGCGCGCCGTTCCATCCGGTCGCCGTTCCTCCCTGCCGGGCGACGTTGTCCGGCACTCAGACCCTCGTGCGCACTGTGCGCACCCCGACCTGAACTCAGAGGCAACTTCGTGACCATGCGGATCTTCTTCTGGTCCTTCCTGCTGTCGATCGTGGCGCTCGTCGTCGCGTTCGTCTACGGCGGCTGGACCGCTCTGGCCCTCTGTCTGATCCTCGGCATCCTCGAGGTCTCGCTGTCCTTCGACAACGCAGTGATCAACGCGACCGTGCTGGAGCGGATGAGTGAGTTCTGGCAGAAGATCTTCCTCACCGTCGGCATCGTCATCGCGGTCTTCGGCATGCGACTGCTGCTGCCGCTGCTCATCGTCTATGTAGCGGCGGGTCTCAACCCGGTGCGGGCCTTCGACCTGGCGATGAACCCGCCCGCGGACGGCGCCGCGTACTTCGCCGACGGATCACCGTCGTACGAGACGCTGCTCACCGGTGCGCACCCGATCATCGCGTCGTTCGGCGGGATGTTCCTGCTGATGCTGTTCCTGAGCTACATCTTCGAGGAGCGCGAGATCACCTGGCTGTCCTGGCTGGAGAAGCCGCTGGCCAGGATCGGCAAGCTCGACATGCTCAGCGTCGTCATCGCCGGCGCACTGCTGGTGATCCTCACCGAGACGCTGATCACCACGGACAAGATGATTGCCGGCGAGCTGGTCACGGCGGGCGAGGAACGCAACACCGTCCTGGTCGCCGGCATCCTCGGCATGGTGCTGTTCATCGCGGTCAACGGGCTCGGGCAACTCTTCGAGTCCTCCGGTGAGGACGACGAGGAGGCCACCACCCGGGAAGCGGCCGACGAGGTCGCGGTTGCGGGCGGGGCCACCACCGTCACCAAGAAGTCCGGCCGCCCGTCGAAGTTGGTCAAGGCCACCGGCAAGGCCGGGTTCTTCCTGTTCCTGTACCTCGAGGTCCTGGACGCGTCGTTCTCCTTCGACGGTGTCATCGGCGCGTTCGCCATCACCTCCGACCCGATCATCATCGCGCTCGGCCTGGGCATCATCGGCGCCCTGTTCGTGCGTTCGTTGACGATCTTCCTGGTGCGCAAGGGGACCCTGTCCGAGTACGTGTTCCTCGAGCACGGTGCGCACTGGGCGATCTTCGCTCTGGCCGTCATCCTGCTGATCTCGGTCGGCGGGCTGCACGTACCCGAGGTGATCACCGGTCTGGTGG
The DNA here is from genome assembly GCF_040438885.1 of Nakamurella sp. A5-74. Taxonomy (NCBI): domain Bacteria; kingdom Bacillati; phylum Actinomycetota; class Actinomycetes; order Nakamurellales; family Nakamurellaceae; genus Nakamurella; species Nakamurella sp. A5-74. The sequence goes on along the minus strand of NZ_CP159218.1, from coordinate 4,010,960 downwards.
GTGTCGCGTTCATCGGTGCAGCGCTGCTGTCGTCCTTGGCGCGCAATCGCAGGTTGCGGGCGCAGGGCGTCGAACCGAGTCAGGTCCACGCCTGACGCCACCCGGGCGCGCCGGGTCCCGGTGACCCGGCGCCTCCGGTGCGACGACTAGGTTTGTTCGGATGACCGCACCTGCAACACCCGAGCACCCCTGGGTCCCGGGGGTCGTCATGCCCATCGGCGGCGCCGAGGACAAGCTGGGTCGGATGACCATCCTTCGCGAGGTCGTCCGGCATGCCGGCGGGGCCTCCGCAAAGATCGTGGTGCTGTCGACGGCGTCGTCGCTCGGCGACGAGGTCACGCACGCCTACCTGCGGCTGTTCGCCAATCTGGGTGCTGCGGACGTCAAAGGCATTCGCCCGGAGACCCGCGCACAGGCCGCCGAGGCGGAGATCATCGCGGCCATCGACGCGTGCACCGGTGTCTTCATGACCGGTGGCAACCAGGTGAAGCTGGCAACGTTGATCGTCGGTACGCCGTTGGGTGAGGCCATCCTGCGGGCGCACGAGCGCGGCGCCGCGGTGGCCGGAACCAGTGCGGGGGCGAGCATCTGCTCGCTGCACATGGTGTCGTTCGGCAGCGGCGGCGCGACGCCCAAGTTCCGCGTCGGTCAGATCTCCGAAGGGCTGGGGCTGCTCACCGGAGCGATCGTCGACCAGCACTTCACCCAGCGGAACCGGTTCGGCCGGTTGCTCGCGCTGGTCGCCGCCAACCCGGCGCAGCTGGGGATCGGCATCGATGAGGACACCGCCGCGATCGTCACACCGGACGGGAAGCTCACCGTGAAAGGCCGTGGGGTGGTGACGATCTTCGACGGATCCGAGCTGACCACCACCGCCTACACCGCCACCGGCACCCAGCCGCTGATGATGTCCGGCATCAAGCTGCACACCCTCCCGCGGGGTGCGGTGTTCGATCTCGGTTCGCGGTCGCTGGTGTTCGCACCCGGGCTGGAAGGATCCGACGAGGCGCACCGGGTCTCCACCCTGCAGGACGTGACCGACGAGGTGCGCCCGCGCACCCGCCGGATCGCTGCGGAGGGTCGTCACGAGACCGCCACCGAACTCCGCCGGCGCGCCGCCAGCAGCTGATTCCGCCGACCCCCTGTCCGGCGCCGCGGCGGAGGCCGGTGCTCCGACAGGCTTCGCTCGTCCGCGCCGGTTCGCAGGCTCACCGGCGCGGACATCGCTGCAGAGGGCTGCGCACCGACCTCCGCCGCGGCCCCGGTGAGCGACGACCGCGGACCCGACGCTGATCGAGCAGGCGAGGAGCGCGTCGGGATCCCGTTGGGTGGTGAGAAATGCTGACCGGATCTCGACTCCACGTTGCTGTGGATCAAGGGGCGACCCGTTTCGGTGGTCGAGCAGCGAGGAACGAGCGTGTCGAGACCCCGTCGTGTCCGGATCGGTTGACTGCTGACGGGATCTCGACCTCTTCGCTCGATCGCCGTGGAGCACGACAGCTACCCTCACGCCATGATCCGTACCGCCACACCTGCTGACGTCCCCGTGCTGGTCGAGCTGATCCAGGAGCTGGCGCTCTATGAGAAGGCGCCCGAGGAGTGCCACGTCACGACCGCAGACCTGCAGCGGGAGTTGTTCGGAGATGATCCCAGCGCCAACGCCTTCGTCGCTGTGGACGACCGGGAAGACGGCACAGAAGCCGTCGTGGGCACGGCGATCTGGTTCCGCAGCTTCTCCACCTGGGAGGGTACGGCGGGCATCTACTTGGAGGACCTGTACGTCCGGCCCGCGGTGCGCGGCCGCGGCCACGGCCTGGCGCTGCTGGCGGCGCTGGCGGACGAGTGCGTCCGGCGCGGCTGGAGCCGGCTCGGCTGGGCGGTGCTCAACTGGAACACCCCGTCGATCCAGTTCTACGACGCACTCGGCGGTGCGCCGATGAACGACTGGACGACCTACCGCGTCGAGGGTGATGCGTTGGCGGACCTCGCCGCCCGCGTCTGACCCCTCGGACGGTCAGTGGGATCGCTGGGCCGCCGCTGCCGTGTTCTCAGCGGTGACGACCAGCTCCCCGAGCCGCTCGATCTGCTCGGCGGTGAGCACCGCCTGCAGGTCGGCCAGCAGGGCCGCATCGGTGGCCTCCTCGACGGCGTCGCGGCGCGCCTCGAGGTCCGGGACGACGCCGGCGAGCTGTTCGAGCTCGGCGATCTGCTCCGGTCGCCAACCGCGCCTGGCCAGTACCTCGGGACCGACGTGCGGGTCGGCCCAGGACGCGGCCCCGGTGTCCAGCCCCGTTGCGTCCAACGCCTGGAAATGCCTGCTGCCACGTAGTTCTCGCAACAGCACCAACGCCCAGTAGGCGCCGAGCGGACCGTCGAGGGCCGGCCAGCGACGATCCCGCCAGATCCGCGTCACCGTGGTGGCGTCGATCTCCGGCAGCTGCGCCACGGCCAGTACGGCGCGGACGAGCGCCGGCAATTCGTCGAGCTCGGGAGTGTCCCGATAGGTCGGCGCGAGCAGTCGCTGCGCCGCATGCGCGGCCGCCTGTTCGTAGGCGGCCGCGGCCGTCGCCGCGTCGAGGCCGGCCGTCGAGCGGAACACGTGGTCCAGCAGCCCCGGCGGGAAGATCCGGTACACCGCGGCCGCCCGGGCGCTGTCGGCTCCCGCGAGCGGTCCGATCCGCCCCCGGAAATAGAGCGCGCCACCTTTGATGCCGAGCGACGCGGCCGCCGCCTCCTGGTCCTGCCCGACCATGAAGTACGAACCGACCCGGACCAACGGTGTCCGCAACCCTGCGGGGAGTGTGCTCATGGATGCACCGTGGCACGGCCGCGCCCATAGCTCAACCCCGGGGGCCCGCGGCGCGCTGGGCAGGGTCCGCACCCGGCGTGGATCGTCCCGAACGTGCGGTTCCCACTCGGCGGGTGCCACCGCGCGTGGGGTGGTGACCTCCCGGTACCGTCGGGCGGAACGTACGGGCAGAATCGTGCCCACCTGCAGCGTCATGTGTCCGGGCGGTCGTCCTGCCGTGCACACGTCCCGCCGATCCGGTTCCGCCGGAGGATGAGAGGTCGCGATGCCCGTGGAAGAGTCGTCCGGAGTTCGGAACGAGGGAACGGGTGGTCGCCGGTCGGTCGTCATCAAGGAGGCCCGCGTCCTGCGTGGACCCAACTACCACTCCTACGAGCCGTGCATCCACATGGTCGTCGACATCGGGGCGCTCGAACAGGAACCGACGAACCTGCTGCCGGGTTTCCCCGAGCAGTTGGTCGACCTGCTGCCGGGCATCCATGACCACCAGTGCTCCCGCGGTCGCGACGGTGGCTTCGTCGAGCGGTTGTACGAGGGAACCTGGGCCGGTCACGTCGCGGAGCACGTCGCGTTGGAGATCCAGCGAACCGCAGGTCACGAGATGACCCGCGGTAAGACCAGGTCGGCCGGAGAGGCCGGGATCTACAACATCATCTACGGCTACTTCGACGAGACGGTCGGCATGCTGGCCGGAAAGCTGGCCGTGCGGCTGGTGAATCACCTGATCCAGCCGGAGGAGGGATTCGACTTCGAGGCGGAGCACGAGACCTTCCTGCGCACCAGCCAGCGGGTGGCCTTCGGCCCGTCCACCCAGGCAATCCTCGACGAGGCCATCTCTCGCGACATCCCTTGGCAGCGGCTGAATTCGGCGTCGCTGGTACAGCTCGGACATGGCGTCCACGCCCGGCGGATCCGGGCGACCATGACGTCGGTGACATCCTCCCTCGCGGTCGACATCGCTTCCGACAAGGAGCTCACCAACCGATTGCTCGCTGCAGCAGGGCTGCCGGTGCCGAAGTCGGACGTCGTCCGCGATGTGGACGAAGCGGTGCGGGTTGCCGGTCGAATCGGCTATCCGGTCGTGGTGAAGCCGTTGGACGGCAACCACGGTCGCGGTGTCGTGATCAACCTGACGAACGAGGCGGAGGTACGCAAGGCGTACCCGGTCGCGGACTCCGAGTCCCGACGCGGCCAGGTGCTGGTCGAGGCGTTCATCACGGGCAAGGACTACCGCTGCCTGGTGATCGGCGGCAACATCGTGGCGATCGCCGAACGGGTGCCGGCGCACGTCATCGGTGACGGCACGCACAGCGTCACCGAACTGGTCGAGATCACCAACGCGGATCCACGCCGCGGGATCGGCCACGAGAAGGTGCTGACGCGGATCGCGGTGAACGATGCCGCGGTCGAACTCGTTGCGGAGCAGGGCTTCTCGATGGAGGACGTACCGCCGGCCGGGTCGATGGTGAAGCTCGCGTTGACCGGCAACATGTCCACCGGCGGGATCTCCATCGACCGGACCTGGGAGGCGCACCCGGACAACATCGACATCGCCGAGGAGGCCGCCCGCGTCGTCGGTCTCGACATCGCCGGCATCGACTTCCTCTGTCCCGACATCACCCAGCCGGTCCGCGAGACCGGCGGCGGCATCTGTGAGGTGAACGCCGCGCCGGGCTTCCGGATGCACACCCACCCGACCATCGGCGAACCGCAGTACGTCGCGAAACCCGTTGTGGACCTGCTCTTCCCGCCGGGGACGCCGGCCCGGATCCCCATCGTCGGCGTCACCGGCACCAACGGCAAGACCACCACCAGCCGGATGATCGCCCACATCTTCAAGGGCATGGGCCGCAAGGTCGGCATGACCTCCACCGACGGCGTGGTGATCGACGACCGGCTGGTGATCCGTTCCGACGCCTCCGGTCCGCGATCCGCCCGGATGGTGCTGCAGAACCCGCGCGTCGATTTTGCCGTGTTCGAGGTGGCCCGCGGCGGGATCCTGCGGGAGGGTCTCGGCTACCAGCGCAACGACGTCGCCGTCGTGTTGAACGTCGCTCCCGACCACCTCGGCCTGCGCGGGATCAACACGGTCGAGCAGTTGGCGAAGGTGAAACAGGTGGTGGTGGAAGCGGTTCCGCGCTCCGGTGCTGCCGTGCTCAATGCCGACGACGAGCTGGTGGCCCAGATGCGCCGGGCCTGCTCAGGTGAGGTGGTCTGGTTCTCGGTGAAGCCGGACAACCGGCAGATCGCCGACCACTGCCGCCGCGGCGGCAAGGCAGTCATCCTGGAGAAGGGTGAACTCGGCGACCTGATCGTGTTGGTTCACGGCCGTCGCCGGATGCCGATCGCGTACACCCACCTGTTGCCGGTGACGTTCAACGGCAAGGCGATGTTCAACGTGCAGAACGCCATGGCCGCCGCTGCCGCCGCCTACTGCAGCGGCGCTCCGCTGCACGACATCCGCGCGGGTCTGCGGTCCTTCACCCCCAGCTACTACCAGGCGCCCGGCCGGATGAACCTCACCGAGGTGCAGGGCATCAAGGTGATCGTCGACTACTGCCACAACGCGCCCGGCATGAAGGCGCTGGGTGATTTCGTCGACAAGTTCTTCGACGACGTCACCGGTTTCGAGAAGCCGCAGCGCATCGGTGTCATCGCCACTGCAGGCGACCGTCGGGACCAGGACATGCTCGACCTGGGCCGGGAGGCGGCCAAGCACTTCGACCTGATGATCATCCGCGAGGACGTGACACTGCGTGGCCGCAAGGCGGGCGCAACGGCGGCACTGATCGAACAGGGCGCCAGGGAGGGTGCGGATCCACACCGCGCCAAGGGGATCGAGGTCGTGCTGGACGAGATCGATGCCACCAAGGTGGCGATGTCCAGGGCGAACCCCGGCGACCTGGTACTGCTGTGCGTCGACCGTGCGCGGGCCGTCTGGGACGAGCTGCAGTCCATCGGTCACGTCGCCCAGGCGGGTGCCGAGTCCGACGACAGTGACGACGGTCCGGGCGCTCCCTGAACGCGGAGCTGACCCGCGGGTGACGACCGTCGGCCGCCGGGTGGCAGGACACCGCCGGCACGAGCAATTCGGGGCGACGCCCCGAGGGTCCGGATCAGTGCGATCGATCGTCGGTGGTGGCCGCGTCCCTGGCCAACGGCACCGAGGTGTCCGCCCCGGGTGCCGGCTCGAGGGGCTCGGTGGACGCGGGCGCGTGCTGGTCCCGGTGCGAGACGAGCACCGAGCGGATGGTCTCGACCGCACCACTCGGGGCGATTCCGCGGCCCACGGCGACCCCGAGCAGCAGACCGGTCATCGGGCCCGCTGACGGTCCGATCAGCTCTTCGATCTCCCGGGTCAGGTCGAGCAGTCCGGCGCGCAGGTCGGCGGGTACGTCGGTGGCCGGGATTCCCAGGGCCGCCGCTACGTCCAGTACCCAGGGGTCGAGTGCGCTCACGGCGCCCACAGTAGCGGTGGCACGGGGATCCGCATCAGGAGAGTGTCCAGACCTGTACCGGGGCGCCGGCGGGCAGCTCCGTGACGTCCTCCTCGATCACCAGCAGACTGTCCGCACCGGCCAGCCAGCCGAGCAGGTGGGAGGACGGTCCGCCGTGCGGTGCGACGGTTCCGGACTGCGGGTCGACCACCGCGCGCCGGTACTGCCGCTTGCCCAGCACGCTGGTGAGCGGCGACTGCAGCGGTAGGTGCCGGACCACCCGATCCAGATCTGACCGACCGAGCGCCGCGAGGATCGCCGGCCGCAGGAACACCTCGAAGGACACGAACGTCGACACCGGGTTGCCCGGGAAACAGACGATCGGCACGCTGCGCTCGCCGACGGCCACCCGGCCGAGCCCTTGCGGCATTCCCGGTTGCATGGCGACCTTGACGAAATCCACCCCGTGGCCGGTGAGTGCATCCTTGACCACCTCGTAGGCGCCGGCCGAGACACCGCCCGAAGTGACGATCAGATCGGCGTCCGCCGCCGCACCGGCGATCAGCCGCTGGAACTCGGCGACGTCGTCGGCCACCACATGGCCGGCGATGGCCACGGCTCCGATCTCCTCGAGTGCCGACACCAACATCGCAGCGTTGGACTCGTAGATCTGCCCGTCCTGCAATGGTTTCCCGGGACTGACCAGCTCGTCGCCGGTCGACAGCACCAGCACCCTGGGTCGTCCGACCACGCTGACCCGGTCGACTCCGAGGGCGGCGATCAGCCCGATCCGCGGCGGTGTCAGCACGATCCCGGCACCCAGCACCACAGTGCCGGCGGCGACGTCGCTGCCGCGGGGCCGGACGTGTCGGCCCGGCTCGATGGTCATCGTCCCGGTGTCGATGAGCACTCGTTCGGTGCCGGCGTCGGTGAACTCGACCTGCACGACGGCATCGGCACCCGCGGGCATCGGCGCGCCCGTCATGATCCGGGCGGCACTGCCGGGCAGCAGCGGTCCGATGTCCAGCCGTCCGGCCGGGATGTCCTGCGACACAGCCAGTTCGGTGGAGCCACTGCCGAGGTCCGAGGCGCGCACCGCGTAGCCGTCCATGGCCGAGTTGTCGAAGGGCGGGAGGTCGAGCGGGGAGCGCAGGTCCGCCACGAGCACCCGACCGGTGGCCTCCGCGAGGGGGACGACCTCGGCGGGGACCTGGGGGACCAGCGCTGCCACGGCAGCGGCGTGGTCTGCAACACTGAGCACGGGGACAATCCTTTCGACGGCACAGGCTTTCAGCGCAACGGGATCAGGGCACCAGCGGGAGCTGTCAGCCGGCCCCGACCCGGGCGGCGATCTCGGCGGGGGTTGCTTCGTGCCCGCCCCGTCGGATGATCTCGCTGCTCATCTCCGAACGTTGTTCCAGGGTGCAGACCGCGATCGCCGACCCGACCGGGAGTGCCGAGTCCAGCAGCGTCCGCAGGGCAGTGACCTCGTCGTCGGCGCGCTCGACGTCCGTCACCCCCGCCTCGGCAGCACCCGAGGCCCAGACCTGCTCCATCTCGCCCGCCGAGCGACCTCGCTGGTACTTGGCCTTGCCGGCGATGACGATCCGGTCGGAGCGGGTCGCCGCCATGGCGCCCATCGCGTGGATCGCCTCGTCCGACCGGTCGCCGGCGGTCGAGGTGACCACCGCGAGCGTCCCGCCGGGTCGCCGCAGGCGGTCGGTGACCTCCAGCAGTGAGTCGAGCGACGCCTCGTTGTGGGCCAGGTCGAGGACGATCGCGGTGTCGCCCAACAGGTAGGTGTTGAGCCGACCGGCATTGTGCTCGGCGTCCGCCGCGAAGGTCTGGAGGCCGGCGCGCACGTGCTCACGCCGGACACCGAGCGCCAGCGCGGCGGCGGCGGCGGCGAGCGCGTTCTGGATGTTGACCCTGGACGCGCCTGCCATCGTCAGTGGGATGTCCGTCACCGCGATGATGCGGACCGGGTCGGAGCCGCGGGCCAGCACCACCATCTCCCCGTCGATGACGGTCATCACCCGCCCACCCGCATCGAGAGCCTCGTGCAGTACCGGGTTGCCGGGGTCGGGGGAGTAGAACCACGGCCGCGCCCGGGTGAAGCGGCGCATGCCCAGCACGAGCGGGTCGTCGGCGTTGAGTACGCACCATCCGGTCGGCTTCGTCACCCGGACGATCACCGACTTCACCTCGGCGAGCTGCTCGACGGTGTGCACCCCGAGCTGGCCGAGGTGGTCGGCGGAGATGTTGGTGACGACGGAGACGTCGTTGCTCGCAGTTCCCAGGCCGCGCAACAGGATTCCGCCGCGGGCGGTCTCGGTGACGGCCACCTGGACCGCCGGATCGGCGAGCACCCTGGCCGCTCCGCCCGGGCCGGACCAGTCGCCGTCATCGACGCAGGCACCGTCGATGAAGATGCCGTCGGTCGATGACCAGCCGGGCGTCCGGCCCCCCTCGCGCACCAGGTGGGCGATCAGCCTGGTGGTGGTGGTCTTGCCGTTGGTGCCGGTGACGGCGACCACCGGGATGTGCGGCCGGATCGGCGTCACCCGGTCGCCGGGATCGTGCCCGGCCAACGCGGGCGCCACCCGGGCGAGTGCGGTGCGCACCCTGGTGCCGGCCGCGATCGCACCGAAGGCCCGCGCCACCTCCTCCGCGAAAGCCTGTGCGGTGCCGGTGTTGCGGAACGGGAAGGCCACCACGACGGTGTCGTCGTCGGCGGGGTGGGCGACCGCCGGGATCCGGCTGCGGACGGCGGCGGCAGCCCGCCGGACCAGGGTCGCGGCCATCTCGGCGACACCTTCGGCGCGGGTCTCCGATGACGCCATCCCGACCGGCACGCCGTGCATCCGCAGCGCCTGCTGCCAGTGCACGACGGTGTCCGCATCGGCGTTCAGGGCGAGGCTCGCATCCAACGTCAGCTTGACCGTCGGTCGGGTGAAGTACAGGTTCGCTCCGGTGAGCAACCGGACTTCGATCGGGCCGGGGACGTGTGCCGGAGATGCGGTGGACGGGGCTGCGTCGACGGACGGGGCGGCCATGGTCCAGACCCTAGTGGAGATGGTCGATGCCGTCGGCGCCGAACCCGGCCCCGGTGCCGCGCGGCCGCCGGTGCAGGCGAGCAGCGCAGCTCCGGAGCCGCGGCGGCGCGAGGTCAGGACCCTGACGTCCAGCTGACCGATCGATCGGCCGACTTCCAGTGCAGAGCACCGAGTTCGAAGTTCTGACGAACTCCGCCCGACTCGGCGATCTCTCCGCTGGTCGGGTAGCCGAACGTGCCCTCGTACCCGTTCGCCTCGAAGTACTTCCGGATGTCGCCGCTGATGATCTGTGCGCCGGTCGGCTGGGACCACAGGATCAGCGCGTTGTCGAACGTCTGGAAGCGGCCCTTGGTGCCCGTCGGCGATGCCGACGCGTCGAATTCGTCCTGGGTCGGGAAGCCCCAGACGTCCTCGGAACCGGTGTTGCGGTAGACGGTCAGGATCGTGCCGTAGACGGCCCAGGCCTGGTTGTCGGCCCGGTTCCAGATGATCATGCCGCGCTGGAAGTCCTGGAACCGTCCGCCGCGCTTGCAGTCGAGCTCGGGGACAGTGGGCTCACCGACCCAGCTGCGGGTGGCGCCCGCCAGCCACTTGACCCGGATCGTGCCGTACGGATCGAGCTCGTTCACGTTGTTGTAGCGCGCCGGATAGTAGTTACCCGGGATCGACGACATGGTCTGGAGGTCGGGCGGCTCGATGCCGGAGTTCCCGCCGCCGTGTTCCATGATCTGGAACTGGGTCTTCGCCGCGCCGGTCCAGCCGAGGAAGATCTGGACGTGCCCGCTGCCGACGTTCGGATCACCGACGTACAGCAGGATGTCGCCACCGCGCAGGTCGTCGTGGTTGATCCGATGGGTGATCTGCGGCAGCGAGTAGGTCGTCCAGCCGTTGTTGCCCTGCGGCAAGGTGTTCCAGGCGTAGGAGACGAAGCCGGAGCAGTCGGAGCGGAAACCGTCGAGGGACCCGCCCTGGTTGTACCGAGGACGCTGGTTGAACCGGTACCAGGACCGGTCGATGATCTTCTGCCGACCGATCGATCCGTTGAGAGACGAGGCGGCGGCCTCGGTCGCTGCCACCACGGCGGGGATGTTGAGGGCGGCGACGCCGGCAGTGAGGGCGAGCGCGAGCTTCGCTGAGTGCGAGAGGAGCGTGCGGCGGTCCAGGAGGTGGCTCATCACTTCCCGGTCCAGGTGACGGTGTTCGTGGCCGACGCCCAGTGCAGGGTGCCCTGCTCGAAAGTCTGGAACTTGCCCGTCGGCTCATCCTGCTCGTCGCTGGTGGGGTAGCCGAACTTCACCTCGAAGCCGGTGTTCTCGAAGTAGCTGCGGATGGTGCCGCCGATGAGGTGTGCGCCGGTGGGCTGGGACCACAGGATCAGCACCCGCTCGAACTTCTGGAATCGACCCTGGGGGCCGCGTCGGCGGCGTCGGCCCGCACCGTCGCAGGCCGGCCCGTCAGCCGCATTCTGGTTGGTCGTTCTTGGGGTGTTCCGGTGCCGGATCTGACCATAGAGAATGCGCCGGGCTCGGCCGGAGCCGGCGAGTCGGTCCCAGCCAGGTCCTGCACAGCGGGGTCGGATCAGCGGGTGAGCGCGAAGATGATGATGCCCACGCCAACGACCACCAACACGCTGTTGACGATGCGGGTCATCCGGAGCCCGTACTCACTCGGCTCCGACGCCGCCGGATTCTTCCGCGTCCACTTCGACATCTGCCACTGCATCTTCGGGTTGATCGCGTTCGTCCCCGAGATCGCCACGAAGAGCAGGCCGAAGGCGGCTACCCCCCAGTTGGGACCGGACGCGGAAGCGGCGTCTGCGGCGCGGGCCAGTGCCTCGATCACGAGGGCTTCACGATCGCGACCACGAACAGGGTCGTCGCGATCCCCATGCCGATGATGGCGCCGATCCGAATCGCCCACTCGCCGGCCCTGCTCGGCTCCATCGCGTCCGGGTTCTTGTACATCCTGCGGTTCAGCTTCCAGGGCAACCGCGGGTTGACGGCCACCGTGAGGGCCACCAGGAACACGATGGGTCCGATGACGAAGAACGGCCAGGTGGGCCCGTCGCCATCGCCCCCGGTGGCCGGAGCGACGAGCAGCGCCCCGACCATGCGTGCATACACGTCGTTCATGGATCCCCTCCACCCCGCGGCCGGTTCGGCCGACCCAGTCCGATGGCAGCGGCTGCCTGCGCAGGACGGTACCGAACCCGTGGGGGTGCGGCATGAACCACCCGATCCTGTCGGCGATGGGCGTGAGGAGTCGGACGGCACCGCCCGATGGCGGAGTTCCGGCAGCCGGCCCCGGCCGAGCTCCCTCGGCAGACTGCGGCCGCCGGTTAGGGTCGTGGGGTGTCGGCGGACCTGACCGGGCAGCGCCTGGGCCACTACGAGATCGAGTCCATCCTCGGTCTCGGTGGGATGAGCACCGTCTATCGCGCGATCGACACCCGGCTCGATCGGCCGGTGGCACTCAAGGTGATCAGCGAGAACCTCTCCGCCGACGAGGAGTTCCGGCAGCGTTTCGTCGAGGAGGCGAAGGCCGCTTCGGCGATCGACCACGTCAACGTCGTCCCGCTGTACGACTTCGGCGAGGCGGACCCATGGCTGTTCATCGCCATGCGGCTGGTGGACGGCACGGACCTCGCACGGGAACTGGTGGACGGGCCGCTGCGCCAGCGACGGGTGCTGGATCTGTTGGGGCAGGTCGGGGCGGCGCTGGACATGCTGCACGGCAGGGGGTTGGTGCACCTGGACGTCAAGCCGGCCAACATTCTCATCACCCGCAACGAGTCGATCGGTCGGGAACACGTCTACCTGGCCGACTTCGGGCTGACCCGTCGCGGGGCCGCAGGTCATCGGACCGCGTCCGGCGACTTCCTCGGCTCACCCACCTACGCCTCGCCGGAACACCTCCGCGGGGATCCCGTGCTGCCCTCCTCCGACCTGTACTCGCTGAGCTGCGTGCTGTTCAGCTGTCTCGCGGGGCGTGCGCCGTTCGTCGGCACCGTCAAGGAGGTGGTGGCCGGCCATCTCAAGGGCGAGGTCCCCTCCCTCTCCGCGCTCACGGACCTGCCCTCGGCGATCGATCGGGTGATCGCACGGGGGATGGCCGGCGATCCGACCCTGCGCTACGGCACTGCTGCTGACCTGCTCGGGGCCGCTCGTCGCGCGATCGCCGATCTCTCCGACGACAACGTGGCCGGCCCCATCGGCGTGGACGCTGCCGACAGGTCCGCCGGTGACCTCGCCTCCGACTCGTTCCGTCCGGCCCCGAACCCGTTCCTGGACCCCGGCTCGGCGCGGACCGGATCGGACCGTGCCGGATCGGGTGGTGTCGGATCGGATCGTGCCGGATCGGGTGGTGCCGGATCGGGTGGTGCCGAGCCGTCCGCCGCGGGGCGCGCCGCCTCCCCTGTCGACGTGCCCCCCTCGGTACGCATCTATCGACCGGCCGCGGGTTCGTCGGGCGCCGCAGTTCGGCAGACCTCCTCGGCCCCGGCGCGTAGGCAGACGCCGGATGGTCCATCCGTCGCCGCCCCCACGCAGCTCACCGGTGGTCCGTCCTACGGCATCGCCCTGCCCGGGCAGGGGGTTGCAGCGCCGGCCGGCCCCAGCTGGGGTGGTCGGAGCACCGAGCTCCCCACGGGAGAGATCGATCGACAACGAGCCGCGAAACGTCACCGGGCCGCGAGTTCCACCCGTCGACCGTGGCCATGGATCGTCGTGCTCGTCGCCCTGCTCGCCGCCCTGGCGGTGCTCGTCGTCATCCTCGTGAACCGGGGCTGAACGGCACCCTGCTGTTCTTGCACTCTCGCCCATCGAGTGCCAAACTCGAACTGGCACTCGCGTATCGTGAGTGCCAGGTCGGTCAGATGAGGTGCCTCGCGCCCGCCCCCATGGGTGCGTCGTGGGCCACCGTCCGTCGCGGGCGTCGAGCCGATCCGAAGACAACCACGGCATCCCCGCTCGACCGCATCTGGCGGCCGTCACCGGGGCTGATCACTGGAGGATTGACCAACACATGTCCAAGCTGATCGCATTCGACGAGGAAGCGCGTCGCGGTCTCGAGCGCGGGATGAACATCCTCGCCGACGCCGTCAAGGTGACCTTGGGGCCGCGCGGCCGCAACGTCGTTCTGGAGAAGAAGTGGGGCGCTCCGACCATCACCAACGATGGTGTGTCGATCGCCAAGGAGATCGAGCTCGAGGATCCGTACGAGAAGATCGGCGCCGAGCTCGTCAAGGAAGTTGCCAAGAAGACCGACGACGTCGCGGGTGACGGCACCACCACCGCCACCGTGCTCGCCCAGGCGATGGTCCGAGAGGGCCTGCGCAACGTGGCCGCCGGCGCCAACCCGATGGGCATCAAGAAGGGCATCGAGAAGGCCGTCGAGGCCATCTCGCAGCAGCTCCTCGCCGATGCCAAGGATGTCGAGACCAAGGAGCAGATCGCGGCCACCGCGACCATCTCCGCAGGTGGCGACTCCGCGATCGGCGAGCTCATCGCAGAGGCGATGGACAAGGTCGGCAAGGAAGGCGTCATCACCGTCGAGGAGTCGAACACGTTCGGCCTCGAGCTGGAGCTGACGGAGGGCATGCGCTTCGACAAGGGCTACACGTCGCTGTACTTCGCGACCGACCCCGAGCGTCAGGAAGCCATCCTGGACGACCCGTACATCCTGCTCTACAGCGGCAAGATCTCCACGATCAAGGACCTGCTGCCGATCCTCGAGAAGATCATGCAGGCCTCCAAGCCGCTGCTGATCATCGCCGAGGACGTCGACGGCGAAGCGCTGGCGACCCTGGTCGTCAACAAGATCCGTGGCACCTTCAAGTCGGTCGCCGTCAAGGCCCCCGGCTTCGGTGACCGCCGCAAGGCCATGCTGCAGGACATCGCGATCCTGACCGGTGGCCAGGTCATCAGCGAGGACGTCGGCCTCAAGCTCGACAACGCCGACATCTCGCTGCTGGGTACCGCTCGCAAGGTCGTCGTCACCAAGGACGAGACCACCATCGTCGACGGTGCGGGCGACGCGGCCCAGATCGAGGGACGGGTCAACCAGATCCGCGCCGAGATCGAGAAGTCGGACTCCGACTACGACCGCGAGAAGCTGCAGGAGCGCCTGGCGAAGCTGGCCGGCGGCGTGGCCGTCATCAAGGCCGGTGCCGCCACCGAGGTCGAGCTCAAGGAGCGCAAGCACCGCATCGAGGATGCTGTCCGCAACGCCAAGGCGGCTGTCGAAGAGGGCATTGTCGCCGGCGGTGGTGTCGGCCTGCTGCAGGCCGCTGCCAAGGCTCTGGCCACGCTCGATCTCGTCGGTGACGAGGCCACCGGCCTCAACATCGTCCGGGTCGCCGTCGAGGCTCCGCTGAAGCAGATCGCGATCAACGCCGGCCTCGAGGGTGGCGTCGTCGCGGACAAGGTCAAGAACCTGCCTGCGGGCCAGGGTCTGGACGCCGCGACCGGCGAGTACAAGGATCTCGTCGCTGCCGGCATCATCGATCCGGCGAAGGTGACGCGTTCCGCGCTGCAGAACGCCGCGTCGATCGCCGCGCTGTTCCTGACGACCGAGGTCGTCGTCGCCGACAAGCCGGAGAAGGCCGCACCGGCCGGCGGTGGCGACGGTGGCATGGGCGGCATGGACTTCTGATCTGCGACTGAAGCGGACGTTGTCGCGAGCGCGAGCGAGCGGCGGCCGAAGTGGAAGCAAGGTAGAAGTCAGTCCAGCACTGACCTTCTGATCCGCCAGTAGTACGGCAGTCGTTTCGCAGCAGGCCCGTCATCCTCGGATGGCGGGCCTGCTGCGTTGCTGTGTGGCTGGGTGGCGGCGAGCACTCCGGGTTGTCGCTGGCATCGAGGCAGGCGCTCTCGGCAACCCGGGTTGCCGCTGGTGTTACGGGCTGTTGCTGGTAGGCGGGACGCCCTCGTTACCAGCAACAGCGCGTTTCGCCAGCGGAAATCTCAGGTGACGGGTCGGAACGTCAGGGTCGAATGTCCGGACTCGACGGAGCGTCGCCCGATTTCGATTGCCCGACGGATGCGGCTGGCCAGCTCGTCGGCTCGGTACAGGTCCCGCCAGATCCACCGGGCCAGGATGCCGCCCTCATCCCGGATGGCGTCCTCGCGGAGCTTCTCGTCGATGAGCGCGGTGCGAGCATCTGGGCCGTCAGGGATCTGCCCGTACTTGACCAGGCCGTCGAACTCCCCGATGGTCGCGGTGCCCTCGAACCAGAAGTCCGACCGGCCCAGGAACCTGCCAGTACGGGAGAAGATTTCGACCTGACTGACCGGCAGCGCGATGCCTGCGGCGTGGAAGATGACCTTCGACACGGACTCGCCGGGGCTCTCGCTCCGCCCATCGGCCAACCGAAGCGCTACCCGAGCTCGCGGCAGCCCATGTTGACGACCACAGGAACTGAGCTCCTCGGCGAGTTCGCTGCGCTCCACCAGACCGGTGCGCACGGCCTCGTCCATGGCCGATACGCCGGTTCGCCACGAACTGGTGCGAGCGAGGTCGACCAGGGTCCGTGCGGGGCTGGTGACGCGCACCCCGTCGATCCTTCGCATGCCGTCGAGTCGATGTCCGACGTGACGGTGGACGCCGCCCTTGCGCTGACCGCCGGCTGTGCGTGCGCAGGTGGTGTGCACCCAGTCCAGGTCGGCATCCACCAGTGGCAGGTCGTATATGGCCGCGGCCGAGACATGGCTCACCAGCGGGTCACCGGCCTCGAGCGCGGTTGCGATGACCAGTTCGCGGTAGCCGACCTGCCGGTCCGCGGGCACCGGGCCGACGCGGAACACGCCTCGTCTCAACCGCTGCAGTTGTCCGCTGCGGGCGGCGCGCTTGAGGCCGTCTGCAGTCCAACCGGAAGCGATGAGTTGGTCGAACGGCCTGATGGCGGGGGACGAGTCCATCGGAGCAGGGTGTATCGGGACGCTGCCAAAGGCTCCCCGGTTCACCAGGAATGTGGACGAATGCCCGACCTGTGGACAGCCGACGCTGGGCGTGAGGGTGACGGTCAAACCCTGGAAACCGTCCCGTCGCTGGCGTTACGCGCTGTTGCTGGCTTCAAGGGCGTCCTTGAAGCCAGCAACAGCACTCGTCACCAGCGACGACGCAGTGGGGGACAGCGGACCGCAGCGATCAGGCGGAGGCGGCGCTCAGCTGCGTGAGCTCGGAGTCCGACAGCTCCAGCGTCACCGAGGCGATCAACGCGGGCAGCTGCTGGGCCGTGCGGGCACTGGCGATGGGCGCCGTCACGCCGTCCTGCTGCCGCAGCCAGGCCAGGGCGACCGAAGCGACCTCGACGTCGTGCGACGCAGCGATCTCGTCGAGCGCGTCGAGGGTGGCGCGGCCGCGGTCGTCGAGCAGCTTGCCGGCTCCCTCGGCGCGGGCGCTGTCGACGGTGGCGCCGTCCCGGTACTTGCCGGACAGGAAACCGCTGGCGAGCGAGGAGTAGGGCAGCACGGCGATGCCGGCAGCCCGGGTCAGCGGCAGGGTGGTCGGCTCGATCTCCCGGGAGACCAAGTTGTACTTGGGCTGGTAGGCGACCGGCGCGTGCAGTCCTTCGCGGTCCGCCGCGTCGAGCCAACCCTGCAGGCGCTCGTCGCTGAAGTTGGACGCCCCGATCGCACGGATCCGGCCGCTGTCGACGAGGCCGGAGAACGTGCGGGCGATGTCGTCGATAGCCACGTCCGCGTCGTCCGCGTGGGCGTAGTACAGGTCCACGGAACCGACTCCGAGGCGTCCCAGGGAGGCGTCGACCGCGCGGTCCACGTTCTCTGCGGTCAGACCCTTGAACTCGGGGTGCATGCCCACCTTGGTGGCGACGACCAGGTCGGTCACCCCCCGAGCTGCGAGCCACCGGCCGATGACGGCCTCCGACTCGCCGCCGGCGTTCCCGTCGGCCCAGACCGAATAGACATCGGCAGTGTCGACGAAGTTGCCGCCGGCAGCGGTGTAGGCGTCCAACACCTCGAAGGACTGCTGCTCGTCGGCCGTCCAGCCGAAAACGTTGCCGCCGAGATTCAGCGGGTAGACCTGGAGGTCGGACGAGCCGAGGGTGACCCTGGAGGTGGTGTCGATCGGTGCGGTGCTCATGTGTTTCCTTCCGGTGGAGGTTCCTCCGGTGCAACTCCCGTGCCTGCTTGGTGTTCCGTCCTACGGGCGTGCTCGGCGGGCCGGATGGGATGAATCACGTCCGGACCCCGTCGGATCGGCCTCAGCCCGTGGCGCGATAGGCGCCGATGTCGGACGCCGACTCGAGAAGGGTCAGCGGTCGCACTCCGGTGTCCTGGGTCGGATCCACCACGGAGAGGGCCGACACCCGGCTGTTCGGCAGGGTGGCGGTGAGTTGGTTGGACGGTTGGGTCGGCCCGATGATCGAGTCGGCAGCAGCCGGGGCGAGATCGATCCACTGGGCGGTGCTGGCCGAGCGGGTCAGCGTCCGTGCTGCGCACATCGGGCCCAGCACCCGTCCCCATGCCTCACCCATCGCGTAGCCCTCGAACGAGCGGAGACCGGGCGAGAGCCCTGCGCTCGCGAAGGCCTGCGCCAGGGCGCTGCCGATCGGGTGCACCGCCGGGTAGGCCGGCGTCACCGAAGCAACCGTGACCGCTCCGACCGCTGTCGGCGATCGGAGTACATCTCCCACCCCGTCGACGTCGGTCGCGATCGCGATCGGACCGCCGGCGGCCGTCGGCCGCGGGCCTGCGCCGCTCGGGCCGCGGGTCACCGGAGTTGTGCTCGAGGGTGCGGTGCGGGAGGGGGTCGTGGTGGAGGGAGCCGTGCTGGAACCGGCGGAGCCGACACCACCCGAGCCTGACGTCGGCACCCCACTGGGCACACCCGGGGCGGTCGGCGTGGTGGCGAGGCCGGTCGGCACCGCGGCGGCCAACCCGCGGCCGCCAGCCACCCGGGTGACGAGCTGTTCGACCCCGGCAGCCGAACCCGGTGCATAGATGGCGCTGACCGCGGTCGGGATCTGCTCGCCGGGTCGGATCACGACGAGCTCGACCTGGGCGCGGGTGGCCCACCATTGCAGCGCGGCGGCCGCATCCGTCGCGTCGAGGTCACCGTCCGACAGGTCGAGGTAGACACCGACCGTCGATCCCGGTGCGAGCGTCCCGTCGGCGATCCAGTGCGCCGCGGTGTTGATGGCCAGGATGTCGGAGGTGGCACCGAGCACGATCGGTCCGCCGGTCGTCTCCAGGTCCGACAGCGCGCCCTCCGGGGTGACCGCCGGGAGCCGGTCGGCGGCGATCTTCGCGCCGAGGTCCGCTTTGTCGTCCAGGGCCGGCAGCGTGATCAGCCCGAGGCTGCTGGCGGCGAGGTACCGGTAGGCATCCGCGCCGCGCTGGGCGGACGAGGCTGTGATCAGCTCGACGGTCCGTCCGCAGACCCCGCCCGCGCCGTTGAACGCCCGGGCCCACAGCCGTACGCCGGTGCTGAAGCCCTGGTCACGTTCGGCGTCGACCACCAGGCCCAGCGACAGTGCCGCATCATCCACCCCGGGCCCGGTGACCAGGCCGGCGTCGGTGACGGGCGTCAGCGACGGCACCGTCTCGGCGACCGAGGCCAACGACGGCGCGGACGACGCCACCGATGCGGAGCTGCCGCCCACGCTGCTCGGCGGCGCGCTGTCCGCCCCCGTGCACCCCGTCACGAACACGCAGGCAGCGCACAGCGTGGCCGCGAGGCGGGGACGGCGGATCACCGCCCCAACCTACTGCGCGGCGTTCCGCGGACAGGCCGTGGTCAGCGCGGCCCGCTGTCGGACGGGAACGGACTCAGCTCGGGTCGTTCTCGAGCGGATCGTTCCCGCCCACCGGCGGACCCAGCAGCTCGTCGGCGTCGATGATCCGATATGCATACCCCTGTTCGGCGAGGAAGCGCTGACGATGGGCGGCGTAATCGGTGTCGACGGTGTCCCGGGTGACGACGGAGTAGAAGTGCGCCTGCTTGCCGTCGGCCTTGGGTCGCAGCAGCCGACCGAGCCGCTGTGCCTCCTCCTGGCGGGAACCGAAGGTGCCCGACACCTGCACTGCGACCGATGCCTCCGGCAGGTCGATCGAGAAGTTGGCGACCTTGGACACCACCAGGGTCGGGATCTCGCCCGACCGGAACGCGTCGTACAGCCGCTCCCGCTCGGCGTTCTTGGTCGACCCCTGGATCACCGGCGCTCCCAGCGCTTCACCCAGTTCGTCGAGCTGGTCGAGGTAGGCGCCGATGACCAGCGCCGGCTCACCGGGATGACGGGCGAGCACGGCCTGCACCACGGGCAGCTTTGTCCGCACGGTGGCGGCCAGCTTGTACCGCTCCTCCGGCTCAGCGGTGGCGTACTGCAGACGCTCGTTCTCGGTCGGCGTCACCCGCACCTCGATGCACTCCGCCGGCGCGATCCAGCCCTGTGACTCGATGTCCTTCCAAGGCGAATCGAACCGCTTGGGCCCGATCAGCGAGAACACGTCACCCTCGCGGCCGTCCTCCCGGACCAGGGTGGCGGTGAGGCCGAGACGACGCCGGGACTGCAGGTCGGCCGTCATCCGGAACACCGGGGCTGGCAACAGGTGGACCTCGTCGTAGATCACCAGGCCCCAGTCGCGGGAGTCGAACAGGTCGAGGTTGGTGTACTCGCCGGCCTTGCGGCGCGTCATCATCTGGTACGTGGCGATGGTGACGGGGCGGATCTCCTTGCGTTCGCCGGAGTACTCGCCGATCTCCTCCTCGGTGAGCGAGGTCCTGGCCAGCAGCTCGCGCCGCCACTGCCGCCCGGCGACGGTGTTCGTGACCAGGATCAGCGTGGTCGCCTGCGCCTTGGCCATCGCCGCCGCGCCCACCAGCGTCTTGCCGGCCCCGCACGGCAACACGACCACCCCGGATCCGCCCGCCCAGAAACCCTCGACGGCGTCCGATTGGTAGCCGCGCAGCTGCCAGTTCGCGGTGTCCAGCTTGATCGGGTGTGCCTCTCCGTCGACGTACCCGGCCTCGTCCTCCGCCGGCCAGCCGACCTTGAGCAGGATCTGCTTGAGGCGACCGCGCTCGGACGGGTGGATCTGCACGGTGTCCGGATCGATCCGGGCGCCGAGCATCGGTGTCACCTTGCGGTTGTGCAGGATCTCCTCGAGCACGGCCCGATCCGTCGTCACCAGCACCAGACCGTGCGCCGGGTCGGTCCGCAAGATCAGTCGTCCGTAGCGTGCCATGGTGTCGACCACGTCCACCAGCAGCGCTTGCGGGACGGGGAACCGCGACCAGCGGACGAGTGCGTCGACCACCTGCTCGGCGTCGTGCCCGGCCGCTCCCGCGTTCCACAACGCGAGGGGTGTGATGCGGTAGGTGTGGATGTGCTCGGGCGAACGTTCCAGCTCCGCGAACGGAGCCAGCGCGGACCGCGCCGCCGATGCGTCCGGGTGGGCGATCTCGAGCAGCACTGTCTTGTCGGACTGGACGATGAGCGGTCCGTCGGTCACGTAGGGGCCTCCTGGTGGTGTGCCGTCCATTGTCCAACCTCGCACCGACAGTCGGGCATTCCCACCCCTTCGGAATGTCGACAGGCACGGAAGAGCACGAGATGCAGTCGGCGCGGCCGATGATCGCATCGACCTGCTGCCCGTCGGACGGCACGAGCGGTACCACCGTCTAGGGTCCTCGTGGGTCTGCGCAACTGACGACGGGTGACCGACGAAGTGCGACTGGCGACGAGCGACGGACGACTCACGGCGAGCGACGGGCGAGCAGGAGAGGGCCACCGTGACCACACCGCAGCGGCCGTCCGATCCGCACCAGTACGGCGCCGGCGGACAGCCGCCGCAGCCGGATCCGGATCCCCGGCAAGGGTGGCTGTACGGCCTGCCCGCCGGTCAGTTCCCGCCGCCTCTTGGGTCACCCGTCGGCCCGGTACCGGGCAGGTCGGCGTTCCCGCGCATCCTCATCGCGGTGCTGCTGGCCGCCGTCGTGGGGTTGGGTGTGTTCCTGTTCGTCCAGAGCAGCAGGAGTGACCCGACGGCGGCCCCGGTCGGAGCGTGTCTGGAGGTCGTGGGAACGACCACCGTCGGCAATCCGGAGTCGGCGCAGACTGACTGCGGCGACCCGGGGGCGCAGTTCGAGGTCACCGAGACGGGTTCGTCCGTCAGCTGCGACCGGCTGGAGCTGTCGTACGTCCGGCATCAGGGCGACGGCGAGAGCGAGGTGACCAGCACGGTCTGCCTCCGACCCCACTTCGAAGTGGGGGAGTGTTACGTCCGACCGACGACACAGACCACTCTTCCCAGGGTCGGTCCCTGCTCGGACGTCGGTTCGAACACCGAGGTGAGGGTGGACTCCCTGCACCAGAACAGCACGAGCGGTTCGGTGTGCTCGAGTCCGTCGCTGTCCTACACGTATGTCAAGCGCAGGCTGGTCGTCTGCTTGTCAAGGGTGCGGTGAGCAGGCGCGGTACTTCTCGGGCGGTCGCGCGCCACCGGTAGAGTCCCCCTGGGTGGGCTGATCGGTCCGCTGCAGATCACCGGGACGGGGGCGCGCCCATGGTTTCCGCGCTGTCCGAACGCATTTCCGCACTGCGGCACGATCGCGACTCCGTCCTGGACGTGTTCGCGGAGTGGGCCGCGTCCTCGGGTCGGCCGCTGTACACGCACCAGGAGGAGGCGCTCCTGGAGATCGTCGGCGGCGCCCACGTGATTGCCGCGACACCCACCGGTTCGGGCAAGAGCCTGATCGCCACCGCAGCCCTGTTCACCGCACTGGTGGACGGTCAGCGGGCCTACTACACAGCGCCGATCAAGGCGCTGGTGAGTGAGAAGTTCTTCGATCTCGTCGAGATCTTCGGCACCGACAACGTCGGGATGATCACCGGCGATTCGTCCGTCAACCCGCACGCCCCGATCATCTGCTGCACGGCCGAGATCCTCGCAGGGGTCGCGCTGCGCAGCGGTGGATCTGCGAACCCGGAGGTGCCGGGCCACGAGGGCCGCAACGCCGTCGGGGTCGCCGTGCTCGACGAGTTCCACTACTACGGCGATCCGCAGCGGGGATGGGCCTGGCAGGTGCCGCTGCTGGAACTGCCGCAGACCCAGTTCGTCTTGATGTCCGCGACTCTCGGGGACGTCACCGAGCTGGCTGCCGACCTCGCGGACCGGACCGGCCGCGAGGTCGCCACCCTCGACGGGGTGGAACGCCCTGTGCCGCTGCACTTCTCGTACGTCGTGGAGTCGCTGCAGGACCACCTGCAGGAGCTGCTGCACACCCAACGCGCGCCGGTGTACCTGGTGCACTTCACCCAGGCGGCTGCCCTGGAACGTGCGCAGGCGCTCAGCAGCATCAATGTCGCCAGCCGGGAACAGCGGGACGAGATCGCTGACGTCATCGGTGATTTCCGGTTCTCCTCGGGCTTCGGCCGAACCCTGTCGAGGCTCGTCCGGCACGGCATCGGTGTGCACCACGCCGGTATGTTGCCGAAGTATCGTCGGCTGGTCGAACGGTTGGCCCAGGCCGGACTGCTGAAGGTGATCTGCGGGACCGACACGCTCGGCGTCGGCATCAACGTGCCGATCCGCACCGTGGTGTTCACCGGACTGGCCAAGTACGACGGCATCAGGACCAGACACCTGACGGCCCGTGAGTTCCACCAGATCGCCGGTCGGGCGGGCCGCGCCGGATACGACACGGCCGGCGACGTCGTGGTGCTGGCACCGGAACACGACATCGAGAACGCGAAGGCGCTGGCCAAGGCCGGCGACGATCCGGTCAAGCGGCGCCGAGTGGTGCGCCGCAAACCCCCGGAAGGTTTCGTCAACTGGACCGAGAAGACGTACGACCGGCTGGTGTCGGCCGAGCCGGAGCGGCTCGTTCCGCATCTGCAGATGACGACGACCATGGTGCTGGCGCTGCTGTCGCGACCGGGGGATGTGGTGTCGGCGATCCGCCGGTTGGTCGAGGGATCGCACGAGCCGCGTCCGGCGCAACGCCGATTGTTATTGCGCGCCATAGCGATCGGCCGCGCGCTGATGGACGCAGGGGTGGTCGGCAGGCTGGACGAGATCGACGAGTTCGGTCGACGGTTCGTGCTCACCGTCGACCTGCCGCAGGATTTCGCCCTCGACCAGCCGTTGTCGCCGCTCGCGCTGGCGGCGATCGAGCTGTTGGATCGGGACGCCGAGACCTACGCGCTCGATGTCGTCTCGCTGTTCGAGGCCACCCTCGATTCGCCCGGCACGGTGCTCTCGGCGCAACGGTTCAAGGCCCGCGGCGAAGCGGTGGCGACGATGAAGGCCGACGGCATCGAGTACGAGGAACGGATGGAGTTGCTCGAGGACGTCGAGCACCCTCGTCCGCTCGCCGAGCTGATCGACGCCGCGTACGAGACCTACCGCCGTGGACATCCGTGGGTCATCGAGTACACCCCGCAACCCAAGTCGGTGGTCCGCGATCTGTACGAGCGCGCGATGACGTTCAACGAGTACGTGTCGTTCTACGGTCTGACCCGATCCGAGGGAGTGCTGCTGCGATACCTGACGGACGCGTTCCGGGCGATGCGGCGCTCGACCCCGACCGCTGCCCGGACCGAGGAGCTCGACGACCTGATCGCCTGGCTCGGCGAGCTGGTGCGGGGGGTCGACTCGAGCCTGCTGGACGAGTGGGAGGCGTTGGCGCACCCCGAGGACGCGGTCGTGCAGGGCGGGGAGATCCGTCCGCCGACTCCTCGTCGCGGGATCTCCGCCAACGTCCAGGGCTTCACCGTGCTCGTCCGCAACGCGCTGTTCCGCCGGGTGGAGCTCGCGGCCAGGGATGCCTTCGATCTGTTGGGGGAGATGGACTCCGCTGCCGGATTCAACTCCAGCAGGTGGGCCGAGGCGATGGACGCCTACTACGACGACTACGACGAGTTGGGGATCGGCGGGCAGGCTCGCAGCGCGGCGTTGCTGACGATCGACCGCGGCACGGAGCAGTGGCGGGTGCGCCAGGTGTTCGACGACCCCGACGGGGATCGCGACTGGGGCATCACGGCCACCGTCGACCTCGCCGCATCCGACGAGGAAGGCGAGGCGGTGGTGGCGGTGCTGCACATCGGCCCTTTCTTGCAGGGACCGCCGCAGGCGACACACGCCTCCTGATCCCGGAAGGAGAAACTGACGCCCCGCAGGCGACCCCCGGCCCCTGATCCGGTGAGGAGAACTCTGGCGCCCCTTACTCCTGACGCAGCTCAAGGGGCGGAGCATGGCCGGTGGCGATCACGTCCTGGGGCGCCTGCTCAGGGAGGCGGCGGGAGACTCACTTCGTCGTCCAGCTGTGCCTCGGTGATGCGATGCAGCGCAAAGGTTCTCATCGCCGACCGGAGGGAGTCGTGGGCCACCATCATGCCGCCGGAGACGACTACGGGTTTCACCATCCGGCGCGAGGTACCGCCCTCCGCGTCGACGTAACCGATCCAGGCCGAGCGGTTCTCGGCGGCGGCCCTGCGCAGCACCACCATCGCCTCGGCGGCGGTCTGTGGAACGGTCGTCGGGCGCACCCGGTCGCCCTGCACCATGCGTTCCACCAGGACGCGCAGTTGACGCTCGTCCGGCGCTGCGAACTCGCGTTGGGGTTGCGGTGCGGCACGGGTCGCGCGCGCGCGCGGACGTGCCGGACGCAGGTCGATCAGGCCTCCCGCAGCATCTTCGGCTGCGACCGCAACTCCCTTGTCCCCCAGCACCTCCAACAGGTCGAGCAGATCGACGGAGCTCACCGCAACGGTCGGGGCGAGTCGTCGGACGGACAGCCCGGCGGTCTGCGCGACCCGGATCGCCTCGCTGATCAGGGCTGGGTCGTCGCTGCGCAGGTAACCGGCCGCGGCGCCACCGCGCAGGACCCCGTGACGGCGGGCGGTGTCGTCGATCAGGTAGGTCAGCCCTTGTGGCACGCCGGTCGCCGACCGGGCGGCGAACAGGCTGTGCAGGTCGGCGGCCGTCAGTCCGCTGTCCAGTGCGCCGCGCAGGGTGTCCGGGGTGACCCGGTACACGCTGGCGCTGCCGGCGGACTCCAGTCGTGCCACCTGCTCGAGCTGTTGCCGCACTGCGGGTTCCAGCCGACCAGGAGCCACCATCGTCAGGTCGGCCTGGATCAGCACCCGGTCGACGGGCTTCGGCAGTGCGCTCTCGAGAGCGGTCGCGGCAGCCTCCAGATCACCGTCCAGCACCTGCCTGCCCGCCGAAGACAGCGCGTCGAAGGCCAGCAGCCCCAACCAGGTGCCCTCCGTGACGGTCGTGCGGGCAACGGATTCCCGTCGGGTGGCCGATCGCATGGGCGCCCGCCAGGCGAAGGTCGCCAGCAGCTCCTGGGTGCCGAGACCGATGCCGGACGGCAGCGTGGCGAGCATGCTCAGCACGAAGCGTCGGTCGGCCGGACCCCGCACCCACGACAGCTCCGGTGAGAGCGGCGCCAACACCTTCTGCGACTCATCGCGTTCGCCCGTCCGGGACGGGTCGCGGCGCATCTCGAGCCACCAGGAGACCAACGACGCCCAGGCCGCGGCTTCCGGACGCTCGAGGTACTCCTCCGCGGCGAGGGTCGCGTGCCAACCGGCAGGAGCGCCGATCCGTTGGCCGTCGACCTGGGTGATCAGCCCGCCGACCGCGGCCAGCTCCAGCAGCAGGGACGTGTGGTGGTCATCCACGTCCAGATCGCGGGCGATCCGGCGCAGCTCGCGGATCCCGACGGCTCCGGACTTGAGGGCGGTCGCCGGCGCACGCTCCAACATCCGCAGCAAGGCCGCCATCCGGCGCAGCGTGGCCAGTGCCTCGCCGGCTGCGGTGCCGTCCACCCTGCGGTGATCGCCCCGGCGGATCCCGGCATCCGGTGCGATCGGGACGACGCCGAGCGGGGCATCACCCCGCAACACCAGAGCGACCTCCCGTGGTAGTTCCACGGTGGTGCGGTCGACCGCCGTCAGCAGGGATCGCTCCACCAACGAGTGCGCCAGGGCGGCGGCGGCGGAGTCCGGCAGGAAGGTCCCGCGCGGATGGCCCTGGTCCAACCTGTGGAGCAGGCCGAGCGCCGAGTCGTCCAGCCCGGCCACCGCCTTGCGCGCCTGTGCCGGGGACAGCCGGCCGGCCGCGCCGAAGCCGGCCGGGTAGGGGCCGACCGCGTCGATCACTGCGCTGGGAGTGGACAGCCGTCCGCCGCCCGTGGAGCGGACGAGAGCGAGCGACTCCAGCGCGCGCAGCCGGGACGTCACCTCGGACGACCGGTCGGACGGGAACAAGGCCCGCAGCGCAGTGGAGGTCACCGGTGCACGGTGCGCCTCGAGCACGGCCAGCGCACGCAGCACGAGGATCGCCAGTGCGTCCAACGACTCCAGCACCCGGTGTACCGAGGTCGGCGTGTCGAGCCGACGGCCCAGCACCTCGAGATCACTCGGGGCCGGAATGGCGAGGTCTGGCCGGGTGCGCAGCAGCTGGACCAGCGCGGCCTCCTCCTGCCGGCGCAGCCAGGAGGCGGCCGTCTCCGTGGCAGGTCGGGAGGAAGGCATCCCCACAACGGTACGCAGGGTTCCGCGAGCGTCCGACGGTCCTGTCCGATCCGCTCCGACCTGCGTCGGGTGACCTATCATCGGGAGCAGCAGGCCGGCCGATCCGGACGGCCGACGAGCACGGGATGAGGCAGAGCTGATGGCCGGCAAGCGTGGCGTAGGAATCGATCCGACCTGGCCGCAGGTTCCCCAGGGTGAACACGCACTGAGCGAGTTCACCACCGACCGGGTCGGCGCGCTGTCCCCCTTCGGCGAGATCGAGTTCCCGGTCGATCCCTCGGAGATCACATACATCCATCCGACCACGGTGATCAACCGCTGAACCCGTCGGTCGCTGAGCCCGTCCGGCTGGTCGGGGTGTTGCTGGCAGCGGGCAGCGGCCGCCGCTACGGCGGTCCGAAAGCCCTGGCGGACACCGGCTCCGGGCCGTGGGTGTTGCACGCGCTGGACGTCCTCGCAGCCTGCTCGACGAAGATCGTCGTGGTCGGTGCTGCCGCCGACGCAGTGACTGCGCTGGTCCTCGGGCGCAGCACGATCGCAGTCAATCCGGACCACGACGCCGGCATGGCCTCGAGCCTCCGGGTGGGGCTGGGCGCCGTCCCCGATGACGTCGACGCGGTACTCGTGATGCTCGTCGACCTGCCGGGTGTCACCGCAGCGGTGTCGGAGCGACTCCTTGCCGAGGCGGGACCCCGGCCGCGCGGCGCACTGATCAGAGCCGCCTACGGAGGCCTGCCCGGTCACCCGGTGTTGATCGGGAGCGACCATCTGGATGCGCTCCGACAGAGCCTGGCGCGCAGTGAACCCGACGCCGGCGGGTCCCGCCATCTGACGGCCAACGGGGTGCGGTTGATCGAGTGCGGCGACCTCGCCGACGGCGCCGACGTCGATCGGCCCCCCGGATCCGACCAGGACGACTGAACCCGGCTGGGACGGTCGGACCCGGCTGGGCAGGCAGACCGGGCGCGGGCGGGACGGTCAGACCCACGGGGCGGCGGGCCGAACCCGGCACGACCGAGGTCGCGGGTTCCCCGCAGTCGGCGGCGGTGCGACGAATCGGACGGGCCGACTAGGCTCGTGCGGGCGTCCGGTCGTGCCGGCGGGGCGGAACGGCTGCGAAGGAGTTGTACCCCCGATGGCTGTACCCGGTCCCGGATACTCGATCACGATGCGGATCGCCGCGCCCCCGTCGGCGACGGCGGCAGGCGATCTGACGATGGCCGTCGGGAGGGCCGGCGGGGTCATCACCGGGTTCGACGTCGTCGAGTCGACGGCCGGGCAGATGGTCGTCGACCTCTCCACCAACGCCCAGTCGCAGGACCACGCGAACGCCATCACCGACGCGGTGAACGAACTCCCCGGGGTCGAGGTCCGCAAGGTCTCCGATCGCACCTTCCTGGTACACCTCGGAGGCAAGATCGAGGTCAACTCCAAGGTTCCGCTGCGTACCCGCGATGATCTCTCCCGGGCCTACACCCCCGGGGTGGCGCGGATCTGCATGGCCATCGCCGCCAACCCGGACGACGCCCGCCGGTTGACGATCAAGCGCAACACCATCGCGGTCGTGACCGACGGCACCGCAGTGCTCGGCCTCGGCAACATCGGTCCGGCCGCGGCGCTGCCGGTGATGGAGGGAAAGGCCGCGCTGTTCAAGAAGTTTGCCGGTGTCGACGCCTGGCCGGTCTGTCTGGACACCACCGACACCGAGGAGATCATCCGCACCGTGCAGGTGCTGGCGCCGGTCTACGCGGGGATCAACCTCGAGGACATCGCCGCGCCTCGGTGCTTCGAGATCGAGGCGCGATTGCGGGAACTGCTCGACATCCCGGTCTTCCACGACGACCAGCACGGCACCGCGATCGTCGTGGTGGCCGCGCTGCGCAACGCATTGCGGGTGGTGGGCAAGAAGATCCAGGACTGCAAGATCGTGGTGTCCGGCGTCGGCGCAGCCGGTAGTGCGATCATCCGGCTGCTGCTGCGGTCCGGTGCCGCCGACATCATCGCCAACGACATCCGCGGGATCGTCACCCGCGACCGGGCCGACATGGACCCGAACATGGCCCAGATCGCCGAGGTCACCAACAAGGGTGATCTGCACGGGAAGTTGGCCGACGCGGTTGCCGGCGCCGATGTGTTCGTCGGGGTGTCCGCCCCGAACATCCTGCACGGCAAGGATGTCGCAACGATGAACTCCGACGCGATCGTCTTCGCCCTCGCCAACCCGGATCCGGAGATCGATCCGATGGAGGCCCAACAGCACGCTGCCGTGGTGGCCACCGGTCGGTCGGACTACCCGAACCAGATCAACAACGTGCTCGCCTTCCCCGGCGTCTTCCGCGGGTTGCTGGATGCGCAGGCGCACCAGATCACCGACGAGATGCTGCTCGCCGCAGCGGAAGCGCTCGCCGATGTCGTCTCCGACGATCAGCTCAACGCCTCGTACATCGTGCCCAGCGTGTTCGACGAGAAGGTCGCCCCCGCGGTGGCCAGGGCGATCGTGAGTGCCGCCGGGGTGCACCACGGCGGCGGCGCCAAGGAATCGGCGCTGATGGCTGCCGCCGGTACCGGCGACTGACTGATGATCCCGCGATGACAGCGCCGGAGGCCTCACCGGGCTCGCTGACCCACACGGACGACGCGGGCGCCGCGCGGATGGTGGACGTGTCCGGCAAGGACCTCACCGATCGCGAGGCCGTGGCCACTGGCGTCCTGCGGACGACTTCTGGTGTGGTGCAGCTGATCTCCTCGGGCGGACTGCCCAAGGGTGATGCACTGGCGACCGCCAGGATCGCCGGCATCATGGCGGCGAAGCGGACCTCCGAGCTGATCCCGCTGTGTCATCCACTGCCGATCTCCGGCGTGCTGATCGACCTGCGCCCGGTGGGTGACGAGGTGCGGATCACAGCGACGGTGCGCACCACCGGCCGCACCGGGGTGGAGATGGAAGCGTTGACGGCGGTGGCCGTTGCGGGGCTGACGTTGCACGACATGGTCAAGGCGGTCGATCCGGCCGCGGTGCTGGACGCCGTGCGACTGGAGACGAAAACCGGCGGCAAGACCGGGATCTGGACCAGGCCGGCGGGTTGATGAGCGAGCAGCGCACAGCCTCGGTGATCATCTCCTCGACCAGGGCCGCGACCGGTGTCTACTCCGATCGCACCGGACCGGTGATCGTGGACTGGTTGCAGGACAAGGGATTCACAGTCGCCGATCCGATCGTGGTGGCCGACGGTGACGCGGTCGGGGAGGCCCTGCGTGCAGCTGTCGTCGGGTCGGTGGTGGTGATCACCTCGGGCGGGACGGGGATCTCGCCGACCGACACCACCCCCGAGCAGACGGCACCGGTGCTGGACCGGGAGATCCCGGGCCTGGCCGACGCCATCCGGCGATCCGGGCTCGAGGCCGGGGTTCCCACGGCCGTGCTGTCCCGGGGCTTGTGCGGCGTCGCCGGCAGTGCGCTGGTCGTCAACCTTCCTGGCTCGACAGGCGGGGTGCGTGACGGACTCGCCGTGCTGGACGGGGTCCTGGAGCATGCACTGTCCCAACTCGCCGGCGGCGATCACCGCAGCGGTGGGGGCGTGTGAACGGGGTCGCCGTCGCCGGGGTGTCCGCCGATCCGATCGATGTCGACGCGTTGGCGGTGGCGGTGGGAGCGGCGACAGCCGGTGCCCTGGTGACGTTCGCCGGTGTGGTCCGCAACCACGACCGGGCACGCGCCGTCGACGCCCTGGAGTACCACGCACATCCGACCGCCGACAGTGTGGTGGCCGAGGTCGCCGCCGAGATCGTCGCCCGGTACCCCGCCGTCAGCGTGGCGGTGCAGCACCGCATCGGGACCCTGGTGGTCGGTGACGTTGCGCTCGGAGCTGCCGTCTCCTCGGCCCATCGCCGCGAGGCGTTCGCCGCCTGCAGCGAGCTCGTCGACCTGGTGAAGGAACGGTTGCCGGTCTGGAAGCGCCAGCTCTTCGCCGACGGCACCGACGAGTGGGTCGGCTCGACCTGAGTTTCCGGTGGTCGGTCGGCCCCACGCCGATCGGGCGGCCCTGCGCTGATCGGGCGGCCCTGCGCTGATCGGGCGACCCCACGCTGATCGGGCGACCCCACGCTGATCGGGCGACCCCACGCTGACCGAGCGACGAAGGAGTCGAGATCCTGTCCTGTCCGGTCTGGGCTGGCATGGGCCCTCGCGCGGGCATCCGATCAGGTCAGGTCGCTGACGTCGATCTCGACGTTCGTCGGCGGACCGAAGACATCAACCGTCATGGTGCTCAACGAGATCCCCAACGCGTCGCACAGCGCCAACAGCGTCGACAGGTGAGGATTCCACGGCGTCGCACGCGCGAGATCCGACAGACCTCGCTCGATCGGCTCGAGATGATTGCGGCTCGGACCCGCCGAATGCGCCGGCTGATCCTGGGTGCGTCCCGTCTGTCCCTGAGCTCCCGGATCCTGCGCCCCGAGCGCCGCTGCCACATCGGCATCCAGAGGGGCCAGAGCGGGCACGCCTCGATCGGGTTTCGCAAGACCACGCAGTAGCACAGTGGAGATCTGCCGCTGGTTCGAACTGGGTGGTGAGGCCACCGAGCATGTTGGCATTCCGTAAGAACCGCCCCCCGGTTCCGTTCTCTCCGGTCTCTAGCGTTCGAGGTGTGCGCAACAGACCGGATGCTGTCGATGTGGTGCCGTCATGCCGGCCGGGTGCGAGCGGGTGACGGCCCCCGGCGCTGCGGCGGTCGAGTACTTCGGACACGGCGCGGCGAGTCCCTACGAGCGGGCCCTGCGGCAGGCGGGCGGGAACATCCAACTGATCGCCGTCGACGATGCCCGGATGCCACAACCGATCGACGTCACCGCGTTCCTGGCGGATGCCGACGCCGTGGACATCGATGCCCTGGAACGTACCCGCGGCCCGATCCTCGACGTGGGGTGCGGGCCGGGCCGGATCGTGGGCGCGGGCGCGTCCCTCGGGCGACCGACGCTGGGAGTCGACATCTCGGCGCACTCGCTGGCGATCGCACGGCGCAAGGGTGCGATTGTGTTGCGCCGCTCGATCTTCGACCGGGTGCCGCGCGCCGGTCATTGGGGCGCGGTGGTGCTGTTCGACGGGAACATCGGCATCGGCGGAGACCCGGTCGGCCTGCTGCGTCGGTGTTCGTCCCTGGTGGAGCCCGCGGGTTCGATCCTGGTCGAGACCCACCGCGATCCTTCCCGGAGTGCGCGGTTCCGAGCCAGGCTCCTCGACGAGGTGGGCCCGAGTCTGTCGTTCCCGTGGGCGGAAGTGGGCGACGCCGCGCTGCCCGCCCTCGCGCAGGACTCCGGCCTGGTCGTCGCCTCCCGCTGGGCGGTACCGTCCGGACGACGGTTCGCGCTGCTCGAACACCCTGGGGCAGCCCAGCTCGTGCCACACAGCACCACCCCAGCATCGAGGGGACACTCGTGATCGACGACCGGCGTCCGAGGATGGCCGTGATCGGCGGCTCCGGCGTGTATGCCCTGCTGGCGGAGCAGTCCGCCCGCGAGGTCGAGGTGCCGACCCCGTTCGGCCCGCCGTCCGGACCCATCACGCTGGGCGTCCTCGACGGGCGTCCGATCGCGTTCCTGGCCCGCCACGGCACGGGGCATTCGTTGCCTCCGGGCGCGATCAACTACCGGGCGAACATCTGGGCGTTGGC
Organism: Nakamurella sp. A5-74; assembly: GCF_040438885.1. Taxonomy (NCBI): domain Bacteria; kingdom Bacillati; phylum Actinomycetota; class Actinomycetes; order Nakamurellales; family Nakamurellaceae; genus Nakamurella; species Nakamurella sp. A5-74. The sequence continues at coordinate 3,978,477 of NZ_CP159218.1, read as the reverse complement.
GAAGCTCGGGGTGCGGGCCGTGATCGGGTCCGCTGCCGTCGGCAGCCTGAACTCCGGCATCGCGCCGGACGCCTTCGCCGTCCCGGATCAGCTCGTCGACCACACCAAGCACCGTCGCGACTCCTTCTTCGACGGCACGCTGCCGGACGCCGGTGTGTCGCACCTGCCGGCGGCCGATCCGTACTGTCCCGTGCTGGTCGCGCTGGCCGTCGACACGGTGCGTGGGCTGGGTGAACAGGTGCATTCACCGTGCACGACGGCGGTCATCGAGGGACCGCGGTTCGCCACTCGCGCCGAGTCCCGCTGGCTGCGTTCGACGGGAGCGGACCTGGTCAACATGAGTCAGTACCCGGAGGCCGTGCTGGCCGCCGAGCTGAACATCGGCCTGGTGAGCCTGGCATTCGTGACGGATCGCGACACCGAGGATTCGGCCGACGGTGTCGAGGCCTCGGTGGTGTTCGAGCGGATGCGGCGCGCCGAGCCGAGGATCCGTGCTGCGCTCCTGGCGGTGGCCGTCGCCATCGACGACAACTATGTTCCGCGGATGCTCACCGATCCGGACGCTGTCGACCGGGTCCTCGCCGCGTTGCCCACTGGCCGGGCCGGCTGACCCGGTGGTGGCGGTGAACGAGGTCCCCGGTGCGAGCGCTTGTCGGAGATCAGTGCCAGGATCGATGCTGTGACCGACTTCCAGACCCCGTTCCATGATCTCGACATCTACAACGCGCTGCCCCGGTTGAGTGGACTGGCCATGAGCCCGGACGGCGAGCGGTTGGTGACCACGGTCCAACTGCTCGACGAGAAGAGCACGAAGTGGATCAATTCGGTGTGGGAGATCGACGCTCGCGACCGGCGCCCTGCCCAGCGGCTGACGCGCAGCACGAAGGGCGAATCGTCGCCGGCCTTCACCGCCGACGGCGATCTGCTGTTCGTCTCCGCGCGCCCCGACCCGGACAAGTCCGACGACGAACCGCCTGCCCAGCTGTGGACGCTGCCGGCGGCCGGCGGTGAGGCCTCGGTCCTGCTGTCCCGCAAGGGCGGCATCGACGGCGTCCATCCGGCCCGCACGGCTTCGACGGTGCTGGTGAGCGCCGGTGTGCTGCCCGGGGCGGATGGTGCTGACGACCAGGAGAAGCTCGACGCCGAGCTGCGGACCGCGCGCAAGGACAACAAGGTTGCGGCGATCCTGCACACCGGCTACCCGGTGCGATTCTGGGACCACGACCTCGGCCCCGCCCAGCCGCACCTGCTCGACGTGGACGGCTGCCGTGACCTCACCCCAGGGATCGGCGTGGCGCTGCAGCATGCCGAACCCCGGGTGTCACCCGACGGCACCGTCGTCGTGACGTCCGTGATGACTCCGCTGGCCAGGGGCACCTCCGCCTTCGACCTGGTGCGGATCGACGTCGCGACCGCCGAGCGCACCACCCTGCTGTCCTCGAGGAACGCCGACAGCGGCCCCGGTGAGTTCGACTATTCGGCCGGACCGATCAGCCCGGACGGTGCCACCGTCGTGGTGTCCGTCGAACGGCGCTCCACCCCGGAGACCGCCCCGGCCACCACGCTCGGCCTGCTCGACGTGACCGGGGGTGAACTGCGCCCGCTGGCCACCGACTGGGACCGCTGGCCGACACCGGTCGCATGGTTCCCCGACGGGTCGGCGATCCTCGTCATCGCCGACGACAACGGCCGCGCGCCGCTGTTCCGCATCGACGTCGCCACCGGCGAGGTCACCGCGCTGACCTCCGACGCAGCGGCGTACTCGGCTGCGCACATCCATCCCGACGGGACCACGATCTTCGCCGTCCGCAGCAGCTATGCCTTCCCGCCGGAGGTCGTCCGGATCGACGTCGCGACCGGACAGGTGACGCGGCTGCAGAACCCGGCCGAGCGACCGGTGCTGCCCGGCACCCTCACCGAGGTCGAGACCACGGCGGCCGACGGTAGCCGGGTGCGCGCCTTCATGGCCCTGCCGGACTCAGCCTCCGCGAGCGAGCCGGCTCCGCTCGCCCTCTGGATCCACGGCGGCCCGCTCGGCTCGTGGAACTCCTGGACCTGGCGCTGGTGCCCGTGGAACTTCATCGCCCGCGGCTACGCCGTCCTGCTCCCCGATCCGGCGCTGTCCACCGGCTACGGTCAGGAATTCGTGCAGCGCGGGTGGGGGCGCTGGGGGAGCGAGCCGTTCACCGACCTGATGAGCATCACCGACGTCGTGGAGGAACGCGACGACATCGCCGGCGACCGCACGGTGGCGATGGGCGGTTCCTTCGGCGGCTACCTGGCCAATTGGGTGGCCGGCCACACCGACCGGTTCGCGGGCATCGTCACCCACGCGTCGTTGTGGGCGCTCGACCAGTTCGGCCCCACGACCGACATCTCCTCCTACTGGGAGATCGAGATGACGCCGCAGATGGCCGCCGACAACTCGCCGCACCTGCACGTCGACAAGATCGTCACCCCGATGCTGGTGATCCACGGTGACAAGGACTATCGCGTGCCGATCGGCGAGGGCCTGCGGCTCTGGTACGAGCTGCTGGCGAAGTCCGGGCTGCCTGCGGCGGCGGACGGCAGCACCCAGCACCGGTTCCTCTACTTCCCGGACGAGAACCACTGGGTGCTCAGCCCCCAGCACGCGAAGGTCTGGTACGAGGTGACGCTCGGCTTCGTCGATGAGCAGGTGCACGGGACGACGCCGAAACTGCCCGCGGTGCTGGGTCTCGGCGCGCCCTGACCTGGCTGTCGAGGGCCGCCACTCGGTCGGCCTTGTGTACGCCGAACCAATCGATCCAGCGCGCATTGGTGCCGATTCGGCGGGTACGGCCCGGGTCGGCTCCGGTGCGCGGCGCGTCCGTTCGGTGTCATTGCGCCGAGAGGCGCGGCCCAGCACGCGCTCGGGCCGATTGGGCAGGTACCGTCCGGTCGGCACGAGTGCGCGACCACCACCGGCGGCTGACGGTCCGGATCGACTGACGGAGAATGGCCGCGCGATGCGGATTTCGGCGATCGCTCCTGCACGAATGCTCGGTGCGTGGCCGTTCTCCGACACTGGGCCCATGCTCGAGCTGGTTGACCTCGCCCCGGTTCAGCGCCGGTTGACCCCGCTGCGGGTCAGCGCCGGCGGAGCCTGATTGCTCGGTTGACTTCGCTGCGGGTCAGCGCCGGCTGACCCGGATCGCCCCGGTTGACCTCGCCGCGGTCAGCGCGGGCTGAGCCGGATCACCGGGATGGTGCGGCCGGCGCTCTTCTCGTAGTCGGCGAAGCCGGGCGAGGCATCGGTGAACTGCTTCCAGGCGTCGGCGTGCTCCGGCCCCGGAACCTCCGCGGCGTGCGCGTCGACGGTGCCCTGCGGCGTCTCGATGGTGACATCGGGATGCGTGAGCAGGTTGTGGTACCAGGCCGGGTCCTTCGGACCGCCGCCGGCGGAGGCGGCGATCAGTCGGGAGCCGTCCGGCTGCGGGATCGCCATCAATGGCGCAATGCGTTCGGTGCCGGACTTCGCCCCGAAATGGTGCACGAGGACGAGTCGGTCGCCGAAGCCGGCGGTGCTGACGTTCCCGTCGTTCGCCCGGAACTCGTCGATGATCTGTTGGTTGAAATCACTCATGCGGTCCAGTGTGCGCCGCGGAGTTCGCACGCGCTCGGCTGGTCTGCAATCAGTTGAACAGGTCGTCCGGGTCGTCGGCGCGGCGGAGCGCCGGGTCGATCATCGCGGCCGCCAGCAGGAATCCGGTGAGCACGAGGCCTGCGACCAAGCAGGTCCAGATCCCCCAGGCATTTCCGTTGCCGGGGATGGTGGCGATCGGAATCCAGACCGCTGCTGTGCACAGCAGCAACGGCAGCAGGGCGCCCACCGCCTTGTCCGCCGGCGGCAGCAGCCGCGCCAGGTGGAACGCTGCGGCGAGGAACCCGAGGACGCCGGCCGGCCAGGTGCCGGCACCCCACGCCGAGGGGGTGGTGCCGAAGTCGTTGCTGCCCCAGGACAACCAGGTCGAGATGAGCGTGACGACACCGGCGATGCCGATGACGACGTCGCCCCAGCCGATCCGACGCCATTCCGGGAGTGGCGGGTTGGGGTTCAGCACCACCGTCGGGTGTGCCACCGGTGTGACGGTGCGCTGGGCAGGGTCTGCCGGTCCGCCGGGCGGCGGTGTGCTCGGGCTGGCCGGGATGCGAGACCCGGTCCGGTGATCACCGGCTCCGGGTGCTGTGGTTTGCTCGTCGCTCATCGACGTCCCTCCTGCGGTCACGGATGCTGTCTCGATGCACCCGCAGTCTGCCGCATGAGCGGCCCCCGGGTCGCGGCAACCGGGCGAGCCGCGAAAAATGCTCGCTGAGGCGGCGGAGTCTGCACCAGGGGTGACAGCCGAGCACCCATTGAGAAGGGGTCGCCATGACCGGCCGCGGGCCCGAACGCCCGCGGTCCGCCTCGAGCACCATTCTCTGGGTCACGCTGCTCAGTCGGTGGTGCGTCGACGGTGAGCGCGACGGGCCAGCGGCGCGAAGATCGCCATCAGCAGCACCGACCAGCCGATACTCACCCGGGATCGCGGTAGTTGCCGGTGTCGGCCCGGGGTCGCAGCGGCGGCGCCCGGCCTAGTGTCAACGGGTGGCTCCTGCAGCAGGGACGGGCGTGGTCCTGGTCTGCGGCGCGACGGGAACGGTGGGCCGGCCACTGCTCGAGCACCTCGTAGTCGCAGGGCACCACGTGCGGGCCGCTGTCCGTGATCCCGAGACGGCAGCACTGCCGGCCGCGGTGGAAGTGGTCCGATTGGACTTCACCGACCCGGCCACCGTCGGCCCCGCCGTCGCTGGGGTCGACCGGGTCTTCTTGATGCGGCCACCGGCGATCAGCGATGTCGCCACCGCGATGGCGCCCTTGATCACCGCTGCGGCCAACCAGCAGGTCCGTCGGATCGTGGTGCTTTCGGTGATGGGCGTCAACCCGGCGCTACCGCACTGGCGGATGGAACAGCTGGTCAAGGCCTCCGGCGTACCGATGACGGCGTTGCGCCCCGCCTACTTCGCCCAGAACTTCCTCACGGCATTCGGCCAGGACATCTCGCTGCGTTCTGAGTTGCCGCTCGCGAGCGGCAGCGGGAGGGTGTCCTTCATCGACACCCGGGACATCGCCGCGGTCGCGGCCACCGTGTTGTCCGACCTGGATGGGCATGGCACCGACCCACTCACCCTGACCGGTCCTCAGGCCTTGACCTTCACCGATGCCGCTGGTCTGTTCAGCAGGGAACTCCGCCGGCCGGTCCGGTACCTCCAGCAAGGTCTGTGGCAACGACGGCGCCAACTGCGCGAGCGCGGGATGGACCCCGCTTACGTCAGGGTGCAGTTGATCATCGACATCACCACCCGGCTGGGTCTGGTCGGGAAGATCACCCAGGACATCCCTCGGATCCTGGGTCGGCCGGCCACCACCCTGCAACAGTTCATCCACGACCACCGCGACGCCTGGACCTGACCGTCGCCCCGAAGGGCGAAGGATGCCGTTCAGCTCCGTGCGCGGAGGGCCGCAATGACGAGCCGGAGCCGAGTCGGGGCAGCAGGGCCGCAGTCAGCCATACACCTCGGGATGGAGGACGGCTTCGTCCCGACAGCCGGCTGGAGTTCCTCGAACCCCGATGAGATCGGCGGGTCCGGCGGTCGGCTGTCGGTGGCGGCGGTCAGACTTGTCGGGACGTTCCTGCGCGGTCAGCGCATTCCCGCTCGAGAGGCTCCATCCATGGCACGCACCCCCGCAGGTCTCACCGAAGAACAGGTCGGAGGGCTGCGATCCGCACTGGAACAGAACAAGCGTCCGAAGGTGACGGTCGCCGGCCAGCAGTTCGGTGGTGAGACCACCGGTCAGGTCGTGACGGTCGGCGAACCGGAGATCGAGGGGCCGGAGTTCATCCAGGTTCGCGTGCGGCTCGACGGGTTGACCGACGTACTGCGGTTCGCGCCCAGGGAGTTGCGGCTCCCCCAGCGGGGTCGCGCCGCAGCACTCGCGTCGACGGCCGGAGCGGGAGCACCGGTGGCCGGCAGAGCGCCGCGCCGGGCTGCCACCCCGAAACCCCGTGCAGCAGCCACTGCCGGAGGCGTGGCAGCTGCGCCGACCCCGCCGACACCCGCGGGCGCCACGCAGTCAGCCACGGCGTCGACAGCAGTCACGACATCGGCGGAATCCACGAAGTCGCAGCCGGTCGCCAGATCGGCAGTGGCTCCGAAGTCCGCCGCACGCCCCAGGAAGGCCGCCGTCCGTCCGCCGACGGTGACGATCACCATGTCCTCTTCAGGTACCGACTGGACTGTGACGGCGAACCGCGGTGGCAAGTCGGTGCTCAAGGCCGCGGCGATCGCGCCCGGGGTCGTCGCAGCAGCGGTCGAGCTGTTCGGCGAACCGACGGTGAGTGCCGCGGTCGACGAGGTGAACGGCGCTGCGCTCAGCCTGGCCCAGCAGCGCGCCGAAGAACTACGTGCAGAATTGGCGGCCGTCGAGTCGCTGTTGGCCGCCCACCGCGCGCCCCGCAGTTGATCTCGGGAGGGTTCATCGGTCGGGTCGCGGGCGTACTTCAGATCACGCCGGTACCTCTGTCGAGGAGCGTGTGCTCCCGTACAGGACTTCCCGGACGTGATCGGTGTCGAAGTACTCGCGCACGGCGTGGATGCGCTTGTTTCTGATGACGAAGATGCCGCAGTAGTCGTTGTCGTAGCGGCGATGCGTTGCGGAGCCGGTGCCGGTCACGTTCCACTCGAGGGCTGCTGTCTCGCCGTCGGCGACGACGGCGCCGAAGGTGAACGCTTGCGTACCCGGCTCGAAGAGCCCGCCCAGTGCCCCGGACAGGAGCGTCATGATCTCCTCGCTGCCGCGGTAGATCCCGCAGAGCGGCATTGTGCCGTGGATCTGCCAGGTCGCGTCGGGGGCAAAGAATGCGCCGATGCGGTCGAGATCCCCGCTGACCAGCGCATCGAGGTACCCCTGGAGGGTGGAAGCAGTGTCGGCAGTAACGCTTCGTTGGTCGGTCATGCTCGGGTCCTCTTTACGATGTCGGGTGCCGACGGTCGGCATGTCACTACCCTGGCAGCGTCGGATCCGGTGCGGCAGTAGGCACTTTTCGGTAACCAGGAGGCTGTGATGGCGGGAGCACCTTCGGCAGACGGCAGGTTCGATGTCCTGGCCGAAGCCTGTCCGACGCGGCAGGTGGTGTTCCGGCTCGGCGAGAAGTGGACCCTGCTGGTGTTGTACGCGCTCGACCGCGGCCCTCATCGATTCGGTGAGCTGCAGCGCAACGTCGAGGGGATCAGCCAACGGATGCTGACCCAGACCGTGCGGAACCTGGAGCGGGACGGTCTGGTCCGGCGATCGGTCGTCCCGACCGTTCCCTCGCAGGTGACGTACTCGCTTAGCCCGCTCGGCGCTTCACTGAGCGCGGCGATCTCGACCATCCGGACTTGGGCGTACGGACACATGGACGAGATCGCCTCCGCCCGCATCAACTACGAGAGCGCCGAGTAGGGCCGGCGCAGAGGATCAGCCTCGCGGGATGTTGCGCAGGTTCGATCTGGCCATCGCGACCGCTTCTCCGGCGCCGCCGTTCATCACGATCTTGCTCATCGCCGTGGCGAAGCCGAAGACCTGACCGGAGCTGATCTTCGGTGGAACCGACAGTGCGCGCGGATCGGTGACGATGTCGATCAACGACGGACCGCGGTGTGCGAGCGCCTCCGCGTAGGCGGCCGCCAGTTGCGTCGGCTGCTCGACCCGGATCGCGTGCCAGCCCATCGCCCTGGCGATCGCCGCGTAGTCGGTCGCGGGGACGTCCACCCCGAAGTCCGGGAGCTTGTCGACCAGCATCTCCAGCTTGACCATGCCGAGGGTGGAGTTGTTGAACAGCGCAACCGTCAGCGGCAGGTCGTACATGACCGGCGTCAGCATGTCGCCCATCAACATCGCCAACCCGCCGTCGCCGGACATCGAGACGACCTGGCGATCGGGGAACGCGAACTGGGCTCCGATCGCCTGCGGCAATGCATTGGCCATCGACCCGTGCAGGAACGAGCCGATCAACCGGCGTCGAGAAGTGGGGTTGATGTAGCGCGCCGACCAGACGTTGCACATGCCGGTGTCGGCCGTGATGATCGCGTCGTCTGCCAGTGCCTCGTCGAGCAGCGAGGCGGCGTACTCCGGATGGATCGGCACCAGGGCGTCGGCCTTGCGGGTGTACGCGCCGACGGATTTCGTCATCAGCTTGTCGTGCTTCTTGAGGGTCTTGTCCAGGAATCGGCGGCTCTTCTTCACCTCGACCTGGGGGATCAACGCGGCCAGCGTCGCGCCGACGTCGCCGTGCACCGGCAGGTCGACGGCGGTCCGGCGCCCGAGCACGGCTGGGTTGCGATCGACCTGCGCAGTGGTGACGTCCGGCAGGAACTGGTCGTACGGGAAATCGGTGCCGAGCATGAGCAGCAGGTCGGCGTCGTCGATCCCGTCGGAGGCTGCGCCGTAACCGAGCAGACCCGTCATGCCGACGTCGAACGGGTTGTCGTACTGGATGAAGTCCTTGCCGCGCAACGAGTGCCCGATGGGTGCGCCGATCTTCCCGGCCAACTCGATGACCGCGTCGTGGGCGTCCGCGACGCCCGCACCGGCGAAGATGGCGACCTTCGAGGCTGCATTGATGGCTGCCGCGAGCGACGCGACCGCTGCCGGTGACGGGGTGAGCGTGCCCGGGTCGAAGGGCACGAACTCCGGGAGCTCACCGACCGCCGGTTCGTCGGCGACGTCGCCGGGGAGGGTGATCACCGCGACGCCGCCGATGCCGACGGCGTGCTGGATGGCCGAACGCACGACCCGTGGCGATTGGACAGGGGTGCTGATCAGCTCCGAGTAGACCGAGCACTCGGTGAACAGCCGATCCGGGTGGGTCTCCTGGAAGTAGCTCTGGCCGATCTGCGCGCTCGGGATGTGGCTGGCGATCGCGAGAACCGGTGCGCCGCTGCGGTTCGCGTCGTACAGGCCGTTGAACAGGTGCAGGTTGCCCGGGCCGCAGGACCCGGCGCAGACAGCCAGTTCGCCGGTGAGCTGGGCATCTGCGGACGCGGCGAACGCTGCAGCCTCCTCGTGCCGGACGTGGATCCAGTCGATCCCGCCCTTGACCGATCCGCCGGTGCGCCGCACTGCGTCCACGATCGGGTTGAGGCTGTCGCCGACGATCCCGTAGATCCGGCGCACGCCCGCTCGGCGGAGTTGATCGACGATCTGATCGGCGAGTTTCGGCATGGGGGTGATCCTCCTGGATGCTGGACTGCGGTGTGCTCCACCGTTACCCAGCCTGCCTGCTCGGCAGACCCGACGCACTTGGCGGCGCTGAGGCGCTGATCACCCACGCACGCGGAAGGCCGCGAACGCGGGTGCGTTCGCGGCCTTCCGGGTTGGTGCGATGAGTGCTGCCGAGCGAGGTCAGCCCCAGGGCTGCTGGGCGCCTGGCTGCGGGTAGCCCTGCTGCGGGTACCCGCCGGCCCCCTTCGGCTTGCTCTGCCGGGCATACTCGAACGTGAAGTACGCCAGGGCGAGCGCGGCGACGAGTGCGAGCCAGAGCGCCCAGCCCGGGCCGAGGGAGAGCTTGATCCCCACGCGCTCGAGTTGCTGTGTCGCTGCATCGATGTCCATCCCGCCGGCCGAGATCGAGGGACCGACCAGAGCGTGGATGACGACACCGATCATCGTCACTGCAACCAGCGCCGCGCCGTAGAAGATCCACATCGGCTGGAGCTGGCGGCTGCTCAGGACGCGGAACACGACGAGTCCCAGCGCGACCGCGACCAGAACCGCCAGCACGATGGGCACCCACCACCACAGGGTCCAGGCGTTGGTGCTCTTCGGCACAGATTCCAGGGAACGTTCGATCTGTGTGCGGATCTCGGCGGGGGCGCCGGAGGTGTCGACACCGAGCGAGTAGAACGGCAGGAACCCTGCGACGAAGACCAGCAGGGCCGCGCCGATCGCCGCCAGACCCGACCAGTGGGGCGGAGCTTTCGGAGCGGTGGGCTGGCCGTACCCCGGTGCGGCATAGGGATTCTGCTGGCCGTAGCCGGGGCCCTGATAGCCGCCGGCCGGGGGTTGGTAGGCAGGCGGAGCACCCTGCTGCGGGTAGCCGGGCGTGGCACCCTGCTGCGGCTGGCCGTACTGACCGGGCTGCTGGTACCCGGGCTGTGGATATCCTTGCTGCGGGGGATAGCCGCCCGGCTGACCGGGCTGCTGCGGGTATCCGCCCGGCTGACCGGGCTGCTGCGGGTAGCCACCCTGCGGGGGCTGCGTCATGACGGGATCCTCCTGAGATCTGGTGCGCTGACGAGGTCGCGCCGGAGGTGGCCGACCCTGCGACAGACAAGGTAACGCGACCGGCCGGGTCGGTGGAGGACATCCACCAACCCGGCCGGGGCTCGGACGACTGCTGCGGTACCGGTTACAGACCGGCTACGCTCGGCACCTTGAAGGGCAGCGGGCCCTCCTTCTGCTTGGCGAGCGTCAGCAGGTAGCCGAGCACGATCGCAAGGATCAAGTAGGCCCAGATGCCGAAGCCGGGGCCAGCGGAGATGCTGCCGGACCCGGTGTCGACGGAGTCGGAGTTCGCGAATGACTGGATCAGCGCAATGATCGTCAGCAGGATGATCAGGCCGACAGCCGCAACCTGGGCGATTCCCGGGATCTGCGTGCGCAGGTTGCCGGTGAACACCTGGACCGCGCGGATCACCAGGGTCGCGAGCAGCAGCAGCTGGATAATGGTCCACCAGCCGTTCCAGCCGCCCTGGCTGTAGCCGCCGGTGTAGGCGGCCATCTCGCCGGACGTGCTGACGGAGTACCAGCCGAAGAAGCTGAAGATCAACATCAGCACACCGACGCCGAAGAAGGCCCAGTCGGCGTTCGTCACCTTGGAGGCGTCGAAGGACATCTGGCTGCCGCCGGCGGGTGCCGGGGGCTGGCCGTACGCGCCGGGGGTGGCGGGCTGGCCGTAGGCGCCCGGCGCTGCGGGCTGCCCGTAGTTCGCGGCAGGGGGCGGCGGCGCGGCCGGGTATCCCTGCTGCGGAGTCTGCTGGCCGGGAGGCGGGGGTGCCGCCGGGTAGCCGGCCTGCTGGCCGGGGTCGGAGGGCTGCGGGGGAGGGCTGGACGGATAGCCGCCCGGATCGTTCTCGGATCCGGGGGGAGGTGCCTGGGTCATCGGTACTCCTGGCGTCTTGCCGGGTGGCGCGGCGGATGGGAAGAGGCGTGCAGCGGATGCCTCGACCCGACGATCACCGCGCAAGGTCCCTCGGATCGTCGGATCGCATTATCCAACGGACCGAGCGCAGAAACACGCAGGTGGATACATTCCGGCCTGTTTTCTTTCGCGCCCGGGTGATACGGCCGATCGCCCTGATCAGCCGCCGGCGAACGGCGGCAGGATGTCGAGTCCCGCCGCGGCCCCGATCCGGTTCTCACGCTCGACCCCGATGCCGTCCAGCAGGAACGAGCTGTGGGCGACCACCCCGCCCAGCTCCGTGCCGTAGCGCTCTGCGAGCACGCCGAGCAGGTCGTCGACGGTGGCATCGGGTGCCACCGGGATCCGCACCTCGCCGGTTCCGGCGGCGGCCTTGGCCGCCGCGAAGAAACGCACGGTCAGCGACCTGGTCGACAGCTCGGGGTCGCGGCCGGTGCTGCTCACCGTGGGCTCAGCCACCGATGGCGCTCATCGGTCGATCGGGTTGGCGGAAGTCGGGGTTGTCGATGCCGTGGCCGAACCGCTTGCCCCACATGGCGATCCGCCAGGTCTCGGCAATCTCCTCGTCGTCGGCACTACCGCGCAGCAGAACCCGCAGATCGGTCTCCGACGTCGAGAACAAGCAGGTCCGGACCTGGCCGTCGGAGGTCAACCGGGTGCGGTCGCAGTCACCGCAGAACGGCTTGCTCACCGAGGCGATCACCCCGACCGTGCCCAGCACGTCGCCCCCGGAGCGGCTCCGGACGTCGAACAGTTCGGCAGGTGAACCTTCGCGGGGGGCTCGGTGCGGGGACAGGGCGAACCGGGTGGCCAGCGTTGCGTGGATCTCCTCTGCGGTCACCATCTCCGACCGGTGCCACTGATGACCGGCGTCGAGCGGCATCTGCTCGATGAAGCGCAGCTGGTATCCGCCGTCGACGGCGAATGCGAGCAGGTCCGCCGCCTCGTCGTCGTTGACCCCCCGCAACAGGACAGCATTGATCTTCACCGGCCCCAGGCCGGCCTCCTGCGCTGCGACGAGCGCGCTCAGGACGTCGTCGAGCCGATCCCGGCGGGTGATGGCGAGGTAGCGGTCGCGGCGGATCGTGTCGAGGGAGATGTTGACCCGGTCGAGGCCGGCGGCGGCGAACTCCGCAGCCCGTCGGTGCAGACCCAGGCCGTTCGTGGTCAGCGACATCATCGGCCGGTTCGGCAGCGCAGCTGCGGTGCGGATGATCGCCGGCAAGCCCTTGCGCAGCAGCGGCTCGCCACCGGTGAAGCGGATTTCCTCGATGCCGAGGCGTTCGGTGGCGATCCTGATCAGCCGGCCGATCTCCTCGTCCGACAACAATTCGGACGTGGGCGCCCAGTCGAGACCCTCCGCCGGCATGCAATAGGTGCAGCGCAGGTTGCACCGGTCGGTCAACGAGATGCGCAGGTCGCTCGCGCGGCGACCGTACGAATCGATCAGACCGGGAGAAATCGGGCGGTCGGCGAGCGGGGGCAGTTCGCTGTCACCCGGAGCGGTCCGGATGACGGGCACTCCCAACGCGATCGCCGTCATGCTGCCAGGGTAGTCGCGTCGGGAGCCATCGTGTCGTCACCGGTGCGGGTCGCCCGGTCACCGTTGACCTCTCGCGCGGTTGAACTTCTACAGTCGCTGCGTGGCCACCCGTGCATCCGATCCCGCGGCGATCGCCGACCGCCCACCTTCGCTGTTGTCGCGCGAGTACCGCTCCACCGGGATCGGCATCTTCGCCCTGGTCGCGCTCACGGCCTTCGAAGCGCTCGCGCTCACCACGGTGATGCCGGTGATCTCGGCCGACCTCGACGGCGCAGCGCTGTACGCGGCGGCTTTCGCCGGAACGCTGGTGGCCTCCGTCGTCAGCGTGGTGTGCGGCGGCAACCTCGTGGATCGACGCGGACCGCGACCCGCATTCGTACTGGGCCTGACCTTATTCGCCGCCGGCCTGGTGCTCGCCGCGTTCGCTCCAGGCATGGTGGTGTTCGTCGTCGCCCGGTTGTTGCAGGGGCTCGGCGCCGGTCTGACCAACACGGCGCTCTACGTACTGGTGATACGCGTCTACCCGGAAGCGCTGCGCGTCAAGGTGTTCGCCGGGTTCAGTGCTGCGTGGGTGTTGCCGTCGATCTTCGGTCCGTTCCTGGCCGGCGTCATCGCCGACACCCTGGGGTGGCGGTGGGTGTTCGGGGTGTCGATCCTCATCCTGGTGATCGCCGCGACCCTGCTGGTGCCGATCCTGAAGGGCCTCGCGCCGGAGCGGACCGCTGTCCCGTGGCGGCACACGGCGATCATCTCGGCGGTGGTCCTGGCGGTCGCCGTCATGACGCTCAACACGGTCGCCGAACATCCGGCGATCGGCTGGATCCTGGGCGGTGCAGTGGCGCTCGCGGTCGCTGCATGGTGCGTCACCCGGCTGACCCCGCACGGCACCCTGCGAGCCGCGACCGGCCTTCCCGCAGGCGTCCTGGCCCGGGGGTTGGCCTTCGGATCCTTTGCAGGAGCGGAGATCTACATCCCTCGTCTGCTCACCGCGCGCGACGGCTATCCGCCGACGCTGGCCGGGCTGGCGCTCTCGATCTGCGGCGTGACCTGGTTCCTCGGATCGACCGTGCAGGGCCGATTCGCCGACCGCATGACGGTGCGGACGGCGGTAGGTCTGGCCGGCCTCGCAGTCCTGGTCGGCATGTGCGGCATCGCCGCGTCGGTCCTGCTCTCCGCACCGGCCTGGACGATCATTGCGATCTGGCCGCTGGTCGGCTTCGGACTCGGTTCGGCATACCCACGGGTGACGGATTTCGCGCTGGCCAGGGCGGTCGACGACGAGGAGGGGTTCGTCAGCGCTGCGCTGCAGATCTCCGATTCCACCGCTGCCGCAACAGCTCTGGCGGTCGCAGCCGTCGTGTTCACCCTGCTCTCGACCCAGGGATCCACGATCGCGACCAGTTTCGGCGCGGTGTTCCTGATCGCCGCGGTCCCCGCCCTGCTCATGACTCTGGTCTCGCGGCGGGTCCGCTGAGCGAGTGGTCGATACTGGACCGGGAGGGGATTCGGACGAGGGCGATGCTGCGCAGGCTTCGCTGGACGCGCCGGTTCGCAGGCTCACCGGCGCGTCTGGCGCTGCAGAGGGCTTCGCATCGCCCTCGTCCGAATCCCCGAACGGTATGAATCCCCGAGGATCCAGCGGACACACGCTTCGCCCAATGAGGAGGGAAGAACCTCCGTGGTGCTCAGCCCTGGAGTGCGGGGATGACCTTCGAGGCGAACAGGTCGACGCCGGACAGGTCGAAGGCTGCCTCCGGGAAGTAGGTGATGAAGTACGACGCGCCCAGTGCGCGCGCCGCCTGCAGCTTTTCGATTACCTGGTCGGGGGTGCCGCAGCCTGGTGAGCTGCGGTACGCGGCCACCACCTCGTCCGCCTTCTGTGCGTTGACGTGGCGGGTGTAGCGATCGTGCAGCCAGGACAGCCGGTTCTCCACCTCGTCCTCGGTCTCGGCGATCGCCACGTCCACATTGGCGGACCGGGTGATCGCGTCGAAGTCGGTGCCGACGTCCGCGCAGTGGGCGCGCAGGATGTCCGACTTCTCCTGGAAGACCGGGATCCCGAAGTTGGTGTACTGGGCGTACTTCGCGGCGATCTTGAGCGTGACCTTCTCGCCGCCACCGGCGATCCACAGCGGGATCCCGCCGTCCTGCAACGGTTTCGGCTGGATGATCGCGCCGTCGACCTGGTAGTGCTTGCCGTCCAGGGTCGCGATGCCCTCGGTCCAGCCCTGCCGCATGATCTGCACTCCCTCGTCCAGCATGCCCAGCCGGACGCCGGCGCGGGGGAAGCCGTAGCCGTAGGCCTTCCACTCGTGCTCGTACCAGCCACCACCGATGCCCATCTCGGTACGGCCACCCGAGACGATGTCGACGGTCGCGGCCACCTTGGCGAGATAGGCGGGGTTGCGGTAGCCCATGCAGCTGCACATCTGGCCCAGCCGGACCCGTGAGGTGGAGGCGGCGAAGGCCGCCATCAGCGTCCAGGCCTCGTGGGTGGCGTCCTGGGACGGCAGCGGCACGGTGTGGAAGTGGTCGTAGACCCAGATCGACTCCCACGGACCTGCGTCGGCGTGCTGGGCGATGGCGGACATCGCGTGCCACTGCTCGTGGGGTTCGATGCCGGCCAGGTCCATTTTCCAGCCCTGTGGCACGAACAGTCCGAATCGCGTCGTCGCGGAGGAAGTCATGGCTCCGAATCTACGCCGGGCCGTCCTGCTCCGACTCCTCGGGCAGCAGCGAGCTGCGCGCCAGCGGCGGCGCCAGGGTCCACTGTCCGACCCGTCTGGCACGCTGCTGAGGTCGGGATGGGCGAGCCGACGCACGGAACTCGGGAGCGGGAGAATGGACGCGTGACGGACAGAGCACTGGGTCGCATCGCGGCGCTGCTACGGCAGGCCGAGGGGACCGACAACGAACACGAGGCGGCCACTTTCATGGCTGCCGCCCAGCGACTGGCGACGTTGGAATCGGTGGATCTCGCCATCGCCAGGGCGCACACCGAGCGGCGCGAGCGGCGAGCAACCCCGGAGCAGCGCACGATCACCATCGGCGAACCCGGTAAGCGGGGTCTGGCGACCTACGTGCAGCTGTACGTGGCCATCGCCAGGGCGAACGGGGTGACGTGCGACATCGCCCGCAACTCGACCTTCGTCTACGCCTACGGGTTCGCAGCCGACCTGGAGGTCTGCGAGGCGCTGTACTCCTCGTTGGTGGTCCAGATGGTGGGCGCTTGCGAGCGCTATCTGCGCACCGGCGCCCACCGCGCCGAGGTCACCTACAAGCGGGACTCGCGCACCGGTCGCGCGGTGCGTCGCCCGGTGCACGCCACCACGGCACGGATCAACTTCCAGAACGCATTCGCCCTCGAGATAGGCCGACGGCTGGCCGCAGCACGTGAGGACGCGACCGCTGAGGCGACCCGGGAGGAGCAGCGCGAACGGCTCCCCGAGCTCGAGCCCGGTGTCCCGGCGGCAGGGACCACCGGCGTTGCGCTCGCGCTCCGACAGAAGGAGCTGGAGATCAACGACTTCTATCGGCAGACGTCCGAGGCGCGCGGTGCCTGGCGCGGCAGCAGCGTCGGCAGGGCGGAAGGTGCCCAGCGCGCAGGGAGATCGGCGGGACGGCAGGCCCAGCTCGGCGGCCGGACAGCGATCGGCGGTGCTCGGAGGGCCGTCGGACGTGGTGGCTGAGGGCGCCGGGGGCTCGTCGACCCCGCCCCGGGACGCCGACCGGACCGCCGTCTACGAGGCGGAGGATCTGGTGCACCGGTTGATGGACCGGTCGCTCGACCGACCATCGCTCCAGGTGGCCGGGTCGACGCTGACGCTGCCCGGTGAGCGGAAGTTCGCCTCGCTCGAATCCGTCCAGCGGTACGTCGATGCCGTGCTCGCCCTGCCGCGGGTGCGGGCCGAGTACTCGGAGCCGAGCGCTGCTGGGGTCACGGTGCGCCGCCGCCGCGGAAACACCCAGGCGCACTATGAGTTCGGCACTGCCACCCTGGCCCTCCCGACAGGTCTGGGCACGGCGGGGTGGGCGATGCGGGAGCTGGTGGTGCTGCACGAACTCGCCCACCATCTCGCCGGAGATGCGGTCGCCAGGCACGGGACGCTGTTCCGGCGGACCCTGCTCGATCTGATCGACGCGGCGCTCGGTCCTGAGGTGCGGCTGCTGCTGTACGTCACCTACGTCGACGTCGGGATCGATCCGGTGCTCTGAGGTGTCAGGCAGTGGCCGGCAGCGCCTCGGCAGTCAGGGCACGCAGCCGCACGCCGCGCCGTCCGCCGAGCGCCTCGAGCGGGGAACAGGTCTGCTCGACCACCTTCCGTGCCTGGTCCCGCACCGGAGTGTCCGGATCCAGGACGGCCAGGTACTCGTGGTGGGCAGCCAGCGAGTCGACCGCCGCGGCGAGATGATCCTGCACGTCGATGAGCACCTGTCCGTGCGGATCCTGCTCGTAGAGCCTGATCCCACTGCCCTGCAGCGCAGCGATCGAGGCGAGCCCGGCGGCGATGTGGTCCGGGTGGTTCGAGGCGCCCGGTCCCCACTCCGCACCGGAGAACTGGACGATCGCCACCTCGGGAGCGCGCTCGGCCACCGCAGCGGCGATGCGCTCGACGAGGTCGGGTGCGTCCTGCAGCCCGCCGTCCGGCAGATCCAGATAGACGATGTCGCTGACACCGACATGGACGCCGGCCGCACGTTGCTCCTCCTCACGCAGCGGGCCCGCGATCTCGGGTGCCACCCCCTCGATGCCGGCTTCGCCGCGGGTGGCGAGGAGGTAGCTGACCTGCTTACCCATCGACGTCCACCGCGCGACGGCGGCGGCCAGCCCCCATTCGACGTCGTCGGGATGAGCCACGATGAGCACCACTCGCTCGAAGTTCTCGTCGAGCACGATGAACGGAGCGTGGGTGTCGGCTGCTGGTTCGGACATTCCTCCAGAGAACACCCTGCACTGCGCATGAGGTCAAGGGCTGTGGGTGCGGATCGCGCACCGAGAGAGAATCTCTACGCTCGGGGGATGGCATTCCCCGGATTCCCCGAAGCGGCATTCGACTTCTACGACGACCTCGAGGTCGACAACAGCAAGTCGTTCTGGGAGGCCCACAAGCACGTCTACCTCGAGGCGGTGAAGGACCCGATCACCGCGCTGGTGACCGAGTTGGAGCCGGAGTTCGGGCCCGCCAAGGTGTTCCGGCCCTACCGGGATGTCCGCTTCGCCAAGGACAAGACCGCGTACAAGACACATCAGGGCGCCTACGTCGAGGTGCGCGACTCGACCGGGTACTACGTGCAGATCGGCGCCCCCGGGGTGCGGGTGGGCGTCGGTTTCTACTACGCCGAAGGCGAGGCGTTGCGGGCCTATCGGGACGCGGTGGCCGGCCCGGACGGCGCTGAGCTGGAGAAGATGGTCAAGCGGATGACGAAGGCCGGCTGGGAGGTCGGCGGCGAGACGCTGAAGACCTCCCCGCGCGGCTACCCGGCCGATCACCCGAGGATCGACCTGTTGCGGCACAAGGCGTTGACCTTCGGTCTCGACTACGGGTTCGACACGGTGGTGCACACGCCGGGCCTCGTGGACAAGGTTCGCCAGGACTGGCGCAAGGGCCGGCCGTTCGTCGAATGGGCGCTGGCGCACCTGCATCGCGGCTGAGTGCTGCCGACCCGCGTTCGCTCACGTTCGAGCGCTCCGCTCACGTCCGACCGTGAGCATCTAGGCGCAGCGTGAGCGCCGCGGGAAGCGAGCGCAAGGTAGGCCGTGAGGGATCCGACAGTCCCCGGCGGGTGACGAGCGCGCGCGGCACCGGGGTGCGCCTGTAGCGTGTTGATCGGTACAGAAGTCGATCGACACCGCAGCCCGACCGCAGCAGTACGCGGGGGCCTGCCCATCCCGCCCGGCGGCGTAGCCGGTTCCACCACCGAGCACCGTGAAGAGCCCAACCATGCCTGCCAGCGCGTCCCGCGCCCTGTTCGCCCTTGCCATTGCCGCCTTCGGCATCGGCACCACCGAGTTCGTCATGATGGGCGTCCTGCCCGAGGTCTCCCGCGATCTCGGCGTCGACATCCCCACCGGCGGCTACCTGATCACCGCGTACGCGCTGGGTGTGGTCGTCGGCGCCCCGCTGATCACGGGCATCTGTTCCCGGCTGCCGCGCAAGACGCTGCTGATGGCGATGATGGGGCTGTTCATCCTCGGCAACGGCCTGTTCGCGATGGCGCCCTCGCTCGAGCTGGGTATCGTCTTCCGTTTCGTCGCCGGTCTGCCGCACGGCGCGTTCTTCGGAGCCGGCGCGATCGTCGCCGGTCAGCTGGCCGGGCCGGGCCGGCAGGGCAAGGCCATCGCTCGGATGTTCGTCGGGCTCACCCTGGCCAACGTCCTGGGTGTACCACTGGGCACCCTGCTCGGCCAGCAGTTCGGCTGGCGGATGACCTTCGCCGTCGTCACCGGACTCGGCGTCATCGCGCTCATCGCGATCCAGCGCCTGGTTCCCTTCGCCCCGGCCCCGGCCAACGCGGGGATCCGCAGCGAGCTCGCGCCGTTCCGCAGCCCGCAGGTGTGGCTGGCGCTGGCCATCGTGATGTTCGGCCTCGGCGGCACCTTCGCGACCATGAGCTACATCGCGCCCATGCTCACCGACGTCGCCGGCTTCGCCCCGTCCAGCGTCACGCTGATCCTCGGTCTCGCCGGGATCGGCATGACGATCGGCGTGATGGTCGGCGGCCATCTGGCCGACAAGCGCCTGATGCCCGGCATGTACGGCGCACTGGCGCTGCTGGCCCTGGTGCTCGGGCTGTTCACGCTCACCGCCAACTCCAAGACCGGGGCGGTGCTGACGCTCGTCGCGATCGGCTTCGCCGGCTTCATGATCGGGCCGATGGTGCAGGCGCGGGTCACCCAGAAGGCCGGCGGCAACCCGTCGCTGGTGTCGGCAGCGGTGCAGTCCGGCTTCAACGTCGCCAACTCGATCGGGGCGTACCTCGGCGGCATGGTGATCGCCGGCGGTTTCGGCCTGTTGGCACCCAACGTCGTCGGCTCGGTGCTGTCGATGGTCGGGCTGTCGCTGGCGGTGTTCTCCGGGCTGCTCGACCGTCGGGCTCCGCGGCCGGTCGAGCTCGGCGAAGCGGGAGATGTCACCGACGCAGCTTGCGGCGAGTCGTCCGCCGTGACCGCCCGGGTGCCGGTCCCTGCGGTCGTCGGCGCAGAGGGGGTCTGACCGCAGGTCCCCCCGCTGGGTGTGGAAGTTGACGGCCGCCCGGACCCTGGGTCACCGCAGGCGGTAGAAGCGCCAGAATCCGGTGTCCGGCAGATCCAGGGCGGTGGCGCCTGCGAACCCACCCCGGCGCGCGTAGTCATCCAGAACCGCAGGTCGTAGCAGCGTGCCGGAGGCCACCGAGCGGTCGACGCTGCGGGAATCGGGAAGGCAGACCAGCAGGCTGAAACCGTACAGAGCCCGCTGGATCTCGTCGCCAGGGGTCCGGAGCTCCGGATCGGCGGCCATCTCGACCACGAGAACCACCGCGTCGTCGGCACCGGCGCCGGCCATCACCTGCAGGACGCCTACCGGATCGGGGAGGTCGTGCAGGCATTCGACCGCGATCACGACGTCGTACCCGTCCTCAGGGAGCGGGTTGCTGACATCCAGGTGGTGGAAGCGCACACGGTCGCCGACGCCGGCTGCGACCGCGTTCCGGCGCGCCTGCTCGATTGCGGGTCCGTCGAGGTCATAGCCGTCAACGGTGATGCCGGGGTGGGCCAGAGCCAACCCGATCGCGGCCCAGCCGTGCCCGCAGCAGATGTCGGCCACCCGGGCACCCGATCCGAGACGCGTCATCAGGCCCGGAATCTGTGGGACCCACTCCTCGGGAAGGGTGTGGAGCAGAGCCGGTCGGTTGACGTCGCCCTGTGCCTGCGACATGTCCGCGCCGTAGTCCGACCAGCTGAGTCCGGTTCCGGTCCGATAGGCGTGCTCCAGCTCGGGCAACCGGAGCACCGCGGCCATCATCTGCCTCAGGAGCGGTTCGGTCCACCACACGCTGTCGCGATCGAGCAAAGCTTCGGCATGGCCTCCGGGGAGCGTGTACCTGTCCCCGTCCAGCACCAGGATCCCGGCGGTGGCCTGCTGTGCCAACCACTCCTGGGCGTACCGGGCATCCGACTGGGTGCGAATGGCGAGATCGGCCGCGGTGAGGGGGCCTCCGTCGCGCAGCGCCGCGTACCAGCCGAGTCGTCCGCCCAACCAGATCGCGGCGGACTCCATGAGCGCGAGAGTCTGATCGAACACTCGGCCGGACAGGTCCGGAGCGCTGTGGTCCGGTCCGACCATCGTGGGTCCAACGGTCTCTGACATTCCGATCACCCTGGTCCGAACAGGCCGTGCTCCGAG
Source organism: Nakamurella sp. A5-74 (assembly GCF_040438885.1). Lineage (NCBI taxonomy): Bacteria > Bacillati > Actinomycetota > Actinomycetes > Nakamurellales > Nakamurellaceae > Nakamurella > Nakamurella sp. A5-74. Next base: position 3,957,307 of record NZ_CP159218.1, on the reverse strand, counting down.
AACGGCGCCTGCTCTTCCGGAGGCTCAAGGGACGCCGCCGGATACATCGACATCTCGATCCCCTGACCAGCAGAGCCCCGCTCTTTGCGATCGAACGAGCGGGGCTCAGGAGCCGGGCGGGGCGTGTCCGTCAGACACGTCCCGCTGCGGTGGACGCCTCCGCATCGGGCCTGGCGGTTGCGTCGAGCGCCGCGAGCTCGGTGTCGGCGTGGGAACCAGCGGGAGCCCTCCCACCGGCAGCGACCGCCTCACCGCGGGCGACCATCCCGGCGACGTCGGACAGTGGGATCTGCTTGATGAACACAGCCAGCGCGAGCGCGATGAGCAGGAACGGCACCAGGTACCAGAACACTGGCGCGAGGGCGTCGGCGTAGGCGTTCACCACACCGTCCCGCAGCGGCCCGGGGAGCGCGGCCAGAGTGGCCGGATCCAGACTGGCGCCGGCGCTCCCGGCCTGCTCGGCGGTGGCGCCCGCTGAGGTGAACACTGCGGTCAGGTTCGACGACAGGTTCGCGCTGAAGATCGATCCGAAGATCGCCACCCCGAGCGAGGCACCGACCTCTCGGAAGTAGTTGTTGGTGCTCGTCGCGGCGCCGATGTCCTTGGCGGGCACCGCATTCTGGGCGACCAGCACGATCACCTGCATGATGCAGCCCAGACCGAGACCGAACACGAACAGCATCACGCAGATCAGCCAGATCGGGGTCGAGGCCGTGAGCGTCGTCATCCAGACCATGGCCAGCGCGGTGATAGCGGTGCCGGCGATCGGGAACATCCGGTAGCGACCGGTCTTGCTGATGGCGATCCCGCTACCGATCGCGGTGATCATCAGGCCGGCCATCAGTGGCAGCATCAGCAGCCCGGACGCGGCGGCCGAGGTGCCGGAGGACATCTGCAGGAACGTCGGCACGAAGGCCAGGGCAGCAAACATCCCGAGTCCGAGGACGAACCCGATGGCGGTGACGTTGACGAAGACCCGGCTGCGGAACAGCGCGGGCGGCATCACCGGATCCTGGGCGCGACGCTCGATGGCGATGAAGGCGATGACGGCGGCGAGCATGCCGGCGAACACCAGCCAGGTCACCGGGCTGCCCCACCCGTAGGTGTCATTGCTGCCGAAGTCGGTGAAGAAGATCAGGCCGGTGGTGGCCAGCGACAGCGCGGCGATGCCGGTGATGTCGATCTTGTGCTCGGGGCGCTTGTTGGGGAGCTTGAGCGCGAACCAACCGATGGCGAAGGCGATCACGCCGACCGGCAGGTTGATGTAGAAGCACCATTCCCAGCTGAGGTGGTCGACGAACAGGCCACCGAGCAGCGGGCCGGCGACGGCTGAGATGCCGAAGACGGCACCGAGCGGACCCATGTACTTGCCGCGGTCCTTGGCGGGCACGATGTCGGCGATGATCGCCTGCGACAGGATCATCAGACCGCCGCCGCCCAGACCCTGGATGGCGCGGGCCGCGATGAAGGTCCAGAAGCTGCCGGCGAACGCGGCACCCGCAGAGCCGAGGGTGAAGATCGCGATCGCGATCAGGAACAGCCGCCGCCGCCCGAGGACGTCGCCGAGCTTGCCGTAGATCGGCATCACGATGGTGGTCGCGAGCAGGTAGGCGGTGGTCACCCAGGCCTGGTGCTCGACGCCGCCGAGCTTGCCGACGATGGTCGGCAGCGCCGTCGAGACGATGGTCTGGTCGAGGCTGGAGAGCAGCATGCCGGCCAGCAACGCGGAGAAGATGATCCAGATCCGTCGCTGGTCGAGGACGAGCGGGCCGGCGTCCTCCTTGCTGGTGGTGCTGGTGGTGCTGGTGGTCATGGTGGTGTCTCTCGGTGAGAAGGATTGGGGGAGAAAGGTTCCGGCGATGACGGATGTCCGGGTCGGAGCGGTGCTCAGGTCAGCAGTGCTCGAGCGGCCGCCAGGTTGGTGCGGAGCACATCGCTGAGCGGGGCCGGGGTGTCGTCTTCGACGAGCTGTTTGAAGGAGCGACCGAGCAGGGCCCCCATCAGCTCGACGGCGAGCTTGATGCGCGGGTCCTGGGGGGTGGTGCCCTCCCGCTCGGCGGCGAGTTCGGCGATGTCCCGGGCGCGCGCCGCGAACCGCTTCATGAACATCGGGACCAGGCGCTGCTCGCGTTCCAGCACCTGGTGGAACAGCTCGACGTCGGCCAGGTCCACGTCCCCGCCGTCGTTCGCGGACGCGACGAGCTCCACCAGGTCCGGGAACAGGGAGCCCTCGGGCCCACCGGCCAGGAAGACCGCTCGTGCCGCGGGAGACAGGCCGTCGTGCGGGTTGCCCAGCAGGGCGTCCTCCTTCGACGGGAAGTAGTTGAAGAACGTCCGACGCGAGACCCCGACGACCTCCGCCAGTTCCTCGACGGTGAAACCGTCGAACCCGCGCTCCACGGTGAGGCGCAGCGCGTGCCGGTTGATCCGTCGCTCGGTCTTCCGACGACGGACCTCCCGCAGCCCGCCGACTTCGATTGCACTCTTGTCCATAGAGTGCAGAATTGCACTTCAGCCCGAATAGTGCAAGTTGTTGTGACGTGCGGGACAGGGTTCGGCACCGGTCTGTCGGTCCCGTCGGGCAGGATCACGGGCAGTGGCCGACACCCAGCGGCCCGACGGGTGAACGGGCGGCGCATGGACCTGCATGTGGTTACTGATCTGGAAGACGAACCGGGTGGTCTGGAGAGTTCGCTGGTCGTGCGGACGGATTTCTCCGACCAGGCCGCCTGGTTGCGGACCCAGACTGCGTTGATGCAGCCCGGCCGACTGGGCGAGGATGCGCAGGACGACGGCGACGAGGACTTCGGCCCCGCGTTGACGTTCGTCGACCATCCGCGGTTCGATGGATTCACCGCGCAACAGTTCGTTGCCGAGGTGGCCCGGATGCGTCTGTCGAGAAACCACCTGTTCTTCGCCGATCGCCGCGCCCAGATCGATGACGACCATCCCGTGGTGGCACTGGATCTCGAGAAGGATGCTCCCGGGGGTGAGGAGAACGCCCCGGGCCGGTCGTTCCGGGTGCGGGCCTACGAGGTCGGATCCGTAGGCGCGAACCTGTCACTGATCAACATGGACTTCCGCGAGTTCGCCGACGCCACCCCGGACGGAGTGTTCCGCGGCTTCCAGGAGTAACGCTCTCAACGGGGTTGGGCGCCATGGGTCCTCGATGCCGCATTCACGACCACAGATCCGCATCTGCGGTCTGATACCCATACCTGGAACCGCACCCGCGTGTCTATGATCGACCCATGAGCTCACCCGATGGCACCAGCTCGCCGCGCTACCGCGTCAGCCAGGCGGCGGATCTGCTGGGAGTCAGCGACGACACCCTGCGCCGCTGGATCGACGCCGGGACGTTCCCCACCGAGACCGACGACGCGGGTCGCGCTGTCGTCGCCGGCGACGCGTTGGCCGTGGTCGCCCGCGATCTCGCGGAGAAGGCCCCGCACCCCGAGGACCCGTCGGGGGTCGGCCGGTCGGCCCGCAATCGGTTCGTCGGTCTGGTCACCGCAATCACTGCCGACACCGTGATGGCGCAGGTCGAGCTGCAGTGCGGTCCGCACCGGGTCGTCTCCCTGATGTCGTCCGAGGCCGTCCGTGAGCTCGACCTCCGGGTCGGCTCCTTGGCGGTGGCCGTTGTGAAGGCGACCACCGTGATCGTCGAAACCCCCAGGAGCACAGCATGATCCGAACCACCCGTGCGTTCCTGGCAGTCCTGGCAGCTGCTGCGCTCGGTGTCGCCGGGTGTGCGGGCTCGTCCGGGAACGTCGCAACGTCGACGCCCGTCGCCACGTCCAGTTCCGTCGGTTCGGCCGGCGCGGCCCCGAGCACTGAGTCTTCGAGCAGCAGCGCCCCGAGCAGCAGCGGATCCAGCAGCACAGCCCCGACCAGCACAGCCCCGAGCAGCACAGCCCCGAGCAGCACAGCCCCGTCCAGCAGCGGATCCAGCAGCTCGGCGCCCAGCGGCGGCGAGCTCAGCGGTACCGTCACGGTGTTCGCCGCCGCCTCGCTGCAGAAGACTTTCGACGACCTGACGGCGACCTTCGAGAAGGAGCATCCCGGCGTCGACGTCCAGGTCTCCTACGACGGCAGCTCGACCCTGGTCACCCAGCTCACCCAGGGCGCGGAGGCGGACGTGTTCGCCAGCGCCGATCAGAAGAACATGACGAAGGCCACCGACGCCGGGCTGGTCACCGGTACTCCGACGATCTTCGCCACCAACACCCTGCAGATCGCGGTGAAGCCAGGTAACCCGAAGGGCATCACCGATCTCGCGAGCCTGGCGAAGAGCGGCGTGGCGACCGTGGTCTGTGCCCCGGAGGTGCCGTGTGGTTCCGCCGCCCGGACGGCTCTCGACGCTGCAGGGGTGACGCTCGATCCGGCCAGCGAGGAACAGAAGGTGACCGACGTCCTCACCAAGGTCGCCGAGGGCGACGCGGATGCCGGCCTCGTCTACAAGACCGACGTCTCCGGTTCTGGGGGCAAGGTCGAGGGCATCGACTTCAAGGAGTCGGCCGAAGCCGTCAACTCCTATCCGATCAGCGTCCTGAAGGCCGCACCGAATCCCTCCGCCGCGGCAGCGTTCGTCGACGTCGTCACCGGCGCCGAAGGGCAGAAGACGTTGACAGCAGCAGGATTCGGGGCACCCTGATCCGCGTGGGTCGCACGGTCGACAGCGCCCGGGTCCGCGCGGCCGTCGGCACCGTCGGCCCGCCGCGCTGGGCGCTGGTCCCGGCCGGGCTCGGCATCGCCCTGCTGCTGCTGCCGTTGGTGGCGCTGCTGGCCAAGGCCGACTGGGCGCAGCTGCCCGCCGCCCTCGGTTCCCGACCGGTGCTGCTGGCCCTCTGGTTGTCGCTGCGGTGCGGCCTGCTGGCGACCGCGGTCTGCCTCGTCCTGGGGATCCCGCTCGCCCTGCTGTTGGCGCGCCGCGAGGGTTGGTGGATCCGGCTGCTCCGCACCCTGGTGACGGTGCCGTTGGTGCTGCCGCCGATGGTGGGCGGCATCGCGCTGCTGTACCTGCTGAGCACGCAGGGTCTGATCGGGCAGTACCTGTTCGAGTGGTTCGGCACCCGGATCGCGTTCTCCACTCTCGCCGTCGTGCTGGCGGAGACCTTCGTCGCTCTCCCGTTCCTGGTGCTCACCCTGGAGGGTGCGCTGCGATCGCTGGGCGACCGCTTCGAAACGGTCGCCGCCACCCTCGGCGCCGGTCGAACCACGACCTTGTTCCGGGTGACGTTGCCGCTGCTGCGACCCGCGCTGCTGTCCGGGACCGCGCTCTGCTTCGCCCGGGCGCTGGGCGAGTTCGGCGCGACCGCGCTGTTCGCCGGCAACAAGGAGGGCGTCACCCGCACCATGCCGCTGGCCATCTACACCGAGTTCAACGGTGGCGGCGACGGTACCGATACGGCGGTGGCGATGTCGCTGCTGCTGGTGGTGGTGGCGCTGCTGATCCTGTTCGCCGTCCGCCCGCGGAGATCCGTGTGGTGACCGGGCCGGCGGACGGGTCGGCGGCCGACATCGTGGGCGGGACGAGTGACGCCGTCGCCGGCAAGTCGTTCGTCCGGGCGCGCCTGCTGGTGCCGCGCGCCGCGTTCGACGTGGTTGCCGACCTGACTGTGGAGCGCGGTGAGATCGTCGCGCTGCTCGGACCCAACGGCTGCGGGAAGTCGACGATCCTGCAGGCACTGGCCGGCTTGCTCGTGCCCCGGGAGCTGGAGCTGCGGGTGGCCGGCCGACACATCGCCGGCGGCGGGGTCTTCCTGCCCCCCGAGCGACGCAGGATCGGTCTGATGGGTCAGGACCCGCTGCTGTTCCCGCATCTCTCGGCTGTGGAGAACGTCGCCTTCGGCCCGCGCGCGGCAGGAGTGCGGGCGCCGGCGGCGCGAGCGGCGGCCCGGGAGTGGCTGGGCCGGCTCGGGCTGGCGGCGATGGTCGACCGTCGCCCGGCGGACCTGTCGGGCGGGCAGCGTCAGCGGGTGGCGCTGGCCAGGGCGTTGGCCGCCGAGCCTGATTTGTTGCTGCTGGACGAGCCGCTGGCAGCCGCCGACATCGGTACCGCCGGCGAGATCCGACACGTGCTGGGACAGCATCTGCGCGAGGCAGGCCAGACCACCGTGCTGGTGACCCACGAGATCCTGGACGCGGCGATGCTGGCCGACCGGGTGCTGGTGATGGATGCCGGTCGGGTGGTCGACTCGGGCCCGACCCAGCGGATGCTCACCGAGCCAGGATCACAGTTCGGGGCCGCCCTCGCCGGCCTGAACCTGTTGCTGGGCACCGCATCCGACGGAAGCGGGTTGACGGGCGCCGGAGGCTTGCAGGCGTTCGGTATCGCCGAGGAGCCGCTCTCGGACGGGGTCGCGGCCGCGGCGGCGTTCCCGCCGGTCGCCGTGTCGGTGAGCGCGGTGCCGACGGCCACCGGATCGGTGCGCGTCAGCGAACAGCCGGCCGCCACCAGTGTCCGGAACCGGTGGACGGCCGAGGTGGTGGCGATCGAACCGGGCGCCGGAGCCGTCCGGATCCGTACCCGACTCCCCGGTGGGGTGATGATCGCCGCGGACGTCACCCCCGCGGCCGTGTCGGCGGTACCGATCGTGCTCGGGGCGACGGTCACCCTCGGTGTGAAGGCGACCCAGGTGCGGTTGTTCGCCCGCTGACTCCGGCTGCGTCCGACCTGGGCCGCTGGAGGACACTGGTGGGGTGAGCGACTCCGACACCAGTCCCGACCCGACCGCCCCTGATCCCACCATGCAGGCGCCGGATCCGGCCCAGTGGTCGTACCTGATGGACATGGACGGCGTCCTGGTGCACGAGGAGCACCTGGTGCCCGGAGCGGACGAGTTCTTGGCGGAGCTCACCGAACGCGGCGTGAACTACCTCGTCGTCACCAACAACCCCATCTTCACCCGGCGCGACCTGGTGGCCAGGCTCTCCTCCAGCGGGCTGCACATTCCGGAGAACCGGTTGTGGACCTCGGCCCTGGCGACCGCGGAGTTCCTGAAGGCGCAGCGGCCGCATGGATCGGCGTTCGTGATCGGCGAGGTGGGGCTGACCACCGCGCTGCACGAGGCCGGGTTCGTGATCACCGACCGCGACCCCGATTACGTCGTGCTGGGGGAGACCCGGAACTACTCGTTCGAGGCGCTGACGACAGCGATCCGACTGATCAACAAGGGCGCCAGGTTCGTGGCGACCAATCCGGATCCCACGGGACCGTCGCGCTACGGCGTGCTGCCGGCCGCGGGGGCGGTCGCTGCGCTGATCGAGAAGGCGACCGGCCGGACGCCGTACTTCGTCGGCAAGCCGAACCCGTTGATGATGCGGTCCGCGTTGCGGTCGATCGGCGCGCATTCGGAGTCGACGTTGATGATCGGGGACCGGATGGACACCGATGTGATCGCCGGTCTCGAGGCCGGGCTGGCGACCATCCTGGTGCTCACCGGGATCTCCACCCGCGAGAGCATGGAGCGATTCCCCTACCGCCCGTCCCTGGTGATCGACTCGGTGGCCGATCTGGTCGGCCGCACCGCATCCCCGTTCGGAGCGGACAGCCCGGCGCGCTAGATGCGGGTGGCCGGCCTGCACCCTTCTGGCTGGCACCGGCCAGGTGTCGCCGGCCGAGGGTTGTTGCTGGTGTCAAGGGTTGTTGCTGGCGCGAAGGACGTCCTTGTTGCCAGCAGCAGCACTCATCACCAGCGACAAGGTCTTGGGGTGGCCGCGTCTGCTTGTCACCAGCGACCAGTCCGAGGAACGCCGAAGCCCCCCGACCCGAAGAGGATCGAGGGGCTTCGGCAGTTCGGGTGGCTGGCTCAGCCGAGGACGAGCTGCTGACCCGGGAAGATGACGTTCGGGTCGGACAGCACGCTGGCGTTCAGGTTGAACAGGTGCTGCCAGCTGGTGCCGTGGGCGGAGGCGATCCGGCCGAGGGTGTCGCCTGCCTTGACGCTGTAACCGCCGGTGGCGGCGGCGCTCGGCGCCGCTGCGGCAGCAGGAGCTGCGGAAGCAGCCGAGCCGGTGACCTTCAGGACCTGACCGACGGAGATGACGTTCGGGTCACCGATGGTGCTGTTGTTCAGGCTGAACAGCGTCTCCCAGCTGGTGCCGAACCGCGAGGCAATCTCGAAGAGAGAATCGCCCGAGGCCACCGTGTACGAGCCACTGGCGGTCGCGGTCGAGGCTGCCTTCGGGGCGGCAGCGACGGGGGCGTCAGCAACGGGGGCGGCAGCGACGGGGGCCGCAGCTGCGACGGGGGCCGCAGCTGCGACGGGGGCCGCGGCGGCGACCGGAGCCGCGCTGGAGCCTGCGGTGGCGTTCGAGTCGCCCGAGCCGGTGGCGCCGACGTTGTCGGCACAGGCCCACGCACCCCAGCCCTGGCCGGCGAGGGTGCGCTCGGCGATGGCGATCTGCTGGGACTTGGTGGCCAGGTCGGCGCGGCTTGCGTACTCGGCGCCGCCGAAGGCCTCCCAGGTGGACTGGGAGAACTGCAGTCCGCCGTAGTACCCGTTACCGGTGTTGATGGACCAGTTGTTGGTGGATTCGCACTGGGCGACGGCGTCCCAGACGGCGGCCGGAGCGGCCGAGGCATCGGTGGCGGCCAACGCAACGGCGGGGCCGCTGACGAACAGGCCAGCGGTCGCGGTGCGGATGGCGATGGTCTTGGTGGTGGACGGCTTGCGATGACGGCCCAGGTGACGGGTCATGTTCTTTTTCTCCCACGTGCTGCGCCTACGAAGTCAGCTGTCGGGTTCGAGCTGTGGGCAGCCCGGCCGGCTCTCGCCGGCTTCACCCCGAGGTGGTCTCGTGACCACCGGAGAACCTTGGGTCCCCCGCCACTGTCCTGGCATTGCTTGTACGTACCCGGGAGCGCGGACAGTGCTCGGCGCCGCTCCCAAGATGGTCTCCAGGAGGTTCCTGCGACCTCGGCCGACGATACGGATGGCGAAGCTTTCTGGGTATCGCGTCGGAATGTGGTAACGAACGGGTAACTTTCGTGATCCAACCGAGATAATCCGCATCGCTGCAGGTGGGAACCCCTGCGGGAGTTTCAGGTGGCACTCCGGACGGGTTGCGTGTAACAGATGAAGTTCACCCGATCGGGGGAGCCGTGTCCTGGCCGTTATCAGCGTGTCGCAACCCGCAGGTCACGCTTCGGTCTCCGTCCGGAGACCGATTCATCTCGACGACCCTCTCGATTCCAACGTTCGCGGCGTCGGCGCCTAGTGTCCGGAGCGTGAGTTTCACCGTCGGTTTCGACCTCGACATGACGCTGATCGATCCCCGTCCCGGGATGGTCGCGCTGTTCGAGGCGCTCTCGGCCGAGACCGGGCATCCGTTGGACGGAGCTGCCTTCGCGTCCCGGTTGGGACCGCCGCTCGTCGTCGAGCTCGGCCGGTACGGGTTCGACGCGCCAACGGTGGAGGATCTGGTCACCCGATTCCGTGCCCGCTACTGCGAGATCGTCATCCCGATGACGGTCGCACTGCCGGGGGCCGCCGAGGCGATCGACACCGTCCGGGCGCACGGCGGCCGGTCGCTGGTGGTCACTGCCAAGAACGAGCCGCATGCCAGGGTCCACCTCGAGCGGCTGGGCCTCGTCGTGGACGACGTCGTCGGTTCGGTGTTCGGTGCGGAGAAGTCCGCCGCGCTGCGCTCGGCGGGCGCGGAAGTCTATGTCGGCGACCATCTGGGCGACATCAACGGAGCGCGCGGTGCGGACGCGATGGCCGTCGGGGTGGCCACCGGGCCGATCTCGGGTGAGGATCTCGCCTCCGCCGGCGCGGACGTCGTCCTGGGCGATCTGACTGCTTTCCCGGCATGGCTGAGCAGCTACCTGCTGGCAACGGTGCACTGAGCGCGGGCAGGTGGCCAGGTCAGTCGACCGACAGACCGGCTTGCCGGATGCGGAACGCGGAGATACCCAGCCCGATCGGAGCCAGCGCCACCACGAGCCAGAACCAGACCGGGAAGTCGCGGGCGCCGGAGGCGAACAGCACCAGCATCACCAGCAGGGCCGACGCGCCGATGCAGAACACGACCATGCCGATCCGCATGACCACCGGCGAGCGCCGCAGGGTGGCCGGACGCGGTGAGGTGCCGGAGACCTTCTCGACCGGGGTGCGGGACGGACGGCCCGCACCGGCGGGTTCGTCGGCCGGAGTTGAGGGCGCGCTGGACGAGGTCACCATCCCAGGATAAGCACTGCGGACGGGCGGGTCGCTACGCTCGGCGCAGCTCGCCAGGAGCGGAGAAATCGGGTACTCCGCCCGCCGTAGTGTTGACACCTCCGGTGGACACGGGCGATTCCGCATCCCGGAACTCCGTACGCCAGGCGCCCCCGACGAGGCGCAGACGATCCGGACGACAGGTAGTTCCAGTACAGCCGATGAGAAGCAGGTGGATCTGATGCCCAGCGGACGGGTGAAGTGGTACGACGCGGAGAAGGGGTTCGGTTTCATCGCCCAGGAAGACGGACCGGACGTGCACGTCCGCACCTCCGCGCTGCCGAGCGGCACCGAGGCCCTCAAGCCCGGTCAGAAGGTCGAGTTCGGGGTGGCCGACGGGCGGCGTGGCCCGCAGGCCCTGCAGGTGGTGCTGCTGGAGGCGCCACCTTCGGTCGTGGTGGCCCACCGGCGTCCGGCTGAGGAGCTGCACGGTCTGATGGACGACATGATCAAGCTGCTCGAATCCAAGGTGCTGCCCGACCTGCGGCGCAACCGTTACCCGGACCGCGCCATCGGTGGCCGGATCGCCGGCATGTTGCGAGCCGTGGCGAACGAGCTCGACGCCTGACGGCCGATGCAGTGTGGTGCCCAGGTCCGGATCCATCGGACCGGGGCACTGCTGCGTCGGCGGTTCGACGACCGGAGCCGCTCGATGGCCGGGTCGCTCGACCACTGAAGCCGGCCGGTCGGGGCTGGTCAGGCTGCGACGATCAGCACGACCCAGGTGTGCAGCGCGGCGTAGTCGACCCCGTTGCCGGTCGCGGTCGCCATCGGCGTCAGCCCGCTCTGCACTTCCACGCGCAGCAGCTGATCGGTCGTCGCCGGCGGCTTCAGCTCGTACTGCTGACGGGCGTCGGAGGAGAACAGCTCGCTGCGGAGTTCCTCCTGCTTGCCCGCAGCAGTGCGGAAACGGAAGACGACGACCCAGGGAGCCAGGCCGATCGCTGCGGGGACGTTGACCGAGACGCCCTGACCCGGTCGCAGGGTCATCTGCGGTGCACTGGCGTCGGAGCGGGTGGCCAGACAGTCGAGCGCCTCGGCGGTCGAGTCGGCGGAGCACCACAGTGTCGGGGCAGCGGAGACCAGTGCGCCGTTGCCGAAGAAGCTCACCGAGGGCAGCGGCCGGGTACAGCCGGAGAGCGCCAGGGTCGCGAAGACCAGCACGGCCACGAGCGCCCGCCGGCGCCGAGCACGCGTACGAGGGATCGACGGGTCCGGCGTGCCGGGGAGGGACGTCATCGGCGCGGTCGACCCGCCTTGCGCGGGCGACGGTCCCGGGTGGCCGACGTGGCCGGAGGTTCGTCGGTGGGCAGCTGCTGGGTGCGCGGTCCCTGCTCAGCGTCGCCGGCTGCGGGGACGGTGAACCGCGCCGTCCGGGGAGCGCTGGTCTGGCCGGCGCTGCGGGACTTGGCGAAGCGGCGGTTGGCGCGTCGGTCCCAGGCGGCCGCGAGTGCGGGCACCAGCGCTCGTCCGGAGCGGGAGAGCCAGCTCTGCGTCACGCCCAGGCCGACCATCAGCGTCACGACGGCGAAGCCGAGCATGTAGACGCCGTCGCCGGACAGGTGCAGCACGCCGCCCAGCAGCAGGCCGACCACCCCGCCGGTGACCCAGGCGAGCTGCAGCAGCGATTCGCTCATCCCGAACGCCGACGCCCGGCTGGCCTCGGGGAGCCGGTCCTGGATCACCGAGTCGAGGCAGACCTTCGCCAGCGAGGACGACGTGGAGCCGACCAGCCCGACCACGGCCGCCATCGCGATACCCGGGATCATGATGGCGACCAGGCAGGTGACGCCGACGGCGACCACGCCCCAGGCGGCGATCACATCGGGCCTGGTCAGGGTGATCTGGGTGCCAAGGGCATTGCCGACGAACCCGCCGAGACCGGCTGCGGCACCGACGATGCCGAGCACGAGCAGCTGCTGGAAACCGGACAGGTGCGAGTACTCAGTCTTGACGACGAACGCGATGAACAGGGCGAGGAAGCCGGTCTCGATCCGGTTGGCCATGTTGGCCCACAACGTCGCCGAGACGCCCGGCGGGAAGCGGCGGACGCGGCCCCTGGTCAGCACCTCGCTGTGCTGGACCGGCACCTCACCCTCGGTGGATTCCACCCAAGCCGGGATGCGCAGGCAGAGCACGCCGCCGGCGACACCGCACAGCGCCGTCCAGATCAGGGCTCCCGAAGCGTTCGTGACCCCGGCGAACGCTGCCGCGATGCCGCCCGCGACACCGCCGGCAACCAGGCCGAACACCGTCAGCCGGGAGTTGGTCTTGACCAGGGTGATCTGCTCCGGCAACACCCGTGGCGTCAGCGCTGCCTTGAGCACGCCGAACGATTTCGACAGCACCATCATCCCGAGAGCGCACGGGTACAGCACCCAGGAGTTGAAGTTGAAGGCCATCACGATCGCCAGCAGGCTGCGCCCGAAACTGGTGGCGGCCAGCGCGATCCGGCGGCCGTGCTGGATCTTGTCGAGCAGCGGACCGATGAACGGGGCGATCACCGCGAACGGGGCGACGGTGATGAGCAGGTACAGCAGTACCTTGCCGGTCGACTCGGCCGACGCCGCAGCGAAGAACAGCGTGTTGGCCAGTGCCACGGTGAGCGCCGCATCGACGGCGTAGTTCGCCATCACCGCATAGGTGAGGTGCGTCAACCCGGACCGGTCCGCGCCGTCCGCGGTGGCCGCCTTGCGGAACAGCTCGACGCCGCGCGAGGTCAACTGCCTGCTCCGCATGGCCGCGATCCGGGTGACGGTCAGTTTCCGCGGCATTCCGGGCGTCCCCGGTACCGGCGGGGCGAGGTCGGGCTCTGCATAGTGCGGTAGGTGCCCGCCCCTGACTTCCGGCCCGCGCGGTGAATCCGGGGACCGATCCTGCTGCCGGGGTTGGTCGGTCTGCGCGCCACGATCCCGTCGATCGAAGGCAGCTCGCCGGTCCTGGGCTCGGCGGTCGGCTGCTGCTCGGCGGTCATCGCTGTTGCCGCGGTCGTCCCCCGCCCGGCGGTCGTTGCTGTTGCCGCGGTCGTCGTCCGCTGCCCGTTCGGGCAGCGCACGGCCGGGCCGCTGCGGGGCTGGGCTGGGTGGGGCTGGGCTGGGTGGGGCTGGAATGTGTGAGCCGGGCCGCTGGGAGTCCGGGCGCTGGGACCTGTTGCGGGGGTCGACGGGGCCCTCGTCCACCGATCGTCGGCCGCCGGTGCCGCGGGGGAGCTGCTCGGTCGGCAGCACGTCGGGTCGACGACGTGGCCGCGGCGTGGCAGTCGGTGCGGCCGGACGCTGGCCACCCGTGCCCCGGGGGATCTCGTCCGTGCGGTGGTCGGCGGAGCGCTGCTCCCCGGAGCGGGGCTCTCGCGACGCGGGTGACCCGGGAACCGCATCGGGGTCGTCGTCGTGCGGCATGGGTTCATCCTGCCGCACCGCACCCTGCCGAAGGCGGGGGACCGCGGAACTGTTTCGCGCCGCGGCGTTGCTGTCGTCCACGGCGTTCAGCCGCCGGCGTCCAGAGGTGTCGGTGCCGAAGCACGAATACTCTCGGAGGGCCCTCGTCAGGCATCATGGCGTGGTGATCTCCACCGATGACGTTCCCACCGACGAGCAGGTCGAGACTGCTGGATCCGCTCCGGTCGCTGACGAATCCCAGGTCGTCGACGAAACCCGGGTCGCTGACGAAACCCGGGTCGTCGACGAATCCCCGGTCGCCGAGAACGACGAACACACCGCCGACCGTGGTGCACCGCTCTCGCGGCAGGCGGTCGCGCTGACCACCGCGGCGATCGAGCTGGCGCTGGCTGCTGCCCGGTCGGTCGCCGGCGACGAGGCCGGTGGGGTCGAGAGCGTCGGCGACTTCCTGGGTGCGTACGCCGAGGACGGGATCGCCGTCACCGCAGGCTTCCAGGCGAAGATCCGCGGCTATCACGGGTGGCAGTGGTCGGTGACGCTGGCGTCCGTGTCCACCGACAGCTGGACCGTCAGCGAGGTCGTCCTGCTGCCTGGTGACGCGGCGCTGGTGGCCCCGCCGTGGGTTCCGTGGGACCGACGCGTGCGCGGCGGCGACCTCGGGGTCGGCGATCTGCTGCTGACTCCGACGGACGATCCGCGACTGGTGCCCGGGTACCTGCTCTCCGACGACCCGGCGATCGAGGACGTGGCCCGCGACTTCGGGCTCGGCCGCACCCGGGTGTTGAGCCGCGACGGACGTGTCGATGCCGCCGAGCGCTGGTACGCCGGGCCATTCGGGCCGTCCGACCCGATGGCCCAGCAGGCTCCCGGTCGGTGCGGCCAGTGCGGGTTCTTCGTGCCGCTGGCCGGTGCGTTGGGCGGACTCTTCGGTGCCTGCTCCAACGACATGGCGCCGGGCGACGGCAAGGTGGTCGCGGTGGAGTACGGCTGCGGTGCGCACTCCGAGGCCGTTGCCGCCATCCTGGAACCGTCGGGACCGGGCGAGAGCGACAGCACCCTCATCGACGGTCTCCGCATCGACGAGGAGCGGATCGACATGCATGTCCGCGAACAGGCCGAGCTCGCCGACGTTGGGTCCGCCCGGACCCTTCTCGACGAGCCGACCGAACCCGTTGCAGCCGAACAGGATCCGGTGGATGGAGCCGTTGAACCCGGTGCGGGTCAGCTGACCGCCGCGCAGGATATGAACGCGGAGCGGATCCTGGACGCCGAACCGGAGCCGACCGCGGGTCTGTCGTCGGACGCGGACGCGGACCAGGACCCGGCCGACGGACAGCCCACTGCGGCGAATGCCCAGCCCGCAGCTGTCGACCCCGACGAGGACTCCGAGCAGGTGGCGGGGGCGAACCCGGACGAAGACGCTGCGTTGCATGCGGTTCTGGAGTTGCTGCCGCCGATCAGCAGTTCCGTCGACGTCGACAGCACTGGAAGCGATGATGCCGATCCCGACGCTGGGGTCGTCACCGTCTGATGGCTCCGGATCCCGTCGATCCGCTCGATCCGCACCGGACGGCCGCCCTGCGGCGTGCGGTGCTGCAGACCTGGACCGCGTCGACAGCGCGGTTCCGGGAGGACGCCAACGCCGAGGAGCTGCTGGCGCGCGGCTATGCCGACCGGGTGCTGATGGAGTTGGCGGCCAATGCCGTCGACGCCGCGCGATCGGCAGGGGTGCGGGCCGTACTGGCCGTCGAACGGATCGACCTCACCGGCGGCGCAGTGGAGATCCGGGTCGCCAACACCGGGTCGCCGCTGACGTCCGACGGCGTTCGGGCGTTGGCCAGCCTGCGGGCATCGGCCAAGCGCGACACCGCCTCCACCATCGGGCATTTCGGGGTCGGCTTCACGGCGGTGCGCGCGTTGAGCGACGAGCCCGCGCTGCTGTCGATGAGTGGCTCCGTCCGGTTCTCGGCCGAGCGGACCGCGGAAGAGGTTGCGGCCCTTGGTATTCCGGAGCTCGATGCGGAACTGCGCCGTCGGGACGGCGTCCTGCCCGCGTTGCGGCTGTGTTGGCCGCTCCCGGACGCCACGGAAGACGACGTACCGCAGGGGTTCAGCTCGCAGGTGCGGCTGCCGCTCCGACCCGGGGTGGGTGCCGATGCGGTGCTCGACGGATGGCGCAGCGCGGTGCTCGACGAGCTGTGGTGGGCGCTCCCGGCGCTGGACGAGGTTCGGCTGCCGGA
The DNA here is from genome assembly GCF_040438885.1 of Nakamurella sp. A5-74. Classification (NCBI taxonomy): domain Bacteria; kingdom Bacillati; phylum Actinomycetota; class Actinomycetes; order Nakamurellales; family Nakamurellaceae; genus Nakamurella; species Nakamurella sp. A5-74. Next base: position 3,941,446 of record NZ_CP159218.1, on the reverse strand, counting down.
TCTGACGATCACCCGCGAGCGCGACGAACCCCGCACGGCCCGAGGTAGCCCCGTGCTGGTGCGCCGGGAGCAGCTGCTCGAGACCGGGCCCGCCGCGACCGCAGCGCGTCGCTCGTTCCTGACGGCGGAGAGCCACGGCGAACTGCCTGCAGCGCTGCTCGCGGATCGCCCGGTGGAGGAGCGGATGCGTGCCGACTGGCGGTTGTGCTGGTCGTTGCCGGAACCCCCGGGCGAGGCCGGCGGTGCTGTCGGTGCCTTCGACCCGTTCGCCGAACGCGGCACGGATGCCGAGACGGTCCATGCGATCGGCGCACCGACCGCGACCGACGATCTGCTCACCCTGCCGGGCCGACTGGTCGGCACCTTCCCGGTGGACGAGACCCGTCGACGCATCACGGTCGAGCCGCTCACCGACCATCTGCTGGCACTGTCCGTCGATGCCTACCTCGCCCTGGCAATGGCACTCCCGCCGGAAGCGCGCTGGGATCTCGTTCCGCCGCAGGACTTCCCGGCCGGTGACCTCGATGCCCGCCTGCGGGCACTGGTTGTCCGGCGACTCGCCGACGCGCCGCTGCTCGTCGGGGTGCTGGGTGATCCGGTCGAACCGCGCACCGCCCGCTGCTGTCCGGAGCTGGACGGCGCGACGGCCGCAGCGGTGGCCGAGGCGATCCCTGCGCTGGTGGAGGTGCCGGTGTCCGCGCGGACAGCTGCCCGGATGCTCGGCGTCACCATGCTGTCGCTGTCCGAGGCCGTCGACGCGCTGTCGTCGGTGGTGCGACCGCCGCGGTGGTGGGCGCAGCTCTACCGAGGGTTGGCCGGCTCCGATGCCGATGCGCTCTCCGGGCTTCCGGTCCCGCTGGCCGACGGGCGACAGGCGATCGGCGCCCGGGGCGTCCTGCTCCCGACGCCGGCACTGCAGGAGTTGACGCAGGCCGTCACCGCAGTGCTGCCGGCCATCCGCTGGGTCGCGGCCGAGGCCGCCGACGATCTGCTGCTGCGGATCGGCGCAGTGCCCGCCGATCCGGATGCGATCCTCGCCTCGAGCGCCTTGCGCGCAGAGATCACCGCGCTGGCCGGGGACCTGGAGGCGGACCTGCTCGAGGTGATCGTGCTGCCCGACACGGCCACCCCGGATGCCGACGATCTCGCACACGATCCGGCGGTCGCGGCCGGCGCGCTGGCCGCCCTGGTGCTGGACCTGATCGCGGCCGGCGGGGTGCCCGATCCTCAGCTGGTGAGCGACCTGGTGCTCGGCACCGAGGACGAGGAGCCGTGGCCCGCAACGGAACTGCTGCTGCCCGACGCGACGCTCGGTGCGGTGCTCGTCGCCGATGCCTTGCCGTTGATCGGTCGGGCGTGGGTGCAGCGGTGGGGGGCTGCGGTCCTGGAGCGCGCGGGGGTACGCGCCGGTCTGCTCGTCGTACCGCTCGACGATCCGCGGGCGGACAAGCTCCTGCCCGATCTCGACGACTACCCGGGGTCCGGCGAGCTCGGGTCCCCGGATCGGGACGACGGGGAGCTCGGGGTGGCCGACCTCGACCTGGTCGACGACTGGCCGGCCTTCCTCGCGCTGCTCGACGCGGACCCCGAGGCCCGGGCCGCGGTGCTGACCCGGCCGGGTACCCGCAGCTACACGGGTTGGTGGATCGCCGAGCACGCCTCGATCGACGGAGTCGCCCCCGATCGGTTCCGGACCGCCGACACCCCGTCGGCCGGATCGCCGCTGCAGCTGCTGCCACCGCTGCCGACTGCCCTCAGCCCCCAGGTCGCCGCCGCCATCGGGGTGATCGGCTCCGACGAACAGTTCGCCGCGCTCGTCGACGACGATCCGCAAGGCGTGCTCGATCGGTTCTGTGATCCGGCGGTGGCCCTCGACCCGGCGGCGGTGACCGCGGTGGTGGCCCTGCTGGTGGCGAGATTGGCCGACGACGACAGCGTGCAACTGCCCGATCGGATCCGGGTCTGCGACGGCTCGGTGAGGTCGGCCGACGAGGTGATCGTGCCGGACGGCCCCTGGTGGGCGCAGTGCCTGGCGCCGTCAAGGGTGCTCGCCACCCGGAACGATGCCGAGCTCGCCGCCGAGGTCTTCGGGCTCCCGCTCGCCGCCGCCGACGGCGCACTGACGTCGTCCGCCGCATCGCAGGCAACGTCGGGCGCCGCAGAGAAGATCCCGGCCGTGGTCGCGCTGCTGGGTCCCGATCACCGCACGCCGCAGGTCGCAGCGACGCTGACCGTGCGCGACCCCGACGGTGTCGAACACCGGGTGGCCTGGTGGCCGGTGGGCACTTCGGCGATCTGCGACTCCTCCGAGCTCGGCCTCGCCTCTGCGTTGGCCTGGGCCAACGGCCGCTGGGCGGACCGGCGACGGATCCTGGCCGCGATCCGTGGCGACGACGCCGGAGAGCTGCTTGCCAGGGTCTGGGACTGAGCGCTTCCGCTCAGTACTGCTCGTCGAGTGCCATCGAGCTCGCGCCGCGGTGCCCCCGTCGCGCGGAGCGTCGCTGCCAGCCGTAGATCGTCAGGCCGATCAGGCCCAGCACCCAGCCGGCCAGGAACGTCCAGAGCCAGATCATCGCGTGGTGCTCACGCAGTTGCGGGATGAAGAACAGCAGGACGACGAATCCCACGAACCAGATGCCGGTCCCGGGCACCACCACCTGACGCAGACCGGCGCGTGCCGGCGGCAACGGGAGCACCGCATCACCGGGGAGCACCGCATCACCGGGGAGCACCGCATCACCGGGGTGCACCGCATCACCGGGGAGCACCGCATCGCCGGGGAGCACCGCATCACCAGAGTGCACCGCATCACCAGGGAGCACTACCTCCCCAGGGGACCCCGCATCTGCAGGTGACACCGCATACCCAGGAGACTCCGCACCGCCGGGCCGCTCCGCGGCGGTCGGCTGCCGGGCGGCGACGTCCGGATCGGGAACGTCCGGGTCGGGAACGTCCGTCGGCTGTTCGCTCACCCCCCGAGCGTAGGCGAGGGTCGGACCCTCGGTCCTTCGTGACGCCGACCGGGCGTAGATTCGTGAGGGAACCTAACGACGTCACGGGGTGGTGAGAGCAACGGATCCGCACAGCGCCTCCGGCGAGGACGATCCGTTGCGGTCCGACGACGGGGGCCGTACTGGTTCGCAAAGTGCTGCAGCCCAACGGAAGGCGCCGACGAGTCGGGCTCGCCCGACGGATCCGGACCGGCCGGAGCGTCCCGTCCGTCCGCCGGGGCGGCGCGCAGACGCGGCGGGGCAGCAGCGCACGAACGGCCGTCGGCAGAGTTCGGACGAGCGTGCCTCGCTGCAGCGGTCGGATCAGGACCCCCGACCCCCGGCTCACCCGGCTGACCCGTCCGGACCGTCCAGACCGCCCGGACCGCCCGGACCGCCCGGGGAGACTCCGGCGTCGGAACCGTCGAGTGCGCCGGCGGTTGGCACCGACCCGGCGATCGCCGAGGCGGCGACACCGCAGGAGCGGGTCGCCCGCAGCGGTACCTTCCGGTCGCTCAAGATCCGCAACTACCGGTACTACTTCACCGGCAACGTCGTCTGCCAGACCGGAACCTGGATGAACCGGGTCGCCCAGGACTGGCTCGTCCTGCAGCTCACCGACGACAGTCCGGTGGCGCTGGGCGTCGCGGCGGGCCTGCAGTTCGGCCCGACCCTGCTGCTGTCGTTGTGGGCCGGCACGATCGCCGACCGGGTCGACAAGCGCCGCGCGCTGCGCTGGATCCAGGTGGTGCTCGGCCTGGCCGGCGTCGCCCTCGGGGTGCTCGCCTGGCTGGGGATTGCCGAGGTCTGGCACGTCTTCCTGGCCTGCGTGGTGGTGGGGACGGCCGCGACCTTCGACGGTCCGATCCGGCAGTCCTTCGTCGCCGAGCTGGTGCCGGCAGCGGAACTGTCGAACGCGGTGTCGCTCAACTCGCTGGGCTTCAACGGCGCGCGCATCGTCGGCCCCGCCGTTGCCGGGGTGCTCATCTCGCTGGTGGACACCGGTCCGGTGATGACGATCTCCGGGTTGTCCTACATCGCCGTCATCATCGGGCTGACGAAGATCGACCCGGCCGCGCTGCGCCGGTCGCCGCCGGTCGCCCGGCGCAAGGGTCAGACCAGGGAGGGACTCGCCTATGTGCGGGGTCGCCCCGACCTGATGCTCGTCATCGGTCTGCTGTTCGTGGTGGCCACCTTCGGGATGAACTTCCAGGTGACGTTGGCGATCATCGCCCGGATCGTGTTCGAACGCGGCGCCGACTCCTACGGACTGCTGTCCACAACGATCGCGGTCGGTGCGCTGCTCGGTGCACTGGTCTCTGCGCGGCAGCAAAAGACCCCGCGGCAGCGGCTGTTGATCGGCGCCGCGTTCGCCTTCGGGGCGATCGAGGTGGTGCTCGGTCTGCTCGGCTCGTACCTGATCCTCGCGGTGTTGCTGGTACCGCAGGGCATGGCGATGCTGATCTTCATCAACGCCGCCAACGCCATGGTGCAGGCCTCGACGGTGCCCGCGATGCGGGGTCGGGTGATGGGGATCTACTCGTTGGCCTTCCTGGGTGGCAACCCGTTCTTCTCGCCCCTCATCGGTGTCATCGCCCAGCACTTCGGTGGCGGGGCACCGCTGATCTTCGGCGGAGCGGTGTCGGCGGTGGCGGCCCTGGTGATCGGGTTCTGGTTGTGGCGCACCACGCCGGTGACGTTCCTGATGCGGATCGGCCCGGTCCCGCACGTGCACGTGTTCAATCCCCGGTCGGACGACGACCCGGAGTCGCACGTCGCCGAGTCGATCGCCGAATCCCTGCACCGCATCGGTGGCGGGGCCCGGCGAGCTGGGCGGCCGGCGGTGCGCGCCGCTCGACGGGTGCAGCGGACCGGGCGGCGTGTGGTGCGGCGGCCCGGGCGCCGCTGACCGTCGGTCCCCGGTACGGCAGCATGACGTGGGTGAGCGCACGGATCGAGATCGACGACCCCGCAGATCCTCGGGCGGACGACTTCCGTGATCTGAACAGGGCCGATCGGCGACCCGATCGACCGGGTGGTCGCGGACTGGTGATCGGGGAAGGCGCGATCGTGGTCCGTCGATTGCTCGCCTCCCGCTACCCGACCCGCGCCCTGCTCGGCGTGGCCAGTCGCTACGACGAGCTCGCAGACGACCTGGTATCCGTCGACGCGCCGTTCTACGTCGCCGCTGCCGACGTGATGGCGCAGATCGTCGGCTTCCACCTCAACCGCGGCGTGGTGGCGACCGCCGACCGGCCGGTCACCCGCGACGCGGAGATGTTGCTGAAGGCGTCGCGATCGGTGGCGGTGCTGGAGGGGGTGGGCGATCACGAGAACCTCGGCAGCATCTTCCGCAACGCTGCGGCGCTGGGCATCGACGCGGTGCTGCTGGGGCCGGGATGCGCGGATCCGCTGTACCGCCGCAGTGTGCGGGTGTCGATGGGTCACGTCCTCGCGGTGCCGTTCGCCGACCCCGCGGCCGGATCGGTGGCCGCGGTGATCGAGCTGGTGCAGCGGAACGGATTCATCGTGGCCGCGCTGACCCCGCGCAGCGATGCGATCCTGTTGGCGACAGCCGCGTTGCCGGGCCGCAAGGTCGCAGTCCTACTGGGCTCGGAGGGTCCGGGACTCACCGAGGAAGCGCTGCGGGCTGCCGATCTGCTGGTGCGCATTCCGATGTCCGGCGGGGTCGATTCGCTCAACGTCGCCACCGCGGGAGCTATCGCGTTCGCCGCGCTGAGCGTCGGGGAGCCCGGCGACGCGTCCGGTTGAGGTGGCCGGACCCACTGCCCGGTCGGCGTCCGGATGAGAGACTTCCCGCATGCAGCCGAGTGACCCGACCGTCGATCCCACGCGGGTCCGCCCCGACCGTCAGGCTCCGGCGGGTGGTCCCGAGGACTCCGATGCTGCACCGACCACCGTCCGCCCCCGGTTCTCGTCCACCGATCCGCCCGGCGGCGACGACGAGCACACCGACCTGATCCCGCAGGCAGCGGGGTTCTGGGGCGAACCGACGCGCGCCGGTCACCGAGTCGATCCTGATGCCGATCCGGTGGCGTTCGCTCCGGGCCGGACGGGGTGGGAGCAGGCCGACGACGAGGGCCCGGAGGATCCCGACGGGGGGCCGACCGCGGTTCTGACGGTGGCGCACGACAGCGGGCGACGACACCGACGTCGCGACTGGGCCTGGGTGGAGGAGTGGCGTGCCGAACGGTCTGCACCTGCCTGGGGACCCGGGATCGCGGTGGGCATCTTCGTGGCGCTCATCGTCGCGGTCGCCCTGATCGTGCTGACCTCGGGAGTGTCGGACAGTCCGGTGCTCGCGATCGTGTTCAACGTCGTCATCGCGGCCGGGATGGCGCCCGCGCTGTGGCTGTGTCGCTCGCTGCCGGTGCTGCGCTTCCTCGCCGCTGGAGCGGCCGCCGGCATTCTGTTCGGCTGGATCGCCATGCTCAGCACCTTCTGAGGCAGCCGACTGTTGTCGCTGGTGATGAGTGCAGCTGCTGGCGACAAGGACACCCCTGGTGCCAGCAACAACCCCTGACACCAGCGACAACCCGTGGGCCTGCGCGTTCGCTCACGTTCGGCGCATTCGCTCATGGTCGAGCGTGAGCGAACGGCCCGAACGTGAGCGGCTGTGTCCGAGGGCCCCGTCGCCGGTTTGTTGCTGGGGACAGGGGCAGCCGCTGGCGGGAAGGACGTCCCTGGTGCCAGCAACAACCCCTGACACCAGCGACAACCCGTAATGCCAGCGACAACCCGCAACGCCGGCGTCGGGACTGGGGCTCAGCCAGGGACTCAGACGAGCGACTCGCGCCAGGCCTCGTGCAGGCCGGCGAAGTGACCGTCGCCCGCGATCAGCTCGGCGGGCGAGCCGTCCTCGACGATCCGCCCCTGTTCCATCACCAGCACCCGGTCGGCGATCAGCACGGTGGACAACCGGTGGGCGATGATCATCGCTGTCCGGCCCGCCAAAATCGAGCCGAGAGCCACCTGCACGGCACGCTCCGACGGGATGTCCAGCGACGCCGTCGCCTCGTCCAGGATCAGCACCGCAGGGTCGGCCAGGAACGCGCGGGAGAACGCAACGAGCTGACGCTGCCCGGCCGACAACCGACCGCCGCGCTTGCGGACGTCGGTGTCGAAGCCCTGCGGCAGCGCACGGATGAACACCCCGGCGCCGATCGCATCGGCGGCCGCCTCGATCTCGGCGCGGCTCGCCGACGGCCGACCCAGCGCGATGTTGTCGGCCACCGACCCCGAGAACAGGAACGACTCCTGGGTCACCATCACGACGCCGCGGCGCAGGTCGGATGTCGACAGGTCACGGACGTCGATGCCGTCGAGCGTCACCGAACCCGCCGTCGGGTCGTAGAAGCGGGACAACAGCTTTGCGAGCGTCGACTTGCCGGCTCCGGTCGAGCCGACGACGGCCACCGTCTGACCGGCCGGGACGTGCAGATCGAGCCCCGGGATGATCGTCCTGCGCTCGGAGTACGCGAACGTGACGTCCCGGAAGTCGAGCCGCCCCTCGATCCGCTCGCCCAACGGAGTGGGTCGTGCCGGATCGGGAACCCCCGGCTTCTCCTCGAGCAGACCGGAGATCTTCTCCAGCGCGGCCGTCGCCGACTGCAGGCCGTTGTAGAAGTACGCCAGTTCCTCGAGCGGGTCGTACATCCGGCGGACGTAGAGCAGGAACGCCGCGAGGTCGCCGACGGAGAAGGAACCGTCGATCACCCGGACCGCGCCCAGCACCATGACGACCGTCAGCGAGATGTTGCCGATCAGCCGGAGACCGGGGGTGTATATCGCCAGCACGACCATGCTGTCGCCGGTCGCCTTCGAGTAGTCGTCGTTCAGGTCACCGAAGATGGCCTTGTTGCGCGGCTCCCGACGGAACGCCTGCACGGCGCGCATCCCGTTCATGGTCTCGGCGAACTGGGTGATGACGGCCGCGATCGCGCTGCGCGTCCGGCGATAGATCTTCTGCGAACGCCGCTGGTACCAGCGGGTCAGGAAGGCGATCGGGATGAACGCGGCGAAGGCGATCAGCCCCAGCTGGACGTCGTAGACGATCAGCGTGACGGAGATGAACAGCACCGAGAGGATGGCGTTGGTGAGCTGGTCCAGGCCTTCGCCGGCCAGCTCCTGGAGGGTTTCGACGTCGCTGGACAGACGCGAGATGAGCTTTCCGGAGGTGTACTTCTCGTGGAAGTCGATGCTCAGCCGCTGTGAATGGTCGAACACCCGCTCCCGTAGCTCGAGCAGGACCGCCTGGGTGATCCGGGCGCTGTAGCGGGTGAACACCGCGCGGCTGAGCGCGTTGAGCACGCCGGCCAACAGGTACCCGGAGGTGATGACGACGATCGGGGTCGCATCGCCCCGGACGAGCGCCGGGATGGCCAGGTTGATGCCGGCGGCGACGATCAGCGGACCGGCGAGGAAGGTGAGCTGCTCGACCAGGGTGATGAGCAGCAGCACGAACAGCTTGCGGCGGTGCGGACGGACCAGCGATCCCAGCAGCCGACGCGACCGCGCCTGCAACCGGACACCCGCCTCGGCGCTCACCTCGGCGGTGTCCTCGGCGGCAACGCCGCGCCACTCCGCGTCGGAATCGGTCGCCACTGCGGCGTCGGGGTCCGGGGCGTGGCCGGGGCGCAGCGGCTCCTGCGGTGGCTGCGGGGCGCTCATCGGTGGTCCTCGGAGGGGTCGGGTGCGGGCGCGGCGTGGGTTTCGGGGTTCGCCTCGGGGTCGAGTACGTCTGCGCGCAGCTCGCCGGGTGGGCCGAGCTCGTCGTCCAGTTCGGTGGCGAGCAGGTGTCGGTATTCAGGGTTGTTCGCCATCAGCTCGCTGTGCCGCCCGACCGCCGTGATCCGGCCGCCGGAGAGCAACGCAACCTGGTCGGCGAGCATCACGGTCGAGGCGCGGTGCGCGATCACCAGCGAGGTGGTGGTGCTCAGCACCGACCGCAGCGCCGACTCCACCTGCGCCTCGGTGTGGATGTCCAGCGCCGACAACGGATCGTCCAGCACGAGCAGCGACGGTCGTCCGACGACGGCACGGGCCAGCGCCAGCCGTTGACGTTGCCCACCGGACAGCGACATGCCCTGCTCGCCGATCCGGGTGTCCAGCCCCCAGGGCAGGTCGTCGACGAAGTCCGCCTGGGCGATCTGCAGCGCCTCGCGGACCTCTGCGTCGGTGGCCTTCGGCCGGCCGAGGGTGATGTTCTCGCGGACGGACGCCGAGAACAGGATCGGTTCCTCGAAGGCGATCGACACCCGGTCGCGCAGGTCGGCCAGGTCCAGATCGCGCAGGTCGACGCCGTCGAGCAGGATCGAGCCTTCCGTGACGTCGTAGAGCCGCTCCACCAGCGAGGTCAGGGTGGTCTTGCCCGTGCCGGTCGCGCCGACCACGGCCATCGTGCTGCCCGCGGGAACGTCGAGATCGAGTTCGCGGAAGATCGGCATGCTCCCCGGCCGGGCGTCGGCGAAGTGGAACCCGACGCCGGCGAACCGCAGGTGGCCGGAACGACTCGACGGGCGCTCCGGGCGCGGCGACGACTCGATCTCCAGCGGCGCGTCGAGCACCTCGAAGCACCGGTCGGTGGCGGCGGCGGCGTTGTTGGCCTCGGTGAGCAGCCAGCCGATGGAATCGATCGGCCAGCGCAGGGCCATGGCGATCCCGAAGAACGCGAGCAGATCACCGACCGTCATCGTCCCGTCGGCCACGTGGTGGACGCCCAGGAAGAGCACGACGGTGAGCGCGATCTCCGGCAGCATGATGATCACCGCCCAGAGCAGGCTGATCACCTTGGCCTTCGTCAGCTCGGTCGTCCGCAGATCCAGGGCCTTGTCCAGGAACTGCCGTCCGAGATGACCGCTGCGACCGAAGGCCTTGATGATGCGGATGCCCAGCACCGATTCCTCGACGGTGGTGGTCAGATCGCCTGCCTGGTCCTGCGACCGGCGGGCGAGCACCTGGTAGCGGTGCTCGTAGCTGCGGGTCAGGAGGACGAGCGGGATCGCCAGCGCGGCCACGATCAGGCCCAGCGGGACCGAGATCGTCAACAGGATGACGACTCCGACCACGAACGTCATGATGTTGACCAACAGGAACACGGCGCCGAAAGCCACGAACCGGCGGATGGTGCTCAGGTCGGACGAGGCGCGGGTGATGAGCTGCCCGGCCGGCTACCGGTCGTGGAAGCTGACCGGTAGCGACTGCAGCTTCTCGTAGAGCCGATCCCGGATGCGTTGCTCGATCCGGACCGCGGGGCGCGAGGAGAGCAACCGGCGCACGTTGAACAGGACCGCTTCCAGGATCCCCAGGACCAGCAGCACGATGCCGGGCCACCACAGACCGCTGGGGTCGCCGTTCTTGATGGGTCCGTCGACGATCCAGCGGATCAACAGCGGGAAACCGAGGCCGGCGAGCGAGGCGAGGGCGGCGAGCACTCCCGAAGCGATGAGAGCGGGGAGGGCCGGCCGGATGAAGGGCATCAGCCGGCGCAACGACTTGAGGACGTTGGTGGTCCCGGGGTTGGTCGGAGGACCCACGGAGTCTTCCGTGGGATCTGGAACGGGGAGGGTGGCGGCGGCAGTCATGTCGGTCTCAGGTTAGATCTCGTCTCCGACGGTCCCGAAACGCTTTTCGGGTGGCCCGGCATACGAGGGGCGAGGTTCCGCCCGTGGGAATGATCAGCTGCCCGACGGTACGACCTGCAGCACGGTTGAGGTCAACTCGGCGAGGGACTCGCGGCGGCCACGGCCACGGTCGAGCAGGTCGAGCCCGGCGGCCCCGTTGCGCCGAGGGTGGAACCGTGCGATGTCCTTCGGCTGCGGTGGTGAACAATCTCGACGTGGAGATCACGCTGTTGCTGTGCGGCCTCGCGATCGGTGTGCTGGTCTGCGCCTGGCTGGCCGAGCGGTTCGACGTCCCCGCACCGTTCCTGCTCATCCTGGTCGGCGTCGGCGTGTCCTACGTCCCCGGTGTGCCGGTGGTCGAGCTGACCGAGCACGTGGTGCTGTTCGGGTTGCTGCCGCCGCTGCTCTATGCCGCGGCGCAACAGACCTCGCTGGTCGACTTCAACGCCAATCGCCGGCCGATCCTGCTGTTGTCGGTCGGGCTGGTCATCTTCACGGCCGTCGGGGTCGGACTCGTCACGCACCTGTTGCTGCCCGGCGTGAGCTGGTCGGTGGCACTGGCGATCGGTGCTGTGGTGGCGCCCCCCGACGCGGTGGCGGCGACGGCGATCGGTCGCCGGATCGGGCTGCCCCGGCGGATCGTGACGATCCTGGAGGGCGAGTCGTTGCTGAACGACGCCACCGCGCTGGTGGCCCTGCGGACGGCGGTCGCGCTCTCGGTGGGCACCGGCCTCGATGCGGGCGGGGTGACGCTGGACTTCGTGATCGCCGCCGGTGGCGGGGTGGCGATCGGGCTGGTCTTCTTCGTCGTGGTCGCCAAGATCCGCCGGCACCTCACCGATCCGGTGCTGGACAGCGGGTTGTCGCTGGTCGTGCCGTTCGCCGCCTACGTCGCAGCGGAGGCGATCCACGCCTCCGGGGTGGTCGCCGTAGTGGTGGCCGGACTGCTGCTGGGACACAAGGCGCCGGTCGTGCAGACCGCGCAGTCCCGGATCGCCGAGCGGCTGAACTGGCGCACCATCTCCTTCATCCTGGAGAACGCCGTCTTCCTCCTCCTCGGGTTGCAGGTGCGGTGGATCCTCGAGGGAGCGGCCGCCGGTCCCATCGCAGGCGGGCGCATCGCCGTCATCTGCCTGGCCACCCTCGGCGCCGTCATCGTGCTGCGACTGGTGTGGGTGTTCCCCGCCCGATACCTGCTGGTGCGTCCGCGGCCCGATGTCGACGGCCACAAGCCGCCGCTCGCGTTCACCTTCATCCTGGGCTGGGCAGGGATGCGCGGCGTCGTCACCCTGGCCGCCGCGTTCGTCATCCCCGAGGACACTCCCAACCGGGAGGTCCTGCTGATGATGGCGCTGACGGTGGTGGCCGGAACTCTGTTCCTGCAAGGGTTGTCGCTGCCGTGGCTGGCGCGGCGCCTGCGGGTGCCCGGGCCGGACCCGGCGGAGGACGCACTGGCCAGGGCCACCCTGCTGCAGCAGGCGTCGAAGGCGGCGCTGCACCGGCTGGACGAGCTGGAGTACCACGACGCCCAAGGGGTCGTCGAGTTGATCCGGCAGCGACTCGATCAGCGCAACTTCGCCGCGTGGGAACGGCTCGGGACGGTCTCCGACCAGGAGGCACCCAGCGAGACATATGCCCGTGTCCGCCTCGAACTGCTCGAGGCGGAGCGTGCCAGGGTGCTCGAGATCCGCGGTACCGGCACGGTTCCGTCCGAGGTGGTCGCCGATGTGCTGGCGATGTTGGACGTCGAGGAGTCGATGCTCGACATGGCGACCGAGGAGCGACGTGACCTGAGACCGACGAGTTCGATCCGGGCCACCGGTGGGACGTGCGACGATCTCGACCGGTATCCGGTGGACGACACCCCGACGGTCGATTTCTGCCAGCGGTGTCTGGACGAAGGAATGACCTCGGTGGCGCTACGCCGCTGCCTGGAGTGCGGCAACGTCGCCTGCTGCGACTCCTCGATCGGTCGGCACGCCACCGCGCACTTCCACGACACCACCCACCCGGTGATGCAGTCCGCCGAGCCGGGTGAGGACTGGCGCTGGTGCTACGTCCACCACAAGACGGCCTGAACGCGCCCCGTTAGGCTGAACCGGACATGATCACCCGACGAGAAGCTGCGGTCCGGCTCGACATCCCTCCGGAGATGGCCCTGCGCAACGGACTGCCGGCGCGGATGTCCGAGGCCGAGGTCGCCCGGCTGGACGCCGACCCGCCGGCCTGGCTCGGCCAGTCACGCGCCAACCGGACCGGCCGGAAACCGGTGTGGGTCGAGTTGACCTGCGATGTCTGCGGGAGCTCCGAGACAGCCCGACCGAAGAAGTGGTGGCCGGCCTTCACCTACGTGAGCTGCGACACGCATGATCGCGACAAGTTGCCCGACGTGGCAACAGGTTTCGTCCGTGGCGACTACCCCGGCGTCGGCACGCACTTCATCGGGATCCTCGACGAGGCCATCGAGCGCTGACGGTCGAGCGTATCGGCGCGGAGACAGGCAGGCGATCAGCGCTTGCGAGTGCCGCCGAGCAGGACGTCGTCCCAGCTGGGCATGGACGGCTTCGCCGACTTGGCCGAGCGGGAGGCGGGGCGAGCGGAGCTGTGGTCGGTGCCGGTTCGGGCGATCTGCTCGCGGGGGGAGTGATCAGGACGGGCGCCGGCGCGTTCGTCCTCGACCGTGTCGGCCACGAGCTGCTCCGCGTCGGATTCGACTCCGGAGGAGTTCGGTTCGGTCGCCGTCCGGGCAGCGAGGTCGCGGTCCGGAATCCGAGCTGTCCGATCGGCGGCAGGCTCGTCGCGTGCGACGGCGCTCGATGATGCAGGCGTCGGCGCCACCTTCCCCAGGACCGGCGCCGCAGGTGCCGCAGTGGGGCCGGTGACCAGTGCGCGCCCGAAACCGGAGGTCCCGCCGGCCTGGACCGTGCGCAGCGGCGAGCGTTCCGGCCGGACGAGCTCGGTGGCGATGTCGTTGCGGGCGATCACCGTGCCGCCGCCGGCGATCGGGTGATAGGTGAACTCCGCCGTGTTGCGGCTGCGTCCGACGCTCCAGCGAGCGGTCAGCACCCAGCCGTCCGGCGCGCGATGGGCGTCCCAGTCGACCTCGGTGGCCTGGCCCAGATCGGCCAGTCGGGCGGCGATCACGTCTCGCACGGGAGTGGTGATGGCCGAACCGTCGATCATGCAGACCGTAGCGCGGGCGGCCATCGCCGATCGCTCCATGAGCACCGGATGTGCGAAGGTCTCGATGCGGTTGATCGACGTGCCGGCCTGCTTGGCCACTTCGGCAACGCTGGCGCCGGCGCGGATGCGGGCCTGGATGTCGCGCGGCCGGAGCTGCGATTGCAGCTCGATCTCGAGCTGGCCGATGCGGCTCAGATCACCGCGAGCGGCCGCGCGCAACTTCTCGTCGGCGGCGACCGAGAACTCCTCGCCGTTCAGTGGGTCGTGGCAGACGATCCGAGCACCGTCCTCGTTCAAGCCGAGGACATCGAGTTCCCGCACCTACTCACCTCTTCCGCCGAGCCGTGTCGCCCAGACTACGCACGACGACGAGGGCGCCGCCGCTGCCACGCCGGGCGCGTCCGAGGAGATCGGAAGAGCTCGGCAGGGCAGCGACGGCGCCCCAGGAGCCTGTCGTCGACCGGAGGTCAGACCGCGACTCGACCGCACAGGTGGACGGTGATGCCCAGGGCGTCGAACGCTGCGGCCTTGGCGATGAGCGCCTTGTCGGCCGTGGCGGCGTCGGGTGCGTAGACGACGTTGAGGTGGTTGGCCTTGTGCTGGGCCATGAGCTGGTCGCGGTCCACCCCGTGCAGTACGGCGTGCATGATCGGCCACTCCTTGTCGGTGGCGTCCAGACGTCGCTGGGTCTCCTCGGCGGGCAGGGCGACGGCCGTTCCGCGACCCAGGTCGGCGTGCAGCACGTCGTCGGAGATGTAGACCCGCGACCAGACGATCTCGCCAGGCTTGGACACGCCTGAGAGGGTGCCGCCGCCGAGCGGGAAGAACATCTTCGGCTGACGCATCGAGTACGACTTGTCGTACCCGCCGTTGTGCGAGGCCGGCACCGAGCCGGAGATCTCGAACACCCAGACGAACTCGGTCGTCCCGTCGGAGAAGGCGTAGTCCTCACCCCACCGGATGTCGTGCAGGGTGGTCGCCGGGTCGAGGCCCATGGCCAGCCAGATCCGGTTCGTCACCAGGGAGTCGACCGCCACGCCCTCGTCGACCTCGTTGAAGTGCGGGAGGGCGGCGCCGGCGAACAGCTCGCGGGAGCCGTCGCGGGAGGTGACCGGCGGACGTTCGACGTTGTTGAGCAAACCCTCCACCAGGTCGGAGGCCGGGACGGTGTCCTTGAGACCCTGCTGGTACTGGATACCGACGGCGTCGAGCCCGTAGTCGTCCGAGATCCGCAGCGCCGCAACGTACATCTTGAACTGGCTGTGCAACTGTGCGTCAGTCAGCTCGGTCGCGTCGTCGGTGCCGGTGCGGAAATCGAGGCCCGCATCGTCCAGCCAGCTGCGGACTCGGGCGGCTTCCTCGTCGGTCACCTTGTTCATCTCGGCGACGAGCGCCGACTGGCTCAGGCGCTCCTTGAAGATGCCCAGCGGGGCGAGCAGCGCGTCGTCGAAGATCGCGTTGTACATGCCCATGCAGCCCTCGTCGAACACCCCGATGATGGCGCGGTCGACCTGCAGCTGGTGCGCAACTGCCTGTCCCAGTTCGGTTTCCGGTGAATCAGTGAGCGCGGGCAGATCCTGGACATGACTCAGGTCGTGCTCGATCGTGCCGGTCTCCAGCCAGGTCTTGAGGTTGTCCAGAGCCCACTGGTCGGTGAAGTCCTCACTCCAGAGGGTGGAGTAGGCGCGACCGGCCTTGGTGAGCGAGCCGGCGAGGTTGAGCATCCCGACCAGGCCGGGGAACCGCCCGGACCAGTTGGCCACCAACAGGATCGGTCCGCGATGGGAGAGCAGTCCGGCCAGCACGAACTGGCTGTACTGCCAGACCGCGTCGACGACGATCAGCGGGGCGTCGTACGGGACGTTCCGGAACGCCTCGATACCGGCCCGCTGGCTGTCGATGAAGCCGTGGCCCTTGACCGGATCGATGTCGTGCCCGCGACGCACGGTCCGCCCGAAGGACTCGACGGCCTTGCCGACGTCACCCTCGAGCTGCTGTTGGGTCGGCCAGCAGATGGTGTTGGCAGCCGGCCGGAGGTCGCCGCTGGCAACGGTGTAGACCACGCCTGCCTCTGCCTCTGGACGACTCACGGCGGTGGGGAGGGTGTAGCTGGCCATCGTTGGCGCTCCTTTGCCTGTGCTGCTCGGTTCATTCGCTGTTCAGGTGCCCTGTCGGGCTCGAGGCGCTGCAGTCGGCGGCCGGATGGGCGCCGATCGGTGTCCGAGCACCGCGGGGGGACACCTCCGATGAATCAACGGATCCCGGTTCCGGTGGCGTCACCGGATCAAGGGTGTTGAGACCATCCGGCGACTGATCCCCGTCGTGCCTGACACGTTTCTCTCGGTACGGTGCCTGAAATCGATTACTTCGTCAAGCTCACGCTGGTTGAATCCGGTACTCGGGACGCTGGGGGCAACGACCGCACCGTCCACGTCGACAGTTTCCCAGCACCGCCGTCGTCCACGAGGACAAGAGCGCTCAGGACGGGAGCGGGCGCAACCGCAGCTCGTGCATGCCGCCGTCGACGGCGATCGAGGTGCCGGTGGTCGACCCGGAGAGCGGCGAGGCGAGGTAGAGCACCGCCCTGGCGATCTCGTCGGCCGACACCAGACGACCGTGCGGTTGACGGGCGTTCAGGGCCGCTCGCTCGGCCGCCGGGTCGGCCGCCGAGTCCAACAGTCGGCCGATCCAGGGGGTGTCCGCGGTACCGGGGTTGACGGCATTCACCCTGATCCCCTCCCGCAGGTGGTCCGCGGCCATCGATCTGGTCATCGACAGCACGGCGCCCTTCGTCGCGCTGTAGAGGACCCGTTCGGGCAAGCCGGCGGTGGCGGCGATCGAGGCGGTGTTGACCACGGCCGCGGAGGACGAGCGTCGCAGCAACGGCAGCGCGGCTCGCAGCACCCTGGCCATCCCCAGCACGTTGATGTCGAACACCCGGTGCCACTCGTCGTCGGAGTTCGTCTCGACCGTCCCCTGGGCGCCGATCCCGGCGTTGTTGACGACGAGATCGAGCCCACCGAACCTGCTGCCGACCTCCTCGATCGCGGCGCGCACCGAACGGTCGTCGCTCACGTCGCAGGTCAGCGGCAACGATGGCTCCGGTGCGCCGGCGGGATCCCTGTCCAGGACGGCAACGGTGGCGCCCGCTCCGGTGAAGGCTCGGACGATGGCGGCCCCGATCCCGGAGGCGCCCCCGGTCACCACGGCCTTCAGGCCGGCCAGCTCGCCGACCGGCGGCGCCGGCTCGGTTGCCGGAGTCGGTCGCCGGGTGGCATCGGGGTGGGGGGGCTCGGGGTGGGACCGTTCGGGATGGGACATGGCGCCTCCTTGCGCTGGAACTGATGGTGATGATCATCTTGACCAGACAAACATCGGATGTATAGCGTACCCATGGACCGGGTCGCAGTGATGGCGGTCACTGGAGCACCACCGCTGACCCGACGCAGACCAGATCGACTTCGATTCCCGGTGGCCACGCGGCCGTCGCGCACCAGCAGGAGCACTCGACGATGAGCACCGTGACCAGGGCCGAGACGATCGATGTCCGGTTCCCGACGTCCACCACGCTGGACGGGTCCGATGCGATGAACCCGGATCCCGACTACTCCGCGGCATACCTGATCATCGAGACCGATGCCGACGACGGACTGTCCGGTCACGCCTTCGTCTTCACCATCGGACGGGGCAACGACATCCAGCTCGCCGCGATCCGTTCGCTCGCCGACACCCTCATCGGCCGCGAAGTCGAACCGCTGCTCGCAGACCTCGGAGGGTTCTGGCGCGAGCTGGTGCACGACTCCCAGCTGCGGTGGCTGGGCCCCGAGAAGGGCGTCATGCACATGGCGGTCGGCGCCGTGGTCAACGCCTGCTGGGATCTGGCGGCCAAGCGCGCCGGCCTCCCGCTGTGGCAGCTGCTCGCCCAGCTCTCCCCGGAGCAGATCGTCGATCTCATCGACTTCCGCTACCTCACAGACGTCCTCACCCCGGAGCGGGCGCTCTCGATCCTGCGGGCCGCCGAGCCCGGCCGGGCCGAGCGCACGCAGTACCTGGTGGACAACGGTTACCCGGCCTACACCACGACCCCCGGCTGGTTGGGCTACTCCGACGAGAAGCTCGCCCGGTTGTGCCGGGAGGCCGTCGCCGACGGCTTCAGCCAGATCAAGCTGAAGGTCGGCGCCGACGTCGAGGACGATCGTCGGCGGATGCGGATCGCTCGCGACACGGTCGGTCCGGACATCAGGATCGCCGTCGATGCGAACCAGCGGTGGGAGACAGCAGAGGCGATCGAGTGGATGCGGCAGCTGGCGGAGTTCGACCCGGCCTGGATCGAGGAGCCGACGAACCCGGACGATGTGCTCGCGCATGCCGCGATCGCCAGCGGGGTGGCGCCGATCCCGGTGGCCACCGGTGAGCACATGGCCAACCGGGTGATGTTCAAGCAGTTCCTGCAGGCGGATGCGCTGCAGGTGCTGCAGATCGATGCCACCAGGGTGGCCGGCGTCAACGAGAACATCGCGATCCTGTTGCTGGCAGCCGTCTTCGGGGTGCGGGTCTGCCCGCACGCGGGCGGCGTCGGGCTGTGCGAAGCCGTCCAGCATCTGTCCATGTTCGATTTCGTCGCGGTCTCGGGCACCCAGGACGACCGGGTCATCGAGTTCGTCGATCACCTGCACGAGCACTTCGTCACCCCCACTGTGATCAAGGAGGGTCGCTACCGCGCTCCGCTGGCGCCGGGTGCCGGGACCGAGATGCTGCGGGCCTCGATCGACGCCTACACGTGGTCGCCCTGATGAACCTGTCCTCAGGCCTCGCGGCGATGACGCCGCTGGGATACGGCGCCGCGAACGTCGGCAACCTCTACCGCGAGGTGTCCGACGAACAGGCACACGCTGTACTGCAGGCGGTCTGGGACTCCGGCGTCCGCTACTTCGACACCGCACCGCACTACGGGTTGGGCCTGTCCGAGCGACGACTCGGTGCCTTTCTGGCCACCAAGCCGCGGGAGGAGTTCGTGGTCTCGACGAAGGTCGGCAGACTGCTGGTGCCGCAACCGAATCCGGACGGTTCCCTTGATCTGGAGGCCGACTTCGCGGTTCCCGCTGACCTGCGGCGGGAATGGGACTTCACTCGGGCGGGCATCGAGCGCTCGGTGGAGGAATCGCTGCAGCGGCTGGGTCTTGACTCCGTCGACGTGATCTACCTGCACGACCCCGAGCGACACGATCTGGACCGCGATCTGGAGTCGGGGCTCGCCGCGGCCGCGGCGCTGCGCGATGCCGGTGTGGTGCAGGCGATCGGTGTCGGCAGCATGACGACGGCGGCACTTGCCGCTGCCGCCGGGACCGGGCTGGTCGATCTGTTGATGGTGGCGGGTCGGTACACCCTGCTCGACCGTTCCGCTGCCGCAGTGCTGGACACCTGTGCCGAGCGGGGGATCGGGGTGGTGGTGGCTTCGGTGTTCAACTCCGGTCTGCTGGCCGTCGACGAGCTCGGACCCGACGCGCGCTACGAGTACGGCCCGGTGCCGCCGGAGCTGCGACGTCGACATCACGAGCTGGCCGCCCGCTGCCGGCAGTACGGGATCGCCCTGGCGGCGGCGGCGCTGCAGTTCGGAATGCGGCATCCGGCCACCCGCTCCGTGGTCGTCGGAACCGCCCGAGCGCACCAGTTCCGCGCCAACGCGGCCGCATTCGCGGCCGACATCCCGGCCGAGTTCTGGGCCGAGCTCGTGCGCGAGGACGTCCGGGCGGCGGACTCTTACATGGTCTGACCGACGACGTGGTCCCGCAGCGGGAAATGATCGCCGGTCACCGCCAGTCAGAAGCCGTAGATCCGAACTGCGTTTCCGGACAGGATTGCCTGCCGATCGAGCGCCGCCAGTCCGGCGAGGGTGTCCGTGGTGGTGGACCACGTTCGTGGGTAGTCGCCGGCGAGCAACGCGACCGGCCAGTCGCCACCGACCATCAGCCGGTCCGGGCCGAACGTGACCAGCGCATGGTCCACGAACGGCTGCCAGGTCTCGGAGTTCCAGCCGGGAGCCGAAACTGTGCCGAGTCCGGAGATCTTCGCCAGCACAGCGGGTTCGGCCGCCGCGGCTGCGAGCAGATCGCGCCAGCGTCCCGCGTCGCCACCGGCAATGGGGGGCTTGCCCAGATGGTCGAGGACGATGGTCAGACCCGGATGGCGCCGCGCCACCTCAGGCACCAGCTCCAACAGATCGAGCCGCTCGGCGACGGCTTCCCAGATCAGGCCCTGCTCCGCCAGCAGGTCCAGACCGCGCGCCACGTCGGGCCGTAACATCCACCGGGGATTCGGATCGTCGTGGATGGGATGTCGGACGCCGCGCAGCAGGTCGCTGCCATCCGGGCCACGACGGAGCTCATCGATCTCTGCTAGCAGAGCCACCGTGGCCTCCCGGTCCTCCAGGGGAAGCCATGCAGTCACCCTGGCGGGCAGGTCCAGGTGGCGGGCGGTGTGCAGCAGTAGTCCGACCTCCGCCGGGTCGCTGGCGGCCTGGACGAGCACGATCCCGTCGACGTCCGCTGCCTGCAGGTGTGGTCGCAGTTCCGTGATCGGGTAGGTCCGGTTCAGCAGCGGCTGCTGGGGTCCCAGCCAGGAGTAGGAGACCGGAGGATGGCCGTGTGGGCCGTCCTGCTCCAGATGCCACAGATGGACGTGGGTGTCGATCGCCCGCGGGAGGTTCTCGGCGGAGCTGACGTCGCTGGTCACCGGAAGAGTCTTGCATCCGCCGGTGCCCGGGCGGCCGACTCGTGAGAGCATCCTGCCAACCCACCGGCGAGCAGCCGACGGTGCGAGGAGAGGGAGCACGTGGCACTGACCGACGAAGCGATCGCAAAGATCAAGGACATGATCGTGTCGGGCAGGCTCGCCCCTGGCGCAAAGTTGCCACGTGAGCCAGACCTGGCCGCTGAGCTCGGGTTGTCCCGCAACTCGTTGCGCGAGGCGGTGAAAGCCCTCTCGGTGTTCCGGGTGTTGGAGGTACGTCAGGGGGACGGAACCTACGTCTCGAGCCTCGAGCCGGCGATCCTGTTGGACGCCATGGGCTTTCTGATGGAGTTCCACTCAGACGACTCGATCCTGCAGATCCTCCAGGTGCGGCGGATCCTGGAGCCCGCAGCGACGGCGATGGCCGCGCGTACCCGCACTGCGGAGCAGGTGACCCGGTTGCGGGAGATGGCCGGGCAGGACACCCTCGGCACCCCGGTACAGGATCTGGTGGCCCACGACCTCGCATTCCACTCCGCCATTGCCGCGACCTCCGGCAATCCCGTGCTGGCGGGGATGCTCGACTCGATCGCGATGCCGACCAGCCGGGCCAGGGTGTGGCGGGGGCTCACCCAGCAGGATGCGGTCGCCAGCACCATCGAGCAGCATCTGGGGATCGTCGAGGCGATCGCGGCGGGCGATCCCGTGCTGGCGCAAGCCCGCGCTGTCGTGCACATCGCCGGCGTCGAGGAGTGGATCACGTTGGCCCGCAACCTGACCAGCTAATTCGGTCCGCGGGGACCGGCGCTCTGCGAAGGACGGGTCGGAACTCGTCGTGGGTCTGATGGGATCTCGACTCGTTCGTTCCTCTCTCGCTCCATCAGCGTTCAGTTCGGAGCCGGCCGGAACGCCACCGAGGAGCCGCCCGGTCAGGCGACTCCTCGGTGTCAGTGGGTCAGCGGCCGATCATCGACCCCCTGCTGCGTTACTTGTACAGAACAGCTGCGATCTTCGGATCGTCGAGGTTTGTCTTGTCGTACCAGAAGGAACCGGTGTCGACGATCTTCTCGGGGGTCTGGCCCTCGAGCACCTCGACAGCGGAGAGCACGGTGCTGCGGCCGATGCCGAGCGGGTCCTGGGTGATGGCCCCGGCCATCGCGCCCGACTTGATGGCGTCGATCTGGGTCTGGCCGGAGTCGAACCCGACGATGGTGATCTTGCCCGCGGGCAGGCCCAGTTCCTTGACACCGTTGACGATGCCGATGGCCGAACCCTCGTTGGTGCCGTACAAGCCCGTCAGGTTCGGGTGCGCCGCGATCATGGCCTTGGCAATGTCGGCCGACTTCAGGTGGTCACCGTCGCCGTACTGGATGTCGACGATCTTGATGTTCGGGTGGTTCGTCTCGATCTCCTTGACGAAGCCGTCCCGCCGTTCCACGCCGGTCGAGTTGATCTGGCTGTGCCCGACGATGCCGATCTCACCCTTGTCGCCCATCAGCTTCGCCATGTTGGTGGCGGCCAGCGCACCGGCCACCAGCGAGTCGGTCTTGGAGATGTTTGAGGGGTACTCGCTGTCGCAGCCGGCGTCGAACTCGACGACCGGGATCTTGGCGGCCTGGGCCGCCTCCATCAGCGGTACGCACGCCTTGGGATCCAGGGCTGCGAACCCGATGGCGTCCGGCTTGCGGTCGATGGCGGCCTGCAGCATCTGCAACTGGCCCTGGAGGTCGGTCTCTGCGGCCGGGCCCTCGAAGGTGATGGTGACACCGAGCTTGTCGGCCTCCTCCTTCGCGCCGGTGTTCACGGCCTGCCAGAACTGGTGCTGGAAGCCCTTGGAGACCAGCGCGATCTTGTAGGGCTTCGACGCCTTGGTGATCTCGGCGCCGCCCGAACCGGAAGCCGAGCTCTCGGGTGCCGAGGACTCGCCGGACGCCGAGGTGGACGCCGAGGTGGACGCCGAGCCGGAGGTGGATGCCGAGCCGGAGGTGGATGCCGCGGCGGAGGTGGACGCAGCTGCGGTCGGCGTCGCCGAACCGGCTGCGGGGGTGGCGGTGTTGGCATCGGAGGCCTTGCCGCAGGAGGACAGCACCAGCACGGAGACGAGGGCTCCGGCCAGCAACGCGGTGAACTTCTTTGTTCTCACGATGGAGAGCCTTTCATTCGGGGGTGGGGGGGTTCGGTCGGTGGAGCGGGGCCGTTCGGTACAGCGGTAGAAATCGGGAGAAGCGGTGCACTGCTGAGGTTGCCGGGCAGCCGGAGTGGCTAGCCGCCGCCCTCTGCGCGTCGCTTGCGGAGCTGGTCGGTGAACACGGCGAAGAGGACCACCGCGCCGACCACGACGTTCTGCCACTCGGGCTGGATCGACAGGATCCGGAGGCCGTTGATCAGCACGCTCATGATCAGCGCGCCGATGACGGTGCCGAGGATGGTGCCGCGGCCGCCGAGCAGTGAGGTGCCGCCGATCACGACGGCGGCGATGGCCTGCAGTTCGTAGCCCATGCCGGTCTGCGGCTGGGCCGAACGCAGCTGGGAGGCGATCACCACGCCGGCGAGACCGGTGGCCACCCCGGCGAGGGCGTAGATGGCCAGCGTCCAGCGGCGGGTGTTGATGCCCGAGAGTCGGGTGGCCTCCTCGTTGCTGCCGATGGCGTACGTCATCCGGCCCAGGGTGGTCTTGGACAGAATGAGTCCGAAGACGAGCGCCAGGGCGAACAGGATGTAGACCGCGTTCGGGATCTTGAAACCGATGCTGCCCAGGGCGATCTCGGGGAAGCCCGGGACCGTGTCCAGGTAGATCGGCTGGACGTCGGCGAAGACCAGTGCCAGACCGCCGGCGATCAGCATGGTCGCCAGTGTGGCGATGAAGGCTGGCAGCTTGAGGTAGGCGACGTTGAAGCCGTTGATCAGGCCGATCAGCGCGCCGGTCGCGACACCGCCGAGCACACCGACGAGCACCGTCACGTCGGCGTCTCTGAGCAGCAGCCCGGTGATCACCGCGCTCAGCGCCATGCCGGTACCGATCGACAGGTCGATGCCGCCGGTGATGATCACCAGCGTGGTGCCGACGGCCAGGATGCCGATCACCGTGGTGGACAGCAGGATCGAGGTGATGTTCGACTCGGTGAAGAAGTTCGGGCTCCTCCACGAGAAGAAAGCCAACAGCACGATCAGGGTGCCGAAGGCCAGCAACTGCTGCAGGCCCTGACTGATTCGGGTGGCCATCGTCGACTGCGGTCTGCGGGCGGCAGCCGACTTCGGGTCGATGGGTGGGAGCTCCTCGTCCAGTGGGATGCCGCCGGCCGGGGTGCTGAGGCCGAGGTCGGATGGTCCCTCGCTCTTGCGCATGTCGGTCATGTCGTCTCCAGCGGATCGACGAGCTTCGTGGCCAATTGCATGACTTTCTCCTGGTCGGCGTCGATGGCTTCCAAGCGGCCGGTGATGCTGCCGTTGGACATCACGATGATGCGATGGGCGAGCCGCAGCACCTCGGGCAGTTCCGAGGAGATGACGACGACGGCCTTGCCGTCGGCGGCCAGTTGCTGCAGCAGCTTGTAGATCTCTTCCTTGGCGCCGACGTCGATACCGCGGGTCG
The DNA here is from genome assembly GCF_040438885.1 of Nakamurella sp. A5-74. Taxonomy (NCBI): domain Bacteria; kingdom Bacillati; phylum Actinomycetota; class Actinomycetes; order Nakamurellales; family Nakamurellaceae; genus Nakamurella; species Nakamurella sp. A5-74. The sequence goes on along the minus strand of NZ_CP159218.1, from coordinate 3,917,309 downwards.
GCTCGTCGAAGATCAGCACGTCGCAGTCGCGCGCCAACCACTTCCCGATGACGACCTTCTGCTGGTTGCCGCCGGAGAGGTTCTTGACCTTGGACCGGGCGGACGGCGTCTTGATGCGCAGAGCAGCGATGTACTCCTTGGCGACCTTCATCGCCTTGCGCACACTGAAGATGCCGGGCGGGACGATGTAGCGCTTCATCGACGACATCGTCAGGTTGAACATCACGTCCTGGTCGAGCATCAGACCTTGACGCTTGCGATCCTCGGGCAGGTACCCGATGCCGTTGCGCACGGCGACGTCGGGTCCGGTGATCCTGACCCGACGGTCGCGCACCCAGATCTCGCCGGCGGTGATCGGATCGGCGCCGATCACGGCCCGCGCGGTCTCGGTGCGCCCGGCGCCCATCAGACCCGCGAAGCCGAGGATCTCGCCCTTGTGCACGTCGAAGGAGACATTGTTCAGCAACTTCTTGGTGCTGAGCCCGCGGACCGACAGCAGGACGTCGCCCGGATCGGGGGAGGCCGGTGCCTCCTGCTTCTGGTGTGCCGCGAGCGTCCGGCCGACCATCATGCTGATCACCTGGTCGTCGGTGACGTCGCTCAGCGTCCGGGTGCCGACGTACTGACCGTCGCGCAGCACCGTGAGCCGGTCGGCGATCTGCCGCAGTTCGTCCATCCGGTGCGAGATGTAGACGATGCCCACCCCGCGCGAGCGGAGCGAGCGGATCAGGGTGAACAGCACCTCGGTCTCGGCCAGGCTGATCGCCGAGGTCGGCTCGTCCATGATCAGGATCCTGGTCGAGTCGTAGGAGAGGGCCTTGGCGATCTCCACCATCTGCTGCTGCGCCACCGTCAGCGAACCGACCAGGAGGTTCGGTCCGAGGTGGATGTCCAGCCGGTCGAGCAGCTCCTGGGTCTTGGTGCGCAGCGCCCGCTCGTGCAACCACGGGCCGGTCTTCGGCTCGCGGCCGATGTAGATGTTCTGCGCCACCGTCAGGTGCGGCAGCAGGTGCATCTCCTGGTGGATGATGCTGATGCCCAACTCGTGTGCGTGGGCAGGGCCCGCGATCTCGACCCGTCGGCCGTCGATGACGATCTCGCCGGAGTCCTTCGAATAGATCCCGGAGAGGATCTTCATCAGCGTCGACTTGCCGGCGCCGTTCTCGCCGACCAGGGCCAGCACCTCGCCGCTGTGCAACTCCAGGTTGACGTCCAGCAGGGCCTGCACGCCAGGGAACGCCTTGGAGACGTCGGTGATCTCCAGCAGCGGGATCCCGCTCTCGTCACCGGTTGCCGGATCTGCGGTGGCCATGGTGTCGCTCATACGACGCCCTTCTTCAGCAGGTAGCAGCTGTACGGGACGGTCTCGCCGGTTTGAATGATCACCATCGCGCGGTCCGCCTGGTCGTAGAACGCGAACCGCTCCACCCCGGCGACGTCGACGACCCGTCCCTCGGCGGCATGGGCGGCTGCCCCGAGAGCGGCGGTGGCAGTAGTGATCTCTTCGGGTGCGCCGTCGACCTGCATGCGCCGGATCGAATCGTCGACGTAGGAGTCCAGTGGGAACACCGACAGCACGGCGGATGCGGCCGTGGCGGTGTCGGCACCGCGCAGATCGATCACCGGCACCTGGTAGCGGTAGGCCGGGAAGTTGCGGTCGACCAGGCCGAGCACATCGCCGTGCCCCATCTCGTCCAGCAGGTGCAGCAGCCGTCCGGTGAGTAGCGGATCGATGTTCTTCAGCACGGGGTCGCCTTTGACAGGGGTGGGTGGGTGGGCCGGAAGAGGGGTGGGTGGGTGGGCCAGAACAAAGGGGGGTGGGCCAGCAGGGAGGCTGGGTGGGCCAGCAGGGAGGGTGGGTGGGCCAGTAGAGAAGGGTGGGTGGTCACAACGAGTACCCGGTGTGGTCGGGATTCGGCAGAGCTTTCCACCCGTCGCCGTCCCTGACCACCATTGTGGCCATTCCGCCGGCACGCGAGATCAGATCGTAATTCTGGCCGGCATCGGCGGAATAGCAGAACAAGGTGACGAAGGGTTCGGCGCCGACGTTGATGCTGCGGTGCACCCAGTGTCCGGGTACGTGGACAGCTTGTCCGGCGACGAGTTCCACCGCCCGGCTCTCACCGTCGACGGTCTCGAGCAGCATGACGCCGTGCCCGGACAGACAGTGGTACAGCTCTGCGCGATCGGCCTTGGCGTGCAGATGCCCACGGGTCACGGCGAACTCGTCGCCGTACGCGCCAGGTAGCAGAGTGCTGGTGCCGACGATCAGTGCGCCGGGGCCGTCGTCGGCGCGGTGTTCGGCGACGGAGTACACGAGGTGATCGGCGCCGTGTTGATCCAACTGCTCGGCGAACGCGCCGCTGTCGCAGTAGACGCCGGTCATGTCGCCGAGAAACTTCTCGTAACCGGCGGTGCGGCCCAGCATCGAACCGTCGGTGCCGAGAGTCAGGTTGCCGGGTTCCGTGATCACTGCGTTCATGCGACTCCTTTGTCACCGACTGTCGATCACCCTGCGCACTGCACGGCAACACAGCCGTCCGATGATTCTAGGCACACGTGAAAGGTAATGACAAGGTTGACTTCCTGTCATGACAGGTTCGATACTGAGCCGGTCAGAACCTCCAAGGAAGGCGGTTGCCGAGGTGATCATTGCCCACGACCTCGGCACCACCGGGAACAAGGCCTCGCTGCACAGGGACGACGGCAGCACCGTCCACGCCGTCACGGTCAGCTATCCGGTCGATTTCCGTGTCGGTGGAATCGCCGAACAAGACCCTTTGACCTGGTGGAATGCCGTGGGCGAGGCCACCAGATCGTTGCTGGCCGTCACCGGGGTCGGACCGTCCGAGGTCTCCGTCGTGGGGATGTCCGGTCAGATGATGGGCGCCGTGTTCCTGGACGGAAATCACCGTCCCGTGCGCCCGGCGATGATCTGGGCCGATCATCGCAGTGTCGCGCAGGCCGTCGAACTGCAGCGCCGGGTCGGCATGGCCGCCGGATACGTGGAACTCGGACACCGCATAGATCCGACCTATTCGCTGACCAAGGTGATGTGGTTGCGCGACCACGAGCCGGACAGTTTCCGCCGGACGCGGTACGTATGCCAGGCGAAGGACTATGTGGTCGCCCTGATGACCGGAACCCTGGTGACCGACCCCTCCGATGCCTCGAGCACCAACGCCTATGCGCAGCGCACCGGTGTCTGGTCCACCCTGCTGCTGGACGCTGCCGGGATCGAGGCGGAGCTGTTCCCGCCGATCGTCCCGGCGACGACGGTGGTCGGTGGTCTGACCGCGCCGGCCGCGGCCCACCTCGGTCTGGTGCAGGGAACCGCGGTGGTGATCGGCGGCGGCGACGGTCCGATGGCCGCTACCGGGGCCGGTGTGATCGCCGCGTCCGATCCGCCCTACGTCAGCATGGGTTCCTCCTCCTGGATCTCGTGTGCCGCAACGTCTCCACTGCACGATCCGCAGATGCGCACCATGACCTTCGACCACGTCGTGCCCGGTCACTACGTGCCGACCGCGACCATGCAGGCCGGCGGCGCCAGTCTGTCCTGGGTGATGGATCTGTTCGGCGGGACCGACGAGGTGTACGCGCGGCTGTTGGCCGAGGCGGCCGGCGTGAGCGCCGCCGATGAGGACCTCTTCTTCCTGCCGCACCTGCTGGGTGAGCGGTCGCCGTACTGGAATCCGCGGGTGGCCGGCGGGTTCATCGGCGTGAAACGCCACCACGGCCCTGCGCACCTGGTGCGCGCGGTGCTGGAGGGTGTTGCGTTCAACCTCCGGACCTGCAAGGACGCCCTCACCGACAACGGCATCACGGTGGGTGCGATGGATGTAATCGGCGGCGGCGCCCGCAGCGACACCTGGATGCAGATCTTCGCCGACGTCTGGCAAGTGCCGGTCCGGCGCCGCAGCATCGTCGAGGAGGCGAACAGCCTGGGCGCCGCGATCACCGCGGCGGTCGGTGTCGGTCTGGTCCCCGGTTTCGACGCCGCACGGTCGTTGTCGCACCTGACGGCCACATTCGAACCGGACACCAGCCGGGCGGCAATCCTTGCTGCCCAGTACGAATCGTTCGTCGACTCCTATTACCGACTCGAGCCGTGGTTCGCCGGCGATCGCCAGGACAGGGCCCACGCCGGCGCGACGGAGGGGCACTGATGACCGCGACCGCTGCGCCGACGGTGCTGGTCAGCACGCGGTCCTTCTCGACCGGTGATCGAGACCTGGTGGGCGAGTTGACCGCGGCCGGCCTGCGCGTCGTCCGCGTCGCCACCGATCACGATCCGTCCGCACTCGCACCGGACCTGCGCACTGCGACGGCCTGGATCGCCGGGACGGCTCCGGTGACCGCTGAACTGGTCGCTGCAGCGCCGGCGCTCCGGGTGATCGCCCGCTATGGGGTGGGGGTCGAATCTGTCGACGTGGCCGCCGCCGACCGGGCCGGGGTGATCGTCACCAACACCCCGGGTGCCAACAGCGAGGCGGTCAGCGAACACACCGTCGCCCTGGTGTTCGCCGCCCTGCGACGCGTTGCCGACGGCGACGCCCGGGTCCGCTGCGGTGACTGGACGGTGAGCCGGGGACGTCAACTCGCCGGGGGCGTCGCTGCGGTGATCGGATTCGGCCGGATCGGCCGTGGTACCGCCGGCCGGCTCACCGCCCTCGGCTGCCGGGTGCTCGTGCACGACCCGTACGTCGACGCTGCTGCCATCAGCGCGGACGGGCACGAGGCGTCCGACCTGGACGGCATCCGTCGGCGCGCCGACGTGGTGGTGCTGCACTCACCGGGCGGCGCGCTGCTGGTGGACCGCGCGTGGCTGGCCGATTGCCGGGAGGGCCAGCTGATCGTCAACACTGCCCGTGCCGACCTCGTCGACGAACATGCGCTGGCCGAGGCACTGCACGGCGGTCGGCTGTTCGCTTATGCCGCAGACACTCTCGGTTCCGAGTCGCGATCCGATCACGTCTCCCCACTGCTCGATCCGGCGCTGCACGACCGGGTGACGATCACCCCCCACCTGGGGGCCCAGACCACCGAGGCGGTCGACGGGATGGGCGGGATGGCGGTGGAAGCGGTGCTGGCGGTGCTGGCCGGCCGAGCGCCGGAACACCGGGTCCACCCCCCGACCTCCGTCGCATCTGCGACCTCGACGCCGCCTGACCCCATCGGCCGGGGTTCGACGCCCCTGGAGGCCTGATGCCGACCGCTGCGCGCCCGTCCGCCTTGCACCGCATGCGGTTCGTCGGAGCCGACACCGGCAAGTCATCGATCCTGACGCTGTTCCCGGTGTGGTCGCAGATGCTCGGTCTGGACGCCGAGTTGCTCCCGCTCGACATACCTATCGGAGCTCCGGCCGGTCGCTTCCGCGACGCCGTCACCGCCATGCGGTCCGACGGACAGTGCGTCGGAGCGCTCGTCACCACCCACAAGATCTCGCTGTACGCGGCGGCCCGTGATCTGTTCGACGAGGTGGACCCGTTCGGGACGGAGTGCGGCGAGGTGTCCTCCATCGCCTTCCGTGACGGGCGCACGCTGGGTGCCGCCAAGGATCCGATCACCGCGGGCCTGTCGTTGCGGGAGTTCCTGTCCGACAACCACTTCGCGGACGGTGCCCAGGTGCTGTGCCTGGGCGCCGGTGGTGCGGGTACGGCGATCGGCTGGTACCTGGCACAGCGGAGGGACGCACCCTCACGGCTCACCTTCGTCGACACCGCGGCCGACCGACTCGATCACCTGGCAGCCGTGGTGGCGCCGCACGCCACCCGCTCGACGCTCGAGACGCTACGCCCGGACGAGGTCGACATCTCGGCGCGGCTGGGAGCACTCCCGTCCGGTTCGGTGGTCATCAACGCAACCGGGATGGGGAAGGAACGTCCCGGTTCACCCGTGCCGGGCTCCGCGGTGTTCCCGGCGGACGCGGTGGTCTGGGACCTCAACTACCGCGGCAGCCTGGAGTTCCTGGTCCATGCCCGCACCCAGGAGCAGGATCGCCGGTTGACGGTCGTCGACGGATGGCGCTACTTCATCCACGGCTGGACGCAGGTGATCGCCGAGGTGTTCGGGATCCCGATGCCTCCCGAGCGGGTCGAGGAACTGGCCGCGGCGGCGGACGGACTGCGACGGTGACGCCGGTGATCCGCACGGTGCTCGGCGATGTCGATCCGGCCTCGCTGGGCCCGACCGATTACCACGAGCACCTTTTCCAGCGGACGCCGCTGCTGCCGGGAGACGACCTCGACGACGCGCGCGCCAGTGGAGCGGAGGCCGCCCTGCTGCACGCGGCGGGTGCAGCGGCCATCGTCGATGCGACGCCCATCGGACTCGGTCGCCGGCCGGCGGAGACGGCGGCGATCTCGCAGGCAACGGGACTCACGGTCGTGCACGTCACCGGGGTGCATCGCGGCGCGCACTATCCGGCCGACTTCCCGCTCCTGTCAGCCCCGGTCGACGAGTTGGTGGAGCGATTCGCATCGGACCTGCTGCACGGCATGGACTCGACCCAGGTACGGGCCGGGGTGGTGAAGGTCGGCGTGAGCCTGTGGGAGTTCACCGACTTCGAACGCCGCGCCCTGCAGGCGGCCGGCAGTCTGGGCGCTCGGTGGGGGGTGCCGTTGATGGTGCATCTGGAGAGCGGCAGCGCGGCGCACGAGGTACTGGACGTGTTGGCCGCGGCCGGATGCCCGCCGGAGCGGGTCGCCCTGGCGCACGCCGATCGCAATCCGGATCCCCACCTGCACGGCGAGTTGGCCTCCCGCGGTGCCTACCTGGGGTACGACGGCGCCGCCCGGCACCAGCGGTGGCCCGATTCCGTGTTGATCGACTGCCTGCGGGCCGTGGTGGACGCCGGCCACGTCGACCGACTCCTGCTGGGCGGGGATGTCGCACGCCGCCGCCGCTACGTCAGCTACGGCGGGATGCCCGGCCTGGCCTACCTCTTCGACCGCTTCCTGCCGCGGGTCCGCGCCGCTGTCGGCGATCTCGCCACCGACCGTATCCTCATCGACAATCCCTCGCACTGGCTGCGATGGGAACCACCCATGACGAACGGAAGCTGATGCTCTCTCCTGCAACGGATCCCACCGACAAGAGTCTGGAGCTGCTCTTTGTCAGCCCCGTCATCCCCGTAGTGGTCATCGACGATGTCGAGGCCGCGGTCCCGCTGGCCAGGGCGCTGGTGGCGGGCGGGATCCGGATCATCGAGGTCACCCTGCGGACCGCTGCCGGTCTTCCCGCGATCCGGCGCATCGCGGAGGCCGTCCCCGAGATCCGGGTGGGGGCGGGCACGGTGACGGACGTCGGTCTGCTCGACGCGGTGGTCGAGTCGGGGGCCCAGTTCGTGGTGACACCCGGCAGTCCGAGCGAGCTCATCGATGCGATTCTGGACCGCGGGCTGCCACTGCTGGCCGGCGCCGGGACCCTCACCGAGATGATGACCTTGACCGCACGCGGGCATCGAGCGCTCAAGTTCTTCCCCGCCGAACAGTCCGGCGGGGCCGGATTCTTGAAGGCGGTCGCCGGCCCACTGCCGGGGGCGATCTTCTGCCCGACCGGCGGGATCACCCCCGCCAACGCGCGGGGCTACTTGGCAATGCCCAACGTCGGCTGCGTCGGCGGGTCCTGGCTGAGCCCGCCCGCGCTGCTGACAGCAGGCGACTGGCCGGCGATCACCGTTCTGGCCCGGCAGGCCGCCGAGCTCCGATCGTGACGGTCCCGGTGTCATCGCCCGCCCTCCGCGACGCGGGAAGCGCCGGCCCGACCGTGGAGATCGACCGCGGCTCGATCGCACCGTTGTACCTGCAGTTGAAAGACGTCCTGCTGACCCAGATCAGGTCGGGAAGCATCAAGCCCGGAGAGCAGCTACCCGGCGAGCACGTGCTGTGCACGATGCACGGCGTGTCCAGAACCGTTGTCCGGCAAGCCCTCTCCGATCTAGAACTGGAAAGCGTGGTCGAACGCCGCAAGGGTAAGGGCACCTTCGTCGCACACCGGCGAGTCGCGCAGAGCCTCGTGCAGCACCTGGGCGGGTTGCACGACGACATCAAGGCGATGGGTCGGACGTTGCGCAGCGACGTGCGACGGCAGACCATCGAGCTGGCAGATCCGCAGATCGCCGACCGGCTGCGCGTTGCGGTGCGGACCCCGGTGGTCGTGCTGGAACGGTTGCGGTTGGTCGACGGGGAGCCCTGGGTGTACGCGACCAGCCATGTGCCGGTCGCCCTGGCGCCCGATCTGGTGACGCTGGACATGTCGGAGCAGTCGCTGTACGAGGTGCTCCACCACCGCTATGGGCTCAGTCTGGCCAGCAGCGACCGGTCGGTGGAGGCGGTCCAGGCCGGGTCGGAACTCGCGGCAGCGCTGGGGATAGACGAGAGCGACCCGATCCTGAAGCTCACCAGCGTCAGCTACGACGCGGACGGCGTCCCGGCGGAGACGTTCGTGGCCCATCACCGCGGTGACCGGTCGCGATTCGAGGTCCATCTGACACGCACCGACGACGCGGCGGTCAGTACGCCGATGTACCTGGTATGAACGTCCGTGGGCCGGTCGTCACGATGACGTCCCGAGTTGGCACCCACTGCATTCTTCGACATCAGGAGATCTCGTCATGACTGTCCGCGTCGGATCGGTGGTCGTGTTCGGATCGCTCAGCCAGGACCTCCATCTGGACATGCCGCGGCATCCCCGCAGCGGCGAGACGGTGATGTCGGGCGACATCGAGTACCGATTCGGCGGCAAGGGTGCGAACCAGGCCATCGCCGCCGCAGCGGCCGGGGCGGCCTCGGTGTTCATCGGCAAGGTCGGCGACGATCCGCACGGGCACGAGTACGTGGATCGGCTGGGGCGATTCGGTGTGGACACCTCGGAGATGGAGATCGTTGCGGGGGCGCCGACCGGCACCGCGATCATCTACGTCGACGAGGGCGGCGAGAACATGATCGTCGTGGCACCGGGCACCAACTTTCGGAACGGGCAGGACGACCTGGCGCGGTTCGCGTCGTACGGCCCCGGTGACGTGTTGCTGATGCCGCTGGAACTGCCGCTGGACGTGGTCGCCGCAGCCGCCCGTCAGGCTGCCGCGCAGGGCATGCGGGTGATCATCAACCTCGCGCCGTACGCGGAGATGCCGGCCGACGTGCTCGCGCTGTGCGACCCGGTGATCGCGAACGAACACGAGGCGCAGCTGCTCGGGGAGTCGGGCGCGCAGGCCGGTTCGCTGCTGGTGACTCTCGGCGCCGACGGTTCGCAGTGGGGTGAGGACCGGGTGGATGCAATCAGCCTGGAGCCGGTCGACACCACCGGCGCCGGTGATGCCTACTGCGGCACCCTGGCCGCGAGACTTGCGCTCGGCGACACCGCGGAGCAGGCGATGACCGCGGCGTCGCGGGCGGCAGCCGACTGCGTGCTGCACGTCGGCGCGCAACCCGATCTGCCGCCGGCCTGACCGTTGTGGCCCCGGGCGGCGGTCCTGGCGGCCCCCGCGCTCCCCCCGGCGTGACGAGCTTCTGCCGGCGTGACGAGCCCCTCCCTCCGTTGTCGCTGGGGTAACGCGCTGTTGCTGGCGACAAGGACGCCCATGTCGCCAGCAACAGCACGTGTCACCAGCGACAACCGTTGGGGCGCAGCCAGTCACCGGCAGTTCAGAGTGCCCCGACGACGTGGTCGATGCAGGCGATGAGCGCGGACACATCGTCCGGATCCACGGCCGGGAACATGCCGATGCGCAGCTGGTTGCGCCCGAGCTTGCGGTAGGGCTCGGTGTCGACGATACCGTTGGCGCGCAACACTTTCGCGACTGCGGCCGCATCGACCGAGGCGTCGAAGTCGATGGTGCCGACGACCTGCGAGCGCAGCGCCGGATCCTGCACGAACGGCGTGGTGAAGCTGGTGTTCTCGGCCCAGGTGTACAGCCGCTGCGAGGAGTCGGCCGTCCGGCCGATCGCCCAGTCGAGCCCGCCGGCGGCGTTGAGCCAGTCGAGCTGCTCGGCCAGCAGGAACAGCGTCGCGACCGCAGGCGTGTTGAGGGTCTGGTCCTTGGTCGAGTTGTCCAGCGCGGTGGCGATCGACAGGAACTCCGGGATCCAGCGGCCGGAGGTGGCGATCTCGTCGATCCGGGCCAGTGCCCGCGGCGACGCGATCGCGATCCACAGCCCGCCGTCGGAGCCGAACACCTTCTGCGGCGCGAAGTAGTAGACGTCGGTCTCGGCGATCGAGACCGGCAGGCCGCCGGCACCCGACGTGGCGTCGACGAGCACCAGCTGGTCGTCCCCGGCCCCGTCCGGCCGCACCACCGGCACGGCCACGCCGGTGGAGGTCTCGTTGTGCGCCCAGGCATAGGCGTCGACAGTCGGGTCGGCGACGGCCACCGGCGCCGACCCCGGGTCTGCGCTGATCACCGACGGCTCTCCGAGGAACGGGGCCTTCTTGGCAACGCCCGCGAACTTGGCGGAGAACTCGCCGAACGTCAGATGCTGGGCCCGGTCGCGGATCAGACCGAAGGCGGCGGCGTCCCAGAACGCGGTCGAACCGCCGTTGCCCAGGATCACCTCGTAGCCGTCCGGCAGCGAGAACAGCTCACGGATGCCGCTGCGGACGCGGCCGACGAGGTTCTTCACCGGCGCCTGCCGGTGCGAGGTGCCCAGCACCGACGAGCCGGACGCCGCCAGCGCGGCCAGCGCCTCCGGGCGGACCTTGGAGGGTCCACAACCGAATCGTCCGTCGACGGGCTTGAGTCCGTCCGGGATGACGATCGCGTCGGGTGTGCTCACGGATTTCTCCCATTTCTTCGGTGCTGCCTGACTGGACTGGCCAATGGGCGGTGCTTCGGGGTCATCCTCCCACCGGTGTCCGCCCGGGTTCGGACCGGGCGGCGGTCCGCTCTGCGCCGCCGAGGTCGCGGGATCTCACAGAACTGGTCGCCAGTGGCGATCGATGGCCTGTGGCAGACCGACTTCTGCTCACTGGAGACCACTTCTGTGAGCGGACTGGTTCGACGGTGAGGATGAGGCCGGCAGAGATGCGTCCGTGCACGGACTCCCGCGCCGTGGGGACCTGGGCGGGTGCGCCCGCGCCGCCTGATCACGGGCGATAGGGCTTGAGGTACGCACCCGGCGGGCAGCGGTGCACCGTATGCGGTGGTTCCACCGTTCCGCACCACGCTGTGCGGGTGCGATAGGTGTCATCCCCCGGGGGTGTGGTGCACAGTTCTGCCTCCGCGGTGCTGGCCGCGCAGGCGACTGTGCCGTACATGTGGAGAAATGCCTTGGCAGCGGCCGGGTTTCGACGCAGCAGGATGAAGCCGGTGGTCGATGCCCACACCGGCACGTACCCGGAGCTCTGCGCAGCGTTCGCTCCCCACCAGTATCCGGCGCTCTCGTGTGGGAACGTGCCGCGGTTGCTGGTGTCCAAGGCGATCCATTCCGCCTCGATGGGGTGGCCGGTGGAGTCGAGGAGGTTCTCCGCAACGAGGTGGACCCTGGTCCGGCTGACGAGTTGGTCGACCAGGAAGGTGTCGGCCATGACGGTTGCGCCGTCCGGGATCCGCGCCAGGATCTCGTGCGCGGCCGAGCACCGGTCGCCGCAGCGGTAGGCGTCCGGCTCGATGATCGTCCGCAGCGGTGTCCACCAGCCGATCACCAGGGCCAGCACGAGTGCCGTGGCGCCGGCGGTACGCGCGCTGATCCGGCCGGGCATGCCCGACAGCATCGATCCGTGCCGTCGCCACCCGTCGAGGGCAGCAACGAACACGACGACCATCAGGGTCGCGTTGTAGTGACTCTCAGGACCCCAGTACTCGGGCCGCGCAGAAGTGAACCTGACCAGCAGCGAAGGGACCGCCACCCACGCCAGCGGTGATCGCAATGCGAGGAACCCGGTGCAGGCCATCGCGAGCAGCACGGTGACCGGAGCCGACCCGGAGGTGAGCGCTGTCCACAGATTGCCGAGCATTCCGATCGGCGAGCTGACCGGGCCGCGGGCATCGCCGGTGACCGCCCAGTAGGTGTAGGTCCCCGAGTACGACAGTGCAGGGATCACGACGCCTACCACCAGCGCGAACCCGGCGACCGCCGCTGCCATCGCAGCAATCGCGAGCCGGCGGAGGCCCACCGTCCAGCAGGCGATTGCCAGGCCGGCGATCAGGAACGCGCTGTCCTCCTTGACCAGCAGCAGTGGCAGGGACCACAGCACGGCGGCACGCCATCGAACGGCGAGAGCTCGGTCGAGGCAGGCAGCGAGCAGCGGCAGCGCGAAGGCGACCTCGTGGAAGTCGAACAACGCCGCCCCGGTGACGCCCCAGGACAGACCGAACGCTGCGGCAACGGCGCACCCAGCGCCGGCGTGGTCGAACACCCGGATTGCCGTGCGGCCCACCACGGTCACGGCGAGCCCGATGAGCACCGCCTGGGCCACGATCAGCGTCTCCACGTGCGGCCATACCCGGTACACCGGCCCGAGGACCGCAACGATGGGCGTGAAATGGTCGCCGAGCAAGTTGAAGTCACCCTGTGCCTTCAACGGTGACCAGGGCCACTGACCCCGCGAGTAGTGCTCGACCGCCTGCGCGTACAGACCCAGATCGATTCCCGTCCGCATAGTCCACTCACGCATCAACCCGGCCCATGCCCACAGCGCCGCCACCGCGCCACCGACGAGCCAGGGACCACCGGTCCGCGAGAGCCCCGGCAGCCCACGACCGCGCACTCGAACGGCCGATGCCGGTTGTCCCCCCACCACGACGGTCACGGCCGGAATTCTTTCACGTAATCCACGCTGTCGCGGTGGTTGTCAGCACTGCAGGCTGGACCGTCAGCTCTGCGGGTCGTACTGGAACGCGCGCACCTCCTGCGCGCACCGGCAGGCCGCCGCGATTTTCGAGGCCCACTCCAAGGCGTCCCCGCGGGAGGAAACCTCGAGCACGGTGTAGCCGCCCTCGATCTGTCGGGTCTGCGGGTAGGTGCCCTCGGTCACCGTGCCGTTCCCGGCGACCATGACGGGCGGGACGCTCTCATCGATGCCGCCGCCGAACACCCAGACGCCGGCGGCCTTCGCCTCTGCCACCACGGCATGCGCGGCGTCCGCGACCGCAGGCAGCTCCCCTTCCGGGATCACCATCGCGCCACTGGGAAACGAGATCAGGTACTTCGTCATGGCGCGCTCCCTCGGGTCGGATCTGGATATCCTTCCCGATTCCTTCGCCCTCGGTAAGGCTTTGACCCGCGGACGACAATCGGGAGCGTGACGTTGACGATCCACAACCGTGCCCAGAACCCCGAGATCTTCCAGACGATCGACCACGCCGCGTTCGACCGGTCGTGGCCGCTGTTCATGCAGCACGACCCGACCGCGCAGTGGTACTACAGCTACCTCGACGACGTCGCCGAGTACGTACTGCTCGCGACGGATGGTGAGCAACCGGTTGCCAAGGCCTACTCGACGTCGTTCGCACTCGGGCTCACCGGGCGGGAGGAGCTGCCCGACGGCGGCTGGGACCAGGTGATCAGGTGGCAGCACGCGGACCGGTTGGCCGGGCGGGATCGCACCGCCGCGACCGCGCTGGAGATCGTCATCCTGAAGGACCGCCAGGGGCAGGGGATCTCGTCGGTGATGTTGAAAGCTCTGCGGGACAACGCGTTCAGGCTCGGTCACGACGTGCTCTATGCGCCGGTGCGACCGTCGCAGAAGTCGGACGAGCCCGAGACTCCGATGAGCGAGTACGCGTTCCGGGTGCGGGACGACGGGCTGCCCTACGACGCCTGGCTGCGCACCCACGTGCGCGCCGGGGGCCGGATCGTGAAGGTGTGTCCGCTGTCGATGACCATTTCCGGCACGCTCGCCCAGTGGCGGGAGTGGACGGCGCTGCCGTTCGACACCGACGGCCCGGTGCTCGTGGCGGGCGCGCTCAGTCCCGTACAGGTGTCGCTCGCGCATGATGTTGCCGTGTACGTCGAACCCAATGTCTGGGTCGAGCACCGCAGACCCTGACCCTGGGCCGGTTAGGTTCTGGGGGTGGGGATCTCCGCGGTCTTGCCGGAAGCGCACGTGGTGCACCTGGTGCAGTACTGGGACGACGGGGTCGTTCCGAGCAACCTGCGGGTACGGCCGCGTGCGAGCGTGGGTGCCCGGACCGTTCTCGGGGTGCTGATGGGGGTGGGGACCGTGGCTGCGGCCGTCCCCAGCGTGATCCTGTGGACGTTTCCGACCCCCGGTTGGTGGTTCTCGCTGACGTTCGCCGTCTTCATCGGATTGCTGGTGGTCGGGTGCTGGGCCGGGTTCCTCGATTCGCTGCGCCGCGGCCGGAGCCGCGAGTGGACAGCGGGCAGATGGTGATCGAAGCCCTCGACCCCAGCGTCACCCTGAACCCGGTGGCGCCGGGACTCGACAAGTACGTCGACTGACGCCGTCTCCCGGAGCCGTCGCTCGGAGAGCAGGTCAGGCCAGGTGGGCGCGCCCGCCGTCGTGGTCGAGGATGCAGAGGATCTCGGCCGGCTCGCCGTTCGCGCCGAAGGCGTGCGGAACCATCGTGGAGAACTCGGCCGCCTCGCCGGTCCGGACGGTGATGGTGCGCGTCGCCAGCCGCAACACGACGCTGCCGGACAACACGGTGAACCAGTCGCGCCCGGGGTGCACCCGCAGTTCTGTGGGAACGGGCCGGGTGAGGCGCAGCTTCGCGACGGTCTTGCCGGCGCCTTCGCGGGACAGCAGCCAGGTGGTGACGCCGCCGCGGCTGTTCCGGTGCGGACGGATCACCACATCCTCGTCCCGACCGGACTCCACGAGCTGATCGAGCGAGGTGTCCAGCGCCCTGGCGATCGGCGCGAGCTGATCCAGTGCGATGCGGCGGTGTCCGGTCTCGATCCGGCTCAGCGTGGATGGACTGAGGTAGCTGCGCGTGGCCAGGTCGTCGAGCGACCAACCCCGGGCCGTCCGCAGGCTGCGGATGCGTTGCCGGACCAGGGCATCCAGATCTCCGTCTTGCGTCATACGCAAAAGCATAGGCCTCTCAAGCAAAAGCGGGCTACGGTCGAACCATGGCACACCAACACCTGACCGAGATGCTCGACCTCGACGTGGAGGTCCTGCACGACCACCACCGGGAGGTGATTGCCCTGGCCGGAACGCTGGTCCCGGCGGAGCCACACATCATCGACCTCGGCGCGGGCACCGGGGCCGGCACGCTCGCGCTCGCCCGGCAGCTGTCGGACGCGCAGCTGACCGCGGTCGACATCGACGACGAGATGCTGGCCCACCTGCGTCATCGAGCCACCGAACTGGGTGTGGGACAACGCATCCGCACGGTCCGGGCCGATCTGGACGACACCTGGCCGACAGATCTGGGACCGGCCGATCTGATCTGGGCATCGGCCGCGATGCACCACTTCGCCGATCCGGCTCGGGCGCTCGGCCAGGCCCGCGCCGCGCTGCGTCCCGGCGGGGCGATCATGATCACCGAGCTGGACTCGTTCCCGAAGTTCCTCAGCGACCCGGTCGGCTCTGCCATCGAGGACCGCTGCCACGACGAGATGGCTCGGCACCGCGCGGCCGCCGGCATGCACATGAACGAGGACTGGGGTGCGCACCTCACCGCGGCCGGCTTCGTCGCCGAGGCCGAGCGCCGCTTCGACATCGATCTGCGAGCGCCGCTGCCACAGCGTGCGCTGCGGTACGCCCAGGTGTGTCTGTCCCGGATGGGGGAGCGGCTGGGTGACCGACTGTCCCGGGTGGACCTCGCCACTCTGGGCGACATCGCGGCGAACCTCTCCGAGCAGGACCTGGTCATCCGCGCGACCAGGCTGGTCTGGATCGGGCGCGTGCCGCGATCGGTGCCGAGTCCGTGAACCATCCCTGACGGCCCTCGTGCGTCGCGGCGTACGGTCGCAGGCATGTCCGACCCCACCGGCGAGCAGTCCCGTCCCGAACGCGGTACGTCCGAGGAGCTCGCGAGGATGCGCGTCGACTACGACCGCGGCGGCTTCGACGAGGCCGACCTGGCTCCCACCTGGTGGGAACAGTTCGACGGTTGGTTGCACGACGCGATCGACGCCGACGTCACCGAGCCGAACGCCATCGTGTTGGGCACTGCGTCCCGGGGCGGGGACGTTGCGACACGCAACGTGCTGGCCAAGGGCGTCGACTCACGCGGCCTGGTCTTCTACACCAACTACGCCTCGGACAAGAGCGCCCATCTGCTCGAGAACCCCAGGGCCAGCGCGACATTCAGCTGGCTCCCGGTGTACCGACAGGTCCACCTCCGGGGCCCGGTGGAGCAGGTGGACCCGGAGACCACGCTCGCCTACTGGCGTCAGCGCCCGCGCGGGTCGCAGTTGGGCGCCTGGGCGAGCACCGAGCGTCCGCAGTCGAGCCTGCTGTCCTCCCGGGCCGAGTTGTCGGAGGTGCTGGCGTCGCTGGAGCAGCGCTTCGAAGGGATGGACGAGGTTCCGCTGCCGCCGCAGTGGGGTGGCTGGCTGCTCCGTCCCGAGACGGTGGAGTTCTGGCAGGGCCAGCGGTCACGGGTGCACGACCGCCTGCGGTTCCGGTCGATCGGCGATGCCTGGGTCGTCGAAAGATTGGCGCCCTGAGCACGCCGTAGAGTACGGGGACGTGAGTGCACCAGCAGGCCCGGAAGCTGCTGCCCCGGGCAGCGGATCCGCGGAACTCCCGTCCCGCAACAGGTTCGGACCCGATCTGCGTCCGTTGCGCTTCCCCGCCTACCGCCGGCTGTTCCTCGGTGGCGTCGTGGTGGCGATCGGATCGCAGCTCTCGGCGGTGGCCGTCATCCAACAGATCTACGACATCACCGGCAACAACGCACTGCTCGGCACCGCATCGATCGTCGCGCTGGTCCCGCTGATCGTCTTCGGGCTGTGGGGCGGCGCGATCGCCGACCGGCACGACCGGCGCACCGTGCTGTTGATCACCTCCGGTGGCGTCACCGTCACCGCGCTGCTGCTGTGGCTGCAGTCGATCCTCGGCCTCGACTCGGTGATCCTGGTGATGGCGCTGCTGGCGCTGCAACAGGGCTTCTTCGCCGTCAACCAACCGACCCGCTCGGCGATCACCCCACGGCTCGTCCCCGCCGAGTTGGTTCCGGCCGCGAACGCGCTGGGGTTCACGGTGTTCGGGTTCGGCGTGCTGGGTGGCCCGTTGCTGGCGGGCCTGCTCATCCCGTTGATCGGCCTGCCGTGGTTGTTCTTCGCCGAGGCGGTCGGCATGGTCGTGATGCTCTACCCGGTGTTCCGGCTGCCGTCGATCCGTCCCCTCGCGGAGGAGGGGGCGCCGCGTGCCGGCGTGCTGGACGGACTGCGATACCTGCGCCTGCAACCGCTGATCCTCATGACCTTCGTCGTCGACATCATCGCGATGGTCTTCGGGATGCCGCGCATCCTGTTCCCCGACATGGCGCAGAACATCTTCGGCGGCCAACCGGGCGGCGGGATCGAGCTGGGACTGCTCAACGCGGGGATGGCCGTCGGGGTGCTGGTGGGCGGCCTCACCAGCGGGTGGTTGGCGAAGATCCGTCGCCAGGGCGTCGCGATCATCGTCGCAATCGTGGTCTGGGGCGCGGCGATGCTGCTGCTGGGTCTGACCGCCTCGCTGGTGATGGCCGTCGTCTGGCTGGCGCTCGGCGGTTGGACCGACATGGTGAGCGCGACCTTCCGGTCGTCCATCCTGCAGACCGCGGCACCGGACAACATGCGCGGGCGAATGCAGGGCGTCTTCACCGTGGTGGTCGCCGGCGGACCGCGAGTGGCGGATCTGGTCCACGGTTTTGCGGCAGATCTGACGACCACCCAGTGGGCCATCACCGGCGGCGGAGCGCTGGTGATCGTGTTCACGGTGATCGCAGCGGTCGCCGGTCCGTCGCTCTGGCGGTTCGACACGCGACGCCTGCCCGACGAGGTCCCGGCACGTTGACGGCGGGCGCATCCGGGACTGCTGGCCCGGAAGTTCCTGGTGTTCCGTTCCGCCCGACCCGCAGGTCGGGCACAATCACTCTCCGAACGACCAAGGCGTCCCCTCCGCCGGTGGGGGGAGCCGCAGCCGGGAGGATCCGATGAGTCAGCCGTGGGACAGCCAGAACAGCTCCGATGCAACGCAGGGTGGTTCTGCTCAGCCTGTTGACGGTCGACAGGGCCCCTCCGGTGCGCAGGATCCGGCCCAGCAGCAGTACGGCCAGCCGTACCAGCAGTACGGGCAGCCCACCCAGCAGTACGGCTCGGACCCCCAGTACGGGCAGCCCTCGCAGCCGTACGGTCAGGCAGCGACGCCCTACGGTCAGCCGCAGTACGGCGCACCCGGGCAGCAGTACGGCCAGTTCGGACAGCCCTACCAGCCGCCGGTCGCCGGACCGAAGCGGCCGGGCGCCGTCACCGCGGCCGCGGTCCTCGCCTTCGTCCACGCCGGTCTGCTGCTGATCGGCGGCATCGCTGCGCTCAGTGGGGGGACGAGCATCCTGGACGTGTCGTCGAGTGAGGGCACGACCTTCGCCACCATGCTGACGATCCTCGGGATCATCGGACTGGCCTGCGGCGGCGTGCTGATCGGCGGCGGGGTGCAGAGCTACGCCGGGAAGTTGAACCTGGTCGTCATCGGGTCGGCGGTCGCCGTCCTGCTGTGCATTGCCTGGTTCATCCTGCTGATCTCCAACAATCTGCCGACCGGCGTGGCGCTCGTCTGGCCGCTGCTGTACGCGGTGCTGCCGATCATCTCTATCAGCCTGGTGATGGGTGCTTCGGCACAGTTGTGGGCGAAGTCCAGGACGGTCTGATCGCGCCTGTTCGCTGACGGCGTGAGGCTGCGCCCCGACCCGCTGACGCGGACTATGGTCGGTGCGGAGTGCGCAGGTTTCTGGTGTTCCACCCTGCCGAGCCCGCCCCCGCGGTGCCCAGGGCCGAGGAGAGAATCGAAGGAGATTGCCTGATGACGTCCCCGCGGCACCCCCAGGACTGGGCCCCCTACCAGCGACTCGACGAGGCCGTCCGGGCCTACATCCGTGACGCCGATGCGGCGCTGGAGGCGTTGTCCGGGGTGATCGACGTGTCCGCGGTGCAGGCCTTCACCCTGGAGCGGGTCGCCACGCCGCAGGAGTGGGGCGAGACCCTGTGGCAGGAGGTCGCCATCACCGATGGTCGTCGGCTGATCCTGTGGCACGGGGACGACGAGGTCGACGAGGGATCCGGCGAGCGGATGTTCTCCAGCTCGGTCCGGACGATCCCGCTGCCGGCGATCGTCGACCAGGGCCTGCGCACCAGGTTCCGGACGGAGCCGAACGGTCAGCGCACGCTGTACGCGGTCATGCTGTACCTGTCGACGCAGACCCCTGAGCGCTCGATGACCGAGCTCTCCGATGCCAACGAGACCCGCACCACGCAGTTCGTGGAGACCTACCGTTTCTCCAAGTCGGTCGACGACGGCGGGCTGGCCCAGATGCAGCGGCTGTTGCAGTTCGGTCGCGCGCTGTCGCACTTCTCCGCAAGCGCTCGGTGAGCGGCGGGTCTGTCGCCCCGCGACCGGCCAGCGGGGACACCAACGTCATCACCTTCGGCGCCCACCGGGCGGTCGTCGGTCGGGTGGCGGCCGTGCTGCGCGAGTACACCGTCGACGGTGAGCGGGTCACCGAGTCCTGGTCCGACGAGGTCGTTCCGCCGATGGGCGCCGGCATCGTGATGGCGCCGTGGCCGAACCGGATCGAGGACGGTTCGTGGACCGCTCCCGACGGTTCGCACCAGCAGCTCGACATCACCGAGGTGGCCAGGAACTGTGCGATCCACGGTCTGCTGCGCTGGACGGCCTACGACGTCGTCGAGCACACCGAGTCGTCGATCCTGTTGTCTGCGGAGCTGCACCCGCAGCACGGGTATCCCTTCAGCCTCGACGTCACCGTCCGGTACACGGTGTCCGCCAACGGGTTGCGGGTGGATCACGGGGTCGTGAACCGAGGTACGGGGCCGGCCCCGTTCGGTGTCGGAGCCCACCCGTACTTCCGCCTCGGTGAGCGGTCGATCGCCGACCTGACGCTCACCATCTCTGCGCG
The DNA here is from genome assembly GCF_040438885.1 of Nakamurella sp. A5-74. Taxonomy (NCBI): domain Bacteria; kingdom Bacillati; phylum Actinomycetota; class Actinomycetes; order Nakamurellales; family Nakamurellaceae; genus Nakamurella; species Nakamurella sp. A5-74. The sequence goes on along the minus strand of NZ_CP159218.1, from coordinate 3,897,268 downwards.
GACGCATGCCTTCATCGACGACCGGTGGATCCCGCAGGGGCTGGCGCCGGTCGGCGAGCACGGCCCTGACCTGCGCTCCGGCCAGAGACTGGGCGACGTCAACTGTGACATCTCGCTGACCGACTTCGCGGTGGTCGAATCCCCGGCCGGACCGCGGCACGAGCACGTGCTGTCCGCCGCCGACGGCGCATCGGTGACGGTCTGGACCGATCCGGCCTTCCGCTGGGCCCAGCTGTACACGCCGCCGAAGTTCCCCGGCTACGGACCCGACCAACGTCTCGCGATCGCCATCGAGCCGATGACCTGCAATGCCAACGCCTTCCGCACCGGTGACGACGTGTTGGTCGTCGACCCCGGCGAGAGTTGGTCCGCCGCTTGGGGAATCACTCCCGCCCTCTGACCCGTCCTCCCGCAGCGGGATCTCGACTCGTTCCTCGCTCGATCACCGGATTCTCCGGTGGTCCCCTTCCACTCCTTCGTCGCTCAGGACAGGGAGCAAGCGAGGAACGAGCGCGACGAGACCCGTTGTGCTCGGCCACGGAAGTTTCCTGACACTCTCGGCTGGCGACCCGGCACCCGGGCACGCGACAGGCCCGGACCGTTGCCGGTCCGGGCCTGTCGTGATGTTTCGGGCGAGCGCGCTCAGCGCTCGCTGATCGAGCGGTAGTCACGCTCGGTGTGGCCGGTGTACACCTGACGGGGGCGGCCGATCTTGGTGGCCGGGTCGTTGATCATCTCGCGCCACTGCGCGATCCAACCGGGGAGCCGGCCGATCGCGAAGAGCACGGTGAAGAACTTGGTCGGGAAGCCGAGAGCCTTGTAGATCAGGCCGGTGTAGAAGTCGACGTTCGGGTAGAGCTTGCGTTCGATGAAGTAGTCGTCGCTGAGCGCGACCTGCTCGAGCTGCTTGGCCAGGTCCAACCGCGGATCCGAGGTGCCGAGCTCGGCGAGGATGGTGTCCGCCGTCCCCTTCACGATCGCGGCGCGCGGGTCGTAGTTCTTGTAGACCCGGTGACCGAACCCCATCAGCTTGACGCCGGGCTCCTTGTTCTTGACCCGCTTGACGAAGGCATCGACGTCGCCGCCGTCGGCCAGGATGCCGTCCAGCATCTCGAGCACCGCCGAATTGGCGCCGCCGTGCAGCGGGCCGGCCAAGGCGTGGATGCCTGCCGAGATGGAGGCGAACAGGTTGGTGTGCGCCGAACCGACCAGTCGGACCGTCGAGGTCGAGCAGTTCTGCTCGTGGTCGGCGTGCAGGATGAACAGCTGGTCGAGGGCCTTCGCGACGGTCGGGCTGACCTGATAGGGCTCGGCAGGGAAGCCGAAGCACATCTGCAGGAAGTTCTCCACCAGCGACAAGGAGTTGTCCGGGTAGAGCATCGGCTGGCCGACGGACTTCTTGTGCGCGTACGCGGCGATGGTCGGGAGCTTGGCGAGCAGCCGGATCGTCGAGAGTTCGACCTGCTCCTCGTTGAACGGGTCAAGTGAGTCCTGGTAGAACGTCGACAGCGCCGAGACGGCGGAGCTGAGCACCGGCATCGGGTGCGCGTCACGGGGGAAGCCGTCGAAGAACCGCTTCAGGTCCTCGTGCAGCATCGTGTGCCGGGAAATCTTTTCGCTGAAGGCGTCCAACTCGGTCTGCGACGGCAGTTCGCCGTGGATCAGCAGGTGGCTGACCTCCAGGAAGGTCGACTTCTCGGCCAGCTGGTCGATCGGGTAGCCGCGGTAGCGCAGGATCCCGGCGTCACCGTCGATGTAGGTGATCGCCGAGGTGGTCGATCCGGTGTTGGTGAAACCCGGGTCGAGGGTGACGACCCCGGTGGAGCTCAGCAGCTTGGAGATCTCGACACCGCTGGCCCCCTCGGTGGCCGGTACGAGTTTCAGATCGAGGGATTTGTCCTGATAGTTCAGAGTGGCGCCGGCGGGCTGGGTCTCAGCGCCGTCCTCGGTCGCCGTGGAGGCAGTGTCCGTCATGGTTCGTTCGCCTTTCGTTGCTCCCCGGACGAGCGACCCGGTGGTTTCCGGGCGTGTCGGTCGGCGACGCCCCACCACGTCGAACTGCAGCGACGGCGGCGTCGGTCGGTACCGTCGAGATTACTGTCCGGCGGCGGCGCGCTCGACCGCGGGTTCCTCGATACCTCGGTGACGTATCCCTCATCGGCGCCCAGAACCAGTGCGATCGCAACCTCCGGGAACCTCGGACGTCTTCCCGGACGTTGGGCCCGGTGAAGCGGAAACCGGGGGATCGGGTGCTGCCCGACCAACGCCGGAAGCACGACAGCCGCCCGAGAGCGCACACGACACCGAACGCTGCAGCTGTGCAGCGCACACAGGAAGAGCTCCCTATGCGGACCCGCACCAGGATCCATGCCGTGATGGCGACACTGACCGCGACGGTGGTGCTCGCGTCCTGCACCTCGACCGGTGAGGCCGATCCCACCACCGTCACCGTCTCGAAGACCGTGCCGGGCTCGAGCGGGCCGTCGATGAGTGCGTCCTCCGGGTCGTCGACCTCCCGCCGACCGCCCAGCTCGGCGGCTTCGAGTGCCGCACCGTCGACCACCACGCCCTCGAGCAGCGGCTCGTCCAGCACGAACCCGTCCAGCCCGGCACCTTCGAGTTCGGCACCTTCGAGTTCGGCACCCTTGAGTTCGGCACCCTTGAGTTCGGCACCCTTGAGTTCGGCACCCTTGAGTTCGGCACCGTCGAGTTCGGCACCGTCGAGTTCGGCACCGTCGTCGTCCGCTCCCGCCGACGGCCGACCGGCTTCCAATGTGCCGATGCGGAAGCTGGCACCGGGAGAGAAGGCGCCGCAGTTCGTGATCTTCTCCTTCGACGGTGCCGGTAGCCACGAGAAATGGCAGGAGTTCATGGCGGCAGCCGAGCCGACGGACTCCCGCTTCGTCGGGTTCCTGACCGGGATCTATCTGCTGGCGTCGGCCAACAAGGAGAAGTACCAGGGCCCTGGGCATTCGGCCGGCAAGGCGTCCATCGGCTTCGGTGGTGAGAAGGACGAGATCATCACCGAGATCAACGATCTCAACCAGGCCTACGCAGCCGGACACGAGATCGGCACGCACTACAACGGCCATTTCTGCAGCGACAACCCGCCGTCCGGTGCCACCTGGAGCGCCGCCGACTGGGAGTCGGAGCTCGGTCAGTTCATGAGCTTCCTGACCGACTACAAGAAGCTCAACGGCTGGGGTGACGAGGTCCCCGACCTGAAGGTGACCCCGGCAGCCATCAAGGGCGGCCGCACCCCCTGCCTTGAGGGTGCGCTGGACGCGATGGCGCCGGCGTGGAAGAAGTTCGACCTGACGTACGACAGCTCGTTGAGCACCAAGTCGGGGATCAGCTGGCCGGTGAAGATGCAGGGGATCTGGGAGTTCGAGATGCCCTACATCTACTCCCCGGGGTTCGAGAAGATGATCCTGGCGATGGACTACAACTTCATGTGCGAGGTCGCAGCCTGCGATCAGACCCAGGACGTCGCCGCGGCCACTCGACCGAAGGTGCGCGCCACGTACGACTTCATGTACGAGCAGGCCTACAACGGCAGCCGCGCTCCGGTGTTGATCGCCAACCACTTCAACAAGTGGAACGGCGACGCCTATAACAAACCCGCGCTGGAGTTCATGCAGGACACCTGCGGCAAGAAGGACACCTACTGCGCCACCTATCAGGACGTCATCGCCTGGATGGAACTACAGGATCCGGCTGTGCTGGCGAAGCTGCAGGGTCTGCCCGCTGTCGCCGCCGCTGCGGGCTGAGCGGCGCGCGTCCCACTGCTGCCGAGCGGCTCCTGAGACCCTGGGTCGGACGTGACAGGTGGGGCTGCGCAGGCCCCGGTCCAGCGAATCCGGGTGGGTGCAGAGATGACAGGGATGTCGGCGACGCGCAGGTATGTCGGCCTGTCGGCGGCGCTGGTGTTCGCCGTCATCACCGGCGTGCTCGTGTACCAGGGCCGGACCCCGCCGCCCACCGCTGCGGCGGTGGCGGCGAGTGGACCGAGCAGCAGTGCTCCCAGAACGCCTGCCGCGCCCGCCCGCAAGGCGACCAACCTGCCGATGCGGAAGCTGAAGCCGGGCGAGAAAGCACCCCAGCTGATCATCTTCTCCTTCGATGGTGCGGGCGACCACGAGAAGTGGCAGGAGTTCATGGCGGCGGCGAAGCCGACCGACTCCCGGTTCAACGGGTTCCTCACCGGCACCTACCTGCTGACCGACGAGAACAAGGCGAAGTACACCGGCCCCGGCCACGCCGCCGGGAAGTCATCAGTGGGATTCGGCGGCACCGCCGCCGATCTGAAGACCAGGATCAACGACCTGAACACCGCGTACGCGGCGGGGCACGAGATCGGCCTGCACTACAACGGTCACTTCTGCGCGGGGGCCGAACCGAGCGCTGCGGCCTGGAGCACCGCCGACTGGACCGACGAGATCGGCCAGTTCCTCGGGTTCCTGAAGAACTACCGGGCCAACAACCCCGAGGCCAAGAACCTCCCGGCACTCAAGGTCCCCGCGTCGTCCATCAAGGGTGGCCGGACGCCCTGCCTGGAGGGCCAGTGGGACCAGCTGGTCCCGGCGTGGAAGAAGGCGGGCCTCAGCTACGACTCCTCGATGAACGCGCCGACGTCCGGCATCAGCTGGCCCGAGCAGGTCGACGGCATCTGGGAGTTCTACATGCCCTATGTCTATTCGCCGGGGTTCGACGGAATGGTCGTCAACATGGACTACAACATGTGGGTCAAGTTCAACGGTGGTGCCAACGACGCGTCGTCGGCACCCGTGTTGCGGGACAAGGTGTATCAGACCTACAAGTCCTTGTTCGACGCCACCTGGAACGGTAACCGCGCGCCGTTGCTGATCGCGAACCACTTCAACACCTGGAACGGCAACTCCTTCAATCCGTCGGTGCTGAAGTTCATGACGAACTACTGCGGTCGCAAGGACGTCCACTGCACCACCTATTCGGATGCGATCGCGTGGATGAAGCTGCAGGACCCGAAGGTGCTCGCCGCCCTGCAGGCGCAACCGGCGGTGGCGGCGGAGAAGCCCTGACGTGTGTCCCACCCGGCAGGGGCAGCGCCGTCGCGGCTGAACAACGGTCAGGAACGGGAAGGTGCGATGAGCGAGCGGATCCAGGAGACGAACGCATCGGGATTGCGGGTCTGCATCAGCACGGGTCCCGGCCCGGCGAAGTCGAAGACGAATCCCTCGCCGGACTTCATGGAGTTCAGGACGCCGGTTGCGGCCTTGCGCATGCGGAAGCTGATGCTCAGGTCGTAGGCGACCACATGGCCGGTGTTGATCGTCACCTGCTCGCCGGCCTCCAGATCGATCCGTACACGCTCACCACCACCTGCCCGTCGCCGGCGGCCCGCATCCCGAAGCCGCCCTCGCCGCCGAACAGGCTCTTCATGCCGCCCCAGTCGGTGTCGACACTCACGCCGTTCGAGTTGGCGATCCAGTTGCCCTTGGCCACGTAGCAGGGTGAATCGCCGGTGGCGTCGATCGGCACGATGTCGCCAGGAGCGATCCGGTGATGTCCACCCAGCCCGTAGGCGCAGTGTTTTGCCGGGATCCATACGAGAACCATTGCTGTGGCGAACATCTGCCGGGTTGCGTACCTGAGTGGCCTGCTGGCGCCCGACCCGGCAGCGATCTTCGAGCTGGCGCCCCCCGCGAGGACCTGACGCTCCACGGCGACATCTCAACCCTCGGAGTTCGTATCGCAGTCCTGGTCTACCCCCGACACCTCGACGTGCATCGTGTGGACCTCATCGCGGCCGACGGCGCGCGGCAGCCCGAAGCGACGGGCTGACTGCTACCCGCTGCTTCCGCGTCCATCGACGGTGTGACGTTCACCAGCCCATGCCCCCGGAGCCCAGGAACTGGAAAGTTGCCTATCCCTGGCCATCCGGTATCCATCTACGTCTCGAGAGCCGACGGGCTATTGAGACGCCGGTCAGTTCGGGCTTCGCTCGCTGCGCGAGCACGGCGGACCTACTCGTACTTGTTGCCCCACCGTCCGAGCGCGACGATTGCCTCACGCAGAGCGAACCCGCGATCGGTCAGCGCGTAGGCCCGGGTGTTGTGCCGCAGGGGCAGACGAGACAGCACGCCGGCCGCTTCTAGTTCGCGTAGCCGGGTTGCCAGCATGTTTGTCGGCACTCCGAGCTCGCGCCGCAGATCGCCGTATCGCTGCGGCCCGTCGAGCAGCTCGTGACAGTCGCTTTTACTGGAGCGTCTCAACAGTGGATCGTGAAATGACACACCCGCATGATCCGGTGGAGTTGTCGCTGTCCGACGGCGTGTGCGTGCACGCTGACCAGTACATTCGCCTCTACGGGCAGGCAGATGCGGACAGTGGAACGCCGTGTCAATGTCCGTGGTCGCGTGCACTCCCAGCAGATCTGAGCTGCGAGCTCATGATGCTGTGAGCACGAAGAAGATAAAGCACAGGAAAGCTGTCCGTTCTCCGGCAGCAATGCGTGGGGTAAGGAGGTGGTGGGGCGTGTGCGGGGAGGGTTCCGGTTCGTCCAAAACGGAGATGTTGAAGCCCGCATCAGTGAAGGCGCTGGTCATTGCGTGCAAGGGTCTGTGCCAGAACGTCAATACCGCTGGTTCACCGTTGAAGTCGTAGTCCTCGGAGTACTGCCGGGTGGCGAAGTAGTCTTCGTCTGGGTAGTTGAAGAGGTGGACGGTGGGGTGGTTGACCGAAAGGATGAGTCGGCCGCCGGGCTTCAGTACGCGCTTGAACTCGGTCAAGGGCGCCTCCCAGTTCTGGAGGTAGTGCAGTACGAGCGAGGCCGTGACGTCATCGAATGTGTCGGTCGCGAACGGCAGCGGCTGGGCGAGGTCTGCTACGTGGAGGGGCACATCGTCGCCGAGTCGGCTGCGCGCGAGCTCGACCATCGCTGGGCTGCCGTCCAGACCGGTCATGACGGCACCTTTGCCACGCAGCTCAGCTGTCAAGAACCCTGATCCGCAACCGGCGTCGAGAATCTGTCGGCCGCTCACATCGCCGGCAAGACGAATCATCGCCGGTCGTTCGTAGTACGCGTTGAGCAGGCTGGAAGCGTTCTCAGCCTCGTAGCTCGCCGCGAAGGCGTCGTAGTGGTCGGCTTTCATGAAGTCCTCCGCTTGTGCTGGTCCTGTCCCGCGGGAGCGGGCTACTGCCGCGCGTGCGATGAGCTGTGATCGACAGTCCGGCCCCCGGACACCATCTCATCTCACGTTCCATCGCCGCGTCTACGCCGGCTCGCGGCTGGGCGTTGGCTCAGCCGGGCGTGGAGTCGCAGATGACTGGTCCGGGGCTTGTCTCATCGGGGGGTGCTCACTTGAGACGAGTGTTCAGGGCGTGGCCGCGGGTTGCAGCTCGTCCGTGGCCGAACGGCGCACCGGTGTGGTGCGCCTGCGTCTGCGGCACGCATCCGCAATGGGGACCGTGATGCGGCTGCGCCGCAGCGATTTCGCAATAGCGAACGGCAATCGCAGGGCAACATGTAGGTGGGCTCAAGGTCGGCGACGTCAGCACACCCCCGCGGATCAGTAGGTCTTCGACGGCCCGACCTCGAACAACGCGAGCGCGCCGAGCGAGATCACCAGCGCCACCAGCGCGACGATCAGGCACGTCCGCGCCGACCGCGGCGAGCGGAGCGCGAACAGAGCCGCGCCGAGCGAACACAGTGCGCTGATCGCGCACACCGCGGCTGCTGCGATGCCGCCGCCGAGGACGTCATGGCCGACGCCGTTCGGCAGCGCGTAGGTGACGTGCGCGTCGGTCCAGGCGATGACGGCGGCAACGGCGCAGACGACGGCTGCCGTCAGACCGACCGATGGTGCGCGCCACGAACCCGCTCGACCTCGCATGCCACTGACGCTAGAGGTCGACAGGATCCCGCGCAGTCGAACAACTTTCTGAGTTGATCTGCTTGACCCTGACGTAGCGTCAGGAAGCAGAGTCGTCCTCGGCGCCGGAAGATCCGGCCCCGGGGAGGCTGTTGCCGAGCCGCGTGAGGAGAGGAGCCTCGGATGTCCGGGACCCGCACAGCATCCGCCGAGTACTCGGTGGGGCAGGTGGCCCAGATGTCAGGGGTGACGGTGCGCACGCTGCACCACTACGAGCAGATCGGTCTGCTCGCACCGGATCGCAGCCGTTCCGGGTATCGGCAGTACAGCTCTGCCGATCTCGACCGGTTGACCCGCATCCTCTACTACCGCGAACTCGGGTTCACCCTCCCTGACATCGCGAGCCTGCTCGACGATGCCGCTCTGGACACCGCCGAACACCTGCGCCGGCATCGCGCGCTGGTACAGCAGCGGTTGGAGCGGCTCGGTGATCTGCTCGCGGCGATCGACAAGGAGTTGGAGGCAACGACCATGGGCAACGAACTGACACCGCAGGAGAAGCTGGAGATCTTCGGTGACGGGTACGACCCGTCGTGGGAGACCGAGGCGGAGGAGCGCTGGGGTGAGACGCCGGCCTGGCAGGCATCGCAACAGCGCACCAAGAAGCTGTCCAAGGACGACTGGAAGCGGGTCAAGGCCGACGGCGACGCGCTGATGGCGAAGTTCGCCGACGCGAAGGTCCGCGGCGTCGCCACCGACAGCGACGAGGCCGCCGTACTCGCCGAGGAGCACCGCCGGGGCGTCGAGCAGTTCTACCCCTGCTCGCACGCCCAGCAGCGGGGCCTCGCGGAACTGTTCGTCACCGACGAACGGTTCGCGAAGACCTACGACGACCTGACGCCCGGTCTCTCGCAGTGGGTGCACGACGCGATCCAGTCCAACGCGGACCGGGTCGGTGCCCCCGCCAACAGCGCGGAGGCCTGGAAGTAGGTCACCGGCTCGCACAGAATCGACGTCCCGATCTCGGAATTGCTCTCCCGCAGGGTATTTCAGAGAACGGGGCGTCGATTTCGTGCAATGGATCGGCAGATCGATCGAGCGAGGGACGTGTGCGTCGAGATCCCATGGTGCAGCATCGGTCTTGACTCCTTTGCCGCCCGACCATTGAGTATTCGGCGGCGATCCGGACGCACGGCACCCCCGGAGCTGGTGCGGGATGGGGGTCCGCACCGGTCCGGGGGTGGAGTGTCCGCGGGTGGGAGCGCGGGGCGCGCCCATCCGTGGGGGTCAGGACGTCGAGGTTGCGCTGCTCAGGTCGTACACCGTGGTGCCGCCGACGGTGGAGGAGGTGAAGTTCGCCTCCACCCAGGTGGTGATCTGCGAACTGACCCCCGAACCGTTGCCGCCGCCACCCATGCCGCCGCCGGCGATGAAGTAGCTGATGTCACCGTCTTCCACTTCACGCTGGAACTGCGCCAGGGTGATCGAGGGATCCGCGCCGCTCCAGCCGCCGATCGCCATGACGGCGGTGTCGGTGGACAGGATGTAGCCGCTGGAGTTCTGGTCACCGATGACGGCCGCCGACCACCGGCTGGTCGTCCCGTCGAGACGGTCGACCAACTCCGTGTTGGTGGAGCCGCTCACCGCGCCGCGACCGCTGAACCCGCCGGTTACGGCCGCACCGGATGTCCAGGACGGTGGTCAGGGGCAGGGAGGTCGCCGAGCCCTGCTGCGGCAGGGTCGTTGCCGCAGGTGCGCCGCTGCGGATCGCGCTGTCGAGCGCGATCCGATCGGTGCGGGCCAGGTGGGCCGTGGCGTGGTCGGTGGTGGTCATGACGTAACCATCGGGCGCGCGACTGTGGCTGCCTGTGGTCGTCGCTGTGCACTGTCTGTGGTTCCCGGCGGTCCCGTCCAGCCGCCGTCAGTCGGTGGTCAGTCCAGCGGCACCCCGGAGGCGATCAGCGATGCCTTCAGGTCACGCCGCTGCACGACGTCGGGCAGCAATTGCGCTGCGCGGATCCGATCCAGACGGAAGCCCCGATCCGCCCGGCGCAGCCGGCACCAGGCGATCAGGTACCAGTCGCCCCGGGCGGTCAGCAACCCGACGGGTTCCACGTCCCGCTCGGAGACCGCGCCGGAGCTGTCGGCGTAGTGCAGGTGCAGCAGCTGCGACGCGGTGACGGCTCGTTCGACGGTCGAAGCGATCGCTGCCCGGTCCGGATCCACCTCGCGGACGGCGACCTTGCTCTCCCATTGCCGGACGGCGGACGACCCGGCCGCGTCCAGGGCGGCGGTGATCTTTCCCCACGCCGACTGCGCCGCGGGCCACAACGGTGTCGCCCCCGATGCCGCGCGCACGGCGAGCAGCAGCGCGGCCGCTTCGTCCTCGGTGAGGTTGACCGGCGGGAGCGTCATGCTCGCCTCCACCGTCCATCCGCCACCCCGGCCGTCCTGCCAGCGCACCGGGACGCCGGACTCCAGCAATGCTTGCAGATCACGCTGCACCGTGCGCCCGGACACTGTGTGCTCGGCGGCGAGCTGGGCCACCGTCACCAGCCGGGGCGCCGCGGCGCGCAACGTCTCGGCGATCGCGTACAACCTGGTGAGACGGTTCACCCCGCCATCGAACCAGTGAGCGCCCGCCGCAGGAAGCCGGCCTCGGCGCGTCGGGCGTTCTCGGTGGTCGGCCCGGGCATCAGGGTGAATGCATGGTCGGCAGCGGCCACCAGATCGAGCTCGGTGGGCGCGACGACCCGCCAGCGGGCCTCCAGCAGCAGTGTGTCCTCGAGCAGCGCATCCCTGGTGCCGCAGAGGAAGCGAGCAGCCGGCATGCCGGTGAGGTCGGCGAACATCGGGGAGATCTCGGGATTCCGCAGCGCCTCCGAGTCGACACCCGGAAGCACGATGTCGGCGAGCCGGTCCACCTCGACGCGCCTGCGGGCCCGCCGCCCAGGGGTGCCGGTGAAGTCGTACACGCCGTACGTGAGGACTGCGGCCGAGAACGGCTGCAGCCCAGCATCTCTGAGCCCCAGCAAGGTGGTGACAGCCAGGTGGGCGCCGGCCGACTCGCCGCCGATGGCCCAGAAGCCGGCGTCGCCGGTGAGTGCCCGCGCGACCGTGCGGCAGGCATCGACGATCTCCGGGAGCAGGTGCTCGGGGGCGAGCGGATAGCCGACGGTGATCACCCGGAGGCCGGTGTCGCGGGCCAGTTCGGCGAGCCGTTCGTCGGAGAACCGGTGCGAACCCAACGACCAGCCGCCACCGTGCAGGTGCAGGTAGCTGCCGTGCGCCGACGGTGGTTCGATCACCCGGCAGGGAACGCCGTCCACCGTCGTGTCGGTCAGAGACACTCCGAGCGGAGCGGCGTCGGTCGGGTCGGACAACGGTCCGGCGGACCGTCGTGCTGCCCAGGCCGCCGCATCGTCCCGCGCCGGGTAGGGCTCCAGGTACGTCTGCAGGGTCGCGTCCTGCTCGATGGTGTTGTCGAGGGTCGACAGCCCACTGGTGGCAAGGGCGATCTCGCGGGTGGTCAGGGTGTCCAGGCTGTTCGTCATGGATGTGACCCTGGCAGCATGTTGCGACAGCAGTGTGTCACCGTTGATGTGTGCGTGAGCCAGTTCACACACCGAGGCCAGTGTCGCTGGTGACAAGCGCTGGTGCTGGCGTTGAGGACGCACTTCTCGCCAGCAGCAACACTTCTCACCAGCGACAGTGCTCGGCGGGCGGGCCCGACCGGTCTCAGATCGCGGTGGCGGTGGTGATGATCGACGGGGCTGCGGGCGACACCGCCGCTCCGGTCCAGTCACCGAGCTGCTCGTCGACCGTGAACCCGGCCCCGGTCAAGGCTGCGGTGATCTGGGCGGCGCTGAGGAAACGCACCGTGGCGTGATCGCGGCGGAGCAGCTCCCCGTCGGGGGTGGTGATGCTCTCGCTGAAGCTGACGGTGGTCCGTCCGGGCTCGTCGATCACCTCCGTCAGGTCGTGGACGACCCGCACGAGCAGCCCGGCCGGATCGGTGACCTCCGTCGCGTGCGCCGGAGTCCAGCTCTCCCAGCGGCGCGCCTCGGGATTGCGGCTGTCGAAGACTACCCTGCCTCCGGTGCGCAGCGCACGTCGCATGGACCGGACCGACGCAGTGATCTCCCCGTCGGTCATCAGGCACTGGAAGGCGTTGCCGCCCATGGTGATCAGGTCGAACTCCGCATCGGACGTCATCGTGGCCGCGGTACCATCGCGCCACTCGACGCGATCGTCCCGCCGCGCAACGGCCAGGGCGAACGGGTCGGGGTCCAGGCCGACCAACCGGCCGCGGTGGCCCTGCTCGACTGCCGCGTGAAGAACGGCTCCGGTACCGCACCCGATGTCCAGCACGTCGTCGGCGCCGACGACCCGGTCCAGGTAGAACTGGTCGCTTGCGTCCCAGGGGTTGAGGATCTCGTACAGGTCGGCCGCTTGTTGGTCGGTGTAGTCCACGGCGCGGAGCGTGCCACGCCGCCGGGTGTCCGTCCACCTGATTTCTAGCCGCGACATCCGTTGCCGCTGGTGACGAGCGCTGTTGCTGGCGAGAAGGACGCACTTCTCGCCAGCAGCAACACTTCTCGCCAGCGACAACACCTTTGGCCAGCGACGAGGCCGACGGGGGGCGGACCGCGGGGCGAACCGGTCAGACGAGGGGGAGCCGCACGGTGAACACGGTGCGGCCGGGCTCGCTCTTGACGCCGACGGTGCCGTGGTGGGCGGCCACCACAGCAGCGACGATGGCCAGGCCCAGGCCGGTGGAACCTGCTGCGCGGGAACGCGACTGTTCGCCGCGGACGAAGCGACCGAAGATCTCAGACTGCAGCATCGCGGGGATGCCGTCACCGTTGTCGGTGACGGTGACGACGGCCATTCCCCGCTCCTCGCGGACCGCTGTCACCACCGTCGTCCCGGCCGGGGTGTGGGTGCGGGCGTTGGCGAGCAGATTGGTCAGCACCTGGCGGAGGCGGTGGTCGTCACCCACGACGGTCACCGGCTCCTCGGGGAGTTCGAGCTGCCAGTGGTGCTCGGATCCCGACACCCTGGCATCCGACGTGGTGTCGATCGTCAACAGCGTGAGGTCCACCGGATCGCGATCGAGCGGTCGGCCGGAGTCCAAGCGCGCCAACAACAGCAGGTCGTCCACCAGCGTTGTCATCCGCTCCGATTCCGAGCGGACCCTGCCGAGGGCATGCGTCACGGCGGGGGCGTCCTCCGGGTTGCGCCCGGCCAGTTCCGCATAGCCCCGGATCGCGGCCAGCGGGGTCCGCAGCTCGTGGGAGGCGTCGGCGACGAATCGGCGCACCCTGCTCTCGGACTCGTGGCGGGCACCCAGGGCGCTCTCGACGTGGACGAGCAACTGATCGAGCGCGGCGCCCACCGCGCCGACCTCGGTGCGGTCGTCGGTGAGCTTGCGGGGGACCCGGACGGTGATGTCGACCTCGCCGCGGTCGAGCGGCAGTTCGCTGACGGCGCGGGCGGTCGCGGCCACCTGCTCGAGCGGACGCAGCGAGCGGCGCACTCCGAGCCAGACGATTCCGGCCCCGAGAAGCACGGCGCCGGCGGCGACCGCGCTCATCACCACCAGCAGGCGGAACTGGGTCGCCTCGACCTCGGCGGTGGACAGGCCGGAGACGAGGATCTGTCCGTCGGGGGACTGATCGGCGATCACCCGGTACTGGCCGGCGTCGGGGATGGTCACCTCGGTGACGGTGCGGCCGGTGGGGACGTGCGCCAGCGTCACGGCGGTGTCGGCCGTGAGATCGGTGCAGCCCAGTGCGGTGTCCCGCACCGTTCCGGAGACGAAAGTGCCGGTGCTGTCGAACACCGCGAACACGGCGGGTTGCGGCGCGGGGGCCCGTCGCCCGCTGGTGGTCTCGGTGGTCGAGCTGGAACACGCGTCGGTGACGCCGGGGGGTGAGCCCGGCGTGCTGTTCCCGACCGCACCGGATCCGCCGGCGTCGTCCTGGTCGTTCTGGCCGCCGAAGAACCGCACGTTCGACTGGATGCGCTGGTCGAGCTGGGCGGTCAGGTAGTCGGAGATGAGGATCTGGGTGACCACTCCGATCAACACCGAAACGGCGAGAATAGCCGCGCTGACCCCGGCGATCAGCTTGGTGCGCAACGTGATCGCGCGATGCGCCGGGCGATGACCCGACCTGGTCAGGTTGGCGGAATCATCCTGGTCCACCGCCGGATCAGGCGGGTTTGAGGACATAGCCGAAGCCGCGCATGGTGTGGATCATCGGTTCCCGGCCGGAGTCGATCTTCTTGCGCAGGTAGGAGATGTACAGCTCCACGATGTTCGCCTGGCCGCCGAAATCGTAATTCCACACCCGATCGAGGATCTGGGCCTTGCTCACCACCCGTTTGGCGTTGCGCATCAGGTACCGCAGCAGCTCGAACTCGGTGGCGGTCAACGAGATCAGCTCCGCGCCGCGATGCACTTCCCGGGAATCCTCGTCGAGCGTCAGGTCGCCGATCTGCAGGGTGGGCGACTCGGCCTCGGTCGCGACCCGGGCCCGCCGCAGCAGCGCCCGCAACCTCAGGACGAGTTCCTCCACCGAGAACGGCTTGGTGACGTAGTCGTCGCCGCCGGCGGTCAGCCCGGCGATCCGGTCTTCCACGGCATCCTTCGCGGTCAGGAACAGCACCGGAACGGTGATCTGCTCGGCGCGGATCCTGCGCAGCACCTCGAACCCGTCGAGATCGGGGAGCATCACGTCGAGCACGATCACGTCCGGCTGGAAGTCACGCGCCTGGGCGACCGCACCGACGCCGTCGTGCGCGGACCGGATCTCCCAGCCCTCGTAGCGCAGCGCCATCCCGACCAACTCGGCCAGGGTGCGCTCGTCGTCCACCACGAGCGCGCGGATCGGTCGGCCGCCGGGGCCCGACAGCAGAGCGGGCCGGGGGGCGGTGTCGGTGTGGTTGCTGACCATGCACTGATCCTCTGGTGGCGAAGTGGGTCCGCGCTGGGCGCCTGCTGTGTGGTTCCTGTGTACCCGAGCAGCGGTGATCCGGACAGCAGGGCGGCCCCGTTCGGATTCCGGCGGCATCCGCACAGGGTCTTTGACGGCCGGCTCACAGGCTCCGGACAGTCCGTCGGCGAACCGTCGGCTGGGTCGGTGGACTCCGACCGGCGGCGTGGCAGCTCTGCCTCGCCGCCGACGACCGATCGATGGATCACAGCAAGGAGCGAGCAGATGGACGAGCGCGAACGGCAGACCTCCGGGTCCGATCAAGGAGGAGACGAACTCTCGGTGGAACGCACCACGAGTGGTGGTCGGGACGAAGCGGGGTGGTATCCGGCCGGTGGCGACACCTCCCCGATCGTGGGTGAGAACGGACCGGGTGTGAGCGGTACCGGTCCTGACGGGGCCCCTGCAGGTGCCCATCAGGCCGGTGTCGGACAACCTCCGCACGGCGCTGGACCATGGCCTGGTCCCGGGTGGCTCAGGCCTGCAGGACGGCTCCGTCCTTGACGGTCACCGCGACCTCGGCCAGCGGCTGGGTGGCCGGGCCTTTCAGTACGGCACCGGTGGTGGCGTTGTACTGCGATCCGTGGCAGTTGCAGTCGGCGTTCGCGCCGGCCGCCTGGACCGGGCAGCCGGCGTGGGTGCACACCACGCTGTGTCCCACCACGGCCTCGCCGGTGCGGGCCAGCAGGACTTGGCCGACCACCAACGATCCGCCGTCCGGGATGTCGGCGACCTTGGCGAGCTCGGTGCCACCCGAGGCTGCGCTGCTGCCCCCGGTCGCGGGAGTGGTCGAGGTGGGGGTGGTGTCGGAGCCACAGGCGGCTGCGACGGTGGCCACGGTCAGACCGCCCACGGCCAACGCGGTACGCCGGGTGAAAGGAGACAGGGTCGGGGCCGGTGCTGAATCGGGGGTGTTCACGGTCATCGCGGTCCTCTCGAGGGGCCCGTATGGGCGGGCGTGTCCTTCGAGGATGTCAAAGAACGACGTCGATCAGTTGAAGGTTCAACTGTGAACCTCATGGGAGAGCGCCGGGAGTTCCCAGCCAGCGGGACCCGAACATCGCTGTGAAACGTATTCTGCCTGATCAGATCGTGTGCCCCCAGTAGGATTCGAACCTACGACACCCGCTTTAGGAGAGCGGTGCTCTATCCCCTGAGCTATGAGGGCCCTGCTGCGCGTCCAGCGGTGCGCGCAGCCGAGATTACCGTGTCCGGTCAGGTCGACGGACCGCGTTGTGCGTCCTACGGTGATCCGATGGCTCATCCAGCGCGCTTCCGGGACGACGATCCCATCCTGGTGCGGGTACGGAAGATCGCGCTGTCTTTCCCCGGCAGCGCGGAGCGGATCTCGCACGGCCGGCCGAACTTCTTCACCCGCAAGACCTTCGTGCACTTCGGTGCGACGGTGAAGGGTGATCACGAATCCCGACAATGGGAGCACGCGATCCAGGTGCTGCCGGAGCCGCAGGAACGCCGTGCCCTGCTCGAGGACGATCGGTTCTTCGTCCCCGGGTACATGGGCCCGTCCGGTTGGGTGGGGATCGATCTGGCGCCGGCGTCGACGGATTGGGACGAGGTCGTCGAGCTCATCGACATGTCGTATCGGACCACCGCGTCGAAGAAGCTGATCGCGGAGCTCGACGCCCGCGGCCGGTGATCTGACGGGGCCTCGACCACCGGACGCCCCGCGGATCAGAGGGTATCGGCGACCAGGGTGGTGCCCGCGAAGCGTCCGCGCAGCCCGGTGTCGACGGCGCCGAGAGAGCCGTCGCGGCGGTGGCCCCTGGTCAGGATCCGATCGCCGTCGATCAGCACCCGCACGCCGGGAACCACCTCACCCAACAGCGCTCCCGGTCCGTCGAACGACACCAGCTCGGCGCCCGAGACGACGGCGACCGGGAGCAGGCCCTCGCGTCCGGAGAGCACGAAGAGCCGACGCTCGGCCACGACGCGTCGTGCCAGATCGCTGCTGATCGGCCCGTCCCGGACCACCACCCCTGCCGTGCTGCCCGCTGCCGTCAGCGCAGCGCACGTCTGCTCGACCTGACTGCCGGCGATCCCCACCAGGCTCACCTTCGCCAGATCGCGACGACCTGGCGCAGCCGGCCCGATCCGCCACTGCGCACCGACCGACAGCGCGGCGAGGCCGAGTACCGGATCGTCGGTGACCAGCCCATCGACACTCTCCAGCCCGACCTGTCGGGACAGCCACCGGACCGCGATGCCGAGGTCCGCGCGGGTGTGGGTGACCGCACCGGTCGTCCTGAGCACCGTCACCGCTGGGTGGTCCGATGTCGGGACAGTGCCGTCGAACATCGCGCCGGATGCCAAGCGGCGCAACGACAGTGCCGTTCTGGGCACACCCGGCAACCACGCGCCCACATGGATGGTCCGATCGGGGGTCGGCCATCCGACTCCGGGGTGTGGCGAGGCGCTGGCCGCGGTGCTGCCGGTCGACGGGTGCCGGGAGGAGGAGGAATGGCGGCTCAGCGTTGCGGAGACCAGAGCCATGGAATCGGCCGCCACCCAGGCGTTCGGCGTCCCGGACAGGCGGGCGTGCAGCCGTCCGCCCCGATCGAGCACGGCGCTCCCGCCCGTCAGTACCGCGGCCAGCGCCAGGGTGACCGAGGTGACACTCGGGCCCAACGCCAACCGAAGCTGCTCGCCCTCGCCGAAACCCTGGCGCGACAACCCCCCGGCCACGGCGCGGACCCGGCTGGCCAACTGACCGACCGTCAGCGGGCGGGAGGTGCCGTCCGCGAGCGCGGGTGCCTCCGGATGGGCGAAAGCCCCCGCCAGGATGCCGGCGAGCGCATCGGTGCTGTCGGGGTCGTCGTCGGGGAGCCTTGCAGACACTGCTGGTCCTCCCGAGGTCCGAGGTCGCTGTTGTGGCGACCCTAGGCGTCCGGTGTGCTCCGCTGCGGTGGATTCACCGGAACTCACCCGTCCGAATCCGCTCGCCGCCGAGGTGGTCCGCCGGCCGAGCTCGGACGGGTGAGCCGCAGCAGCCCGCGCTCGCCCCGCGTAGGTGTCCAAGGCCCTGCGACCCGAAGGAGCACTCCCCTGGACGAGGAACTCCCCGCAGCGGCCACCAGCGGAGCACACTGGGCCGATGGAGCTCACCATCGTCCAGGGGGACATCACGACCGTGGCGGCGGACGCCCTCGTCAACGCGGCCAATTCCGCACTGCTCGGTGGTGGCGGGGTGGACGGCGCGCTCCACCGGGCAGGTGGACCCGAGATCCTGCAGGAGTGCCGGGAACTACGCAGAACCGCCCTGCCACAGGGTCTTCCGGCTGGTGAAGCCGTGGCCACCGGTGCCGGGCGGCTACCGGCGCGGTGGCTGATCCACACGGTCGGGCCGGTGTATTCACCAGGGCTGGATCGCCGTTCGGTGCTCCGCAGCTGCTACACCTCCAGCCTGCGGGTCGCCGACGAGGTCGGTGCAGGGTCGGTGGCGTTCCCGTTGATCTCCGCCGGTGCCTACGGCTGGCCCCTCGAGGATGCACTGGTGCAGGCCTTCAGTGCGCTCTGCGCTGCCGACACGCAGGTCGAGCAGGTGCAGCTGGTGCTGTTCGATGCGGCAACGGCGGCGCTCGCCCACGAAGTGCTGTCGCAGGACTGACCGCCGTCTCCTCGGGGGGTCGGTCCGGCCGACTCAGTCGTCCACTCCGCGGGCGATCAAGGCGTCCCCCATCGCATCGGCCTGCCGCAGCGCCCGGACCACGGCCGGCACGGCCATCGCGCGCAGGGAGAAGCCCGCGCCGCGCGCCGTCCTGGCCTGTCGGACGTCCTGGACTATCGACACCATCAGCGGGACCGCGCGGATCGTCATGGCCAGCACGAGCCCCACCCGATCGGGATCCACGAAGCGGCGCAGCGGATGCAGAAGCTTCACGGACAGATCGAGCATGGCGGTGACGCGGGTGGTCAGGGTGAACAGCGCGGCCAGTGCGACCGAGACGATCAGGGTCCCGCAGACCGTCAGTGCAGCCTGCCAACCGGTCGTGATCCACTGCAGCACACCGATGAACAGCACCACCCAGCGCAGCGGACGCACTTGCTGCCAGAGGGCCGAGGTCGGGATCCCACCCACTGCATAGAGCGCCAGGGTCGCAGCGGCGGCCACCCCGAGCGTCCACCACGACCTGGTCACGGCGATCGCGACGAGCGCCACGATCAGGCCCAACAGCTGTTGTCCCGCCGCCATCCGGTGCAGCAGTGAGGATCCCGGCCGGTACGCGCCGATCATCCGAGCAACGCCCGGTACGAGGCGAGCGCGGGCGCCGGGGTGTCGTCCGCGGCCACCCGTCCGCCGTCGATCACCACCACCCGGTCGAAGTCGTGCAGCAGGTCGAGGTGGTGGGTCACGAGGACGAGCTGTTCGTCGAGCCCGGCCAGCAGCTCGCCCACCATCCGGGCGTTGCGCAGATCGAGCAGGGTGGTCGGCTCGTCCGCCACCAGCAGGCGTGGCCGGCGGACCAACACCGCGGCCAGCGCGAGCAGCTGCTTCTGACCACCCGACAGCAGGTGCGGCGGATGGTCGGCGTGTTCGCCCAACCCGAAGCGCCGCAGGGTGTCGTGGACCCTGGTCCGGCGTTCAGCCTTCGACAGGCCCGATCTGCGCAGGGAGAACGCGACGTCCTCCTGGACGGTCGGCATCACGATCTGGTTGTCGGGATCGGTGAAGACGAATCCGACCTGGGCGCGTACCCCCTTGCCGTCGCGATGGGTGTCCAGCCCATCGACGCTCACCGTGCCACCTGTCGGCATCACCAGCCCGTTGATCATCCGGGCCAGTGTCGACTTGCCGGATCCGTTGCCACCGACGATGCCGATCCTGCGCTCGGTGAGCTGCAGGTCGATGCCGTCCAGGACTACGCGCTCGGCGTAGGCGTGACGGACGCTGTCGAAGCGGATCTCCGGCATGCTCAGCCCACCCGTTCGACGAGCATCGCGATGCCCTGGCCGCCGCCGATCGCGCAGGCGGCGACACCGACCGTCTGGTCGTCCCGCTCCATGCGGTGCAGCAGTCGCACCAGCAGCACCGCGCCGGAGGCACCCCACGGGTGGCCGTAGCCGATGGCTCCACCGTCGGTGCAGACCCGTTCGGGATCCAGTCCTGCGAGGTCGATGGTGGCGAGCGCGACACTGGCGAACGCCTCGGTGATCTCGATTGCTTCGAGGTCTCGGGACGCCAGTCCGGTGGCGTCGAGAACCCGGTGGATCGCTTGTCCTGCAGCAACTCCTGGCAGTCCCGGATCGCCGCCGACGGTCGCGATCCCGCGGACGGCCAGGCCCGCTCCACCCGAGGTCACGGTCAGCACTGCGGCGCCGTCGGAGATCCCGCACGAATTGCCGGCGGTGGCCGTACCGTCCGCGGTGAACGCGCGCGGCAGCCTGGCCAGACGCATCGTCGAGAGACCGGGTCGAGGTCGTTGGTCGTGATCGAGTTCGGCCATCGGCAGGATCTCCCGGACGAAGGCGCCGGACAGTACCGCTGCATGCGCCAGTCGGTGCGATCGCTGCGCCCACTCGTCCTGGCGTGCACGGCTGATGCCGAGGTGCGCCGCGACCCGGTCGGCCGCTTCGCCCATCGACGGGTCCGGAAAACCCCGTGGTGCGAACGGAGCTCGCATGTAGCGGCGCGGTTCGGGATCGTCCACGGTCGGTGGCCAGTAGCGCCACGGGGCGGTGCTGGCGGATTCCGCGCCTCCCGCCAGCACGATGCTTGCGCGGCCGGAACCGATGAGAGCTGCGGCCTGGGCCACCGCCTCCAGCCCCGATCCGCACTGTCGGTCGACCGTGACCGCCGGCACCGACGCATCCAGACCTGCTGCGAGACCGGCGGATCGGGCGATGTTGCCGCCCGGACCCAGACAGTTGCCGAGGATCACCTCGTCGATCCGGCTGCCGGGTGACTCCGCGGCGAGGACGCGGATCAGCGGGGCCGCGAGATCGACGACCGGCACGTCGACGAGTGCCCCGCCCGCGGTGCCGATCGGGGTCCGGCGACCGGCGCTGATGACGGCGGTGCGGCCTGGGTTCACGGGGTCATCGCCGCCCGCACAGCGCGTCGGTCGATCTTGCCGGGAGCGGTGCGCGGTACGTCGTCGACGACGACCCAGCGCCGGGGCAGCCACTCGGGATCGAGGACGGCCCTGGCCCGGTCACGTACCCCGGGCAGCGACGCGCCGTCGGTCAGCGCCACCATGGCGACCAGGGTGGCACCCAGCCGTGCGTGCGGTTGCGCGGCCACCGCGACGTCGCGGACGCCCTGCAGTGAGCCGATCGTTGCTTCCACGTCTTCGACGATCACGGTCCGACCGCCCACCAGGACCGCTTCCGAGCCTCGCCCGAGGATCGTCAGCGAGCCGTCGGCGTGCAGCCACGCGACGTCGCCGACAGTGGCAAAACCTGTTGCGTCGCTGCTGAATCCACCTGGTGTGCCCGCGATCTGCAGGCAGTGGAAAGCGGACCTGGACCACAGTTGCCGGTCACGGATCTGCACCTCGACGCCGGGGAACGGGGTCAGCCGCTTCGGCCAGCGCCGCGCGGCCACGAACGACAACTCTGCCGCCCCGTAGTACTCGGCAACGGCGATCCCGGCGTCGGCGGCGCGGTGGGCTGCCTGCTCGGAGAGCCGGGCCCCGGCGACCACGACGGCGCGGAGGTGCGGGGCGGCGGCCACGACCGCATCCAGTCGCGCCGGCACACAGACGGCGGCGTTGGCGACGGCAGGTTCGTCGGTGACGAGCACCCCGCAGGCGAGCGCATGGACCGCCGCGAACAGTTGCAGCGTCGAGCTGAGCGGACCGGTCAGCAGGAGCCGGTCGCCCGCGCCGAGCCCGGTCAGCGCGCTGTACCCGGGATGCGAGGACGTCCACGACCGCAGGGTGCGCACGACCGTCCGCGGCGCCGCGGACGAACCGGATGTCGCCACCACCAGGAATGCATCCGCCGGCAGCGAACCGGGCGGCGGCGCCAGGGTGTCGGGACCCGCCCCGATGACCACCGGGACCCGCGCCCTGGCGGCGGCGACGACGCGGGTGAGCATCTCGGTGTGCGGGCGGCCCCGCGCGTCCACCAGCCCTTGCGAGACGTCGACCCGGTCGGCAGCCCTGAGCAGCGCAGCCTTGGTGAGCGCGGTCCCGTCCAACTGCAGGGCAGGACTGCTGCCGGCCCCTGGCAGGGTCAGCGCCGGGGTCCATGGGTCGGTCACCTGCGGTCGGTCCGGCCGATGTCGTCGGCCTGCTCCCCACCGGAGGTCGTGGGAAGTGCCGGAGGGCTCGTCGGTGCCGGGAAGGCTGCCGGCGCGGCTGCCGGAAGAGATTCCCGAACTTCCGGAGCGTTCGGACGGGACCGGGCGATCAGACCGGGGTACGCGCGGTGCACCTGCGTCGCCACCACACTGGCGATCACCACCTTGAATGCGTCGCCGGGAAGGTAGATCCCGTTGCGCACCAGTGCAGTGCCCAGCGCTGCACCGGTCCCGATCCAGACCCACAGAGTGCCGATCAGGTAGACGACGAGCACGCCGCCGACCGCGTTGGCGACCAGGCCGAACCACAACCGGTAGCGGGGCATCATCTGCTGGGTGAGCAGGCCGATCACGAACGCGCCTGCCAGGAAACCCCAGGCGTACCCCGCAGACGGTTCGACGGTCAGGAACTGGATACCGCCACGCCCACCGGCGAGCAGTGGCAGACCGCAGGCCACCAGCGCGAGGAAGGTGGCGACGGCCAGGGCGCCCTTGCGCGCGCCGAGCAGCGAACCGGCGAGCATCACCCCGAGGGTCTGCAGGGTGATCGGCACTGCGTTGCCGGCCAGATGAAGGGTGCCGGGAACGCCGAGGGCAGCGATCAGGGCGGCGAAGATGGCGATCTGGGCGAGATCACGGGCGGTGCTGCGGCGGGCGGCCATCAAGGGGTTCCTTCTCTTCCGGCGGACGATACGAAGGTGCGGCGTCACGGGAGCGCCGGTGGGGTGGACGGACGAACCCTAACCGGAGGGCGCCGACGGGCGAGTTGGAGGAACCCGACAGACTGTCCGCGTGATGTCTGGATCGGAGCACGGGGTGCACAGCACCAGGACGACCGTCGAGGTGGCCGGGACGCGGGTGAGCGTGCTGGTGGCCAGGCCGGAGGTCGGCGGCGACGCCAGGGCGGCGGCCGCGGGGCTGCCGCCGGTGCTCGCCGTCCATGGCTTCGGCTCCTCGGCCCACCACACCTTCGACGTCACCGGTCACCTGCGCGAACTGTGCCGGGCGGGCCGCACCGTCCTCGCCCCTGACCTGCCAGGACACGGGTTGTCCGAGAAGTCCCACGACCCCGGCAAGTACCGCCCGGAGTTCCTGCTCGACCTGCTGGCCACACTTCCGCAGCGAGTGCGGGACGAGCTCGGGCCCGGTGGTGGGATCCCCTCGGCGGACCTCGACCAGGGCTGCGATCTGCTCGGGTACTCGCTCGGGGCCCGGCTGTCGGCGGGGTTGCTGCAGGAGCGGGCTCCCTGGCGCCGCGCGGTGCTCGGCGGTTACGACGGACGTCGACTGTTCGAGGGCGTGGATGTCCGGGCGCTGCGCGCCGCGCTGGCCACCGGTTTGTGGGAACCATCCCAATCCGCCACCCCCGGCCTTGCCGCCCAGACGCTGCGGATCGTGACCGTCGCGGCAGCGGTGCCCGGCAACGATCCGGCCGCGCTGACCGCCCTGATCGAGGGACTCGACGGGCTACCCGCTGCGCCGGTGCTGGCGGACCGGCCGGTGCTGCTGGTGGTCGGCGAGAGAGATCCGCTGGCTGATCGGGCCGCCGCGTTGGCCACCGCGTCACCGCGGGCAGAGCTCGTCGTGGTGCCGGGTCGCGACCACGTCAGCACCGTGCCGGCGAAGTCGTTCCGCGCGGCGGCGGCGGCATTCCTCGGCCGCCGGGACTGAGCAGGTACCCGGTCCGCAGCGCGGAGCGCTCCGCGGTCGCCGGACTCAGGCGGTACCCATACCGCTCACAGGTCCTCCGACCTCCCGCGGCTAGGCTGTGGCTCCACGCACCGGGATCGGCGGGCACTCCTTCACGCTCGTCCGACCGGGTCCGAAGGAAGAGAGCCCCAGTGACTACTGCCGCCGCATCTGTCGGACGCGCACTCATCGTGTCGGTCACCGACGATCAGGTCCACGGGGACGGCGATCACGGGGCCGGCGCGTTGGTCACCGAGTTGCTCGTCGAGGCGGGCTTCGTCGTCGACGGCTCGGTGACGGTGCCGTCCGAGGCCCTGGACATCCGTTCCGCGCTGAACACCGGCGTCATCGGCGGCGTCGATCTGATCGTCACCGTCGGCGGGACCGGGGTGCGGCCCCGCGACGTGACGCCGGACGTGACCGACGAGGTGGTCGACCGGAGCCTGCCGGGGATCGCCGAGGCGCTCCGCTGGTCAGGGATGGCCGCCGGGGTGACCGATGCCGTGGTGTCCCGTGGTCGCGTCGGGGTGTCCGGCTCCACCGTCATCGCGAACATCGCCGGGTCCAGGCCCGCCATCCGCGACGGTCTGGCGACCTTGGTGCCGCTGGCCGTCCACGCCATCGAGCAGCTCTCCGATCCGTTGCCCTGATCTTCCGGACACACGACAGCGGCCGCCCGTAGGGGCGGCCGCTGTCGTCGGTTCTCGGGTCTGCGCTGCGGCACCACATCCCGGCCGGGTCCACCCGGCCGTAGCGGATTCAGGACTTGAGGTCGTCCGCCACGCCGGAGGCCTTGGCGCCGACCTCGTCGCTCACCTCGGATGCCTTGGTGGACGCTGCATCTCCGCCGTCGGAGGCTGCGTCGGCCGCCTTGTCCGCGGCGCCCTCCACCTTGTCGGACGCGTCGCTGCCGGTCACCTTGTCCTTGATGTCGCCTGCCACGTCGCTGACCTTCTCGCCGACGTCACCCGCGACATCCTTGATCTTCTCGACCGCGTCACCCGCGAAGTCCTTGGTCTTGCCGTAGACGTCGCCGGCCACATCCTTGGCCTTGTCGATGGCGTCCTCGGCGAAGTCCTTGGCCTTGTCGATGAAGCTCATGGTGGATCTCCTTCTCGCATGTTGTCCGGTCCGGTGAACTGCACGGCTGGTGAGGTGCCCTGTCGCCGGTGCCCCCCGCTGGTGAGATGCACTGCGCAGCACTCGTCAGCCCATGCGGGGTGGCAGGCTGGTGTGGTGAATGTACCGCCGAACTCCTCCGCCGCACCGGCAGGTCCGCCGGAGGGTGCCGCGCCGACCCGACCTCCAGCGCCGGCCGCCGAGGACGTCGACGCCGAGAGTCTGGCACGCGAGCGGCGGCAGCGGCTGGCCGAGCAGATCGTGGCCGGGATGCTGCCGGAGACGACGAGCGATGAACGGCCGAACGGGTCCGATCCGTCCGGGCTGTCCGAACAGTGGTACCGCGACAACCGCCCGCCACACCACGGGTGACTGGGTACGCGGACGGTCGGCACGCGGTCAGATCTTGTCCTGCTTCACCAGCAGGTCGCGGATCTCGGTCAGCAGGTCGAGCTCGCTGGGCGGGCTGACCGGCTCGGGGATGCCGGCGGCCTTGCGCTGCGCAGCCTTCTTGGCTTCGCGGCGCGCGTTGAACTTGTTCATCGGCGCCACGAAGATCGCGTAGACCACCAGCGCGGTCAGCAGGAACACGATGATCGCGTTGATGATCGTCGACAGGTTGATGAACGTCGGGTCCACCCCGCCGGGCGGGGTGTCGCCGGACTTCAGGTCGAACCCCAGCCCGGCTGCGCCTGGCTTACCTGCCGCGCTGATCAGGGGTGTCACGATTCCACTGACGAAGGTGTCGACAACCTTGCCGAACGCTGCTCCGATGACCACCGCGATCGCGAGATCGACGACGTTCCCGCGCATGATGAATTCCTTGAAACCCTTGATCATTTCGGTCCCCCGGCAGACGTGTGCCCGTGACGGCACAGTGGGTAGCGGTCGCCGACCTCGGCGACCGGTGGAGCATTTCCGACGTACCGTAGCGCGCGGGCGCGCTCGAGACTCCGGGGGAGCAAGGTCCGTTCACCGATCGTGCGGACCAGCACCGGCTCGGCAGCTGGGTCACCGGAACGTGAAGGTGACGTCACCCGACAGCGCGGAGCCGGCCACGGTGCGAGCGTCACCGTCCCGGACGGCGAACACGACCACCGGCGTCGCTCGCCCCGCTGACAGCGGCGCGGTTGCCGGGGCGCGAATGCCGAGCACCACTGCATCCTCGGCCAGGGTGGTGCTGCCGCTCGTCTCGTCCACAGCGATCAGCGTGACGTGCATGCCGGGGGCCAACAGGTCGACCGACTGTTGATCGGCGAGGCGGACAGGGGTGGCGACCCGGTCGGGACCCGGCTGCGGACCGTCCCTGGCGACGATCCGTGCGTCGGTCAGCAGCTCGCCTCGGCGGACCGCCGCAGACAGCGTGCGGCCGGTCGCACCAGCCGAGGCGTCGATCGCGCCGTCGGGAAGATCCGCACGCCGGACGGCCTGCAGATCCGACTCGGCCAGGACGTGGCCGGCGGGAAGGTCTGCTCGAGCGATCACCGCGGCAGCGCCGACCGGTCCATCCGTCGGCCGCACCAGCGCGAGTGCTCCGGCGAGGGCGACCAGGACCAGTGCGAGGGTGCGGCGAACGACGCGGTGACGGCGGCCGGCGGTACGGCGGGAGCGCAGTGCAGCGACCACCCGCTCAGGAATGGGCGGATCGAGTGCCGCGGCGCGCGGGGCACGGCGGCCTGATCTGGTCGGAAGATGCTTCACCCGGCCGACGGTAGGCACCGCCCGCGGGTGCCGGGTGCGGTGTGACCGGGGTGTGGACAGTTTCGGGGTGTGTGGACAGATCAGGTCGGTGCCGGCCAGGTCCGGCTACAGGCTCAGCTCTTGCTGGTGCCTGACGAGCCGCTGGAGGACGAGCCGCTGGAGGACGAGCTGCCGGAGGTGCTCGTGGCAGCCGCCGGGGTCGACGGCGTCGAGGTCTTCGGCGCACTGTCGGATCCGCCACCCGAGCCCTTGTCGGATCCCGAAGACGTGCTCTTGCCGTCGCCTCCGCCGTCCGACTTCGCTCCGCCTTCGGCCTTGGCTCCGCCTGGCGTGGCCGCAACCGCCGGCCCGGAGCGAGAGTCCGTCCGGTACCAGCCGCTGCCCTTGAAGACGACGCCGACCGAGCCGTAGATCTTCCGCAGCACCCCACCGCATTCGGGGCACACGGTCAACGAGTCGTCGGTGAACTTCTGCACGGCCTCGAAGCGGTGACCGCAGTCGGAGCAGGCGTATTGGTACGTGGGCACGAGATCCTCTTCTGACGAACCGGGGGCGCCATGGAACTGGCACTCCAGCGTCCAGAGTGCCAACCAGGGGTGGGTCGGCGCAAGTGCAGCCCCGAGGCACTCACCGCAGCGGCAGCATGCGGACGCCGGCGAGCGGGCTGACGAGCGCGGTGACCCGGATGTCGTGAGGATCGTCGGGGAGCGTGTCGACGAGTTCGTCGTCGAACACCACCGTCATCCGGACCGCTGCCGAACCCAGAGCAGTGCGGGCGAACGACCGGTCGTAGTGGCCGCCGCCGCGACCGAGTCGCGTCCCGTCCCATGCCACCAGCAGCGCAGGCACCAGCACCAGCGATACCCGAAGTAGAGCCTGGTGCTGCTCTGCCGGTAGAAGTGCCGGTCCAGGGTCCGGGACCCGGCCGACGCCGAGGGGGCGATCGCCGTCGGGTCGGTACTGCGCCCACCGCAGTGGCTGGTCGAGAACGGTCACCGGCACCAGCACCTGTCGCCCCTGCCGGTGCAGCGCCTCGGAGAGGTCGGCTCCCAGTGGTTCGGTGCGCAGTGGGAGGTAGGTGCAGACGGTGGTCGCCGATGCGAGCGGCGGCCAGCGGAGCAGGTGGTCGGTGATGGCGGCCCGCGCGTCGGCGATCTCCGCGGCGCTGCGAGCACGTCGACAGTCCAGAGCCCAGCGGCGCCACTCGTCCTTGCCTGCGCGCTCGTCCGGCCGCGGCGCTGCTGGGGGAGTGACCACATCCGACACGGTAGAGCGAGCACCGTTGCTCTGCGAGCACCGTTGCTCTGCGAGCACCGCTTCTCTGCGAGCACCGTTTCTCTGCGAGCACCGTGCCGACAGGCCGGATCGCCGCAGCCGTGCCAGAGTCGAGGTCCCCGCAGGATCAACAACGGAACAGGAGTGCCGGATGCGTCACGCTCGGATCGCTGCAGCCGCCCTCGGTGTCGTGCTGCTGGCCAGTTGTTCAGCCGGGCATCCCGACCCGTCCGCTCCCGTCCCCGCCCCGTCCGGCCAGGCGGGTTCGGGCTCGCGACTCGACAGCGTCTCCGGGAGCAAGACGTTGGTCGTCTGCACCACCGGCGACTACCGCCCGTTCAGCTACCTGGATCCCGCGACGCAGCAGTACACCGGCATCGACATCTCACTCGTCGAAAAACTCGCGGAATCCCTCGGCGCACGGGTCCGCTACGTGAAGACGTCCTGGTCGAACCTGATGACCGACTTCCTCGCGAGCTGCGACATCGGCGTCGGCGGGATCTCGATCAGTGCGGAGCGGGCTCGCCAGGCGTTCTTCAGCGTCGCCACCCTCACCGAAGGCAAGACGCCGATCACGCTGTGCCGCAACGAGAAGAAGTTCTCGACGATCGAGTCGATCAATCAGCCGGGGGTGCGCGTCATCACCCCGATCGGCGGCACGAACGAGAAGTTCGCCGACGCGAACTTCCCGAAGGCCACCATCACCCGCTGGGACGACAACAACACCATCTTCGACGAGATCGTCGCCGGTCGGGTCGACGTGATGGTCACCGACGCCTCTGAGACGAAGTGGGTGGCGCACGGGAAGCCGGAACTGTGTGCCGTGCACCCCGACGCCCCGTTCAACTTCTCACAGAAGGCCTATCTGCTGCCCCGCGGCGACGTCGCCTTCCAGCAGTACGTGGACCAGTGGCTCACGCTCGCCCAGCACGACGGCAGCTACGCGGCCGCCGAGCAGCCCTGGTTCGGCTGATCCGGGTGTCGTGACGGGTGTGCAGCGGCAGACACACCCACGGGTCGGGGCCACCGCAGCAGCGGCCTGATCACCGCGCCCGCTAGCGTGGAGCCCAGCCACGGCCCTGCGAGATGAGAAGGAATGGTCGAACTCCGCATGCGATCGGTCAGCGAGCAGCTGGATCTGGTGCTGGGCGCTGCCGTTCCGCCGCGTCCGGTCCGGGTGGCGATCTCGGAATCGCAGGGCCTGTTGTGCGCCGAGGAGGTCGTGGCGTCGGCTGCCCTGCCAGCGTTCGACCAGTCGGCGGTCGACGGGTACGCCGTCCGCTCGATCGACGTCCGGCATGCGGACGAGGCCGTTCCGATCTCGCTCCCCGTGGTGGGCGAGATCGCCGCCGGCTCCCGATCGCCGGCCCGACTACAACCGGGTCAGGCGGTGTACGTCGACACCGGGGCGCCGCTGCCGACCGTCGCCGACGCCGTGGTCCCCATCGATCTCGGCACCGCCAGCGATGCCAGGGTCATGGTGCGGGCCGCCGTCCGCTCGGGTGCGTATGTGCGTCGCATCGGCGAGGACGTCCAACCGGGGGACGTCGCTGTTCGCGCCGGGGCGTTCATCGGGGCCGCCCAGGTGGGCCTGCTGGCCGCGGTGGGCCGGGACAAGGTGCTGGTGCATCCGCGGCCACGGCTCACCGTCATCTCGCTCGGTGAAGAACTCGTCGACGTCGCCAGGACCCCCGGCCCCGGCCAGGTGTACGACGTGAACTCCTTCGCCCTGGCCGCGGCTGCGCGCGACGCCGGCGCCGAGGTGACCAGGGTCGGCATCGTCGCCGACGACGAGAAACGACTGTCGCAGTTGGTGGAAGCACGGTTGCTGCTGTCCGAGATCGTTGTCATCGCCGGCGGAGCCGGCGGGCGGTACGGCGACCACATCGTCCGAATGCTGGGCGGTCTCGGCGAGTTCGATCGCACCCGGGTTGCGATGCAGCCGGGTTCGACGCAAGCCTTCGGGCTGCTCGGGCACGACCAGGTGCCCGTCTTCCTGCTGCCC
The DNA here is from genome assembly GCF_040438885.1 of Nakamurella sp. A5-74. Classification (NCBI taxonomy): domain Bacteria; kingdom Bacillati; phylum Actinomycetota; class Actinomycetes; order Nakamurellales; family Nakamurellaceae; genus Nakamurella; species Nakamurella sp. A5-74. The sequence continues at coordinate 3,867,367 of NZ_CP159218.1, read as the reverse complement.
TCGCATCCGGTGTCGGCGCTGGTGGTGTTCGAGGTGATCGTCCGACCGTTGGTGCGGGTGATGTTGGGGCGCCGCAACCCCTATCGCCGGACGATCACTGCCCGCACCCTGTCGCCGATCACCTCGCCCGACGGTCGCCGACAGTTCCTCCGTGGGCAGCTGATGCGCGACGAGGACGACGAGTATCTGGTGCACATCCTGGGTGCCGGCGGTACGCACCTGCTGGCCTCGCTCGCCGAGGCGAACTGCCTGGTCTTCGTCGACGAGAACACGACATCGCTGCCGACCGGTGCGGAGGTCACCGTGTCGTTCCTGGCCCAACGACCATGAACGAGCGGTATTCGTCGCTGCCGCAACGGGTCTCGGCGCTCGGGCCGGTCGCCTGTCGACGGGGCCAGGTGCTGCTCCGACCGCTGACCCGCAGCGACGGAGCCCGCTGGCGACACCTGCGGCTGCAGGACGAGCCGATCCTGCGGCCGTGGGAGGTCAGCAGCGCAATGACCTGGGACGAGCGACACGACGGCGGGGCCTGGCGACGACATCGGCGTGAGTTGCGTTCCGCCGAAGTGCGCGGTGAGGCGATCGCACTGGCGATCTGCCTCGACGACGAGTTCGTCGGCCAGGTGACCGTCGGCGGGATCCAGCGGGGCGTGCTGCGCTCGGGATGGATCGGCTACTGGGTCGGGACCCCGTGGAACGGACTGGGGGTCGCCACCACCGCGGTGGCGTTGGCTGTCGACTTCGCGCTCAGCCGCGGCGGCCTGCACCGGGTCGAGGCAACGATCGCGCCGGGCAACGTGGCCAGCCGGAAGGTGGTGTCGCGCTTGGGGTTCCGGCAGGAAGGTCTGCTCGAGCGCTATCTGGACGTGGACGGGCGCTGGCAGGACCATCTGCTGTTCGCGATGACGGCCGAGGAACTCGTCCGGCCGCTCGCGGAGCGGGTTGCGGAGATCCTGGCTGCGCCGCGGCATTCCTCGGGGTCGTCCTCCGACCCGCAGCACTCCGTCCCCGCGCCCCGCCCGGACGCCGAACCGATCATCACCAGAGCGAACCGGGAGATCCCCCATGACTGAACCGTTGCAGCGGGATTCGTCGGTCGATCCCGTCGAGGCCAGGGTTCGCACGATCGTCGGCGGACTGAGCACGCCCGGAGTCTCGGTGATGGACTGCGATCCGGATCTGGCGGACACCGCGGAGTTCTGCCGCGCCTACGACATCAATCCCGCGGACAGTGCCAACGCGATCCTGGTGATCGGCAAGGCCTCCTCCGCGGAGGTGTCGCCGTCGTACGTGCTATGTCTGGTGCTGGCCACCCACCGGCTGGACGTGAACAAGGCCGTCCGCAAGAGGTTGGGCGTGAAGAAGGCGTCGTTCGCGCCGGCCGACCTGACCCGCGAGTTGACCGGCATGCAGATCGGTGGGGTGACGCCGTTCGGCATGCCCGTGGACATCCCGGTCTGGGTCGACGCAGCGGTGATGCAGCGGTCCCGGGTGGTGGTGGGTGGCGGCAGCCGAGCCGCAAAGGTGATCGGCCCACCGGCGATGCTGCTCGAGCTGCCCAGCACCGAGGTCGTCGAGGGTCTGGCGAACCCGATCCCCGACTGACTGCCCCGGCCGCGGCGGTGCCCCCGGTCTCGCCCGGCGGGATCCGAGGGTTCGCAGGCTCACCCGGCGGATGCCCGCCCATGCCCGAGCCACTCCCTGACCCGGGGCACCGCCGCGTCCGGTCACCGTCGTCGATCTTGCAACTTCCGATGATCGAGCGAGGAACGAGTCGAGATCCCGCCCTGATCCACCGGTGATCGAGCAAGCGAGGAACGAGCGCGTCGAGATCCTGTCCTGACTCGTTCGGTCTCGACTCACCGCGTTCGCTCAGGCAGCGCCTCCTGCGAGCACCCCCACCCCGCGTGTCGCCCCGGGCGTTGGGACGGCTGTGACTAGCGTGACGGATGGGCTTGTTGGACACCGCTGCCGACCATCGTCATGCCTGTGCGTGACGGTGCTGTGAGCGGTTGTTCCCAGCCCGTCAGCTGCTTCCGATCCCGGCGGGCAGATCGACTGCGCAGGACGTCTGGGCAGTGACCGAGAGGAGTGGCAGGTGCCGAACGTCCCCACCTCGCTGCTGCTGGGGTTCCTGGCCCTGTGCTGGATCTTCGTCCTGGTCCCGATGTTCGCCCGGAGCAGGGAAGCCGTGCCGGAGACCGACGACGGAGTGGGCGCCTTCCGGGTGGTACGCAGAGCCGGAGCGCGACAGAGTCACCACGACTCCCGCCTCCAGGACGAGCAGTCGAGGGGGAGCGCCATGACAGAGATTCAGGGGTCCGAGGACTCGGATGCTCTGGCGGAGGACCTGATCGACGAAGAGGTCGACTGGGATTCCTTCGCCGATGACGACGACGAGGATGCCGGCCAGAACGACGATCACCGCCGGTTCTCGACCGAGTACCCACCGGTCGTGGCGCGGACGGCGCCGACCCGGACCGCTGCGGCCCCGCCGGTCGAGGACCGCCGCGACCCGCGGGCGCACCGGCCTGGTCGTGGTGGGTTCGATCCCGAGCATGCCAGGGCGACGGCCGACTACCGGTTCCGCCGGCGTCGTACGGTGTCGCTGGCGCTGCTCGTGCTGGCCCTGGCCTGTGCCGCGGGCGCGGTGCTGATCAACCCGATGCTGTGGACCGGAACCGCAGTGTTGACGCTGACTCTGGTCGGTTTCCTGTCGTACCTCAGCCGCCAGGTGAAGGTCGAACGGGCGATCCAGGAGCGGCGAATGGCGCGGTTGCAGCGGGCCCGGGAGATCCGGCCGCCCGCTCGCCGGAGCGCTGCGGTGTCGCCCTACGGTCGGCAGGCCGAGCGGCTCATCGAGGACGAACCGTCGGCTCACACGCACGTACCCACCTCCTCGCGGGGGCCGGGCATCGTGGTCGATCTGGACGACGACGACCCAGCGTTCGACGATCTGGAGTACTACGAGCCGATCGTCTACCGACGCGCGGCAGGGCAGTGACCGATCGGCCCACAGGTCGATCGCGGGGGAGTGAGCCGCTGATGCGGGAACCGCACAGCCAGGATGTCTCGGACGTCAGGTTCGACTGGGGACTCACCGGTGCCCTCGCGATCTCCCAGGGCGCCGCCGTGGTGGTCGTGGTCGACGTCCTGTCGTTCACCACCACGGTCACGGTGGCCGCGGAAGCGGGCGTCGAGGTCTTCCCGTACCGGATGCGTGACGCGTCAGCTGCCACCTTCGCCGCCGACAAGCAGGCAGTGCTGGCCGTCGGTCGCACGGAGGCAGGCAGCTCCGGGGTGAGCCTGTCACCGCTGTCCGTGCAGGCCGCGACCGAGTCCGGTGGTCCACTCGCAGTCGGTGCCAGGCTCGTGCTCCCGTCTCCCAACGGTTCGACGATCGCCAGGACCTTGTTCGAGCAGGGCGTGGCCGTGGTCGCCGCTTGCCTGCGTAACGCGGCCGCGGCAGCCGTGTGGGCGCAACGCGAGGCAGCCGGCGCTCCGATGGCGGTGATCGCGGCCGGCGAACGCTGGCCCGGCGACACGCTGCGGCCGGCGGTCGAAGACCTGTGGGGCGCCGGCGCGGTGATCGCGGCCCTGTCCGGCCGGAAGTCCCCCGAGGCAGAGGCGGCCGCGGCAGCCTTCCGAGCGGTCGCCCGCTCGATGCCCGAGTCGATCGCGGCCTGTGCTTCAGGACGTGAACTGATCGACGACGGCTACGGGGACGAGTTGCCGCTCGCCGCCGCCGCCGGCGCATCGAGCGTGGTACCGGTGTTACGCGGGGGCAGCTTCCAGCCGGCTTGATCTGCACCTCCGCCGCGGACCCCGGTGGTGGGTCGCGGGGCCCGACTCGGCTGATATCCTTGTCCAGCCCGCGAGGGCATGGGGCTGTAGCGCAGTTGGTAGCGCGTCTCGTTCGCATCGAGAAGGTCCGGGGTTCGATTCCCCGCAGCTCCACACGACTGAGGACCAGGACACGCTCGATGTCCTGGTCCTCAGTCGTTCGTCTTGCCGAGCCGGACCGGATCGCGAGCGCAGTGAGTGGTGGAGTTCTGAGCCGACGCGGCGGAGCGCAGTCGGAGCCGTGGGGCTTCCCGCAGCTCCACCACGATGTCGCATCGTCGGACGCGTCGAGCGATCGCAACAGAGGCAGCATGGACCGGTGAACTGAAGAATACCTGCATTTGAACCTCGACAGGAGGTTGTCGGGCAGGCAGCCCCGGGGAGAACTCATCCAGTACTCGTTGAAGTCACCAGCCTGACTTGCTACGTTTCGTCTCAGGTCACTCATCTATGTCACAGGTATCGCCGGAGCTGGTAAAACTACCGTCCAGACGGAGCTGGTGCGTCGTGGGTACGACGCCCGGGACATTGATTCTCCTGACATCAGTGGTGCGTATGACCCGAAAACAGGAATGCAGGTGGAAGTTCCGAGCGCAGAATCAAGGTCAGAGAGATGGTTCGAGACACACCCGTGGCGAATTCATCCAGGTGTGCTCCACAGCATTCGGAGCGTTGCCGATAGTCGTCAACAGGGATTCTGTTGGCTCGCCCTACTTGTCTGGGGCGCGATTGGTAGGCCCGCCGGCCTTCGCTCAGGTTGATCCCCGCGAGCGTCACTCATCGATGGTGCGGTCGAGCCACTCGAGAAGCAACTGGCGTTCGGCGGCGCTGAGTCCAGGCAGGTCCGGTGCCAGGGCGCGGAAGGCAACCGTTGCTGCTCTGGGTCTGTCGTCACCGGTGGCCGGCGCATCGGTGAGAATGCGGCCGAGTACCGCCTCCAACATCTCCTCGTGCAGACCCGCATCGCGGTGTGCGACCGGTGCCGCCAGCAGCGTCTGGATCACACCCGTGCCGGCGGCGTGGACGAGTTGCACCGCCCGCTGCTCCGTCACCCGCAGTCGTCCGGCAACGGCGATGCGATGCACCCGCGCCGTCAACACCTGCCAGCCCGACTGCGCTGCCGGTGAGGGGTCCGTGCGAGCAGGATCGTTGAGCAGGGCGAACACGGCAGGGTGAGTGAGGCCGAACTCCACCTGGATGCGCCAACCCGCGCGGAGGTCGTCGACAGGATCCGTGCCACCCGCGGCCTCGGCGCGGACTGACTCGGCCTTGGTGGACACGAACTCGGCGAGCACATGTTCGGCCACCGCCTGCAGCAGCCCGTCCTTGTCGCCGAAGAGGCGGTAGAGCGCGGGTGCCTGGACGCCGGCCGCCTCGGCAACCGCGCGGGTGGTGACGGCGGACGGTCCCTGCTCGTGCAGCAGTCTGGCCGCGGCCTCGACGATCGTCGTGCGGGTGTCGCTGCGGCTGCTTCTCTCGGCCATGTATCAATGATAACGCACTGTTGCTATCGACGAAGTTCCGCAGATATCATCAGACGGATACCACTGATACCGACCTGGAGCTGATCATGATCGTCGTCACCGGAGCTACCGGAGCTACCGGTGCACTGAACGGTGCGACCGTCGACCACCTGCTGGACCGGATCCCGGCGGACCAGATCACCGTGGTCGTCCGGGACCGGGCGAAAGCCCAGCGGTTCGCGGACCGCGGGGTGGCCGTTCGCCCCGCCGGCTACGCCGACCCGGCCGAACTACCCGCCGCTTTCGAGGGCGCGGACCAGCTGCTGTTGGTGTCGTCGAACGACCCCGGAGCCGACGCAGTCTCGTTGCACCGCAACGCGATCGAAGCTGCCGTCGCGGTCGGTGTCGGTCGCATCCTGTACACCAGCCACCAGGGCGCAGCGGCCGACAGTCCGTTCGCGCCGGCGCAGGTGCACGCGGCGACCGAGCACCTGCTCGCGGAGTCCGGAGTGGCCTGGACGTCGCTGCGCAACGGCTTCTACCTGCACAGCCTCGACTGGCTGGCCGGACCGTGGCGCGAGACCGGGATCATCAGTGTGCCGGCCGACGGACCGGTGTCCTGGACTGCTCGCGAGGATGCTGCTGAGGCGGCCGCCCTGATCCTGACGGCCGGGACCCCGCTGGAAGGTCCGGTCGTCATCACCTCGCAGGAGGCGATCAGCTTCGAGCAGGTCGCTGTGACGGCCTCCGAGCTGACGGGCCGCAACATCGGGTTCGAAGTCGTCGACCAGCAGGACTGGGTCGCTGCGCAGGTGGCGGCGGGATCGCCCGAGGGAATGGCGCGGTTCACCCTGGGGATGTTCAGGGCGGCAGCAGGGGGCTGGTTCGCGGGCGTCGACCCGCTGCTCGAGGAGTTGCTCGGTCGGAAGCCGCGGACCGTACGCGCGCACCTTGACTCCTGACGGGATCTTGACTCCTGACGGGATCTTGACTCCTTCGTCGCTCGATCGGCGTCGGGTGGCGCTGGTTTCCCGTGGGTCGTCGTTCGATCAGCGTCGGGTGGCGCTGGTTTCCCGTGGGTCGTCGATCGATCAGCGTCGGGTGGCGCTGCATCCCCGTGGGCCGTCGCTCGATCACCGGTGGGTGGCTGATCGCGTGGCGGGCGGAGGGCGCGCGGGCCCCCTTAGACTGGGGCTGACCAGCGAACACGTTCTGCGCAGTGAGGATCCACCCATCACACGATCAGCAGCCCCTCAGGACGTCTACTTCGTTCCCCCGGAGCAGGTCTCCGTCGACGCGGTGCGTCCCGGCACCGTCGCACTCGAATCCCGGCTGCTCGATCGTCCGGATGTGGTGCGGCACCGCGGCCGGGTGGCCATCGCGATCACCGACATCACCCCGCACGAGGCGCTGGTCGAGGACCTGCTGTTCATCCGGCAGGTGCTGGATGATGCCGGCCTCGAGTACCTGCTGGTCCGCGGCAACGACGAGCGGCCGGTGATCGCGATCGACCGGATCCAGCGCCGCAGATTGCGCGACGCGCTGGTCGAGGCCTGCCGGAACGAGCCGTTCTACTCCAAGACCGTCGACGGAAAGGGCAAGGCCCGACTGGTCGCCGACGGCAAGTTGGCCACCTCCGGCAAGGCGCGGATCTTCCGGCTGTTCCGGCCTCGGGTCGTGGTGGCCAGCGGCCTGTCCTACGGTGCGTCCAGCGGTGTGCAGATCGAGCTCTGGGTGTTCGACGGCGACACCATCGAGCTCCCGGCGGAGAACTCGTTGACCCGTCGGACCATGCGGTCGGACGAGGCGGAGCGGGGCAGCGTCGAGCGGTTCGGACAGAGTTGGCCGACCATCGTCAACATGTTCGCCGACCACGCGTCGGACATCAGCTTCGACATCGACCTGGTGTTCTCCTGGGTGGACGGCTCGTCCCCGGAGTACCGGGCGGCGCGGGCCGCCAGAGCAGCGGGTCATGTGGTGGGCGAGGGTGACGACTCGGAGGCCCGCTACCGGCAGATCGACGAGCTCAAATACGCGCTGCGCTCGATCCACATGTATGCCCCGTGGATCCGGCGGATCTTCGTCGCCACCGACTCCGAGCGTCCCGAGTGGCTGGCCGACGACCCGCGGGTGACGTTCGTGCGCAGCGAGGAGTTCTTCGCCGATCCGTCTGTGCTGCCGACCCACAACTCGCATGCGGTGGAGTGCCAACTGCATCACATCCCTGATCTCGCAGAGCATTTCATCTACTCCAACGACGACATGTTCTTCGGTCGTGCGGTCTCGCCGCAGATGTTCTTCTCGCCCGGCGGCATCACGATGTTCATCGAGGCGGGTCTGCGGATCGGGTTGGGGCACAACGACGAGGAGCGCAGCGGGTACGAGAACGGCGCTCGCGTCAACCGTCGGCTGCTGTTCGAGCGGTTCGGCACCCTCACCACCCGGCACCTCGAGCATGCGCCGACCCCGTTGCGGCGCAGCGTGATGCAGGAGTTGGAGGAGACGTTCCCCGACGCCTTCGCCGCCACCGCTGCCAGCACCTTCCGGGCCAGCGACAACATCTCGGTGACGAACTCGCTCTACCACTACTACGCACTGATGACCGGCCAGGCAGTCGCCCAGACCGCGGCCAAGGTCGCCTACGTGAACTCGACGTCGTTGGCCGGGTTCCGGGAGATGGACACCTTGTTGGAGAAGCGGTCGACGGACTTCTTCTGCCTGAACGACAGCAGTTTCCCGGAGGTTGATCTGGACGAGCGCAAGGAGTTCGTCACCGATTTCCTCGAGCGCTACTACCCGTTGCGGGCGCCGTGGGAGGCCCCCGGCACATAGCGGCCGCCGCGCGGCACACTCACTGCGCGGCGGGTGTTCACACGGGGCTGACGGCCACCGAGGTGATCTCCAAACCGTGTGGGCTCCGGGTTTGTCGGACGCTGTCGGCGATCCGCACGCCGGCTGCTGCCAGCCGCCGCTCGGTCTCCTCCGGCTGGACGTATTCCCCGACCGTCGGGTCGTTGCTCATCGGCACCACCGAGCTCACCACGGTCTCGGGATAGACGTGCACCATGTTGAAGCCCTGCGCCCCGTCGCGGCCACGCAGTGCCCCCGCCGGGATCACGAGGTCCTGGGTGTAGCAGGTGGCCGACGCCACGGATACCGGGATCCCGGCGAACATCGCGGTGGTGGAGTAGTGCAGGTGGCCGGCCAGGATGGTGCGGATGTCCGTGCCGCGGATGACGGCGGCCAGTGCGGGTTGGTCCCGCAACTCGACCAGCGCAGCCAGGTCCAGCACGCTCGGGACCGGCGGGTGGTGCAGGGCGAGGATGGTCCCGCTCGGCGCCGGGGTCTCGAGCTCGTGGGAGAGCCAGCGCAGCTGCTCGTCCGCGAGCGCGCCGTAATGGTGACCGGGGACAGTTGAGTCGAGGGTGATGATGCGCAGACCGTCGACGTCGGTGATGGTGTCGACGGGAGCGGTGGACGGCGTCTGGTCGAGCAGCCCCGCGCGGAACGCGGCCCGGTCGTCGTGGTTGCCCATCGCCCAGATCACCTGCGAACCCAGCGATCTGACCACCGGATCGACGATCGCGCGCAGGTTCTCGTAGGCACCCGGCTCGCCCTTGTCGGCCAGGTCGCCGGTGAAGACGATCGCGTCGGGTCGGGCGTGCGAGGCCTCGACCTCCGCGAAGATCTGCCGGAGCCGAGCGGCACTGTCCACGGTGCTGCCGTACAGCTGGCCAGGACCGGCAACGATGTGCGTGTCGGTCAGATGCAGCAGGAAGTGGGTCGGGCGCGGGTACTCAGCCGTGCGCAGACTGCTCATCGCTCGGTCATCTCCATTGCAGCGACGTCGTGTCCCGGGTCGAAGTCGATCCGGTGACAGGTACCAGCCAATCAGACGTCGCGCAGATGTGAGACCAACCCGGGGCTCGCGTCGGAGAACGATGGGAGAACTTTCGGCTGTTCATGGACGGTCAGGGCGTGCGTCGAAGCGACGGGCTCCGGGCGAAGGCGTCCGGAGGCCAGGATCTGAGCTGACGCCACGTCACGTCACGTCACGTCACGTTGCCATGATGGGAGACACCCGGGATGCGCTCAACCGACTGTGCCCCGGCACCGGGATGAGGGCGAGCCTGCGGTTCGACACCCACCAACGGCCGGTCGGCCGTCAGGAGGGGTGGCGGGCATCCGGAATTTCCTCTCCTTCCGGGACCCTTACGGCTCCGTGACGGATCCGGTCGGTGCCGGAGTGCGTGGGCGCATCGGCCCTAACCTGGGCAGATGCGCCTCGTCCGGCTACTCCGACGTCACCCGGCCGGCACCTCGATCACGGCCGTCGTCCTGGTGGCCGCGATGGTCTTCGGCCTGTACTGGTTCCAGCCGTGGAAGCTCTGGACGAACACCACCGTTGACGAGGCGATCCCGAGCGTGGCAGAAGCAGCCCAGACCCTGCGGGCACCATCGGAACCGACCATCCGGACTGTGGCGAGAGTCCCGGGGTCTCCGACCACGACCTCTCCGGCCGCGCCCACCGCGACCGCACCGACCCCGACCGCGACACCGACGGCACCGACAGCCTCATCGACCCCACTGCGCGCCACTCCGGCCGACCCGGAACCGTCGAGCGCACCCGAACCCGCCCCGGCCGGTCCCACGGCGGCCGAGCCCGGTCCGACGAGCCCTGGTCCGGATCCCGAACCCGAAGCCGTGCAACTGTTCAGGGGCGAACTGATCTCCCACGAACACCAGACCTCGGGCACCGTCAGGGTGATCAGGCTTGCGGACGGCAGCAGGGTGCTGACCCTGGAGAACCTCGCGACGTCGGACGGCCCCGACATTCACGTGTGGCTGGCAGCTGCGCCGGTGATCCCGGGCGACGACGGCTGGTACGTGTTCGACGACCAGCCGCGCGTCGACCTCGGACAGCTGAAGGGCAACCTCGGAAATCAGGTGTATCCGGTACCGGCAGGTGTCGATCTGGACAGTCTGCCCAGCGTCACCCTCTGGTGCGAACGGTTCGCGGTCTCGTTCGGCGCGGCCGCGCTGAGCTGACCCACTGCCGGCCGGCAGGACCGGGTGCCAGGGTCGCCGGCTGTCGGATCGCAGTCGACGATCCGCACGACCGGCTCGGTCCGCGGCACCCGGACGTCCCGGGCGTCACCCGGACGTCCGCTCGGGTGCCCGGCCGCGAGGGCTGTTCTCGACCCCGTAACACCCGACCGTCACACTGTCCGCATGACGAGCGACCCCCAGCCGACGGCGAACGATCAGACCGGGCAGCCCAGCGGTGCACCGCCGTCGGCGCGGCACCGGCTGCAGACGGACCGGCGGGATCCGGATGCGGGAGTCTTCGGTGGCGCGGTCACGTCGGAGTCGCTGCACGCCTCCTTGCGATCGTCCGTGCGACGCTTGTCGACGCTGCTGGGGGAGTCGCTCGCCCGGCACGAGGGCGACGATCTGCTGGCGCTGGTCGAACGCGTGCGCCAGCTGGCCCGGCAACCGGACGACGCCGAGCTGCACGAGTTGCTCGCCGGAGTGGACGACGCCACCGCGGTGATCCTGGCCCGGGCGTTCACCGGCTATTTCCAGCTCGCCAACACCAGCGAACAGCTGCACCGCTGGCGGGAGCTGACCGCGGAGACGTCGCCGTTCGCCGCCACTGCCGGGCGGATCTCGGCGGCTCTGCAGGACGGATCGCTGGATCACCAGGTGCTGCAGGACGTGCTCGCCAGGGTCGAGTACCGCCCGGTCTTCACCGCCCACCCCACCGAGTCCAGTCGACGATCCGTGCTGCGACTGCTGCGCAAGGTGGCCGAGACGGTCGACGCCCTGGAGGATCCACGCAGCCGCCCCGCCGACATCGCGCGCGAAGGTCGGCGGTTGGCCGAACTGGTCGACCTGCTCTGGCAGACCGACGAGCTGCGGGTCGTGCGACCCGAACCCTCGGACGAGGCGCGGACTGCCGTGTACTACCTGCGTTCGATCGCCTCCGAGGTCGTCCCGGATCTGCTGGAGGAGTTGGACAGACAGTTCGCCGAGCTCGGCGTCAGCCTGCCGGTGACCGCACGGCCGCTGCGGTTCGGCACCTGGGCCGGTGGCGATCGCGACGGCAATCCGAACGTCACCCCTGCAGTCACGCTGGAAGTGCTTCAGCTGCAACATCTTGCGGGACTGCGCGAGCTGGAGAAGCTGATCGCCGATCTGTTGACGGAGATGACCCAGTCGACGCGGGTCATCGAGCCGAGCGAAGATCTGGAGGCCTCCCTGCAGGCGGACGCGGCGGCGCTGCCGATCACCTGGAGCACGATCAAGCGGCTCAACGTAGAGGAGCCGTACCGCTGCAAGATCAGCTTCGTCCGGGTGCGCATCCAGCGGACCAGGGACCGCATCCGCAGCGGGGCACCGCACGAACCGGGACGCGACTACGCCGATTTCGACGAGCTCGTCGCAGATCTCGTGCTCGTCCGCGAGTCGATGCTGACGGCCGGGGACGAACTGACCGGCAACGGCGCCATCCTGCGCTTGATCCGCACCGCGGTGACCTTCGGCGCCGGTCTCGCGACGATGGACGTCCGCGAACACTCGGCCAAACACCATGCAGCGCTGGCAGAGTTGTTCGACCGCATCGGTGAACTGCCGACCCCGTACGCCGAGCTCGACCGTCCGGCCCGGATCGACCTGCTGTCGCGGGAGATGAACTCCCGTCGACCGCTGATCGGGGCAGGAGCGCCGCACCTCGGCGACGCCGCAACGGCTTCGCTGTCGTTGATGGCGGCCGTGAAGCAGGCGGTCGACACCTACGGCGACGGCGTCATCGAGACCTACATCGTGTCGATGACCCACGACGTCGACGACCTGTTCGCCGTCGTCGTGCTCGCGCGCGAGGTCGGCCTGGTGGATCCGGGAACGGTCTCGACGGCGGCAACCGCGCGGATCGGCTTCGCCCCCCTGTTCGAGACGGTTGCGGAGCTGGAAGCAGCCGGACCGCTGCTCGAGGCGCTGCTCGACGATCCCGCCTACCGCAGGGTGGTGACCGCCCGCGGCGACGTGCAGGAGATCATGCTCGGCTACTCGGACTCGTCGAAGGACGCGGGCATCGCGGCCTCGCAGTGGCAGATCCATCGGGCGCAGCGCGCACTGCGCGACGTGGCCCGCAGGCACGGTGTGCTGCTGCGGCTGTTCCACGGACGGGGAGGATCGGTCGGCCGCGGCGGCGGTCCGACCGCCGAGGCGATCATGAGCCAGCCGTACGGCTCGCTCGACGGCCCGATCAAGATCACCGAACAGGGCGAGGTGATCTCCGACAAGTACGCGCTGCCCGGTCTCGGTCGGCGCAACCTGGAGGGCGCGCTGGCCGCGGTCATCGAGGCCTCGACACTGCACCGGAACTCGTTGCTGCCCAGCGACGTCCTCGATTCGTGGAACTCCACGATGGATCTGGTCGCGAGCGCCGGTCAGACCGCCTACCGGTCGTTGGTGCGCGATCCAGCACTGGTGCCGTTCTTCGTCGCCGCCACACCGGTCAGCGAGCTGGGAAAGATGAACATCGGCTCCCGCCCGGCCAAGCGACCCGGCGGCGACGGCGGGCTCGACGATCTGCGAGCGATCCCTTGGGTCTTCGGCTGGACCCAGACGCGGATGATCCTGCCCGGTTGGTACGGCGTCGGCTCCGGTCTGGCGGCCGCCCGCGAAGACGGTCGCGGCGAAGCGCTGCGCGAGATGTACGGGTCGTGGGCGTTCTTCCGGACGTTCCTGTCGAACGTGCAGATGACGCTCGCCAAGACCGATCTCGACATCGCCGCCGAGTACGTGAACGCACTGGTACCCGAGGAGCACCGCTGGCTGTTCGATTCGATCAGGGCCGAGCATGCCCGCACCGTCGAGGAAGTGCTGCAGGTGACCGGCGAGCAGTCGTTGTTGCACTCGGCGCCGATGTTGCAGCGGACCCTCGAGTTGCGTGATTCGTACCTGGCGCCGCTGCATGCTCTGCAGATCTCGCTGCTGTCCCGCGCCCGTACCGCCCTGGAGGACGAGGGCGGCCGATCAGATCTCCAGCGCGCCATGCTGCTGACCATCAACGGCATCGCGGCGGGGCTGCGCAACACCGGCTGACGGTGCTCGAGATCCAGGCGCCCCAACGGTTCTCGCTGGTGACGAGTGCTGTTGCTGGAGAGAAGGACGTCCTTCTCGCCAGCGAACGCCCGTATTGCAAGCGGGAGTGCCCACCGGCCGCGGTCGAGCATGTCAACGGTGCGCCACCCCTCGCCTCGGATCGCTCCGCCGACCGGGTGACACCCTTGTGCAATCGCCGCTAAACCGGTTTGATCGGCACTCTAAACCGGTTTGAACGCAAGGAGGCGTCGGTGGCTGATTCTGCGTCGTCCCGCGCTGCAGTGGCCCGTGCCGCGACGTCCCGATCGGTCACCATCGCCGATGTCGCTTCGCGGGCAGGGGTGTCCAAGGGCTCCGTGAGCTTCGTGTTCAACGATCGACCGGGCATCGCGCCCGGTACCCGGGAACGCATCCTCACCGCGGCGCGTGACCTGGGGTACGTTCCCAGCCGCGCTGCCCGGTCGCTCTCGAACCGCCGCTCGGATGCGGTGGGACTGGTCCTGAACCGCCCGCACGACGTGCTGCGCGCCGACCCGTTCTTCCCGCCCTTCATCGCCGGCGTCGAATCGATCATCTCCCCGGCCGGATCGGCGATCGTGCTGCGATTCGTCCGGCCCGACGAGGAGGCCGAGGTCTACACCACGTTGGCGGGGACCGGCCAGATCGACGGGGCGATCCTCACCGATCTGCGGCGCGGTGACCCCAGGCCGGCCCTGCTGGACTCGCTCGGGCTGCCCTTCGTCAGCCTCAACCGTCCCCCGAGTGCCAGTTCGGGTCCGGCGGTCCGGCTCGACGATCGACCGGGGGTGCAGGCCGCGGTCCGTGCGCTCGCCGACCTCGGCCACCGGCGGATCGGCCACGTCGCCGGTCCCGCGGAGTTCCTGCACTCCGGCGCCCGCCAGGACGCGTGGGAGCAGGCGCTGCACGACTGCGGGCTGACCACCGGGCCGGTGGTCGCTGCGGACTTCTCCGCTGCGGGCGGAGCCGCCGCCACCGAGACGCTGCTCGACAGCGCGCAGCCGCCGACCGCGATCGTCTACGCCTCGGATCTGATGGCGATGGCCGGCATGGCAACCGCGCAGCGGCGGGGTCTGCGGGTGCCGGGAGATCTGTCCGTCGTGGGGTTCGACGACACCGACCTGGCAGCGCACCTGCACCCCTCGCTGTCGAGCGTCCGGACCGACGCCTTCGGCTGGGGTGCCGCCGTCGGCACGCTGCTGCTGTACGTCGTCGGGGGCGGGTCTGCCGACGACCTCGACCTGCCGCCCGCCCAGTTCATCCCCCGCGGCTCACTCGGACCGCCGCACTGATCAGCACCCACCGACCGCCGACCGTCACCGACCGACCACCGACCAACACCTGAGCCACCCACGCACCACCACCACGAGACAGGAGTCAACGATGACCATCCGTCACCCCCGGATCCTCGCTGCCGCAGCGGTTGCAGGATCACTGCTGTTGGCAGCATGTGGATCCTCTTCAGGAGGATCTACCGCCGCAGGCACCACCACCGGGCCGATCACGGTCTGGTACTCCAACAACGCCGCCGAGATCGAGTGGGCGAAGCAGGCGATCGCCGGCTGGAACGCGGCGCACGCGGACCAGCAGGTGACCGGGAACGAGATCCCGGCAGGCAAGTCGTCCGAGGAGACCATCGGCGCCGCCATCACCGCGGGCACCACCCCCTGCCTGATCTTCAACACGGCACCGGCCGCAGTGTCCGGGTTCCAGAAGCAGGGCGGCCTGGTCGATCTCAACACGTTCGCCGACGGCGCGAGCTACATCGAGAGTCGCTCGGGGACCGATGTCGCCAAGCAGTACCAGAGCGCGGACGGGCACTACTACCAGCTGCCCTGGAAGTCGAACCCGGTGATGATCTTCTTCAACAAGAAGATCTTCGCGAAGGCCGGTATCGACACGAAGAAGCCGCCGCTCGCGACGTATGCCGAGTTCCTGGCGACGTCGAAGAAGATCGTCGCGTCCAAGGCCGCGCAGTACGCGATCTATCCCTCGCCCAGTGCCGACTTCTACCAGCCGTGGTTCGACTTCTACCCGATGTACGCGGCCGCCACCGGCGGCAAGCAGCTCGTGGTGGACGGCAAGTCCGGCTTCACCTCGGCCGAAGGCATGAAGGTGATCAACTTCTGGAAGCAGCTCTACGCCGACAAGTTGGCCGGAACCGAGGTGTACCAGGGCGATTCGTTCGCCGAGGGCAAGGCCGCGATGTCCACCGTCGGCCCGTGGGCGATCTCGACCTACAAGGGCAAGGTCGACTGGGGCGTCGTACCGGTGCCGACGCCGGATGGCATGGCCGCCGACCAGGTGCACACCTTCTCCGATGCGAAGAACGTCGGGCTGTACTCCTCCTGCAAGGCCAAGGGAACGGCGTGGGAGTTCCTCAAGTTCGCCACCTCGCAGGAGCAGGACGGCAAGCTGCTCGACCTGACCGGTCAGATGCCGATCCGCACCGATCTCACCACCACCTATGCGGACTACCTAAAGGCCAACCCCGACTACCAGCTCTTCGCCGACCAGGCGGCCCGCACCGTCGAGGTTCCCAACGTCGCCAACTCGGTCGAGATCTGGACGACCTTCCGCGCGGCCTGGACGTCGTCGGTGATCTTCGGCAAGACCGATCCCACGAGTACGTTCACGGATGCCGCCACCAAGATCGACCAGCTCGCTGCGTCGAGCTGAGGGATCCGTCGTGACCATCTCCACGACTCGTGAACTCGGGGACTCCACCCGGGCTGTCCGGGCGGCAACCGTTCACCGCCCGGGCCGTGCCGGGCGCGGTGGCCACGGGGGCGGGCTGCTCGGACGGCAGCCGATCGGTCTGCTGTTCTCCGCGCCGTACGTCGCCTTCCTGCTCGTCGTGTTTGCCATCCCGCTCGGCTTCGCCGTCTGGATGAGCTTCCACGACTTCTTCTTCACCGCACCGGGTGTCGCCGTCCCGCACCCGTTCGTCGGCTTCGACAACTACCGGGCGGTGCTCAGCGATCCGGCCGTGCTGTCCTCGTTCGCGCACGTCGGCGTGTTCATGCTGATCAACGTCCCGCTGACGGTGATCCTCGCGCTGGTGCTCGCGGCGGCCCTCAACCGCGCGATCCGCGGCCGGGTGTTCCTGCGGGTCGCCTTCTACGTCCCTTACGTCACCGCGAGCGTTGCGGTGGTGGGAGTGTGGCTGTACCTGTTCAACTCCGGCGGCCTGGTCAACAAGGTGCTGGGGCCGTTGGCCCCGGATCCGAGTTGGTTGGTCAACAGCACCTGGGCGATGCCGCTGATCGCGCTGTTCGTCACCTGGAAGCAGTTGGGATTCTTCATCCTGCTGTATCTGGCTGCGCTGCAGAACATCCCGAAGGAGCTGTACGAATCCGCCGCGACCGACGGGGCAGGGACCTGGCGGACGTTCTGGTCGATCACCGTGCCAGGTGTCCGCTCGGCCACCGGTCTGGTGGTGCTGCTCGCGATGATCACCGGTGCCAACCTGTTCACCGAGCCGTACCTGTTCACCGGAGGCGGTGGGCCGGACGGCGCGTCGACATCGCCGGTGCTACTGATGTACCAGAAGGGAATCCTGCAGGGGAATCCCGATGTGGCAGCGGCCATCGGCGTGATTCTGACGGTGATCGTGCTGATCATCGGCGCCGTCAACCGGTGGATCTCGGAGCGGGGCGAGCGATGACCGACACCGTGCAGGAGACGGCCGTACAGGAGAACGCGGACCCGAGCCAGGTGGGCGTCGGCCCGCCGAAGCGGGCCCTCGGCATCCTCAGCACCGTCGCGCTGGTCGTGGCAGCCGTCGTCTCGCTGTTCCCTTTCTACTACATGGTCGTCGGCTCGCTGCAGAGTGAGCCGAACTCCGGGGTCAGCGGGGCGTTCCCGAACCCGGGCAACCTGACGCTGGGCAACTTCAGTGCCATCGACGACCGGATCGACCTGGTCACCGCGCTCGTCAATTCCGGGATCTTCACCGGCGGGGTGCTGCTGTGCACGCTGTTCTTCGGAGTGCTGGTGGGATATGCGTTGGCGCGCCTGCAGTTCCGTGGGCGCGGCATCGTGTTCGCCATGTTGCTGCTCGTGCAGGTCGTGCCGTTCCAGCTGCTGATGATCCCGCTCTACGTGCTGATCGCCCGGGACTACGGGCTGTCGGACAACTACCTCGGGATGATCCTGCCGTTCGCCATCAACTCGACGGCGGTGTTCATCTTCCGGCAGTACTTCCTGCAGTTGCCGGCCGAACTCTTCGACGCGGCTCGCATCGACGGTGCCGGGGAGATCCGCACGTTGTGGTCGATCGCTCTACCGCTGGTCCGGCCGGCCATGTTGACCGCGGTACTGCTGACGTTCATCGGCCCGTGGAACGAGTTCCTCTGGCCGTTCCTGATCACCAAGGATCCGGCCAAGCAACCGCTCGCGGTGGCCCTGGCCAACTACATCTCCACCGTCGCCTCCAGCGTCGCCAACCCCTTCGGTGCCATCCTCGCCGGAGCGGTTGTGCTGGCCGCGCCTGCCGTCGCGCTGTTCATCGCCTTCCAACGACACTTCGTCTCGACCGATCTCGGATCGGGCGTGAAAGGATGACCATGACCCCCAGTTCGGCCGTCACTTCCACAATTCCCTATGTGCTGCAACGCATCGGGATCGTCATGACGCCGGAACCCGGCAATCCGCTGGAGGCGGAGGGAGTGCTCAACCCCGCATCCGGCCGCGCTCCCGACGGCACGCTGTACCTGCTCCCGCGGCTGGTGTCCGACGGGAACATCTCCCGAGTCGGGCTGGCGAAGCTGATCATCGAGGACGGCGTGCCGGTCGGGGTGGAACGCGAAGGGGTGGTGCTGGAACCGGACCGCGGCTGGGAACGTGGTGCCGACCACAGCGGGGTCGAAGACCCGCGCACGACCTACCTGGCCGAACTCGGCGTGCACGTCATGACCTACGTGGCCTACGGCCCGCTCGGTCCGCGGGCCGCGCTGGCCGTGTCGGAGGATCTACGCAGCTGGAAACGCCTGGGCCCTCTGCACTTCCACTACCAGGACGATCTCGACACAGATCTGAACCTGTACCCGAACAAGGACGTACTGGTGTTCCCGGACACGGTCACCGGGCCGGACGGTGTCGAGTCTTTCGCCGTCCTGCACCGTCCGATGTGGGACCTGAGCTGGATCGCCCCGGGCGCCGGTGAACCGCTGCCCGCCGGGATCACCGATCCCCGGCCCGGCATCTGGATCAGCTTCGTCCCGGCCGCAGCAGTCCGCGATGACATCCGAGCGCTCACCTCGCTCGGGGGTCATCGGGTACTCGCGATGCCCGAGAAGGAGTTCGAGGCCCTCAAGATCGGTGCCGGACCGGCACCCATCAGGGTCCCCGAAGGCTGGCTGGTGATCCACCACGGGGTGACCGGTGAGCTGATCGAGGGCACCGACCAGCAGCCGAAGGTCAACTACGCGGCCGGCGCCCTGCTGTTGGACGGGGACGACCCGACGCGGGTGCTCGCCCGGTCGGAAGAACCACTGTTGTCGCCGGAGACGGCGGACGAGAAGGACGGCATCGTCCCGAACGTCGTGTTCCCCACGGCCATCGAGACCATCGGCGCGCGCACCTTCGTCTTCTACGGCATGGCCGACTCCAAGATCGGCGTCGCCGAGCTCGTCCGCACCGATGCCTGAGGCGGCCGCTCCCGCAGCCCGCCGCACGTCCACCATTCCCGACCCGGAGGCCTGAGACAATGACGTCGTCACCGCACTCTTCATCAGCAGCACTGTCCCGGCGGGCTGTGATCGCCGCAGGCGGCGTGCTCGCCGCCACCGCAACCCTCGCGGGTACCGCCGCCGCCGCACCGGCCGGCACGGTGTCCACCGGTGGCCGGAAATCCGGTCGGAAACGGCTGACCAACCTGGCGCACCTGGACTTCCTCACCGATCGGGTCGCGGTGACGGCAACGGCGGCCCACAGCAGCTACCGGCTCGACAGCGATCCCCGGGTCGGGGTGATCTGGGTCTACGCGGACGCAGTGGACGGCGGGGGTTTCCGCCGGGTGGGCGGCGGCCCGTACGACGCTGCCACCGACACCTGGGGACAGGGCGCCTACGACAGCGACGACATGACCCGCGCCGCCGTCTGCTACCTCCGTGAGTGGCAGGCGACCGGCTCGCGCCACTCGAGAGAGCAGGCCTACCAACAGCTTCGGGGCGTCGCCTACTTCCAGACGTTGACCGGACCCTCAGCCGGCAACGGCATCCTGTGGATGCAGCCGGACGGTTCCTTCAACCGCGAACCCACTCCGCCGGATGATCCCAACCCGGCCGACAGTGCCGTCAGCTACTGGACGGCGCGCACCCTCTGGGCCTATGGAGAGGGCTACGCGGCCTTCCGGCGGCACGATGCGCACTTTGCGAAGTTCCTGTCGGACCGGGTCGCACTGACGCTGACGGCGCTCGAGCGAGATGTCCTCGTGCGGTACGGGAAATATCAGCTGATCCACGGGACCAAGGTCCCCGACTGGTTGATCGTCGACGGTGCGGACGCGACCTCCGAGGCCATGCTGGGGCTGGCGGCATACGTCCGCGCCGACGGGCCGCACGCCCGTCGGGCGGCCACCGCGCTCGAGAAGTTCGCCCGCGGTGTCGCCGAGATGGCAGACGGCACGACCACCCGTTGGCCGTTCCGTGCGGTACTGCCCTGGGCGCTGTCCCGATCCGACTGGCACGCTTGGGGATCGCAGATGTCATCGGCGCTCGCGGCGGCATCGAGTGCGCTGAAGGACAGGGCGTTGCTGCCGGCGGCCGTCGGCGACACTGCCGGCTTCACCGCGCACCTGCTCACCTCCACCGGACCGGTGAACGGACTCCTGCCGACCCCGGGCGACAAGGTGATCATCGCCTACGGCGTCGACGCCCGACTCCAGGCCTGCGTGAGGGTCGGTGAGGCCACCCGACGGCCTGCCATCAGCGCACTCGGGGGCCTCGCGGCAGCGTGGTACTTCGGCGCGAACGCCGCCGGAACGCCGGTCTACGACCCGCAGACCGGTTGGACCGCAGACGGGGTGGCACCCGATGGCACCGTCAACCGCAACGGCGGCGCCGAGTCCACCATCCACGGGGTGCTGAGCATGCAGGTGCTCGACGCCCATCCCGAGCTGGCAGCGTTGGCCCGGGCCGCGGCCGGGAACTCGAGGACCGATGGCCTGCAGGTGCTGGAGGCCGAGTCTGCCACGCTGGCGGGCGCGGCGCGGGTCTTCACCCCCGTGTCCGCGTGGACCGGCGAATCACTCTGGAGCGGCTCCGCCGTCGAGCTCGGCGCGGGCGGAACCATCACGTTCACCCTGCCTGCATCCGATCAGGACCGGCTGGTGCAGCCGGTGATCGCCAGGACCGCCGGGAGCGACGGCCGAGCCAGGGCGAGCGCCGGTTCCCGCAGCCTGGGCACCGTCGACTTCGGCACCGGCGCCCAGGGCACCGCGCCGTCACCCGACGAGCTGTTGCCGGTCGAGTTGCTGGGCACGGTCGGCGGCAGCGCCCGCAGCGTGGTGTTCACCGGTGCCCGTGGGACCGGTCGGGTGGACGCTCTGCAGGTCATGCCGGAGCTGGCCACCCTCACTGCCACCGGAGACGGCCGGCAGGTCTGGTTGATCAGTTCCAAGGCTCCGCAGTCACGGACCAAGCAGCTCACGGTGCAGCGCTCCGGCCGCGCCTGGGTCTGCGACAAGGACGGCCGGACGGTCCGGGAGCTGCGGCTGAAATCGGGTCGGAACAGGCTTCCGGTGCCGGCGGGCGGGTTCCTGCTGGTCGTCACCTGATCGGTGTCGACCGGTCACGCAACGAACGGTCTGGAGCGACGATGTCGGGCCGTGAACGGCCGGGTCTCGATCGCTGGAGACCAGTTCGTTGCGTTCACTACCCGAAAGTAGAGCGACGCAGGCGCGAGTGACGGGTGCTCCGGCCCACCGGAACACCCGTCACTTCGGTATCGCTCCGCCGGCCCGATCCGTGACCGGGCTGGTGCGCTCACCGCCGGAAGATCACCCGGTAGTGGTCGGTGCCGACGACTCGGTCGACGGAGCGGGTGCATCGTTGGGTGCAGCCGGTGCATCGGTACCGGTCGGCGCCTTCGGAGCATCCGCACCCGGCCCCTTGGCGCCACCCGGCCCCTTGGCGCCACCCTGGCCCTTGGCGCCACCCTGGCCCTTGGCGGCGCCGGGCCCCTTGCCGTCACGGCCCTTGCCGTCAGCTCCGGGGCCACCGGCCGGCGGGGTCGGCCGAGCGCCGACCTCGGTGGCATCCAACGAGATGCCGTCGGCGTTGACCGTGCCGATCGCGTGGATCTCGGAGCCGCCCGCTGGGGTCGCGGTGAGGTCGTCGGTGAACTTGGTCGATTCGCTCACGTTGATCACGCGGGTGAAGCCCTCGCGGTCCTTGATGGTGATCGCGCCGTCTGCAGTCCCGGTGACGGTGCCGTCCAGGTGAGGTGCGTGCTTCGGCGGCGTAGGCATCGACGCATCGCCGTCCTGCGGGGCCGGAGCTGTGCCGGCATCGCTGGTCCCGATGGAGCCCGAGTCACTGTCGGACGAGGTGCTCGGCGCGGCCGCCGTCTCGCTGGGGTCGACGGCCGGTCCGGCCTGGTAGCCGGCGACCGCACTGTGCGCGGCGGGGGTGCCGGCGTTGGCCAGCGCGGTTCCACCGGCCACGCCGCCGACGGCGAGCAGTGCCGCTGCGCCGATGATGATCCTGCGGCGGCCACCGTTGGACCGCGCGGGGGCCTGACTGCTGCCGGTCCGCTCCGCGGCGTGGTCGGCCCAGGAGTTGGTGCGGTTGCCGTGCTGGTGGTTCTCGGTCACGATGTGTCCTCTCGTACTCGGGCACCGATCATCCGGTGGCCCGCGGACCGCTCTGGTCCACTGATGACCACCGTCGGCGCCGAAGCTGAAGATGGGCTGAATGAGCGGCCATCCCGCGTGGTCTTCAACCGACTTTCAGGAAACCGGAGCAGGCTCGATGTCATGACAGGGACAGGCCTCGGCCCAGCAGCCACGGGTGCGCGTGCCGGCGAGCGATCGGACATCCGACCCGACGCGGTGCGGGTACTCGTGATCGAGGACGACGACACGTTGCGGGCGGCCCTGGAGGCAGGCTTGAGCGGGGCGGGATACCGGGTGGATGCCCGACCCGACGGCACCGACCTCGACGAGATCGCCGGTGACTTCCGGCCGGAGTTGGCCGTGCTGGACGTGATGGTGCCCGGCGTCGACGGATTCCGGCTCGCCCACCGTCTGCGGTCCATCTCGGAGTGCGCGGTCGTCTCCTCACGGCCCGCGACGACGTCGCCGATCGCCTGCACGGCTTCGATTCCGGTGCCGACGACTACCTGGTGAAGCCCTTCGTGATGGCGGAGCTGCTGGCCAGGATCCGGGCCGTGTTGCGGCGTGCCGGGCATCTGCGGGAGCCGGTGGTACAGATCTCCGACCTCGTCGTCGACGAGAACACCGGCGAGGCCTCCAGAGCCGGGTCGTTCCTGTCGCTGACCGCGACCGAATTCCGGCTGCTCGCGTTCCTGGCCAGGCATCCCGGGCGGGTGTTGTCGAAAGCGCAGATCCTCTCCCAGGTCTGGGGCTATGACGCCTACGACCCGAACCTGGTCGAGGCCTTCGTCTCGGCCCTGAGACGCAAGATCGAGGCGCACGGGCCGCGGCTCATCCATACCGTGCGGGGGGTCGGGTACCGGATCGGCGAACCACGCACAGACCCGGCCGACGGGACCACCTCATGACAACGGCTCCCCAGGATCCAGCCATGGTTCCGCTCTCGCCGATACCTGCTGGAGCACAACCGGATCGCCTTGTCGAGCAGAACCAACCGGTGCGGACCGGTTCGCTGCGGCGGCGCGTCACGGTGGCCACCCTGGCGCTGCTGACCATCGTCCTGGTGATCGCCGGCGTGCTGATCCACTCGCGGCTGGCTTCGCAACTGCGTTCCGACCTGCAGAGCCGGCTGGCCGACCGGGCCGACTTCGCTGCCGTCCTGAACCAGCAGGGCGTGCGGGGTCAGAGCCTCGCGAATGCGACCACGGGCGCCGGCGTGGAATCAGTGGTGGTGCAGGGAGATCAGACGTACCGGGGCCAGGACCTGGGCAGCGCCCCCGGCAAACCCGGTGGGCCGCCGGAACCGGGTGGCCGTCCCCGGCCGGAGGTGGCTCCGGCCATCAGCTTGGCGGAGTCGAACGGCGTGCTCACCGCGACCATCACGCTGGACACCACGCGGGTGACGTTGTCGGCGGACGAGCGGCAGATCGACTTCACCCTCGCCGAACTACGCAAGATCGAGCTGATCGCCGGCGCGGTGGTGGTCGTGGTCACCGCCGGTCTGCTGTGGCTCGTGGTCGGCGGCTCGCTCCGGCCGCTGGGCCGGATGACCGGTGTCGCCCGCAGCATCCGGGACGGGGCAAGGGGCCGGCGCCTCCGACCGACCCGACCGAGGACCGATCTGGGCCGCACCGCAACGGCTTTCGACGAGATGCTCGACGCGCTGGAGGCAGCGGAGTGGCGAGCCCAGCAGGCGGAGGATCGGATGCGGCAGTTCCTCGCCGATGCCTCCCACGACCTGCGGACGCCGATCGCGGGCGTGATCGCCGGCAGTGAGCGGCTGCTGCTGGACGAGAACATCGGGCGCCCGGAACGGGAACAGAGAACGCTGGACGTGATCCGCCAGGCCCGCCGGGCCGCGCGGCTGGTCGATGACGTGATGCTGGTGACCAGACTCGAAGCCTCGCCCCAGGGGCGTCCGGCGCGGGAGCTCGATCTCGCCGGGCTGGTGCGGCAGGAGGTGGACGCCGCGCGCACCCGCTCGACCGACGGCCGTCCGGAGATCGGATGGGTCGAACCTGCCGGCGTGGCCCGAGTATTGGGGGACGCAGACTCGCTGCGGCGAGCGGTGAGCAACCTGCTCGACAATGCGCTGCGCTTCGCTGCCGACAGAGTCGAGGTGCATCTCGGATCGGACGGTCGGATGCTGACCGTCACGATCGCGGACGACGGCCCAGGGGTGCCGGCCGACCAGCGCCGCCGGATCTTCGAACGGTTCGTCCGGCTGGACGCGGCGCGCCAGGGTGAAGGGTCCGGGCTGGGACTACCGATCGCGGCGAGCATCGCAACGCAGCACGGCGGGTCGCTCGAATACCGTGAGAACCCCCGCGGTGGAGCATGTTTGGTTCTGAGACTGCCGGTCGCCGGTCGATCCGCCGACCGGGATCAGGGCGCGGTCGATCCTCTGCGGTCCTCCTGATCGATAACCGCATCGAGGTCGGCGAGTCGCTGCAATCCCTTGAGCGGCTGCGCCAGCCGGAAGTTGCCCTGCAACCGTTCGGAATTGCGGGACAGGAACCACCAGTACCCGGCCGTGAACGGGCACGCCTTCTCGCCGACCCGGATCTTGGGTGAGTACCGGCAGCCACCGCAGTAGTCGCTCATCCTGTTCACGTAGGCGCCGCCGGAGGTGTACGGCTTGGTGGCCATCACCCCGCCGTCGGCGAACTGCGACATGCCGATGACGTTGGCGAGCATGACCCAGTCGTAGCCGTCGACGAAGCACCGGTGGAACCAGTCGAGGACCTCGGCGGGGCTCCATCCCCGTTGCAACGCATAGCTTCCCAGCACCATCAGGCGCGGGATGTGGTGCACCCAGCCATGGTCACGGACGCCGGCCAGCACGTCCTTGAGGCAGGCCGCCTCGACCGCGTCGGCGTCCAGTTCGGCGAACCAGGCGGGCAGCTTCCGGCGGGCTGCCAGGTGGTTGCGCGAGCGGTAGTCGCGCGGCAGGTACCAGTAGAGGTGCCAGACGTAGTCCCGCCAGCCGATCAGCTGCCGGATGAAGCCCTCCGCCGACTGCAGGGGGACGTCACCGGCGGCGTGGGCCTTCTCGACGCGGTGCACGACCTCCATGGGGTCCAGCAGACCGAGATTCAGTGGCGCGGACAGCAACGAGTGGGCCATCCACGGATCGCCGGACAGCATCGCGTCCTCGTACGGACCGAACTGCGCCAATCGTCCTTCCAGGAAGCCGCGGAGCACGTGCAGCGCCTCATCGCGAGTGGCGGCGAACCTGCGAGGTCCGTCGCGGCCGACGAACTTCATCCCGTCCTGCTCCATCGCGTCCAGATCGGCCCGCACCTGCTGGTCGATCTCGTCCTCGGCCGGCCACCAGGGTTCTGCCACATCGAGCACCCCGGAGGCGGGCGGCGGTTCGCGGTTGTCGGCGTCGAGGTTCCACCGGCCCCCGACCGGCTCGTCGCCGTCCATCAGCACGTCCAGGCGGCGCCTGGCATCGCGGTAGAAATCCTCCATCAGCAGCCGCTTCTGCCCCCGGCCGTCCGCCCAGCGCCGGAACTGATCACGATCGGAGGCGAACCCGCGTGGTTCCGCCACGGTGACACGGTCCATGCTGCGGACGAACTCGTCAGCGGCGTGCGAGGTGGGCCCGCAGACCGACAGCGGACCGTCCACCTGGGCCAGTCCCTCGGCGTAGGTGTCCGCGACGACGTACTGGCAGCGATCACCCAGCTCCACTGCTCGATGGCGCATCGCGGACAACACCAGGTGCGCCTTGGCTCGGTGGAACGCCTTGCGTCGGAAGACAGCGCGGCTCTCGATGATGACCACCCGTTGGTCGGGTGCGTCCAGGAAGTGCGGTCCCAGTTGGTCGCCGAACAGCCAGCGGGTCGTGGTCTGCGTCATGGTGCCGCAGTTCCCCGTCCGGACGCCGGGCACACCCCGGGCAGGTCACGAGGAGGACGGCGAGGTCAGCACCTCCGTCAGGGCCTGCAGGACAGCCGGATCCTCGATGGTGCTCGGTACCGGCGCCGGCACGCCGTCGGCGATCTGCCGCATCGTGCGGCGCAAGATCTTGCCCGACCGCGTCTTCGGGAGAGCATCCACCACGTCCACCCGCCGCAGCGATGCGACCGCACCGACCTCGTCCCGGACCCGTTGCACCAGTTCGGCTCTCAGCGTCGCCACCGCGGCGGGATCGAGCTGGGTCGCGCCCTTGAGTACGACGAGTGCCCTGGGTACCTGCCCCTTGAGCTCGTCGGCGACACCGATCACCGCGCACTCGGCCACTGCCGGATGGCCGGCCAGGGCGGCCTCCAACGAACCGGTCGACAGCCGGTGGCCGGCGACGTTCAGTACATCGTCGGTACGGCCCATGATCCACAGGTAGCCGTCGTCGTCCAGATAACCGCCGTCACCCGTGGAGTAGTAGCCGTCGCAAGCCGCAAGGTAGCCGTCGACATATCGATCATCGTCGCCCCAGAGGGTCTGCAGGGTGCCCGGCGGCAGCGGCAGCTTGATGCTGACGGCGCCCTCGACCCCCGCGGCCACCGGCGTGCCGCGAGCGTCGAGCACCCGGACGTCGTAGCCGACGCTCGGGAAGGTCGCCGATCCGGGCTTGACCGGGAACATCTCGGTGCCGACCGGGTTGGCGGCGATCGGCCAGCCGGTCTCCGTCTGCCACCAGTTGTCGATCACCGGGACGTCGAGCAGATCCGTTGCCCACTGCCAGGTGTCGGGATCGAGGCGCTCGCCGGCCAGGAACAACGTGCGGAGCGCGGACACATCGTGCCCGGCCAGCAGAACCCCGTCCGGATCGTCCTTCTTGATCGCCCTGATCGCGGTCGGGGCGGTGAACATACCGCTCACCCGGTGCTGGGCGAGGACCCGCCAGAATGCCGAGGCATCCGGTGTGCCAACGGGTTTGCCCTCGTACACGACGGTGGTGCAGCCCGTGAGCAGCGGTGCGTAGACGATGTAGGAGTGGCCGACCACCCAGCCGACGTCGGATGCGGTGAACCACACCTCGCCGGGCCGGATGCCGAAGATCTCCGTCATCGAACGCCGCAGCGCCACGGCGTGGCCGCCGTTGTCCCGGACGATTCCCTTCGGCTTCCCGGTGGTGCCCGAGGTGTACAGGATGTACAGCGGATCGGTGGCCGCCACCTCGGTGCACGCGAGCACCGGCTCGGCGCCGGCGAGTGCCGTCTCCCAGTCGATCTCGTGGTCCTGCAACGGTTCCACCTGCTGGGGGCGGGCGATGACGATGACCGTCGGCTCGCGTGCGGAAGAGCGCTCGACCGCCGCCCGCACCAACGGGAGGTAGGGCAGCACCCGTCCGCGCTCGATGCCGCAGGTGGCGGTGATCAGCACCGTCGGGAGGGCGTCGTCGATCCGCGCCGCGAGCTCTGCCGGGGCGAACCCGCCGAAGACCACCGAGTGCACGGCGCCGATCCGCGCGCAGGCCAGCATGGAGATCACGGCCTCGGAGGCCATCGGCAGGTAGATGATCACCCGGTCGCCCCGGCCGACGCCGTGCGCCACCAGTACCCCGGCCGCCCGCTGGACTTCGACGAGCAGTTGCCGGTAGGTGAGGGTCGTGACGGCATCGGTGACCGGGCTGTCATGGATCACCGCCGGCTGGTCACCTCGTCCTGCGGCCACGTGCCGGTCGACCGCGTTGAAACAGGTGTTGAGGGTGCCGTCCGGGAACCAGCGGTAGAACGGTGGGCGGGAGTCGTCCAGCGCTCGCGTCGGTGCGGTGATCCAGTCGATCTCCCGGGCGGCCTCCAGCCAGAACCCCTCGGGGTCGGCCATGCTGCGGTCGTAGGACTCGCGGTAAGCGCCGGTGCTCATGGGCCGATCTTGGCATCACTGCGCCGATGCGTCACGGCTGCCGCGTCCAGGACGGTCCGGCATGACCGCGGTCCCGCTCGCGGACGCCGCCCATGCGCTCGAGGCGTCCCGCAATGAAACCGGTATGACCGGTTGCAGTAACCGGTCAGAGCGGTTACGGTTCGGCTGCTGATCACCCCGGCGCGAACCGGACCCGACCCCCCGGTGCCGGCGGGTGCGCTCGGTAATCCCGCATGCGAGCAGGACCCACACCCGGCACGACCGAGACCTGAGGAGACCCACGTGTCCGACGACGGGGTGCGACCGTTCCACCTGCACGTCTCCGATGCCGAGCTGACCGATCTGCGCGACCGACTACGTCGTACCCGGTGGCCGGACGCCGAGACCTCACCCGGATGGAGCCAGGGCCCGCCCATCGGCTACCTGCGTGAGTTGGTGCGCTACTGGGCCGACGAGTACGACTGGCGTCGCGTCGAGGCGGAGCTCAACGGGCACCAGCAGTTCCTGACCGAGATCGACGGCCTGGACGTGCATTTCCTGCACGTGCGGTCGCCCCGCGCCGACGCCCGTCCGCTGGTGATCACCCACGGCTGGCCGGGGTCCGTCCTCGAGCCACTGGCCGTCATCGACGCACTCACCGATCCGAAGTCCTCCGATTCCCCGGCGTTCCACGTGGTGGCTCCATCGCTGCCGGGGTTCGGATTCAGCGGAAAGCCGACCGGGACGGGCTGGGGTGTGCGTCGGACCGCCGATGCCTGGGCGATCCTGATGCAGCGGTTGGGGTATGACCGCTGCTGGGCAGCGGGCGGCGACTGGGGCGGCCGGGTCACCCAGTCGCTCGCCACCAGGCACCCCGACCTGGTGGCGGGCCTGCACACCTACACGCCGTACCCGCGTGAGCCCGTCGAGAGGCCGGGCACGCTCACCGAGTTGGAAGGCCGCTGGGTTGCCGACACGCGACGTTTCGCGCAGTTCGGCAGCGGCTACTCGCTACAGCAGTCGACGCGGCCCCAGACGGTGGCGTATGCGCTCGCCGATTCCCCGGTCGCCCAGCTGGCATGGATGCTCGACAAGATCCACGCCTGGACCGACCACGCCGGCGAGGTGCAGGACGCCGTGTCCGGGGATCAGATCCTCGACATGGCGACCCTGTACTGGTTGACCGACACCGGTGGATCCTCGGCCCGCTTCTACTGGGAGAACTCCCCGGCAGGTCGCAGCGTCGAGATCGTCGAGGTGCCGGCTGCGATCACCGTCTTCCCGGCGGACATCGAGAAGTTCCCGCGCCACTGGCTGGAACCGACCTTCCCGCAGCTCACCTCCTGGAGCGAGTCGGAGCGCGGCGGGCACTTCCCTGCACTGGAGGTACCGACGGTGTACGTCGCCGAGCTACGGGCAGCGTTCGGCAGCATGGAGCTGGAGGCTCGTCGATGATCGAGAAATGTTCTGACGATCGAACAGCTCTGCAACCCAGCACGTCACGGCGATCCAGCACGTCACGCTGATCGACCGACGAAGGAGTTGAGATCTGTTGTCCGGCACCGACCCCGCACCACCCCGGCGAATGGTCCCCGCGCTGGGCAAACGGTTCCGTTCGGGCCGGCCCTGCCTCGACTTCGCCCACACCGCAGGGCCCCGTGAACTGGCCGAACCGGAGCTGATCCTCGACGCCGCGAGCCTGCAGCGATGGCTCGGCCACGTCCTCGGGGTGGACGGGGTGCGCGCGCTCGCCGGGGACGTGGCGCGGGCACACCGGCTCCGCACGGCAATCCTCCGGGTGGCCCGGGCTCGGGCCACGGGTGCCGGGCTCGACGCGGAGGACATCCAGACCATCAACAACTTCGCGGACGCTGCGACACCGGTCCCGCAGCTCGGTGTCTACGGCACGCTGGAACTCAGTCCGCGGGTGACGGTGGCAGCGGCCCTGTCGGTCCTGGCCCGCGATGTCATCGATCTCGTGACTGGTCCGCTCGGCAGCCGGATCCGGGTCTGTGCCGCAGAGGGCTGTGCGTTCTTGTTCGTCGATGCATCCCGGCCGGGTACCCGGCGGTGGTGCTCCATGCAGCGTTGCGGCAACCTCGCGAAGGTGCGCACCCACCGGGGTACCCAGGGCCGGTAGGCGCCTCAGCGGCCCGCGTCGACGGCGAATCCCACCCGGTCGACCCTGCGGTGATAGCGGGTTCCCGCGATGCCGCCGAGGATGGCGCCGCCGAGTGCCGCGAGCAGGGCTGCGACGGCGGCGATGATGCCGGCCGTGGTGACCGTTCCTTCGTCCACCGGGATCCGAGGCAGGTTGAGCTGCGCGAGGATGTTGTACTGACTCCCGGCGATCCAGCCGACCAGCGCGAGGATCACGATGATGACGATCGCCCAGATCCACACGGCCAGGCCCTGCTTCGCGCCGTTGAAGCGGGCCATCCGCCCGGCTACGTAACCGCCGCAGTAGTAGGCGACGAACAGGATGACGAGCAGCACGATGCCTCCGACGAGACCGACGGTCTTGGCGGTGCCGGTGTTGCCTTGGGCAGCGGCGATGGAATCCTGATTCGTCAGGCCGAAGGCAACCCCCGCACCGGCCAGGATGGCCAGGACGATGACGGAGAGGCCGGTCGCGGTCAGCCACCCGAAGAACCCGGCCCCGAACTTCATCCCGCCGAACTCGTCCCGCTCCCGGGCCAACACACCTTCCTGGTCGAATCTGGCGGGTCCGTCGTGGACAACGACCGTGTCCTGCGGTTTCGTGGTCGGATTGCCCGCCGCATAGGTGGTGCGATCGGCGGCCGCAGCGTCGAGTCGGTCGTCGTGACGGGGATCATCGGAGGAGTTCAGCGGAGTGCTCATGGGTGGAAGTCCTTGGTCTCGACGAGAATGACGGGTGACGGTGGATCCCGTGTGCACGTCAGTTGTCCCCGTCGGCGCCCGATGGCAAACCTGTGCCGCACACCCACCGGGCACGCTGCCCGGTCTGCCCGGTCCGCGGGTTTGTTCCCGGCGGGCGCGCCGACCGGCGAGCTCGTCACGCCGGTGTGGTCCAACCCAGCGCGGGCCCCAGGTCCGTCGCCAGATCGGTGAGGATCTGGACGTAGTCCTCGTGATCCAGGGTGAACGGCAGTGCGAACGCGACCTCGTCGACCAGTCCGAATGCCGTGCGGGCGTGGAGCATTTCGGCGATCTCGTCCGAGGTTCCGACCAGGTCGGGGGCGAACAGCATTCGTGCCGGCCCTTGCGGTTGCCGCGTCCGGGGCAATCGTCCGGCGGCGTAGGCGTGGTACTTGTCGCGTTGGGCAGCGGTCGCCGAATCCGTGGGGATGACGACCAGGCCCTGGGACACGCGGGCGGACTCACCCAGAGGGTGGCCGGCCCGGAACCCGGTGATGTGCTCGGTCTGGATCGCGTCGAAGAGATCGATCCCCCGGTCGGCGTCGACCGGACCGTCCTCGGCCCGGACAACGCTGCTGGTGAGCAGGTTCAGGCCGACCTCGCCCGCCCACCGGGTGGACCCTCGGCTCGCCCCGCCGTACCAGAGTCGATCGGCCAACCCGGGGGAGTGCGGCTCCACTCGTTCGGAGAACGTCTCGATGCCCTGCGACCCGGAACAGGTGCTCGCGCGGTCGCCGCGCAGGAACCTCTGGAGCCGCAGGACCCGCTCGTAGCTGAAGTCCTCCTGCTCAGCGGTGTCCGGGTAGAGGGAGGCTTCGACTGCGTCGAACTGCATCGGCGGCCCGACGCTGACACCAGGGTTGATCCGGCCACCGGCGAGGACGTCGACGGTGGCGAGATCTTCCGCGAGCCGCAGCGGGTTCTCCCAGCCGAGCGGCGTGACGGCAGTGCCGAGTTCGATGCGGCTGGTGCGCTGGCTGGCCGCGGCCATGATGGCGATCGGTGATGAGATGCCGTACTGCAGGTGCCGGTGACGCAGCCACGCGCTGTCGAACCCGAGCCGTTCGCCCAGCTCGATGATCTGCAACGTGCTCTCGTGTCCGGGACCCGGATCGGCCCCGTCGAAGAGGCCGATGGTGAGGAATCCGAGGCGGCGCAGCGGGAATCCGGGACGAGGCATGACTGTTCTCCTGCGGTCGGGGTGTGCTGGCCGAGCGGTGGTCGAGCCCGAGGGGCGTCTGGGCGATACGCTCCGGACTTCCGACGTGGAGGATCCAGATGAGCACAGCCGCAGCAGTCACAACCCCGTTCTCGGTCGGATCCTTCCGTGCCGCGTTCCCCTCGCTCGCGTCGGGGATCGCGCACTTCGACGGTCCGGGCGGCACCCAGACGCCGGCCGTGGTCGGGCAGGCGATCGCCGACACCCTGACCGGTCCGCTGTCGAATCGCGGGACCTCGGTCAGCTCGGAGCGCAACGCCGACGCCGTCGTCGGTGCCTTCCGGGCGGCATATGCCGACTTCCTGGCCCTGCCGGCCGGGGGGATCGTCTACGGACGATCGGCGACCCAGCTCACCTACGATTTCTCCCGGGCGTTGGCGAAGACCTGGACGACTGGCGACGAGGTGCTGGTCAGCAGGCTCGACCACGATGCGAACGTCCGGCCATGGGTGCAGGCGGCCGAGGCTGCCGGCGCCGTCGTGCGATGGATCGACATCGACCCGGCGACCGGCGAGCTCGATGCAGAGAGCATGGGCGCGGCGATCGGAGAGCGGACCAGGCTCGTCGCGGTGACCGCCGCCTCGAATCTGATCGGCACCCGGCCCGACATCGCTGCCGTGGCTGACCGGGTGCACGCGGTCGGAGCGCTGCTGTACGTCGACGGGGTGCATGCCGCGGCCCACACCCTGATCGACGTCCCCGCACTCGGGGCCGACTTCTTCGTCTGCTCGCCGTACAAGTTCTTCGGCCCGCACTGCGGGGTGCTCGCAGCCTCTCCGGAGCTGCTCGACTCGATCCACCCCGACAAGTTGCTGCCGTCGACGGACGTGGTGCCCGAGCGGTTCGAGTTCGGCACGTTGCCCTACGAGATCATGGCCGGCGCGACGGCGGCGGTCGATTTCATCGCTTCCTGGGGCGCAGGCGACTCCCGACGTGCACGGCTGGTGACGGCGTTGGAGATCTTCGACGACCGGGAGACCGCTCTGCGGGAACGGTTGGAAACCGGACTGGCCGAGCTGGGTGCGGTGCTGCACTCCCGGGCGAGCAGCCGGACCCCGACCTTGCTGGTCACGTTTCCCGGCAGCTCGATGCAGGAGGCATCTGCATTCCTTGCGGCACAGGATGTCCTGGCCCCGTCCGGCACGTTCTACGCCCTTGAGCCGGCGCAGCGTCTGGGGCTGCCCGCCGAGGGTGGCCTGCGAGTGGGGGTTGCGGCCTACACCTCGGACGACGACGTCGACCGACTGATCGCCGGGTTGCGGAAGTTCCGGGCCCGGTGACCGAGCAAGCGAGGAACGAGCGCATCGAGATCCCATGGTGTTCGGAACCGGTTGTGCTGCAACGAGGTCTCGACCCGTTCCTCGCTCGACCACCGTGCCTCGCTCGACCACCGTTACGCGCTCGACCGGCTCACTTCTCCGTGATCGAGCGACCGAGGAACGAGGAGTCGAGATCCCGTCCGGATCGAGATGTGCTGCTGCGTCAGGCGATCCGGTCGGCAGTGACCACGATGTTGTCGGTGTAACTGCCGGCGGCGCGGTCGAATTCGCCGCCGCAGGTCACGAGCCTGACGACGTCCCGCGGAGTAGCTCCGTAAACGGCGAAGGTGGGGAAGTCGTCCTTCGAGTAGCTGTCGACGGCGGTGATGGCGTAGGTGGCGTTGCTGCCGTCGGCCAGCCCGAGGCGTACCTCGGCGCCGACCTGCAACTCACGCAGTCGGAAGAACACGGCCGGTCCGGTCTTCGAGTCGACGTGACCGAGGATGACGGTCGGACCGATGGTGCCCGGGCGGCCACCGCCGGAGAACCACCCCGCCCTGGCGTAGTCGGTCGGCACCTCGGCCGCTCCCTGGTCGGTCAGCCCCAGAGTGATGATGGGCTCCGAGACACCGATGGAGTCGACACGCAGCGACACCGGTGCGGGCACGCTCACGGACGCAGCGGAGGGACCGGTGGGCGTGGGTGTCGACCGGGCAGCGGAGGTGTCCGACGCGTCAGCGCTCACCGACGACGGGGTTGCTGGGGCGGTGGAGGTCGAACGGGTTCTCGATTCCTGCGTCGCTCGACCAGCCTCGGTCGGATCGGCGAGGGTCTGACGAGGTCTCGACTTCTGCGTCGCTCGAGCACCGTCGGTCGCTCGAGCACCGTCGGTCGCTCGAGCACCGTCGGCGGCGCAACCGGTTCCGATCAGGACGATCGTCATCAGCAGTGCCACCAAGGGAGCCCGCCGACCGCTCCTGTCCGGAGTGGGGCGGTCGGCGGACGTCACCATGATCAGGCCGTTGCCTTGCGGTGCAGCATCACTCCGGCACCGAGCAGGACGGCAAGGCCGGCACCGATCGGCAGCAGCGGGAGCTCGGCCGGGTCACCGGCCGCCGTACCACCGGCACCGGTCTCGACGCCGCCCAGTGGCACTGCGGTCAGCTGACCGCGGACGGCGCCGACCGGGTTCGCCTTGGTGTGGGTGTCGGTGAAGAACGCCACCGGATCATCTTCGATCTGCTGGACGGTGAAGCCCACACCGGTGTCGATCCCGGTGTCGACGTTCTTGACCCCGGTGGTGAACGGGCCCTTCAGGCACCCGCTGGACTGGAAGGCCCCACTCGGCTGCTCGATCGGGTTCGGGAACGCGATCCGCGGCGGTCCGGGCTTGCCGGCCGGTGCCTGGTGGATGTGCGTCGCGGTCTTGGCGGGGCTCTGGAACGGAGCGGTGATCCCCTCGACGGTGATGTCGTAACAGATCACGTCCAGATCCGAGTTGATCCGGTAGTTGAACGTGCCCCAGGCCCCTGCGGTGCCGGGAGTGAGGACGCCGTCCGGATTGATCACCATGTCCGGGGTGGCCATCGCAGTGAAGGCAGAGGTGAACGAATCCGGTTCTGCCACCATGGTTTCGGCACTGGCCGTGCCGATGGGAACGAAGGCCGCTCCGAATGCGAGTGCTGCTGCTGAGCAGAGAACCGCTCGAGTCCTGCTGGCGATCATGATGCCTCCTGATGGTGCTCGGTGGTTGACATCGGTGACTACGGAAGCGAACCCGGAAGTGTTCAACCGTCGGCAGAAGAAATCAGAACGAGCTGGAGACCACCACGGCGCCGCTGTCGTCCAGGACGCGGAAACCGGTCGCGTCCGAGCGCAGCACGGGGGAGTTCAGGTTGCAGTGCATGCTGCGCTCGCCCACGCCGATGAAGGCTCCGGCACCAGGACGCGTGCCGTCGGCCGAGAGCACCTCAACGGTGTAGCGTTCTCCGGAGGAAAAACCTGTTGCGGTGAGCTGGATCTCGACCCCCCAGGTGTGCGGGATGAGTTCGGCGCTCGCTCGCACGGCATCATCGTTCGATGTCACGGCGACCAGTTCGAGCGGGACTGCCACCGTTGCCGGCACCGGTCGGAGGAGCCAGCCGCCGACCCCGCCGAGCCCGAGTACGACGGCGGCCGCAGCCGCCACCAGCCAGCCTGTTCGACGACGGGGACTGCCGGAGCGCAGGGCCGCGGCGATGACCCGATCCCCCAGGTCCGCCGGGGGAGCCGGCAGTTCCTCGAGACGATCGACATCGACGAGCTCGAGTCGGCGGGTCGTGGCCTGCAGATCGGCGAGCTCCGCGCGGCATGCGGTGCAGCCGTCGAGGTGGGCTTCGATACGCGCGCGCTCGGCGTCGTCGACGCGTCCCAGCGCCAGCCAGCCGAGCGACTCCCTCAGCGCACGGTGGGTGCTCTCGTTCACGGCTCGACTCCCATCTCGTCCATTGCCAGCTTCAAGGACTTCAGTGCATAGAACACCCGCGAGCGGATCGTGCCGGGCGGAACGCCCCATTCTCCGGCCACTTCGCTCGCGGACCGGCCGCGGAGGTGGACCTCGACGATCACGGCCCGGTGCTCGGGGCTGATCTTGCGCAGCGCTTCCTCGACGATCCACCTGTCCAGGACGAGATCGTCGATCCGCAGGGTGGAGGCGACCTGGTCGTCGATCGGGGTGTCGGCGCTGATCGGACGCACCGAGCGCCGGCGCGCTTCGTCGATCACCGCGTTCCGGGCGATGGCGTAGAGCCAGACGCGCAGGCTGGCAACCTCGGGATCGAACGACGACGACGAGCGCCAGGCCCGGAGGAACACTTCCTGGACGACGTCCTGGGCGGCTCCGTCGTCGCCCAGTTGGCGGCGGGCGAAGCGGTACAGCTCACTGCCGTGCGCGTCGTAGGCCGCGCGGAGGGCCTGCGGGTCATCGAGCCGGGAGCCGGCGGCCTGGGCGCGCAGGATGCTGCGGACACGCATGCTCGCCCTCCTCCGGGTGGGTCGACGTCTCCGGAGGTGTTCCGGACATAGGTGCTCGGATGTGGATACGCAGCGGCGCCCAGAAGTGTTCAACAGGCGTCAGGGGGTGGTTCGGGACTGCTGCGCGCCCGGACGGCGATCGGCAGCAGGCGTGCCTGTTCCCCTGCGCTGCCCACCCGCGCCGACGGCTGGGCCTGCGGTGTGACGGGATCGATCCGCGACCCGCCGCCACCTGGTCCCAGAAATAGTAGGATGTCCAACAGTTGGATCTCCGCGTATCCGCGGGGTCCGACCTCATCACTGGACCAACGGAGGACCCCGTGTTCGATCTCACCGCCGACCAGCGCGAGCTGCGCGCCGTGGCCCGTCAGTTCTCTGCCGAGTTCCTGGTGCCGAATGCCGCCGAGTGGGATCGCACCAAGCACTTCCCGGTGGACGTCCTGGCGAAGGCCGGCGAGCTGGGGATGGGCGGGATGTACGTCCGCGAGTCGTCGGGCGGATCGGGACTGAGCCGGCTCGATGCGGCGCTCATCATCGAAGCGCTCGCGACCGGTGATCCGGCACTGGCCTCCTACATCTCGATCCACAACATGGTCGCGTGGATGATCGACGCCTTCGGCAACGAGGAGCAGCAGGCCAAATACCTACCGGCGATGTCCGCGATGCAGTCGCTCGGGTCCTACTGCCTCACCGAGCCGGGGGCCGGCTCCGATGCCGCGGCGCTCAGCACCCGCGCGGTCCGCGACGGCGACCACTACGTGCTCAACGGAGTGAAGCAGTTCATCTCCGGCGCCGGCTCGACCCAGGTCTACCTGGTGATGGCCAGGACCTCCGACGACGGTGCCAGGGGGATCAGCGCATTCATCGTCGAGGACGGCGCCGCGGGCCTCTCGTTCGGGCCCAACGAACACAAGATGGGCTGGAACTGCCAGCCGACCCGCCAGGTGATCATGCAGGACTGCCGGATCCCGGTGAGCGCCCTGATCGGCGTGGAGGGGCAGGGCTTCAAGATCGCGATGAGTGGTCTCAACGGCGGCCGGTTGAACATCGCAGCGTCCTCGCTCGGCGGGGCTCGCGGCGCCTTCGAAGCAGCCCTGCGGTACGCCTCCGAACGCGAGGCGTTCGGTGCGCCGATCGACCGCCTGCAGAGCATCCAGTTCACCCTCGCGGACATGGCGACCAAGCTCGAAGCAGCTCAGCTGCTGCTGTACCGGGCCGCTGAGATGCTGGACAGCAACCACCCGGACAAGGTGGCCCTCTGCGCGATGGCCAAGAAGTTCGCCACCGACAGTGGGTTCGAGGTGGCCAACGCTGCGCTGCAGATCCACGGTGGCTACGGTTATCTGGCCGAGTACGGCATCGAGAAGATTGTCCGCGACCTGCGCGTGCACCAGATCCTCGAAGGTACGAACGAGATCATGCAGGTCGTCATCGCCCGCAGTCTGATCCCGACCCGCTGACCCGGGCCCGTCGCAGGACGGGCGTGGCCGAAGAGATCAGTGAGAAGAACCCGAGGAGGATCGTGTCCGAGACCGAATTGCCCCCCAACGACTTCGAGACCATCACCGTGAGCCGACCTGATAAAGCGGCCCGGGTCGGTCTGATCACCCTGGATCGCCCGAAGGCGCTCAATGCGCTCAACAGCCGCCTCATGCACGAGGTCGTCAGTGCCGCAGCGGCTTTCGACGCGGACCCGGACATCGGCGCCATCGTCATCACCGGCTCCGAGAAGGCCTTCGCGGCCGGCGCGGACATCAAGGAGATGCAGCCGTTGGGGTATCCGGAGGTCTACACCGATGACCTGTTCGGACGGTGGGACGACCTCACCCGACTACGGACGCCGATCATCGCTGCCGTGTCCGGGTATGCCCTCGGCGGTGGCTGCGAGCTGGCGATGATGTGTGACTTCATCCTGGCCTCCGACACCGCGGTCTTCGGGCAGCCGGAGATCAAGCTGGGCGTCATCCCTGGGATCGGCGGCTCCCAGCGCCTGACCCGGGCGATCGGCAAGGCCAAGGCGATGGAGCTCATCCTCACCGGCCGGACCATGAAGGCGGAGGAGGCCGAGCGGGCCGGGCTCGTCGCCCGCATCGTGCCGGTCGCCGATCTGCTGGACGACGCGCTGGCCACCGCCACCACCATTGCCTCCTACAGCGGGCCGATCGCTGCGATGGCGAAGGAGGTCGTGAACGGAGCATTCGAGACGACCCTGGCGGAGGGTCTCCGGCTGGAGCGCCGCGTCTTCCACGCCACGTTCGCCACGCACGATCAGAAGGAAGGGATGGCGGCCTTCGTCGAGAAGCGTCCGGCCACCTTCACCCACGAGTGACTCCCGTGCAATCCCTCGCAGCGTGGGTGAGGGAACGCACAGCCAGCCTGCTTGCACCAACTGCCTACCGACCAGTAACAACGAAGGCGACGCACGATCGCGCAAAGGAGCGAAGAACCTCATGGATATCGCTGTTCTCGTCAAGCAGGTCCCCGACACCTACGGGGTCCGCAAGCTGACCACCGACACCTGGGTCCAGGACCGCGCAGCATCCGATCAGGTGATCGACGAGATCGACACCAAGGGCGTCGAGATCGCCCTGCAGCTCAAGGAGAAGCACGGCGGTGAGGTCACCGTCGTCACGCTCGGACCGGCCTCGGCCACCGACGTGCTGCGCAAGGGACTCGCGATGGGTGCGGACAAGGCCGTGCACATCGTCGATGACGGACTCGCCGGCTCCGACGCGCTCGGCACTTCCGCAGCGCTGGCCGCGGCACTGGCGACCCTGTCGGTCGATCTCATCATCACCGGCAACGAAGCCACCGACGGTCGCACCGGCTCGGTGCCCGCCATGCTGGCCGAGCGTCTCGGACTGCCGGCGGTCACCTCCGTCCGGACGATCGAGATCGACGGCACCACCATCACCGCAGAGCGGGTGATGGACGCCGGCTACAGCGAGGTGACCGCATCGCTGCCGGCCGTCGTCTCGGTCAACGAGAAGGTCGGTGAACCGCGCTACCCGAACTTCAAGGGCATCATGTCGGCCAAGAAGAAGCCGGTGACCACGCTGTCAGCCGCCGACCTCGGGCTCGACCTCGCGACCGTCGGCCTGGCCGGTGCCTCGACCCAGGTGGTCGACGGAATCCCGCGTCCGCCGCGCAGCGCCGGGCAGAAGATCACCGACGACGGCAACGCAGGCAAGGCGATTGCCGAGTACCTGGCCGCCCAGCGGCTGGTCTGACCTTCGTTCTTCGTCCTTGATCTCGACTCACTGCGTTCGCTCGATCAGCGGACAGGAAAGGTAGTGCCCCATGAGTGACGTTCTCGTTCTCGTCGACCACCTCGGCGGCGAGCTGCACAGTTCCGCCGGCAAGCTGTTGGCCGCTGCAGCCACTATCGGTACCCCCGTTGCCGTCGTCGTCGGCAAGCCCGGCAGCGCCGCCGCGCTGACCGCTCCGCTGGCCGAAGCGGGTGCTGCCAAGGTCTTCGTCGCCGAGTCGGACGACGCCGAGACCTTGTTGATCACCCCCGAGGTGGCCGCCTTGCAAGCCGCGGCCGCAGCTGCTGACGACGTTGTGGCGATCCTCGTCCCGCCGACCGTCGACGGTCGGGAGATCGCCGGCCGGCTGGCGGTGCGCCTGGAGTCGGGTGTGCTCACCGACGCCATCGCGCTCGAGCTCGTCGACGGCGCCGTCGTCGCGACCCAGTCGGTACTCGGCGACGAATACACCATGCGGTACAAGGTGACCCGCGGTATCCCGGTGATCTCGGTACGGGCCAACGCCATCGACGGTGCAGCGGCGCCCGCGGACGGCGCCGTGACCACCATCGACTTCTCGGTCGACGTCGCAACCGGTACGACTGTCAAGGCCGTGCACCTGGAGCCGACCGGTGATCGCCCCGAACTGGGTGCGGCGCAGAAGGTCGTCTCCGGCGGTCGCGGAGTTGGCTCGGCCGACAAGTTCTCCGTGGTGGAAACCCTGGCGGACAAGCTCGGCGCCGCAGTCGGTGCCTCCCGTGCTGCGGTCGATTCCGGCTACTACCCGCCGCAGTTCCAGGTGGGCCAGACCGGTACCGCCGTCTCGCCCCAGCTGTATGTCGCGCTGGGGATCTCCGGCGCCATCCAGCACCGCGCCGGCATGCAGACGAGCAAGACCATCGTCGCCGTCAACAAGGATCCGGACGCCCCGATCTTCGAGATCGCCGACTTCGGGGTGGTGGGTGACCTGTTCGAGGTCGCGCCGCAATTGACCGAGAGCCTGCCCAGCTGAGCTGAGCCGGCACTGTCGAACTGGACCGATCCTCCGGCAAGGACCGGGCCCGTTCCGTCGGTGTGGCGATCCGCTGCCCAGACCGCCGACGTGGCACGGCGCGGTGAGTGACGGGAAGTGGTCCCGCGATCTCCGTTCCTGCAGGGCGTCCTGCGGGAAGGGGGATTGCGGGGCCGATCTGCGTCACCGGCGCACCAGTCCTGCAGGTCGTCCACAGGCGTTGCGTGGATGATCATGGCCTGCGAGAGAGGCGGTGCCGAATGAACGACGACGACTACCGAGCGCTGCTGGACGACCTGCGGGCCGAGCACGACGAGCTGTGCTCGCTCATCGACGGTCTGACCGACGAGCAGTGGCAGTGGCCGACTCCCGCGGAGGGTTGGCAGATCCGTGACCAGATCGTGCATCTCGCCTTCTTCGACGACCTGGCGGTGCTCGCCGCCCACGACGAGCAGGCGTTCGGGACGGCCGCGGCAGAGTTGGTTGCCGGTGGGCCGGGCTGGATCGATGCCATCAGCTTCGATCGGCGGAACTCCGGCAGTGCAACGCTTCTGACGTGGTACCACCGATCTCGCAGCACTCTGCTCGACGTGTTCTCGGGCCGCGGCCCCCGGCAGCGAGCGCCGTGGTTCGGTCCGCCGATGAGTGCGGCCTCGTCCGTCACCGCGCGGCTGATGGAGACCTGGGCGCACGGCCAGGACATCGCCGACACGCTCGGCGTGGAACGGGTGCCGACCACCCGCGTCCACCATGTCTGCCACCTCGGCGTGCTGACCCGCACCTTCAGCTACGCCAACCGCGACCGCACACCGCCGAGCGATGCGATCAGGACCGAGCTGACCGGCGTCGACGGCACCATCCTGCGCTGGGGACCGGAGGACGCCGAGCAGCGGATCGTCGGCAGCGCAGTCGATTTCGCGCTGGTGGCCACCCAGCGGCGCGCGTTCGCCGACACCGCCCTGCGGGCCACCGACGGCGCTGCCCGCGACTGGATGGCGATCGCCCAGGCCTATGCCGGGCCTCCCGGACCCGGCCGAGGGCGGCAATCCACATGATTGACTGCACGTCATGAGCGCCCCCGCGGAACCCGTCCTGCTGGTCGACCAGGGCAGCGACGGGTTGCCGGGACTGGACCTGGTGGAGGGGCTGGCCGCCGCGGCCGAGGAGCAGGGTTATGCCGGGTTCCAGGTGCCGGAGACCAACTGCGACCCCTTCATCGCCGCTGCGCTGGCCGCCCGGGCGACGAACGACATCCAGATCGCCACCGGCATCGCCGTCGCGTTCGCTCGCACGCCGATGACGGTGGCCATGTCGGCCAACGACGTGCAGCAGCTCAGCCGGGGCAGGTTCACCCTCGGCCTCGGCTCCCAGATCCAGGCCCACATCGAGAAGCGCTTCAGCATGCCGTGGTCCAGGCCTGCGGCACGCATGCGGGAGTTCATTCGGGCGACCAGGGCGATCTGGTCCGCCTGGGAGACCGGCGAACGGCTGCAGTTCCGCGGCGAGTTCTACACCCACACCCTGATGACGCCGTTCTTCACGCCCCCCAAGAACCCTTGGGGGGCGCCGCCGATCGCGCTCGCCGGGGTCGGACCGCTGATGACGGAGGTCGCCGGCGAGGTGGCCGACGCCTTTCTCGCGCACGGCTTCACCACCCGGAAGTACCTGGAGGAGGTCACGATCCCGGCTCTGCAGCGCGGCCGGGCGACCGCCGGGCGGCCGGCCGGCAGTGTGCTCGACCTCGGTATCTCGATGCCCGCGTTCGTGGTGATCGGCGACGACCAGGCAGCCCTGGATGCCGCCGCTGCGGGGGTGCGCAAGCGGATCGCGTTCTACGGTTCGACGCCCGCCTACCTGCCGGTGCTGGAGGTGCACGGCTGGGGCGGTGTCCAGGAGAAGCTCTACGCCGCATCGAAGCGTGGCCAGTGGGACGAGATGGCCGGCCTCATCACCGACGAGATGGTGGAGGCCTTCGCGGTCATCGGTGACGCGCCGACGGTGGCTCGGGAGCTCGTGTCCCGGTATCGGGGCGTGCTGTCCCGGTTGTCGTTCTACGCGCCGTACGAGGTCGATCCGCAGACCTGGGTCACGCTGCTCGCCGAACTGCATCGGGTGACACGTCCCTGATCTCCCGCAGCGCACTGGCGACCCGGCTCACCGGCGAATGCCGGTCCCGTCGCGACCGGCGCGCTGATCTGGCAGCCGCTCTGGGCACCGGGCGGTCGCGCGCTGCCGACCGGCACGTACCAGGTCGGTACCTGGCGGTTCGGCGCCAGCCCGATCGGCAACGACGACACCCTGGGGGCCCGGCTCGCCTCCTGAGCCGCTGGTTCCGCAGACCTGCCATGGGTGGCCGATGCCGCCGGTGGCAGAGTCGTCCGGCATGGAGACCGGAGCATCCCTGCCTGCCGCGATCGCCGCCGGCGGGAACCTCGTGCTGGACGGTGGCCTCGCCACCCTGCTGGAGCGACACGGACACGACCTGACGTCGCAACTGTGGTCCGCCCGATTGCTGCACGACGATCCGGACGCGATCGGACGCGCCCACCGGGAGTTCTTCGACGCAGGCGCGGAGGTCGCCACCACCGCGTCCTACCAGGCGTCCTTCGACGGTTTCGCGCATGCCGGGATCGACCGGGATGGCGCCGTCGCGCTGATGCGGGCGAGCGGCGAGGTCGCCGACCGCGCACGTCGTGACCACCGGGACCGCACCGGGCGGCCGGCGTTCGTCGCTGTTTCGGTCGGTCCTTACGGAGCCGCACTGGCCGACGGATCGGAGTACCGGGGCGACTACGGGCTCACCGTCGACGAGTTGCGTCGCTGGCACCACGACCGCCTGCAGGTGCTGTGCGAGATCGTCGCCGACGGTCTGGCCGACGTGCTCGCCGTCGAGACGATTCCCAGCGCCGCCGAGGCGGACGCGCTGCTGCGGGAGATCGAGGGCACCGGGATCCCGGTCTGGCTGAGCCTCACCGGCGTCCTGGTGGCGCCGGGGGGAGACGCTCCCGACGCCGAACGCCGCATCGCCCGGACCCGGGCCGATGAACCGCTGGACGAGTCGTTCCGAGCCGCTTCCGAGGTGCCCGAGGTGATTGCCGTCGGCGTCAACTGCGTGGACCCGCGGGACGTCGCCGGTCTGCTGGCCGCCGCGGACGGCACCGCGCTGCCGCTGGTCTGTTACCCGAACAGCGGCGAGCTCTGGGACTGTGCTGCCCGGAGTTGGTACGGCGACGCCACGATCGACGCAGCTGTGCTGCGGACCTGGTCGGCCGGCGGCGCGCGGCTGGTGGGCGGGTGCTGTCGGGTGGGTCCCGAGCTGATCGAGCAGCTGGCCGCCGCCCTCGGCTGAGCCGGCGCGCGTAGCACCGGGGACTTGTTCGACGCCCGTGGCCGGGGACGAACCGGACGACACGCCCGCACGACACTCCGACAACCGGCCGATGCGGTTACGAAGGGGTGACAAAGTGCCGCCGCTCCGGGCGATGCGCTCGAACTGCGCGCTGCTGGTCAGGACACTGGGGAGATGAGTTCCCGATCCGAAGTTCCCGGCCGGCGTCATCCAGCGGTACCCCTCGCGCGCGGCGCCGCTGCACTGACGGCCCTGGTGCTGCTGGTGTCCGGGTGCACCACCGGAGCTGCGCAGCCGGCGGTGACCGTGCTGACCACGGCGGGCGACGGTTCCGCCACCGGGCCCACCGGATCGCAGCCGGCCTCCGGCAGTGCCGGGACCACCGGTGCGCAGGTGACGGTCGGCTCGAGCACCTCCTCCGCCGGCAGGATCGTCGTGCAGGCGCCGGGGGAGTCCGCCAAGCCGGCGGGCGACCCGTCCCGGGAGCCGGTCGACCTGACCACCACCGGTAGCAGTTCGGCAGGCGCGGGCTCGTCGTCGTCGGGATCGGCGGGTTCCGGGTCGCCGAAGCCTTCTTCGGGCTCTTCGGGCCCCTCCTCCGCGCCGTCATCTGCCCCGTCCTCGGCTCCGTCCTCGGCTCCGTCCTCGGCCCCGTCATCTGCCCCGTCCTCGGCTCCGTCCTCGGCTCCGTCTTCGACCTCACCAGCCGTCGTTCCGGCGGCCATTGTTTCCGTGACACCGGGCAACGGTGCGACCAAGGTCGACCCGTTGGCGCGGATCACCGCGCGCGCGACCGGCGGCGTGATCACCCATCTCAAGATCATCAACCCGGACGGAA
This sequence comes from Nakamurella sp. A5-74, assembly GCF_040438885.1. NCBI lineage: Bacteria > Bacillati > Actinomycetota > Actinomycetes > Nakamurellales > Nakamurellaceae > Nakamurella > Nakamurella sp. A5-74. The sequence goes on along the minus strand of NZ_CP159218.1, from coordinate 3,822,461 downwards.
AGGTCGTCTTCCACCAGTTCAAGATCAACAAGAGCAGCTACGCGCTGATCCCGGAGCTGGGCTTCGAGCGGCGTTACACCGTCCAGATCGGGACGAAGAGCGCGGGCGGCCGTGCGGCCGTCACCACCTCCACCTTCGTGACCGTGCGTCCGAAGGCCAAGATCACCACGTCCATCACCCCGAACCAGGGCGCCCTGGTGGGCACCGGTCAGCCGATCGAGATCACCTTCAGCCGGCCGATCGCCGACAGTGCGCGACGCTCCGTCGAGAGCCAGATCTCGGTGACGTCGACCAGCAAGCAGGGCGGCGCCTTCCGTTGGTACTCCTCGACAGTGGTGCGCTGGCGGCCGGCGACGATGTGGAAGGCGAACACCCGCGTCACCGTTGCCGCCGAGATCTACGGCAAGCAGCTCACCCCCGGTGGCTACGGAGCCGAGGACCGGCTGCTGACGTTCAACGTGATCCGCGACGTGCGCTCGGTCGTCAACGCGCGCACCCACCTGATGTCGGTGTACTCGGGCGGCCGACTGGTGCGGGAGATGAAGGTGTCGCTGGGGAACGACAAGTACCCGACACCCAACGGCATCTACGTGGTCACCCAGAAGCTCCCGACGCACGTCATGGACTCCTCGACCTGGGGTCTGCGCGGCGCGGGTGCCTACCGGACCAAGGTCAAGTGGGCGACCCGCGTCTCCAGCGGCGGCATCTTCGTCCACGGCGCCCCGTGGTCGGAGTACGCGCAGGGCAAGGACAACGTCTCGCACGGTTGCATCAACGTGACCGACGCGCTGGCGGAGTGGTACCAGAAGTACTCCTACCCGGGCGACACCGTGAAGGTGATCAACTCCAACGGCCCGGCGCTCCAGCCGTGGGACGGTTTCGGCGACTGGAACATCCCGTTCGCCAAGTACTGATCCCAGGTGCCGCGGATGAGGACGCTGCTCCGCAGGCTTCGCTCGGGCGCGCCGGTTCGCAGGCTCACCGGCGCGCCCATCGCTGCAGAGGGCTGCGCATCGCCCTCATCCGCGGCCCCTGGTGGTGCGGACCGCTGAGAAGATCTTCGGCGATCGAGCGAGCGAGGAACGAGCGCGTCGAGATCCCGTCACGACACGACCTGGCATCGAACAGATGGGGTCTCGACTCGTTCCTCGCTCGACCACCGTCGCTGCGCCCGCTCGACCACCGACCAATCCGGTGATCGAGCAAGCGAGGAACGAGCGCGTCGAGATCTGATGTGCCGCAGCTGTTCTGGTGTCTGGCGGGTCTCGACTCCTCCGTCGCTCGTCCACCGACCAATCCGGTGATCGAGCAAGCGAGGAACGAGCGCGTCGAGATCTCGTCTGGACACGACCTGGCATCGAACAGATGGGTCCCGACTCGTTCCTCGCTCGACCACCGTCGCTGCGCCCGACCGACCACCGGAGCTCAGTCGGTGTAGAAGCCGTCCAGGATCTCCCGGTGCGCGGTGATGACTTTCTTGCGGCGCACCTTCATCGACGGGGTCAGCTCGCCGGAGTCGACGCTGAGGTCGCGGGGCAGGATGGCGAACTTCTTCACCGTCTCCCAGCGCTCCAACTTGGAGTTCAACTCGTCGACGTACCCGGAGATGAGGGTGCGCACCTGATCGGAGCCGGCGATCTCCTCGACGGACTTCCCGGTCAGCCCGTTCTTCTCGGCCCAACCGGCGATGGCCTCCTCGTCGAGCGTGACGAGCGCGGAGACGAACCTGCGCCCGTCGCCGTGCAACACGATCTGGCTGATGTAGGGGCAAAGCGCTTTGAAGATGCCCTCGACCTTTTGCGGCGCAACGTATTTGCCGCCGGAGGTCTTGATCAGATCCTTCTTGCGGTCGGTGATCTTGAGGTAGCCGTCACGAATCTCACCGATGTCGCCGGTGGACAGCCAGCCGTCTGCGGAGAGCACCTCCCCGGTGGCTTCCTCGTTGTGGTGGTAGCCGCGCATGATGCCCGGGCCGCGGAGCAGGATCTCGCCGTCGGCGGCGATTCGCACCTCGGTGCCCGGTCCGGGCGGGCCCACCGTCCCGATCCTGTTGTCGTGCGGCAGGTTCACGAAGGAGAATGCGCTGGACTCGGTGAGGCCGTAGCCCTCCAGGACCGGGATCCCCGCGGCGTCGAACCACTCGGCGACCTCCGGCGACAACGGCGCGGACCCGGAGACGAAGAACCGGGCGTTGCCACCGAGGATCGACTTGATCGTCGAGAACACCAGCTTGTCGGCGATGCCGTACTTGACCTTGAGCAGACCGTTGGGTTGCTTGCCCTGCTGCTTCAGCCGGGAGACGGCGATACCGGTGTCGAACGCCCAGTTGAAGATCTTCGCCTTCAGTCCGCCGCCGCCCTGCGCGGTGAGCGTCACCTTGTTGCGCACCTTCTCGAAGATGCGCGGGGCGCCGCCCATCCAGGCGGGTTTCACCACGGACAGGTTCTCGACGATCTTGTCCAGGTTGCCGTCGACAGCGGTGAGGAAGCCGATCCGGATCTGGGCGACGATCAGCACCTTGCCGAGCACGTGCGACAGCGGCAGCCACAGGTACTGGGTGTCGTCCGGCCGCAGGATGCCCAACGCTTCGATGGCGGTGGCCTCGTAGGCCCAGTTGTCGTGCACGAGGCGGACACCCTTGGGGCGGCCGGTGGTGCCCGAGGTGTAGATCAGCGTCGCGAGGTGCTCGGCGGCGACAGCCGCGATCCGGTCGGAGATCACCGTCGGTTGTTGCGCCAGCAGTGCGTTCCCCTTGTCCTGCAACTGCTTCAGCGACATCACCGGGATCGCCGTGTCCGTGGCAGGGACCCCGTCGAACTGCACGATCGCGATGACGTCCGGTACCGAGGACTGCAACACCTTGGTGGTCTGCTCGGCGCTCTCGGTGAACACGACGCGGGAACCCGAGTCGGCCAGGATGTACTCGACGTCCTCCGCGTGGGTGGCCGGGTACACGGTCGTGGTGGCGGCACCCGCACACATGATCGCCAGGTCCGCGAGGATCCATTCGATGCGGGTGGACGCGGCGATCGCGACCCGTTCCTCGAGTTCGACACCGAGTGAGACCAGACCGGCCGCGATGGCGTAGGTGCGGTCTGCCGTCTGGTGCCAGGTGATCGTGTCCCACGCATCGCCGCCCGACGGGTACTTGAACGCCGGACGGTTCGGGGTCGCGGCAACCCGATCCGCGAACATCACCCCGAACGACACAGGGCGATCCACCACCGAGGCCGGTGCCGGGACTGAGGTCGAACGGGAATCCCCGTCGTACTGGGACCGGTCGGTCTGGGTGGGCATCGGCGCCTCCGTCTCGAGATGGGTTCGGGGTCGAGTCTAGTGCGCGGGCATCGAGCTCCCTGCGGACCGGAGGTCCGCCTGGTGCGGGAACGAACGAGGGCGGTGGCGAGTTCCGATGCTGCCGGAGTGATGCGCGTCCGCATCGACCGATGCGGTGGTCGGGCCGGGCTAAGGTGCTCCTCGGATCAGCGACCAGGACGGGACGGGCACACATGAGCACCGAGGGTGGGAACAAGGCGATCATCGCCGCCCTGCTGGCCAACACCGGGATCGCCGTGACGAAGTTCGTGGCGTTCCTGATCTCCGGGGCATCGTCGATGCTGGCCGAATCGGTGCACTCGCTCGCGGATGCCGGCAACCAGGTGTTGCTGCTGATCGGCGGGAAGCGGGCGAAACGCGCTGCGACGCCGGAACACCCCTTCGGCTACGGCCGCGAGCGGTACGTCTACGCCTTCATGGTCGCGATCATCCTGTTCACCGTCGGCGGCATGTTCGCCATCTACGAGGGTGTGCACAAGATCCAGCATCCCGAGCCGATCACCAAGGCCTGGCTGCCGATCACAGTGCTGCTGGTCTCGATCGTGCTGGAGTCGTTCTCGCTGCGCACCGCGCTGCGCGAGTCCGCGCCGTACCGAGAGAACATCTCGATCCTGACGTTCGTGCGCCGCCACAAGTCACCGGAACTGCCGGTGATCGTGCTGGAGGACATCGCCGCGCTGACCGGTCTCGCGCTGGCGCTCGCCGGTGTCTCGGTCGCGGTGATCACCGGCGACGGCGTCTGGGACGGCGCCGGCACCATCGCCATCGGCGTGCTGCTGATCGGTGTCGCGCTGTTGCTGGGTGTCGAGGTGAAGTCGCTGCTGATCGGTGAGGGCGCCACCCCGGCGGACGTCCGGAAGATCGCCGACGCGATCACCGCCGGGCACGAGGTGGAGAGCGTCATTCACATGAAGACTCTGTACCTCGGGCCCGAGGAGTTGCTGGTCGCGGTGAAGGTGGCGGTTCTCGCCACCGAGACCGTTGGCGAGGTGGCCGATGCCATCGATGCCATCGAGACCCGCATTCGGGCCGCAGTCAGCGACGCCCGGGTGATCTACATCGAGCCGGCCGTCCGGCGCGCGGTCAAGGCCTGAGCCGGTCCGCGCGCCGAACCGATCGCTTCCGTCAGCTCTTCGGAGCCCACAGCTCCAAAGCGATGTTGTCGGGGTCGCGGAACTCGAGGAAGAGGGCAGCGCCGCCGTCCTTGATCCCGCCGTGCGCGACGCCCAGGGCGTCGAGCGTCTTGATCGACTCGTCCAGCTGAGCGGTGGAGTCGACCCAGAAGCTGAGGTGATCCATCCCGACGTTGTCCTCGTCGAACCGCGAGCCGGCGGGAGCGACCGGCCGCAGTCCCATCAAGCTGCCGTTGGGCAGCTGGTAGATCACTCCACCGAAGAGGAACGCGAGCTGTTCCCGGGTCTGGTCATCGGCGTCGGCGGGCAGCTCCATCGCGATCGGCAGTCCGAAGACGTCGTCGTAGAACTTCCGGGAGACATCGATGTCGGTGACGGTCAGGCGGACGTGGGCGTAACCAGAGATCTTCAGTGTCATACCTGCAGTGTGCCCTGAATGCGCTGGATCGGGTTCGCCACGCCGCTTCGGGGTCGGCGGGGTGTCCGGGGAGCCAGGCGGAACGATGCGGACCCGACCGCGCGGAGCGCAGCGGGATCTCGACTCCCTTGTTGCTCGATCGCCGGCGGGTTGCGCCGCTCGGTCAGCCGGTGCCCCAGCGGCCCCCGCCGAGCCGGAGCTCGACGGGGGCCGCTGATGGGTTGTGCGGGTGGTTCAGGTGGGGATCGGTCAGTGGGCTGCGTGGGTTGCGGTCTCCCGCACGGCCCCGTTTGCCTCAGCCTTTGCGTCAACCGGGTCGCCGCCAGGGTTCGGGGCGCCGGCGGCGGCCTTCACCTCGGCCTCGATGGCAGCGCCGGTGGTGGCGTCGACGCTCTTCCAGTACTGGAACGCGCGCTCCAGGACCTCTCCGGTGACGCCGCCCAGCAGGTGTCCGGCGACGGTGGCGACGAAGTCGTTGCGCTGCTGGTCGTTCCAGACGTTGCGGACCAGAGCGCCGGCCTGCGAGAAGTCGTCGTCATCGGCGCGCAGCGTGTATGCCTCGCGGGTCATCTCACCGTCGACCTCCCAGCTGTCCTCCACCGGACCGGTGAGGTCGGAGAACGGTCGACCGGCGGTGTTCGGTGCGTACTTCGGGGCATCGCCTGCATGGTCGTAGGCCATCGGTCCGTCGAAGGTGTAGCTGTTGGTCTCGACCTTCGGCTTGTTCACCGGCAGCTGCAAGTAGTTCGGGCCGATCCGGTAGCGCTGGGTGTCGGCATAGGCGAACGCCCGGCCGAGCAGCATCTTGTCCGGCGACAGACCGATCCCCGGCACCAGCGCACTGGGCGCGAAGGCGGCCTGCTCGATCTGCGCGAAGAAGTTCTCCGGGTTGCGGTTCAGCGTCATCACGCCGAGCTCGATCAGCGGGAAGTCACTGTGCGGCCAGATCTTGGTCAGGTCGAACGGGTTGATGCGGTAGGTCTTCGCGACCTCGTACGGCATCACCTGGACCGACAGCTTCCACCGCGGGTGCTCGCCCGACTCGATGGCCTGGAACAGGTCGCGACGATGGAAATCGGCGTCCCGACCGGCGATCTCCTCGGCCTGCGCGCCGGTCAGGCTCTCCACGCCCTGCTGGGTGTGGAAATGGTACTTGACCCAGTGCTTGTCGCCGGCCTCGTTGACCCATAGGTAGGTGTGGCTGCCGTAGCCGTTCATGTGCCGCCAGGTGCGCGGGATCCCGCGGTCACCCATCAGGTAGGTCACCTGGTGGGCGGACTCCGGGTTGAGACCCCAGAAGTCCCACTGCATGTTGTTGTCGCGCAGCCCGCTACCGCCGCGTCGCTTCTGACTGCGGATGAAGTGCGGGAACTTCATCGCGTCCCGGATGAAGAAGACCGGGGTGTTGTTGCCGACCAGGTCGTAGTTGCCTTCGGACGTGTAGAACTTCAGCGAGAACCCGCGGGGATCGCGCCAGGTGTCCGGGCTGCCCTGCTCCCCGGCCACGGTGGAGAACCGGGCCAGCATCTCGGTCTTCACGCCGGGCTGGAACAACGCCGCCTTGGTGTAGGCGCTGACATCGGCGGTGGTCTCGAACTCGCCGAAAGCGCCGCCGCCCTTGGCATGCACGTTGCGCTCCGGCACCCGCTCGCGGTTGAAGTGCGCCATCTGGTCGACGAGGTGCACGTCGTGCAGCAGCGTCGGACCGTTCGCCCCGACGGTGAGGGAGTTGCGATCGCTCGGTGTCGGCGCACCGGTCGAGGTCTGGGATCCGGACGCGTCGGCGCCCTGCGGAAGGTCGGTCAAGGGGTGCTCTCCTCTGGGTGCTGCCGGGACGGATGTCCCGGCTGATGGTCACGCTGGATGGTTTGATTGCACGCCCGGCCGCTGCGCGGCGGGATCGGAGCAGGAGGCGCAGGTCCCCCAGAACACCACCTCTGCCTCGTCGACAGAGAAGCCTTGCGCCGCAGACGGTTCCAGGCAGGGTGCATGGCCGACGACACAGTCGACATCGGCCACGGCGCCGCACGACCGGCAGATCACGTGGTGGTGGTTGTCACCCACCCGGGTCTCGTACAGAGCGGCGGAGCCTGCGGGTTCGATCCGCCGCAGCAGGCCGGCCGTCGTCAGTGCCTTGAGCACGTCGTAGACGGCTTGGGTGGACACCGCACCGATGCTCGCGCGGACGGCGGCCACGATGGTCTCGACGTGGGCGTGCGGGAGGGAGCGCACTGCGGTGAGCACGGCCAGCCGTGGCGCGGTGACCCGCAGTGCGGCGGCGCGCAACTGTCCCTCGGGAGAGGGGAGCGCTGCTGGGTCGATGTTCATGGGCTCCACTCTGGCACCTGATCTGGAATCGGTCAAATGAACGATGCATTCCGATCAAGCGACCTGCAGGTGCGCGGACGTGGCGGTCGTTTGTCGGCCTGGTTCGCGGATGTGGCGGTCGTTTGTGGGCCTGGTTCGCGGTTGTGGTGGTCGCTTGTCAGCGAGATTCCTCGCTCCGGGGGCACCCAGACAGCGGTCCCACCAGGTCCCACCCGGCGGGCGCCGTCGCCGTACGGTGGAGCCATGCTGATCGCCTTCTCCGTCGCCCCGTCCGGTACCGGCGAGTCGGTGGCCGATGCCGTCGCGGATGCCGTGCGGATCGTCCGCGAATCCGGCCTGCCGAATCGCACCGACGCCATGTTCACCACCATCGAGGGTGAATGGGACGAGTGCATGGACGTCGTCCGACGAGCCTGCGAGGCAGTCGGCAAGCATGCCGGTCGGGTTTCGTTGGTGCTGAAGGCCGACATCCGTCCCGGACACGTCGGCGAGCTGGACGGCAAGCTCGAACGGTTGGAGGCGGCCATCGAGGCCGGCGACAGGCAGAGCTGATGGCCGGAGCCGCGCGGATCCGGATCGGGACGTCGGGCTGGACGTACCCGCACTGGCGCCATGGCGCGTTCTATCCCGAAGGGCTGCGGCAGCGCGAGGAACTCGCACACCTCTCGCGCCGGATGGACACCGTCGAGATCAACGGCAGCTTCTATTCGCTGCAGCGTCCCTCGAGCTATCGGACGTGGCTCGAGACCGTTCCGGACGACTTCGAGTTCGCCGTCAAGGGCGGCCGCTTCATCACCCACCAGAAGAAGCTCAGCAACGTCGAGCAGCCGCTGGCGACGTTCTTCGGCTCGGGATTGTTGATACTCGGCCCCGTGCTGGGCCCCGTGTTGTGGCAACTTCCGGCGCAACTGCCCTTCCACCCGGACCGGATCGATCGCTTCCTCGGTCTGCTCCCGCGCACCCACGGCGACGCCGCCGACTTGGCGCAGCACGCGGACCGCGCCAAGTTCGATCGCTGGGACACCGATCCGGTGGCGACAACGGACGTGCCCGATCTGTCGATGCGCCACGCCCTGGAGGTGCGTCACCCGAGCTATCTGGTTGAGGAGTTCCTGGCGATCTGCCGCAGCCACGGTGTCGCCGTGGTCTGTGCCGACACCGCCGGCCGGTTCCCGTGGATCGACCAGCCGGTCAGCGATCTCGGCTATTTTCGCCTGCACGGCAGCCGCGAGCTGTATGCGAGCGACTACACGGGCGCCGAGCTGGACGGGTGGGTCGACCGCATCCGGGGCTGGATGTCGGTCCCGGAGGTCCGGCAGATCCGGGTCTACTTCGACAACGATGCCCAGGGTTTCGCGCCGCGCAACGCGTTGGCGCTGGCCGCCCGGCTGGAAGTCGGACCCGGTGAGGCTTCGCAGCGGAACTGATGTCGCTGGAGTCACGGGCTGTCGCTGGCGAGAAGTACGTCCCTGATGCCAGCGGTAGCGCTCGTCACCAGCAACGAGCGGTAGCGGCTCGATCACTGGAACAGCACGGCGCGGCCACCCCAGAAAGGGATGGCCGCGCCGAGAAGCGTTGCAGCGCAACAGCTCAGCCGGTGATGAGACCCGCCGTCTGGGTGCGCGCACGGGTGAAGCGCTCGGTCGCGTCGGCCCAGTTGACGATGTTCCACCACGCCTTGACGTAGTCGGCCTTCACGTTCTGGTAGTCCAGGTAGAAGGCGTGCTCCCACATGTCCAGCAACACGATCGGGACCTGGGCGAACGGGATGTTGCCCTGCTGGTCGAACAGCTGCAGCACGTTGAGTCGCTGGCCGAGGGTGTCCCAGGCCAGGATCGACCAGCCGGAGCCCTGGATGGCGTTGGCGTTGGCGGTGAACTGCCGCTGGAAGCCGTCGAACGAACCGAAGAACTCGTCGAGCGCGGCGGCCAGCTCGCCCTCGGGCTTGTCGCCACCCGCGGGGGACAGGTTGTTCCAGAAGATTGAGTGGTTGATGTGTCCGCCGAGGTGGAACGCGAGACTCTTCTCAAGCCCGTTCACGTCGCCGAAGGCGTCCTTGTCGCGGGCCTCGGCCAGCTTGTCGAGGGTGGTGTTGGCGCCGGTGACGTAGGCGTTGTGGTGCTTGTCGTGGTGCAGCTCCATGATCTTGCCGGAGATGTGCGGCTCGAGAGCGCCGAAGTCGTAGGGCAGATCGGGCAGGGTGTACACAGCCATGGTGCGACCTCCAGGAGATGTCGGGTCGCGGATCCGCGGTGTGGAATCCGGCGGCGTCGACTGGTTGCGGTGGAAGAACTTCCTTCACCTCGACCCTACCCGCGGGCCCGGCGAGGCCACGCGCGAGGATCGCCACGTCCGCTATCCCTTGACCTCAACCCTGGTTGAGCCGGTAGGGGCGATCAGCAGCTCAGCCCCAGGACGGCAACCAGGTCTGCGCCCTGAGCATCTCCTGGGTCATCGGATCGCCGTTCAGCATCGGCCAGAGCCAGATGAAGTTCGCCACCACCAACCCCACGTACAGCGCGACGAAACCGAGCGAAAGCATGCGTCTCTCCACCCCGAAACGTCTGCTCCCCAATACGTCCCCGAGCACCAGCACGATTCCCAGCACGAGGAACGGGGCCAGCGGGGTGGCGTAGAAGAAGTACATCTGCCGGTCGAGGTTCGCGAACCAGGGCAGGTAGCCGGCGCCGTACCCGACCAGGATGGCCAGATAGCGCCAGTCCATCCGGCCGATCGCCCGCCACAACGCCCAGCCGGCGACGAACAGTGCGATCCACCACAGCGCCGGGGTGCCGATCAGGAAGATCCGGCGGACGCAGTTCTGCAGCCCGTCGCCGCAGCCCGGAGCGGGTGCGTCGGCCGGTGCGTAGTACAGGACGGGCCGGGTGCCGATGGGCCACGACCAGGGTTTGGACTCCCAGGGGTGACGGTCCGCCGGATTCGAGTCGGTGGCTCCCGGCGCACCGGGGGACAGCAGTGAGGAATGGAAGTCGAGCATCTTCCAGGTCCACTGCCACAACGAGTTGTGCCAGACCCCGGCCAGGCTCTTGAGCCCCTCCGAGTTCCAGGTCTGGGTCTCGGCGACCAGGATGTGCCGCGCCCAGGCCGACTCGGATGCGAACCAGGCCCACCAGGAGGCGATGTAGGTACCGATCCCGATCACGACGTACGACCAGAGCGAGGGCAGCAGATCGCGGCGCACCACCCCGGCGACGGGGCGGCGGACGCCGTACTGCCGACGGGCGGTGATGTCCCAGACGACCGACAGCACGCCGAAGAACGCGATCCAGTAGACGCCGGACCACTTGATCGACGTCGCCAGACCGAGTGACAGACCGACCCCGAACCGCCACCAGCGGGCACCCAACTTGGCGCCGAACCTGGTGGCAGCGCCGGGGTGATCGTTGGGTGCCAGGGCCGCGGCCGCGAATCGGCTGCGCACCTGGGCCCGGTCGGCGATCAGGCAGGCGAAGGCGATCAGGACGAACATCTCCTGGAAGATGTCCAACAGGGCAACCCGGGCGTTGACGTGGCTGACGCCGTCGCAGATCAGCAGAACGCCCGCGATGCCGCCCAGCAGCGTCGAGCCGGTGAGCCGCCGGGCAACTCTGATGATCACGAAGATGCAGACCGTGCCGGCGACCGCGGAGGCGAACCGCCAGCCGAAAGGCGTGTAGCCGAACAGCATCTCGCCGAGCGCTATCAGCTGTTTGCCCAGCGGCGGGTGCACGACGACCCCGTAGGCGGGGTTCTCCTCGATCCCGCCCAACCGCCAGACCTCGAACGCGTTGAGCGCGTAGTACTTCTCGTCGAAGATCGGCGTCCCGACGTCGGTCGCCATGCCGAGGTTCCAGAACCGTACGACGCAGCCGACGGCCGACAGGACCAGCGTCACCATCCAGCCGCGCAGTGTGTCAGTGGGGACGGCCGGCGCACGGAACCGCTTCGGGGTGACGGGTGGGCGGACTGCGGGCACGGCGCCGATCGGCACCACGTCGGTGTCGTCGCCAAGTGCGTCCTCACGGTCGAGCACGGCGACAGCGCTCGGGCCGCGGAGACGCTGCGAGCCGTCGGCGAGATCGACCGCAGGCTCGGTGGCGCCGCGGCGCGCGCGGTGCCGTCGACCCGGGGTGACCTCGCTGGCCGACGACCCGTCGCGGGCCGCTGGGGACACTGGCCCGTCGAGGGCCGGAGATCGCTCGTCGGCACCCCCCGTGGTGGCCCCCGTCCCGGGGTCGCTCTGCTGCATGCGGTCGATCGTAGGGTGGGACGGTGAGAACAGGGCGCTTGGTGCTGGCGGGCACGCCGCTCGGGCGCATCACCGACGCCTCGCCCGGTCTCATCGATGCGCTGCGGAGTGCCGACGTGATCGCCGCCGAGGACACCCGACGGCTGTACCGGCTGGCCGGGGAACTCGGTCTGCGGATCGAGGTCGACGTCGTGTCGTACTACGAATCGGTGGAGCAGGCCCGCATCCCCGGCCTGTTGGCGCGGATCGCCGACGGCGACACGGTCGTGCTCGTCACCGATGCCGGGATGCCGGCAGTGTCCGACCCCGGGTACCGGCTGGTCGCCGCGGCGGCCTCGGCCGGGGTCCACGTCACCTGCGTGCCCGGCCCCAGCGCGGTGCTCACCGCCCTCGCACTGTCCGGCCTGCCGAGCGACCGGTTCACCTTCGAGGGCTTCCCGCCCCGCAAACCGGGTGACCGCCGACGAGCGCTGACAGAACTGGCAGCCGAGCGCCGCACGATGGTGTTCTTCGAGTCGGTGCACCGACTCTCCGAATGCCTCGCCGCGATGGTGGAGGCCTTCGGCGGCGATCGACCGGCGGCCCTGTGTCGGGAGCTGACGAAGACGTACGAGGACGTCAGGCGCGGTTCGCTGGCCGAGCTCACCGCCGGTGCCGACGACGTGCGCGGTGAGGTGACGCTGGTGATCGCCGGCCGCACCGGATCCGCCGAGCGCCCCTCCGACGACGAGCTCGGGCTGCGGATCGGCGAGCTGGTGGCGAAGGGCTCGTCCAAGCGTGATGCGGTTGATCGGGTGGCCGGCGAGTTCGGCCTCGCCCGGCGCGAGGTCTACGACGTGGCCAATCGTCGCTGATCGGGGTCCGGGTCGAGCGGGTGCGGCTACCGTGGGGGTCGTGCACGGGATCTGGGGTTACTGGTGGGTGATCTTCCCGCTGATGGGCGTCGCCGGCGGCTGGTGGTCCCGGTTCTCCAGCTACAGCGAGAAGCGCCGCCAGGACAAGATCGAGATGCTGCGCATCACCCACGGCACCGCCACCGCCGAGGTCGAAGCCCGGCAGGCCACCCGGAGCGGTATGGACCGGGTGCTGGCCACCCACGACGACGTCACCCGCCGATGGTTCGAGTACGAGACGAACCTGCAGACCATCATCGACTTCCCGATGATGACGAACGTCCGCGAGCCGCTGACCGCCGACTTCCATCGGGCCAGGGTGGTTGCCGACGACCTCCGCCCTGCCGATCCTGCCGAGCTCACCGATCACGCGACCTTCGTCGAGTACCGGGACGCGGTCAACGCCTACCGGGTGGCCTTCGAGATCGCTGAGCGGGAGGCCCAGCGCCGCCGTCGGTCCGACTACTCGACTGCTGAGCAGTCGGCCATGGCTCGGGCCGGCAAGTTGGTAGCCGTCGCCGACGACGAGAGTGCCACCCGAGCGGAGCGGCAGAGTGCGTACCGGCATGCGCGACGCGAGCTCGAAGGGGTGCTGCTGGTGCCCGAGCGGGCCGCCCTGCAGCTGGAGCGCCGGATATCGGGTGTGCTGGAAACCGGTCACTGACCACGCAGCTGCTGGTGCGAGCTGACCGTCAGGTCCGCGAGCGTGCCCTGCAAACGACCGTCAGGTCCGCGAGCGTGCCCTGCAACCGACCGTCAGGTCCGCGAACGTGGGCGGCAACCGACCGTCAGGTCCGCGAACGTGGGCGGCAACCGACCGTCAGGTCCGCGAGCGTGGGCGGCAACCGACCGTCAGGTCCGCGAGCGTGGGTGGCAACCGACCGTCAGGTCCGCGAACGTGGGCGGCAACCGACCGTCAGGTCCGCGAACGTGGGCGGCAACCGACCGTCAGGTCCGCGAACGTGGGCGGCAACCGACCGTCAGGTCCGCGAACGGGAGATACTGGCGACGTGGACTCGATTCTCAAGCAGCAGCTGCGTACCGACCTGACCGCCTCGATGAAGGCCAGGGACACCCTGACCACGGGCACCCTGCGGATGGCGATCACGGCCGTCACCAACGAGGAAGTCGCCGGCAAGGAGGCCAAGGACCTCTCCGACGCCGACGTGCTCCGGGTGCTGCAACGCGAGGTGAAGAAGCGGACCGAATCGGCGGAGGTCTACGCCGGCGCCGGTCGTCCCGAGCTCGCCGAGCAGGAGCGGGCCGAGATCGGCGTGCTGACCCGATATCTGCCGCAACCGCTCACCGGCGATGAGCTGGCTGCGGTGATCGCCGAGGCCGTCGCCGAGGTGCAGGGTGACGCTGCCGAACGGCCGACGATGAAGCAGATGGGGCTGGTCATCAAGGCTGCGAATGCCCGCGCGGTGGGTCGCGCCGATGGGGGCGCCGTCGCCGCCGCCGTGAAGGCGGCCCTGGCCTGACCAAACAGATCCGGACGGGTGACAGCGATCACAGCAGCGGGACGTAACCTGGTCGTGTCACATCAAGCTCCCGTCGTCGTCGGGACCGGCCGGATGCGTGCTGGGGGAGGTGCTGGATGGGACGCAGTGCAGCGCTCGTCGATGCCCTGATGATGCAGGCCCAGATCACCCCGAGCGGGAACGTCGACGACTGGATGCGGCGACTCGACGGGAGCGAGGACTGGACTGCCGAGGACGGATGGGACCGGCGCAGGGCCTGGGCCCTCTGGCTCACCTTCCTGGGCGACTTCTCCGAGCACCGGATGGCGCACGCCGAGGGGGCCCTTGATGCCCTGCAGGCAGAGACGCAGGGCCGTGAGCGCGAGGACTGGGCGCTGCTCATCTCCACCTCACGTCGCGCGGTGTCCACCGTCGAGACGGTCGTCGGGCCGATGGATTCGCTTGTGCTCGACCTGGTGCGGATCGAGGAGCTGGCGGCCGACCTGCCCGCCGGCATCGATCCGCGGGTGCTGGCCTACGCGCTCAACGGCGCGATCATCACGATGATGCGGAGCATGCTGCACGGTCCGGCCAGAGTGTGGCAGCGCAAGCTCCGCCGGCTCGCCGATCTGGCTGGGAGCGAGCGACTGCAGGGCGTCAGCTTGATGAACGAGGCCGAGAGCGTGCTGGATCTCGCCTTCGCCGCCGCTGCCGAGCGCAGGGACCCCACGCACGTCCGATCCCTGATCCGGGACGCCCGGTCGATGTTCGAGACCGGGGCGGAACAGCTGGCCGCAATCGGTCTCATCGCTCCCGAGCACATCGAACTGCTGCGCTACGGCCTCGCCATCCGAGCCATCGACGACCCGAACACACACAATCTCGATCGCGCGTACGAGGAGGCGATCAACCTCGCGGCCCGAGGGAATTGGGACGTGGCCAGCACGCTGGTGGCCGGGTTGCTGATGGGATCGACGGCCGTGGGGGACGATCGACGCCGGGATCGTGCCCGTGAGTTGTGTGTCCGGGCCTTCGCCGCCACTCCTCGGGCGACAGGAGCACTCACCTATCTGTTGGAGCATCTCGCTTCGCGCTTCGACGCCACGGGTGCCGAACGGGAGCAGGCAGCGGCCGAGGCCTCCCGGCTGGGCGTCAGGTGGCGGCTCGATCGGGCCCGCCTGGCTGCGGGCTCCTTCGACACCCAGTGCGAGCTGGCGCGCACCGTGGTGCGCGCCCAGCGTGCGGCCAGCCTGGCCATGCGCGACCCGCTGACCGGTGTCGGCAACCGGCGCGCACTGCACGAGCGGGTGACGGCGGCCATCGAGTACTGCTCGGTCGACGGCCGCCCGACGGTCGTCGCGTATCTCGATCTCGACGACTTCAAGATGGTCAACGACCGGCTCTCCCACCAGGGAGGCGACGCAGTGTTGACCGCGTTCGTCGCCTCGCTGGACGCCCGGTTCGCCGCTCCCGATTCGCTCTACCGCTACGGCGGCGACGAGTTCGTCCTCGTGCTCGACGGGTTGACGGTGGACCGTGGCCTGGAGGTCGTCGGTGCAGCGCTGCACGTGGTCGGGCTGGAATCGGCGAACCTGATCGACGGTGGGATCTCGGCCACTGTCGGGATCACCGCGGTACTGCCGACCGACGACGTCGAGTCCGTACTGCACCGCGCGGATCTGGCACTGCTGCGCGCCAAGAGATCCGGCAAGGGGTCGGTGGTTTCCGCCGATCACCCCGAGCAGCCTGCTCGGGACGGCACCTCGGCGTTGTGGAGCCCGCCGCCCGCAGGATCAGTCGGACCGCGATGATCCGTCGCGTGGTGCTGCGTAAGTTCCGCTGGCTCGTGCTGTTGATCGCGTTCGGGTTGGCCGGCTGCAGTGCGGTCGCCGGGACATCTCCTGGCGCCACCCCGGCGGCGGCGTCGAGCACGGCTGTTTCCTCGCCCTCCAGCACGCCGACGGACCCCTCTGCTGAGGTCCTCGTGCTGCACTACCTGCGCTCGACCATCGCCGGGCGGCAGGCCGAGCACACCGCCACCGTCCGCGGTGACGGCCAGGTCGCGCTGGCGGACGACATCGACGGCTCGGAGCGTCGCTTCACGTTGACGCAGCCGGAGTCGGCCCGCGTGGGTGAGCTGCTACGGGTGCTGGCGGACGCGCCGGAACCGACCAACGTCGTGTCGGATGTGGGACGTATCGACGCGCGCTTCCCGGTGGGTGGCCGGGAGGTCTCCGTCTCGGTCGACGACTGGTCGATGGCCGGCGGCACGGCCCGTCTGCCGGCCGACGAGCGGGTGGTGGCGGACGCGATGATCGAGCTGCGCGATCTGCTGATCCGCGAACGGGTTGCCGGGTCGGCGCCTGGTTCTGCTCCGAGCACCGGGGCAGCGCCGACGAGCTGACCGGCTCGTTGACACATCCGCCCGATCCGGCGGACAGTGGGCACCTCGCCGATGAAGGAACGTGGACCATGTCAGAGCCGACGAACGCCCCCACCGAGCATCGATCTGCGGACCCTGCAGCTGAGGATGCGGTGAAGTTCCACCAACCCGGTGCGCCGACACCGCCTGGGGACGAGAACGACGACTCGGCCCCGTCCGAGCACGCGAGGGACGCTGCCGGCGAGGAGGCGGTCAAGTTCCGTCACCCCGGCGCGCCGACGCCTCCCGGGGACGAGGACCACGAAACGGCCACGTCCGAGCACGCCCGAGACGCCGCCGCCGAGGAGACCGTGAAGTCCCATCACCCAGGTGCACGGACGCCTCCGGGAGACCGGTCCGCGGATACGGTCGGATCGGAGCAGGCGAGAGACGCCGTGGAGGAGGAATCGGTCAAGTACTCCCACCCGGGATCGCCGGTCCCTCCGGGTGACGTCTCTAGCTGAACCGGGGGCATCGTCCCCGTGGTTCCGCTCAGATCGCCGCATTCGGCTCGTGCGGCGTCACGGTCCACCACCCGACCCGCTGAGCAGTCGGTCCCCTCGGGCAACTTTTCCTGACCGTGGTGCAACGCTCAGCACCTGCGCGCCGATAGACACAGGGGAGCGCAACGGCGCGCACCGGACTGGGGGAGTGGTCATGAAGATTCGATTTCGTCATCTCACGTCGGTGCTGGGCGTCATCTTCATGGTCTCGGTCGGGGTGGGAACGCCGATGCCCGTTGCTGCTGCGGCACTTCCGATGGCCGAGCGTCCAGTGATCCCAGCCGCTGCGCCGGCTGTCCAGCGGCACGTCGACGGGGGCCAGCGGTATGGGCGTCGGGCCCTTCAGTACGCGATCGGCGCGAGCGTCGGCGATCCTGACGCCTGGGAGCGGCGGGTCGTCCGGGAAGCCTGGAACCAGGCAGGGATCGCCGATTCGGTGCCCCTGACAAGGGCCATCCTCCGGAGCGGAAGTCTCGCGATCGGCGACTTCGTGAGTAACAGCCAGTACTCCGAGGACTTCAGCTGCGATGTCTGTCCTGACGGGCCCCACATCACCACAACCACCACGGCCTTCACTGCCGTGGTCACCTCGATCAATCCGGTGCTGGCCAGAGGAGTGATGACCACGCGCACGAGCTACAGCTGGCCCGACGCGCCAGTTGAGTCGTACGACATCTCTGACCTCTCGGAATTCAGTCTCACTTCCAGCGGGAGGGCGCACCGCTATCCGATGCCGTTGAACCGTGCGTTGGGGGCAGCGGGAGTCTGGTACTCGACACTTCAGCCGGCGGGAACTGCGGTGGCGGGTGACTGGAATGCCGACGGTGTCGATGATGTCGGGGCTGCCGTTGATTCGGGGTTCCTGGTCGGAGGTGCTCGGTCGGTGTGGGGGTACGGCCTGACCAGGGGTGACGTTCCGGTGACGGGAGACTGGAACGGTGACGGGCGTGACGATGTCGGGGTCTACCGAGGGACGCAGTTCCTGCTGGCGACCAGGGCGGCGAACGGTGCGGTGACGCGGTACCGCACGACCACCTGGGGTCGTGGCACGACCATCGGGGGTGACG
The DNA here is from genome assembly GCF_040438885.1 of Nakamurella sp. A5-74. Taxonomy (NCBI): domain Bacteria; kingdom Bacillati; phylum Actinomycetota; class Actinomycetes; order Nakamurellales; family Nakamurellaceae; genus Nakamurella; species Nakamurella sp. A5-74. The sequence continues at coordinate 3,804,652 of NZ_CP159218.1, read as the reverse complement.
TGCCGGTGGTGGGTGACTGGAATGGCGACGGTGTCGATGATGTGGGTGTGTACCGGGGAACGCAGTTCTTGTTGGCGCTCAACACGTCTGCGGGGGCGAAGGCGTACCGGACGGTGAGTTTCGGTCAGGGTGTCGCGCATGGTGATCTGCCGGTGGTGGGTGATTGGAACGGCGATGGTGTGGACGACCTCGCGGTGGTCAGGGGTGGTGCCGGTTCGTCGCCGATGACGTATGTGATGGGGCTGGTGTCCGCGACGGATGGCAAGGCGCATGGGTATCGCACGGTGGCCTTTGCTGCCGGGGTTGCCAACGACCAGCCCCTGGCGGGTGACTGGAACGGGGATGGCCGGGACGAGCCGGCGTTGACGAACACCGGTGCCACGGTGTTCCTGAGCACGCTGCGGGCGACGGGGTCGTCGGCGACGTTGTACAAGCGGGTCCAGCTCACAGCCCCCTACGCGGTGGATGCCCTGCGCTGCACCGGTACCGGTTGTGGCAGCATCGCCTGATCGCCGACACCGGTGTGCGGCACCGGTGTGCACAGCAGTTCCCCGTCGGGGGGCCACAGGACAAAGGCGGTGCGATGCCTCGGATCCTCGTGTCGACCGGGATCCCGGGTGCCGGCACGTCGACTGTGAGTGAGCTGCTGGCGAAACGGTTTCCGACCGTGGCGTGCTCATCTCCGGCGACAGCTTTCGGGGGACGGCGGTGATGAGCTGACGCAAGGATGCAACCGCTGGGCACCATGGCCGCGTCCCACCGACATGAGAAGCCCACTCGCCCTGCTGGCGACCGTAGTGCTGGCCATCGCCGCTGTCGGCTGCGGCGCCCAGACCACCTCCGGTTCGCCCAGGACGCCGGGCCCGCACACGACCGGAGCCCCGACGGCGCCGCAGTTCGACCCGGCGCCCTCGACGGTAGTGATCGAGGTGGCCGCCGGGCGCGCAACCGTCGCCGGTCCGCAGGGCACCTCTCGGCTGCGGGTGTACGGCGACGGGCGGGTGGAGCGCACGGCCCCGGACGGCATCGGCACCGTGCGGTTGAAGCTCGACGGCGACGGGGTGGCGACCTTGCTCGCGGCAGCCCATCGGCTCGGCATGCTCTCCGACCCGGATCTGGGTGACGTGATGATCACGGACGTCGGCAGCACCTCGCTGACGATCCGGCTGCCGGACCGGACCATCGATCTCGACGTGATCGGGCCGGGCATCAAGGGCGCCGGATCGCCGTCGGTCGAACAGGCGCGCGCCGACTTCAGCGCGTTCGTGGCGCAGCTGTGGAGCCTGGACGGGGTCGGCATCGCCCAGCCGCCGCGGACGCAGTACCCGCAGACGGTGGCCGTCAGCGCGTTCACCGACCACGACTCGTCCCCGGGCGCCCCGTGGCCGCTGGTCGACCCGGCGCGTTCCGTCTTCGCCGCATCATCTTGTGCGTTGGTCTCCGGTGCAGACGTGAAGCGGCTCGCCGGCCTACTGACGGAGCAGCAGCGCTCCGACGGCCGGGACGGCGACATCACCGTTGCCACCGGCGACGTCGGCGTCCCGGCGCTGGTGCTGCACGTGTCGTCCGAGCATCCGCAGTGCACGCCGGCACCGACGGTGCGCACGCCGTTGCCGGAACTGCCGTGGACCGCCGACGGCCGTGAGCACGCCGGACAGTGGCAGCGATGGCAGGCCGACGGCGCGCTGGATCGCGCGGGGGATCGCGGCGCGTTCCCGGCATCCGACCTGGACGACTACGAGCTCCAGTACATCTCAGGCACCGTCGACGGCACGCCGGTGGTCGATGTGGTCGGAACCCCGGACGACGAGCACGCAGGCCGCGACGACATCCCCGCCTTCGTGTCCCGCGTCGACCTGTCACCCGCCGACGGGCCGGTGGTCACCCGGACGCTCAGGAGTTGACCCGTCCGCCGGCTCACCTGCCGCCGGCCGAATCGTCGTGGATCCCGTGTGCGGGCTCGCAGGGCACCGTAGGACAATGGGGTTCTCAGCACCCAGTCTGAAGAGCACACACTGAAGGGCGGTACCCCATGGCCACCGACGAACAGCCCAGGGCCCAGATCGGCGTCACCGGCCTGGCCGTGATGGGCGCGAACCTGGCCCGCAACCTGGCCCGCAACGGCTACGTGACCGCGGTGCACAACCGCACGAACGCACGCACCCAGAAACTGATCGGCGACCACGGTGGCGACGGCGATTTCGTGCCCAGCGACTCTGTCGAGGGATTCGTGGCATCGCTGCAGAGCCCCCGGACGGTGCTCATCATGGTCAAGGCCGGCGCCCCGACCGATGCGGTGATCGACGAGCTGGTGCCGCTGCTGGACGAGGGCGACATCGTCATCGACGGCGGTAACGCACTGTTCACCGACACCATTCGTCGCGAGAAGGCGTTGCGGGACAAGGGGATCCACTTCGTCGGCTGCGGCGTGTCCGGCGGCGAGGAGGGTGCACTCAACGGGCCCTCGATCATGCCGGGTGGATCGAAGGAGTCGTACGAGACGCTCGGTCCGATCCTGGAGAAGATCTCCGCGCACGTCGACGGTGAGCCTTGCTGCACGCACATCGGCACCGACGGTGCCGGGCACTTCGTCAAGATGGTGCACAACGGCATCGAGTACTCGGACATGCAGCTGATCGCGGAGGCCTATGACCTGCTGCGCCGAGGGCTCGGGTTGGATCCGGCGAAGATCGCCGACATCTTCCGCGAGTGGAACACCGGTGAGCTCGACTCGTTCCTGATCGAGATCACCGCCCAGGTGCTCGCGCAGGCCGACCCGCGCACCGGCAAGCCGCTCGTCGACGTGATCGTCGATGCCGCTGGGATGAAGGGCACCGGCACCTGGACCGTGCAGAACGCGCTGGACCTGGGCATTCCGGTGTCCGGGATCGCCGAGGCCGTGTTCGCCCGCGGTCTGTCGTCGTTGTCCGACCAGCGCGCCGCTGCCGCGGGCGAGCTCTCCGGTCCGGACGGGAAGATCGACGTCGACGACGTGGACGACTTCGTGGAGGACGTCCGGCAGGCGCTGTACGCGAGCAAGATCGTCGCCTATGCGCAGGGGCTCGACCTGATCGTCGCCGGCGCCGCGAAGTACGACTGGGACATCGATCTCGGTGCCGTCGCCCGGATCTGGCGGGGTGGCTGCATCATCCGAGCCCGCTTCCTCAACCGCATCACCGAGGCGTACGAGGGCGTTGCCTCCGCTGAGACCCATGACGACGACGCGACCCATGCTCCGGCGAGCCTGCTGCTGGCGCCCTACTTCACCGAGGCGATCGGCAAGGCGCAGGAATCCTGGCGGTTCGCGGTGGCGCAGGCCACCTTCGCCGGGATCCCGGTGCCGGGCTTCTCCTCGGCGCTCGCCTACTACGACGGGCTGCGGTCACACCGCCTGCCCGCCGCGCTGATCCAGGGGCAGCGAGACTTCTTCGGAGCGCACACGTACCACCGCATCGACGACGAGGGTGCCTTCCACACGCTGTGGTCCGCCGACCGCAGCGAGATCGCTGCCGATTGAGAAGACAGAGCCGACCGCAGCGAGATCGCTGCCGATTGAGAAGACAGAGCCGACCGCAGCGAGATCGCCGCCGACTGAGCTGCGTCGGCGGCGATCTCGGGCATGCCCCTCGGCTGTGAGCGCTCTCAGGGTGGGAGCGTTCTCACGCAGTGGCGCTGCCGGGCGGGAGCATTCTCAGGCTGCGGCGGGCTCGACGACCGGGGCCGCCGTGGCTGCTGCGGGTGCGGGCCGCGGACGGCGCCGCACCAGGGCGAGCACCAGCACGACGGTGAGGGCGAGAAACCCTGCGGCCCAGCCGAAGGCTCGCTCCGCCCCGGCGACGAAGGCCTCGTGTGCCTGCGCGATCACGGCCGGGTCGGCTGTTCCGCCGACAACAGCGGCCGCGAGCCGGTCGTAGCCGGGTCCTGCCGCCTGGGCGAACACCGTCACCAGGACGGCGAGGCCGAGCGCGCCGCCGATCTGCTGCGTGACGTTGACCAGACCGGAGGCGGCGCCGGCGTCCTGCGGTTCGACCCCGGACAGCGCGAGCTGAGTGAGCGGGACGAAGGCCAACCCGTTACCGATGCCGAACAAGAGGATCGGGAACAGCAGCGAGCTGTAACCACTGGTCGCCGAGAGATCACTGAGCCAGAACAGCCCGCCCGTCGAGACCGTCAACCCGCCGGCGATGAGGGCCTTCGCGCCGATCCGCTGGATGAGCACCCTGGCGGTGAGCTGGGACATCGTGAACAGCGCGATGGTCAACGGCAGGAAGGCCAGTCCGGTGACGATGGGGCTGTAGCCCAGCACGTTCTGCAGGAACTGGGTGAGGAAGAAGAACATCCCCATCATCCCGGCCACCAACAACAATCGCGCGACGTAGGACGTCACGCGGTCGCGATCGGAGAACAACCGCAACGGGGTGATCGGTGAGCTGGCGCGCCGTTCCACTGCGACGAAGGTCGCGAGCAACACCACAGCGGCACCGAAACCGCTGAGAGCCAACGGATCCGACCAGCCGTCACTGCCGACCCGGACCAGCGAGTACACCAGGGTTGCCGTTCCGAGCGTCGCGGTGATGGCCCCGGCGAGATCGAATCGTCCCGGCCGGCGGGGCGTCTCGGGGATCACCCGACGCGCGGCGACGAGCAGGGCGATGCCGATGGGCACGTTGATGAACAACACCCAGCGCCAGGACGTCCACTGGGTCAGCATGCCGCCGATGATCAGGCCGAGCGCGCTGCCGCCGATGGACACTGCGGTGTAGTAGCCAAGGGCCTTGGCGCGCTCCTTGGCCTCGGGGAAGAGTGTCATCAGCAGGGCAAGGGCCGAGGGGGCCGCGAGCGCAGCGCCGACGCCCTGGGCCGCCCTGGCGATCAGCAGTTCGGCCGCGGTGCCGGCGAGACCGCCGACCAGCGAAGCGACCGTGAAGATCGCGATCCCGGCGAGGAAGACCCGTCGGCGACCGAGCACGTCGCCGGCGCGGGCACCCAACAGCAGCAGGCCGCCGAAGACGAGCGTGTAGGCGTTGATCACCCAGGACAGGCCGGTCGGGGAGAAGGCGAGCGCGGTGGAGATGTCGGGCAGCGCGATGTTCACGATGGTCGCGTCGAGCACGACCATCAGCTGGCTGATCAGGACGACGCCGAGCACCAGGCCGGCGGAGCGGACCTTCGGGGCCGGCGGTGTGGACAGGACAGGAGAGGACATGCGGGTGCTCCTCGAGCAGGGGGACGGTTGCCACTCGCGACTGCAGCGGTGGCGGGTGGGATGTGCGTAGGATGGCTAAACGGATGGGCCCTCCGGTAACTATACGGAGGTCGCCTCCACTTAGCAAGACGTGCTGTCGACCGTCGGCTGCGACGCATCCGCGATCGCTGCGGACATCGGACGAGGAGGGCGACCCGCGTGACGAGTACGGACATGGCAGCGGGCGTGGGGGGCAAGCCGCTGCGCGCCGATGCTCGCCGGAATCGGGAGGCGGTGCTGGTCGCCGCGGCCGAGGCGTTCTCCGAACGCGGCGTGGAGGCCTCGCTCGAGGACATCGCTCGCCGGGCCGGCGTCGGGATCGGCACGCTCTACCGGCACTTCCCCACCCGCGAGGACCTCGTCTTCGAGGTGTACCGCCGCGAGGTCGAGCGGCTCTGCGAAGCAGTCGAAGACCTGTCGGCCGCGCACCCGCCGGACGAGGCGCTGCGGCTGTGGATGGAGCGGTTCGTGAGCTATGCCGCAGCCAAGCGTGGGATGGTCGGTCTGCTCCGCACGATGATGCAGGACGAGCGGGTCGAGCTGCTGCGGGGTCTCAAGGGCGACATCCACGACGCCGCCGGCACCCTGCTGGATCGAGCGGCCGACGCGGGTCTGATCCGCGCCGACATGTCGTCGGACGATCTGCTGCGGGGTCTGGGCGGGATCTGCATGGCGAACGACACCGGTCCATCGGACACCGCGCTGCGGCTGGTCTCGATCATCTTCGACGGCATGCGCTACGGCGCGGCCGGCCATTGCTGACGTGGTTGCGCCGGTCGGCACCTGCGGAGCCGGCCGGTCGAACCGGGTGGCCGGCACTCACTAATCTGGAGGAATGAGCACCCCCATCCTCTCCGCGGTCGCCTGGCCCTACGCGAACGGCCCGCGGCACATCGGACACGTCTCCGGCTTCGGCATCCCCGCCGACATCTACTCCCGCTACCAGCGGATGGCCGGCAACGACGTGTTGATGGTGTCGGGGACGGACGAGCACGGGACGCCGATCCTGGTGCTCGCGGAGGAGGAGGGCGTCACCCCGCGACAGCTTGCTGACCGGTACAACCGGGTCATCGTGGAGGACCTGCAGGGGCTCGGCGTCAGCTACGACCTGTTCACCCGCACCGAGACGCGCAACCACTACGCCGTCACCCAGGAGATGTTCCGCACCGTCCACCGCAACGGCTACTTGTTCTCCGAGACCAGCAAGTCGGCGATCAGCCCGTCAACCGGCCGGACGTTGCCCGACCGCTACATCGAGGGCACCTGCCCGATCTGTGGCTACGACGGCGCCCGCGGCGACCAGTGTGACAACTGCGGCAACCAACTCGATGCGATCGACCTGAAGAACCCGCGGTCCCGGATCAACGGGGAGACGCCTGCGTTCATCGACTCCGAGCAGCTGATGCTCGATCTCCCAGCGCTGTCGACGGCGCTGGGTGACTGGCTGCACGGCCGCGACGGCTGGCGGCCCAACGTGCTCAAGTTCTCGTTGAACCTGCTGGACGACATCCGGCCGCGCGCGATGACCAGGGACATCGACTGGGGGATCCCGGTTCCGCTGGACGGCTGGCGCGATCGCTCGGACAAGAAGCTGTACGTCTGGTTCGACGCCGTGATCGGCTACCTGTCGGCCTCGGTGGAATGGGCACGGCGGTACGGCACCGACGCCGATCAGTGGAAGCACTGGTGGGCCAATCCGGAGGCGCAGCACCGGTACTTCATGGGCAAGGACAACATCACCTTCCACAGCCAGATCTGGCCGGCGGAGCTGCTCGCCTACAACGGCGAGGGCATGAGCGGCGGCGAGCCCGGTGCGTTCGGCCACCTGGACCTGCCCACCGAAGTGGTCTCCAGCGAGTTCCTGACGATGTCCGGTTCGAAGTTCTCCACGTCCCGCGGCACGGTGATCTACGTCCGGGACTTCCTGCGGGAGTTCGGGCCGGACGCGCTGCGCTACTTCGTGGCCGCGGCCGGACCGGAGACGCAGGACGCCGACTTCACCTGGGAGGAGTTCGTCCGCCGGACCAACTTCGAGCTGGCCAACGAGTGGGGCAACTTGGTCAACAGGTCGATCTCGTTGGCGCACAGGAACTTCGGTGCCGTGCCGGAGGCCGGTACGCTGACCGATGCCGAATCGGCACTGCTGGCCACGGCAGCCCAGGCGTTCGACACGGTCGGAGATCTGTTGGCTCGCAACCGGGTCCGGCAGGCTTCGACCGAGGCCATGCGGGTGGTCTCGGCTGCCAACAAGTACCTCTCCGACACCGAGCCGTGGAAGATCAAGGACGACCCCGCCCGGCTGGGCACCGTTCTGAACACCGCCCTGCAGGTGGTCGACGACGCCAAGACGCTGCTGACGCCGTTCCTGCCGCACTCCTCGCAGCAGGTCTTCGCCGCGCTCGGCGGCGAGGGTGTGTGGGCGGCCGAGCCGGTGATCGAGGAGGTCGAGGACTTCGGCGAGTTCCCCACCCCGCTGGAGGGCGTCGGTGTTCCCGAGGTGGCGACCTACCCGGTGATCACCGGCGACTGGAAGGCGCAGCAGGCGGTCTGGGCGCGACGGGACATCGTCGCGGGGACTCCACTCGCCAAGCCGTCGCCGCTGTTCACCAAGCTCGACCCGAGCCTGGGTGAGACCGGCCCCGAGTGGGCCCCGATCGTCACCGACTGACCCGTGCCGCTCCCCGCCTCGTTCGCAGATCGCCCGCCGGTCCCGGCGGCCGACCCACTGCCGTCGCCGATCGTCGATGCCCACACGCATCTCGATGCGTGTGGCGCCGACGAACCCGCAGCCGTGCGGGCCGCCCTCGACGCGGCGACCGCAGCCGGGGTGCGCGCGGTGATCACCGTCGGGGACGGCCTGGGCTCCGCCCGGTGGGCCGCAGCGGCCGCGCAGTGGGACGACCGGTTGTACGCGGCGGTCGCCGTCCACCCGACCAGGGCGGATGAGCTCGACGAGGCCGCGAGGGCCGAGCTGGCCGCCCTGGCGCGACAGGACAGGGTGGTGGCGGTCGGCGAGACCGGCCTGGACAACCACTGGCCCGCGCGTGGGGTGGGCGCCGCGCCGGCGCTGCAACGGGAGGCCTTCGCCTGGCACATCCAGCTGGCCAAGGACGTCGGCAAGACGTTGATGATCCACGACCGCGAGGCCCACGACGAGATCCTGCAGATCCTGGACACCGAGGGGGCGCCGGAACGTGTTGCGTTCCATTGCTTCTCGGGTGATGTGGCGCTGGCGCGACAGTGCGCCGATCGCGGCTTCGTGATGTCGTTCGCCGGTCCGGTCACCTTCCGGAACAACCACGAGCTGCACGCGGCGGCCCGATTCGCCCCCGCAGACCTCATCACCGTCGAGACGGATGCGCCCTACCTCGCGCCGCACCCGTACCGCGGCAGCACCAACTCCCCGGCCGCGGTCGCCCACACGGCCAGGGCCATGGCCGCCCTGCGCGACGTCGAGCTGACGGACTTCTGCCGGCAGCTCTGTGCGACGACGGCACGGCTGTACGAGGTGCCGACAGCGGGATGACCCGAATGGTCCCCCCGTCCCGCGGCGCTCGTCGGGACGCGGACCACACGGACGTCCGAGGGTGATGTGGGTTGCATCCCGGCTGCGGGAGTTGCCCGGACCGTTGCCGGGCCGTTACTGTCCCGTGATATCAGCCGGGATGGGGAAGTCCTGGGTGGTGTCCGTGGTGTCGGTCGCTGTCGGGGCGATCGCAGTCGCCGTGCGTGCACGGCCGCGATGCCTCTGGTCACTCCCTTGCCCCTGCCCGGGGACACCGAATCAGGGATCTGAGTGACCGACAGCGCAGCCTTCGACGCCTCCGAGCGTGAGCACACCCCCGAGCAGGACCACAGCACCGAGGAGATCTCCCCGGTCGCCGACGGAACCCCGACCGTCGCTGTGGACAGCTCCGCTCCCACGGAACGCCGTCGCACCTTGCGCAAGCCGGTACTGATCGGCGCCGCAGTCGTGGTGGCACTCGTCGCCGCCGGCGGCGGCATCATGTCGGCCCTGTCCAAGGACGTGACGATCACCGTCGACGGACAGGCGCAGCAGATCAGCACCTACGCAGGCACCGTCGACGGCGCGCTCGCCGCGGCCGGCCTGCAGGTCGGTGCGCACGACGTCCTCGCCCCGGGCGGCGCCAGCTCGCTGCTGGACGGCACCGCCATCGCCGTCCAGCGCGGCCGCCTGTTGACCGTGGACGTCGACGGCCGCAAGCGCTCGTTGTGGACCACCGCGCGGACCGTCGATGCAGCGATGTCCGAGCTCGGGCTGGGTGGGTCCCGATTCCAGGTCTCCGCAGACCGCAGTCGGTCCATCACGCTGAGCGGGATGACCGTTGCAGCGCGCACGCTGCGCACCGTGTCGCTGCAGCAGGACGGCCGGGTCGGCTCGGTCACGTCCACCGCGACGACCGTGCGCTCCCTGCTGGCGGAGCGACGGATCACGCTGGCGCGCAACCAGCGCATCAAGCCGGCCCCGGACAGCAAGCTGACCGCGGGTCAGAAGATCGTCATTCGTACTTTGCCGAACGTCCGGTTGACGGTCGGCGGCAAGAAGATCGGCACGGTGGCGACCGAGGCCCGCACCGTCGGCGAGCTGCTGCGTTTCAGCAAGGTGCGCATCGACGGCGATGACATCGTGGTGCCTGCCCGCTCGACGAAGATCGCCTCCGGCATCGCCGTCGTCGTCAAGCGGGTGTCGGTGAAGACGGCCCAGCACGACGAGCAGATCACCCAACCCGCCGACGAGACGGTGGACGACGCCGACCTCGCGCAGGGCAGCACCGAGATCGACTCGGAGGGCAACCCCGGGCTCGTCCGGGTCGTCACCCGCACGGTCGTCACCGATGGCAAGGCCGCGAAGGCCACCGTCGTGTCGAGAACGACCGTCACGCAGGCGCAGGCGAGGGTGACCCGTGTCGGTACGATGGTGCCGGAGCCGGTGGTCGCTGCGGCCCCCGCCGAGACGGCCGTGACACCCGCCGCCGAATCCGACACCAGCACTGCTGCCCCCGCCGAGACGGCCGTGACGCCCGCCGCCGAATCCGACACCAGCGCTGCAGCTCCCGCCGAGACGGCCGTGACACCCGCCGCCGGATCCGACACCGGCGCTGCGGCCCCTGCGTCGAGCTCAGGCGTGAACTGGGACGGCATCGCCTCCTGCGAGTCCGGCAACAACTGGTCCATCAACACCGGCAACGGGTACTACGGCGGGCTGCAGTTCAGCCAGGGGACCTGGGCCGCCAGCGGCGGTCTCGCCTATGCCTCCCGCGCCGACCTTGCCTCCCGCGAACAGCAGATCGCAGTCGCCGAGAACACCCTGCAGTCGCAGGGCATCGGCGCGTGGGCCTGCAGTGGTCACGGCTGATCCGCTCCATGTCCCTGCCGCCGACCAGCACTTCCCGTCCGATCCCGCCTGCGCGGGATCACCGGGTGCTGCCCGGCGGGTGGATCCTCCCTGAACACCGGGATGCCGTCCTGGCAGACCAGCTGGTGCGCGGCGACCTGCTCGCGCCGGAGCGGGCCGCCGCCGTCATCGAGGGTGCGGCCGCTACGCCTTTCGTCGGCGGCCGTATCGCCGGTGCGTCCGCCCCGGAGGCGGCGGGGGAGTTGCTCCCCGAGACGCCACGGAGCTCTCGACGCCGGCCGGCCATGGTGGCGATCGCCGCGTCCTTCCTGGTGCTGGTGACTGCCGCGGGGCCGACCTTCGGCGACACCCCCAAGACGGTGACGCTCAGCCTCGACGGCGGTCAGCGCATCGTGGCCACCAACGGTGGTTCGGTCCGCGACGCACTGCTGGCCGCCGGAGTGGACGCCGGACCGCGCGACCTCGTGGCGCCGGCGCTCGATGCCCCCATCGAGAACGGCTCGCGGGTGACGGTCCGTCGGGCCCGGCTGGTCACCATGCAGATCGAAGGTCGTGCCCGCCAGTGGTGGACGACCGCGAAGACCGTCGACCAAGCTCTGCTGGAGATGGGGGTGCGCGCCGGCGACTACCGGTTCAGCGCCGATCGCAGCCGGGAGATCTCCCTCGCGGGCACCATCATCGTCGGCGAACCGCTGCGCTGGGTCACGGTGGTGGACGGACGGCATGCCGCGGTCCGTACCCGGCTGGCAGCGAGCACGGTGCAGCAGGTGCTGGCGGAGCGGAAGATCAGCATCGGCAGGTACGACCGGGTCGCACCGACCGTCGGGTCGGCCGTCCACAACGGCCAGCGGATCACCATCACCCGCGTCCGACGGTCCCAGCGCATCGAGCACACGACGGTCCCGCAGCCGGCTGCCGTCGTCGAGCAGGACGCGACGATCGGCAAGGGCAACACCGTGCAGGTCAGCAAGGGATCGCCCGGTCTGCGGACGATCACGGTGAGCCGGACCGTCACCAACGGATCACCCGCGGACAAGATGCTCTCCGACACGCTGACCCGGCAGGCGGCACCTGCTGTCACGAAGATCGGCACGAAGGAGACCGGGCTGCCGGAATCCTGGAGCGTGCCCTGGGACAAGATGGCGTTCTGTGAATCGACGAACCGCTGGGACGTCAACACCGGCAACGGCACCTACGGCGGGTTGCAGTTCATGACGCCCACCTGGCTCGAGTACGACGGCGGCGAATTCGCTCCCCGAGCGGACGAGGCCAGCAAGGAACAGCAGATCATCGTCGCCGAACGTCTCTACGCCCGCGAGGGGCTCGCACCCTGGCACTGTGCACGCCTGCTCGGCTGGGGCTTCGACAAGTACGAGGGCTGACCGTCTCCCGTGAGCTCCCTGCTGGGCGCCGTCGAGATCCGCCGACTGGCCGCCGAACTCGACCTGCGCCCGACGAAGACCCTCGGGCAGAACTTCGTGCACGATGCCAACACGGTCCGGCGGATCGTGGCAGCGGCCGCGCTCGGGGGCGATCGACCTCATCGGCACGTGCTCGAGGTCGGTCCCGGTCTGGGTTCGTTGACGCTCGGTCTGCTGGAGCAGGTGCCGTTCGTCACCGCGGTGGAGATCGACCAGCGGCTGGCCGCTCTGCTGCCGACAACCGTTGCGGCACACCATGAGCGACCCGAAGGGCTGACCGTGGTCGCGGCCGACGCGATGACCGTCACCGCCGCTGAGCTGCCGGACAGCGAGCCCGCGGGGCCGGTGACCGCGCTGGTGGCGAACCTGCCCTACAACGTGGCAGTGCCGGTGCTGCTGCACCTGCTGGAGGTGCTGCCGGCACTGCGGCGGGTGCTGGTGATGGTGCAGGCCGAGGTCGCCGACCGGCTCGCCGCCCCGCCGGGGTCTCGGACCTACGGCTCACCGTCGGTGAAGGCCGCCTGGTACGGGACCACGAAGCGCGCTGGAGCGATCGGACGGAACGTCTTCTGGCCGGTTCCCGGTGTCGACTCGGCGCTCGTCGCACTCGATCGACACCAGAAGCCGTTGCCCGGCATCAGGTCCGAAGTGTTCGCGGTGATCGACGCAGCCTTCTCCCAGCGTCGCAAGATGCTGCGTTCCGCGCTCGCCGGATGGGCCGGATCCGCGGCCGCTGCGACCGACATCCTGCAGCGGGCAGGTGTGGATCCGACTCTGCGTGGTGAAGTAGTGGATGTGGACGGATACATCGCGATCGCCGACGCCGCGCACCGCGTGCGCGCCGAGGACCCTCCTGCTGCCGGTGGCGAACGGTGAGCGGCCTCGGATCGGTGCCCAGTGCCGACGGGGTCATGGTGCGGGTACCGGCCAAGATCAACCTGGCGCTGGCCGTCGGTGACGTCCGGGTGGACGGCTACCACGAGCTGACTACGGTGTTCCACGCCGTCGATCTGTACGACGAGGTCACCATCCGGCCGTCCGGCAGTTGGTCGGTCCGGGCCGGTGGTGTGCCGGGAGTGCCGACCACGAGGTCGAACCTGGCGCTGAAAGCGGCGATGGCGCTGCACGCGCACCTCGTCCGTCGCGGCCGTCGACCCGGCGAGGTCTCGATCGAGATCGACAAGAAGATCCCGGTCGCCGGTGGGATGGCCGGCGGGAGCGCCGATGCGGCCGCGGCCCTGGTCGGCTGTGCGGCGTTGTGGGACGCAGATCTCTCGCGGGACGACCTGATCGGGATCGCCGCCGGCATCGGATCGGACGTCCCGTTCGCGCTGACCGGCGGGACCGCCCTGGGGACCGGACGCGGCGAAGTGGTCTCGCCGGTGCTGACCAGGATGACGCTGACCTGGGTGCTCGCGATGGCCGGATCCGGTCTGTCGACGCCCGAGGTGTTCGCCGAGTGCGATCGGTTGCGGGCCGGTGTCGACGACTCCGCGCTGTCGGTGCCCCGCGCCGATGCCGATGCGATGGTGGCAGCGTTGCGCTCCGGCGATGTCGACGAGGTCGGCGCCGCGCTGGCCAACGATCTGCAGCCTGCGGCATTCTCGCTGTATCCCAAGCTGCGACGCACGGTCCGGGCCGGAGTGGACGCCGGGGCGGTGGCCGGGGTCGTGTCCGGTTCTGGTCCGACGGTGGCGCTGCTGTGTCGCGACCTGCCGCAGGCCTCGGACGTGGCGGCAGCGATGTCGTCCTCCGGCACCTGCGAGGGTGTGCGGGTCGCCTCCGGCCCCGCGCACGGTGCGCGACTGATCGGCGGGTCGCTGCGATGAGCAACCTGGTCAATCTGGAATCCGTGGGGATCGTCCGGGGTGTCACCCCGGTGCTGACGGGGGTCTCGCTCGGGGTGCAGTCCGGTGATCGGATCGGTGTGCTGGGTCTCAACGGGTCCGGCAAGTCGACCCTGATCTCGGTGCTCGGCGGGCGCCTGCGTCCCGACACCGGCCGGGTGTCGACCGCCGGCGGAGCCAGGATCGAGGTGGTCGACCAGAGCGTCACCATCGACGGCGACGCCACCGTCCGCGACGTCGCGCTGTTCACCTTCGCGGGTGAGGGTGAGCACGAGTGGGCCTCCGACGCTTCGGTCCGCGGGGTGCTGGACGGCCTGGGGCTGGGCGCCATCGGGTTGGAGTCCCGGATGCGTGACCTCTCAGGTGGCGAGCAGCGGCGGGTGACGTTGGCGGCCGCCCTGGTGACCGAAGCCGACCTGCTGATCCTCGACGAACCCACCAACCACCTCGACATCGAGGGCGTCAACTGGCTGGCCGAGCACCTGCTGTCGCGGCGCAGCGCGCTGGTGGCCGTTACCCACGACCGGTGGTTCCTCGACGCGGTCGCGCAGACCACCTGGGAGGTGGTCGACGAAGGTGTCGAGATCCGCGAGGGCGGGTACTCGGACTGGGTGTTCGCCCGCGCCGAGCGGCTGCGGCTGGACAAGGCGGCCGAGGAACGACGGAAGAACCTGGCGCGCAAGGAACTTGCCTGGTTGCGCCGTGGAGCGCCGGCGCGGACGTCGAAGCCGCGCTACCGCATCGAGGCGGCCGAGGAGCTCATCGCCGACGTCCCCGAACCCCGCAACGCCGCTGCGCTGCACCAGTTCGCGACCCGTCGGATCGGCAAGGACGTGATCGACCTCGAGGACGTCACGGTGGGGATCACCACCCCCGAGGGAGCGCGGCGCACCCTGCTGGACGACGTCACCTTCCGGATCGGACCGGGGGACAGGATCGGCATCGTCGGCGTCAACGGATCGGGGAAGTCGACCCTGCTGCGAACCATCGTCGGCGAACTGCAGCCGGACAGTGGCCGGGTGAAGCAGGGCCGCACCGTGGCGCTGGGGTTCCTGCGGCAGGCCCCCGAGGAGCTGCCTGCCGGTATCCGGCTGCTGGAAGCCGTTGCCGGAGCGAGTGTTCCGGGATTGTCGCCGGACCTGGCCCGCAGCGTCGACTTCGGCGGCCGGTCGATGTCGCCGTCGCAGTTGGCCGAGGAGTTCGGCTTCACCAACGCCCAGCAATGGACGACGGTCGAGCGGCTCTCCGGCGGTCAGCGCCGCCGGTTGCAGCTGATGCGGATCCTGATGGAGTCGCCCAACGTGCTCGTGCTCGACGAACCGACCAACGATCTGGACGTCGACACGCTGACCGCGCTGGAGAACCTGCTCGACAGCTGGCCCGGCACGCTGATCGTGGTCTCGCACGACCGCTACCTGGTGGAGCGCGCGACCGATTCGGTCTACGCCCTGTTCGGTGACGGGGCGGTCACCCACCTGCCCGGTGGGATCGACGAGTACCTCAGGCGGCGGGCCGTGACCGGTGGCTCCGGCCGGGTGGAGGCGGTGGCCGCGCCGGTCGCTGCCGATACCGGTGCTGGTCCTGGTGCAGGTTCGGGGGTCGCGTCGGACTCCGTGCCGGCGCTCTCCGCAGCTGTTCTGCGCGACCTGCGCAAGGAGCTGCAGCGACTCGACAAGCGGTTGGAATCGTTGCGCCGCAAGCAGGAACAGCTGCGCTCGCAGCTCGAATCCGTCGGCGCCGACTACACCAGGGCGAGCGAGCTCGATCGCGAGTTGCACGCCGTCGGTGACGAGCGTGACGAGACCGAGCTGGCCTGGCTCGAGGTGGCCGAGCAGCTCGAAGGGTGAACTCCTCGCGGTGGGGGATGGGGCTGTGCCCCGCCGGTTGTCGAGCGAGGAACGAGACGAGACACGCCCGGCGGGTTCCGCGGGTTCGCAGGACGCTCCTTGAGATGTCACACACGGCGGCGCCCCTCGGGTCCCGCCCGGCGGGCTTCGCGGGTTCGCAGGCTCACCCGCGATGTCCCGCCCATGCCCGAGCCGATCCCTGACCCGAGGGGCGCCGCCGAGTACGACCCCGGTCGTCGATCGGGAGAATTGCTCGCGCACTCCGTTGGTCCCCTTCGTCTCCTACGTCGCTCAAGACGGGAGTAGGCGAAGGACAAGCGCGTCGAGACCCTGTCACCTTGATTTGTTCGGCGTCATTGCGCCGTGTCGATGCTCTCAGCACGCATTCCTGCCGATTCGATCTCCGGGTCGACTGCGGTCCCTACGGTGGAGGCATGACGGACGAGCAGCGGACCGCGGTGGTGGCGGGAGCCTCTGGCTTCCTCGGACCGAAGGTGGTGGCCGCACTTCGGGCGGACGGCTACCGGGTGCTGACGATCGGCCGAGCCGGCGCCGACGCCAGCTGGGACGCCCCGGCTGCAGTGGCACGCGTGGTGGACGGTAGCGACCTGCTGGTGAACCTGGCGGGCAAGAGCGTCGGGTGCCGGTACACCGACGCCAACCGCGACGAGATCCTGCGGTCCCGGGTCGCCACCACCCAGGCTCTGCACGACGCCGTGGCAACCGCAGCCGCACCGCCTGGGCTGTGGCTCAACTCGAGCACCGGCACCATCTACCGGTACGCGATGGACCGTCCCCAGGACGAGACGAGGGGGGAGCTCGGGACCGGGTTCTCCGTCGACGTGGCCCGGAACTGGGAGGCAACCCTGTTCGCAGGAGAGCTTCCCGGCACCCGGCGGGTGGCGCTGCGGATGGCGATCGTGATCGGTGACGGTCCGGCGACCACCATGCTCAAGCGCGCGGCGAAGCTCGGCGCCGGCGGACCCAACTTCGACGGCTGGTGCCCGCCGCATCGACGCTACCGAGGCATCGGACCGGACCCGAGCGGCGACGGTGGGGTGCCGCAGCACCGTTCCCACGGACGGCAGCGGTTCAGCTGGATCCATGTCGACGACGTCATCGCGGCGATGCGATTCATCCGAGACCACGACGAGCTGCAGGGGCCGATCAACCTCGCCACAGCGACCCCCAGTGACAACCGCACGTTGATGGCTGCGGTCAGACGAAGGGTACGGATGCCGTTCGGCCTGCCGACCCTGCGCTGGATGCTGGAGATCGGGATGCTGCTGCTGCGCAACGAGTCCGAGCTGGTGCTCAAGAGCCGCTGGGTGCAACCGCAGCGGCTGCTGGACGCCGGCTTCGAGTTCACCCACACCGACCTGGACGAAGCCCTGCGCGTCTGACCGGTCGACATGACGGCATCTCGTCGCTTTGCTCGATCAGCGTGGGTGGAGACCTCATCGCAGATCTGACGGAATCTCGTCTCGGTCGTTCCTGCCTCGCTCGATCAGCGAGATGTGCGGTGGTCGGGTGATGAGGACCGAGACCTGTGGTGCGGCAACAGGATCTCGACTCACTTCGTTCGCTCGATCGGCGGAGGGTGTGGTGGTCGGGTGATGCAGGAATCGAGGCCGCGTCGTGAATCCATCAGGATCTCGACTCACTTCGTTCGCTCGATCGGCGGAGGGTGTGGTGGTCGGGTGATGAGGACCGAGACCTGTCGTGAGGGATCAGTGGACGTCGGCGAGGAAGCTGGTCACCACATCGGCGAACAGCTGCGGGGCGCTGGCCCAGGGGCGGGCACCGGTGGTCAGGCTGACACGCTTCGCGTCGGGGATCGTGTCCGCCATCGCGTCCAGGTCGACCAGGTTGGCGGCGTGGCCGTGGCCGCCGTCGATCAGCAGCGTCGGACAGTTGATGTTCGCCAGACCCTTCCACCAGATCGGGTCGGCCGAGCGCAACTGGTCGAGGACGGAGTGCATGCGGCCGAGCCCGTGCCGGCCCTGACGGAGCACGGTCAATGCCCCGCGGGCTCGTTGCGACACCGGCACGATGCTGCTCGGCGCTCGCCCGGCAGCAGGTGGAGCGAGGGGCTCGACGACGACCAGCGAGCGCACCCGGGTCGGGAACAGCGCAGCGATGCTCAGCGCCAGGAAACCGCCGTAGTCGACGCCGACGATGTCCATCGGCTCAGCCGTCACCTCGTCCAGCGCACCGGCGACCGCCCAGGCGTTGCCGTCCAGATCCGAGCCGGGCACCGCGGACGAATGGCCGTGGCCGGGGAGATCGAGCACAACGACCTCTCGACCGGTGGCGATCAGTGGCTCCACCAGCGACAGGAACGTCCGCGCGGACCCGGCGAGCTCGTGCAACAGCAGCACCGGCTTGCCGACTCCGCTCGACTGCAGGCGCATGTCGCGGTCGTCGACCACGAAATCCCGTACAACGCTGTACCCCATCAGCACATCTTGCCGCACGGAGTGGCGTGGAGCACATCGGCCCCAGGGTTTGACCCGGTTGCCGACCTCGAGGTATGTCCGACTCGTCGGGGATCGGGGTCCCGGTGGCTTCGAGCGGCCACGCGGGTGGCGTGGACGACGAACGGGCCGCGGCACCCGAAGGTGTCGCGGCCCGTTCTCGTGCACTGCTGCCGTCAGTGAGCGGCGATCTCCTTCAGATCCGCGTCACCGTCATCAGCGTGGTAGTCGATGCCCTTCGTCTCGTCAGCCCCCTCGGGGGTCTTGAGAGCCCGCAACACGAACGTGACGATCACTGCGACGACCAGGTTGGCGGCCAGCGCAACGATGCCGACGTAGATCTGCGTCGTCGAGGTGCCGAACGGGTGCCAGCCGAAGATCGACAGCTTGCCCAGCGGCAACGCTGAACCGGCGAAGTGCTGCTTGCCGGTGGCCTTGTTACCGATGCCGTAGAGCAGCAGCATCCCCCAGCCCATGCCGACCACCCAGCCGGCGACCAGCGCCCACGAGTGGAACCAGCGGGTGTAGAGCGCGATCGCGACAGCCGGCAGGGTCTGCAGGATCATCACCCCGCCGATCAGCTGCAGATCGATCGAGAACTGCGGATCGATGAACAGGATGAAGGCGACAGCGCCCAACTTGACCACCAGCGAGGCCCACTTGGCCTGCTTCGCCTCGGCCTGCGGTGAGGCGTCCTTGCGGATGTACTCCTTGTAGATGTTGCGGGTCCACAGGTTCGCGGCGGCGATCGACATGATCGCAGCCGGCACCAGAGCACCGATGCCGATTGCGGCATACGCGATCCCGGCGAACCAGTCCGAGAACTGGCTGTCGAACAACAGCGGCACCACGGTGTTCGTGTCCGCCTTGTTGGTGGCGGCGTTGGTCAGCGGGGTGACTCCGGCCTTGATGGCGATGAAACCGAGCAGCGCCAGCAGTCCGAGCAGGAACGAGTAGGCCGGCAGCGCGATCATGTTCTTCTTGATCGTGTTGCGGCTCTTGGAGGCCAGGATGCCGGTGACCGAGTGCGGGTACAGGAACAGCGCCAGCGCGGACCCGAGGGCCAGGGTGGCGTACTGCAACTGGTTGTTGCCGGTCAGCAGGGTGCTCCCGGCGGGAGCCCCGGTCTTCTCGTTGACCTTGCTGAGCTTCGCGTCAGCGGCCTCGAAGATGCTGCCCCAGCCGCCCAACTTCGAAGGCAGGTAGACCACCGCGACGATGATCACGATGTAGATCAGGATGTCCTTGACGAACGCGATCAACGCAGGGGCACGCAGGCCCGACCTGAACGTGTACAACGCGAGGACCAGGAACGCGATGAACAGCGGCAGGTGGCCGGCGATCCCACTCGCGTTGATGCCCATCGTCCGCAGCACGGCTTCGAGGCCGACCAACTGCAAGGCGATGTAAGGCATGGTCGCGACGATGCCGGTGACGGCGATCAGCAGCGCCAGGGTGCGGTTGGTGTAGCGGCCGCGGACGAAATCGGCGGGCGTGACGTAGCCGTGCATCCGCGACACCGACCACAACCGCAGCACCGGCAGGAAGACGATCGGGTAGAGCACGACCGTGTACGGCAGCGCGTACATGCCGAGCGCGCCGGCACCGAACATCAGCGCAGGCACCGCCACGAAGGTGTACGCGGTGTACAGGTCGCCACCCACGAGGAACCAGGTGATCCAGGCGCCGAACTTCCGGCCACCCAACCCCCATTCGTCCAAGTGGTCCATGGTGTCGCCCTTTTTCCAGTTGGCGGCCCAGAACCCCATCCCGGCGACGCCGAGGAACAGCACGGTGAAGACGATCAGCTCCACCCAGTGGATGTTGCTCATTTCTCGGTCCCCCCGGTGCGGCGCGAGATGTGCTTCGTCTTGGCGTAGACGATCGCGACGCAGGCGACGCCGACGAAGACGAACACGAACTGGAACCAGTAGAAGAAGGGCAGTCCGAACAGCTCGGGTCCTCGCTTGTTGTAGATCGAGGTGACGAGCATCAGCAGCGGCACCAGCAGCAGCAGGTTCCACCAGGAGGCCCGGATGTCGTTCGGCCCCCTACCGCGGGGACCGCCCTCGTCGACGGGGTGATCGAGCTGGTGATCCGGAGGGAATTCTCGGGGGTCCGACGTCATCGGCCGACCTTTCGACAGCGGGGTTTCATGAATGAGACCGTCGCACTCTAAACGCTCATGCCCCTCACAGACGATCCCCACGGTCTCGGGTCGGTCTCGATCAGCGGGGTTCGTTGCTGGCCCTTGACGGAGCGACCGTCGGAGAAGCGGTGGTCCCTTCGACTCCTTCGTCGCTCAGGACAGGCGACCTGACGACGGAGTCGAGACCCTGACGGAACCTTTGATCGGCACTAGGTTGAGCGGCATGAGCAGGTTCATTACCGCCCTCGCCGACGCCGCCCAGGGAGGTCAGGGCATCACCCTCGGGACGACCGGCGAGCACCGTTCTTGGGCGGGGGTGCGCGGGCAGGCAACGACGATCGCCGGCGGTCTGACGGCAATGGGGCTGGAACCCGGTGCGGCCGTGGCCATTCTGGCTGGATCGCCCGTCGAAATCGCTCCGGCTGCGCAGGCAGTGTGGATGACCGGTGCGTCGGTGACCATGCTGCACCAGCCGACGGCCAGGACGGATCTGCGTCGGTACGCCGACGACACCGCGCAGACCCTGCGGGTGATCGGGGCATCCGCGGTGATCGTGGGGGAGCCGTTCACCGAAGCCGGTCGCGCATTCGCCGCCGGGGGTGTGCCGGTCCTGACGATGCAGCAACTGCTGGAAGCGGACCCGGCCACCGACTTCCCCGAGGTCCGCGAGGACTCGACCGCTCTGCTGCAGCTCACGTCCGGCTCGACGGCGACACCGAAAGCGGTCCGCATCACCCACGCCAACCTCTGGGCGAACCTGGAGTCGATGTGCCAGGCGGCCGGTCTCACCCCAGGGACTGACGTCATGGTGTCGTGGTTGCCGTTGTTCCACGACATGGGCATGGTCGGGTTCCTGACGCTACCGATGTGCCGGGGGATCGATCTGGTGACGGTGACCCCGACCGACTTCCTGCGGTCGCCGGTGCTGTGGCCGCAGCTGATCTCCCACTACCGCGGAACCTGCACGGCCGCACCGAATTTCGCCTATGCGATCACCGCCAGGACGTTGGCCCGGCTGACTCGGGACGAAGCCGACCTCGATCTGTCGTCGCTGCGGTTCGCGCTCAACGGCGCCGAGCCGATCGACGTCGCTGCTGTCGAGGCGTTCCTGCGCGCCGGCGCGCCGTTCGGGCTGCCGGCCACCGCGATGGTGTGCGCCTACGGCATGGCGGAGGCGACCCTGGGTGTGTCGTTCCACCCGTGGGGGACTCCGCTGCAGATCGACCGGGTGGAAGCCGTGGCCCTGGAACAGGATCGTCAGGCCGTTCCGACGGACGACGACGCCTCCGAGAACTCGGTCCGCAGCTTCCCGGTGCTGGGTCCGCCGCTGCCGGGGATCGAGGTGCAGGTGCGTGGCGCCGACGGAGAAATGGTGCCGGAACGCAAGATCGGCACGTTGATGGTGCGCGGTGACGCGATCACCGAGCTCTACTTGACCGTCGAGGGACCGGTCCCGACCAGGGGCGCCGACGGCTGGCTGGACACCGGCGACATCGGCTACCTGATCGACGGACGGGTGGTTGTCTGCGGGCGGCAGAAGGACGTCATCATCATGGGCGGCAGGAACATCCACCCGACGGACATCGAACGGATCGCCACCTCGGTGGAGGGGGTACGCGCCGGCAATGCGGCGGCAGTCGGTTGGCGGACATCTGGTGGGCGGGAGTCGTTCGCGGTCGTGGTGGAATCCAGGAGCGCGGGTGACGAGGACGCAGCGCGCGGCATCGCGGACGCGGTGCGCTCGGCCGTGACCTCCGATCTCGGGGTGCGGCCGGCCCGGGTGGTGGTGCTCCCGGTGGGTGGGTTGCCCAAGACACCCTCCGGCAAGATCAAGCGGGCAGCGACCGCCGCGCTGCTGCGACACCAGGACTGACCGGCGGATCGGGAGCGAGGGGAACCTCCGCAGCTCATCGCGCATCGAACCGCACATGTCACTGATCAGCACCGTCCGAGCACGTGCGGCGACGCTCGCCCTGGTGGTCGGCACCGTGGTTCTCACCGGTTGCTCGACCACCCCCGGCGTCAGCGCAGCAACGACCACCACCCCCACCTCCGGCGACGACGGCTCCTGCACGTCGGTGGTGATCCGGATGCGGTCCGGCAGTGTGCCGGACCCGTACAACTACCGGTGGGAACTGACGCTCGACGGCGAGCAGGGGGCCATCAACGCCGAAGGCAGCGCGCAGGGAGCCACCCCGTGGAAACGGAGCTTCGTCGCCGACGCCGACTCGCGGGCCGCCCTGTGCGTCTACGCAGCCGAACTCGCCCAGCAGGGTCCGACCGACGGGGTCGGGGGATCCACCGTCCAGGCCGAGTACACCCCGGAGGGTGGCAGTCGGGTGGTCGGCCCGGAGGGGGTCGACGGCTCCGACGTGCCGGAGCGGATGACGCCAGCGCTCCCCGCCGGGGAGTGGGCCGCGCTGAAGGACCAGCTCGATGCGTGGAGCAACGGCGAGCGGATGACGGCTCCACCCACCAGCTGACGGTCGGATCCATCGAGCCGGCACGGTGGATCGCGGGCAGATCGAAGGTGTCCCGCGCAGCACTGCTCGTCGGCCGGAGACGACTCAGTGCAGGCGGTTCTGGGTGTCGAGCAGCCCGAGCCTGATCAGCGATTCGACCGCGTCGGCGGCATTCTCGAGGTCGATCGGGAGCTCCTTCGACTCGGTCGAGGAGAAGTTCTTGAGAACGAAATCCGCTGGATCCTGGCGACCGGGCGGTCGACCGATGCCGAAGCGCACCCGCAGATAGTCCTTGGTGCCCAACGACTGCGAGATCGATCGCAGGCCGTTGTGACCACCCTCGCCGCCGCCCTGCTTCACCCTGATCGTCTGCGGGTCCAGGTCCAGCTCGTCGTGCACGACGATGACGTGCTGCGCCGGCACCTTGAAGAAGCGAGCCAGCGCCGCGGTCGGTTGCCCGGAGACGTTCATGTACGAGCGGGGCTTCGCCACGATCGCCTGCGCACCTGCGAGCCTGCCGGTGACGATGTCGGCGCCGGCCTTGTGCGAGGAGAACCGCCCGCCGAGCCGGCCGGCCAGCACGTCTGCCACCATGGCGCCGACGTTGTGGCGGTTGCCGGCGTAGCCGGGACCGGGATTGCCGAGGCCGATCACCAGGACCGGATCGATGACGGGGTCGGGCGGGGCAGCTGCGCTGGTCACGGTCGTCAACGGTAGCTGCTGCGGCGGCGCCCTCAGCATCGTCCGTCGGCCGGAGCACCCGTGCGAACCCGGTCCGGGGGCGACCGTTGGGGGCGATCGGGCAGTTGGGAGGATGGCGGCATGACTTCTGCCCCGTCGGCCGCCGCGCAGCCGACCACCGCTCAGCCGACCACCGCCTCCGTCGCCCGCCGTATCTCCGTCGTCGGGGGTGACGGCATCGGACCGGAGGTGATCGCCGCGGCCCGTCAGGTGCTCGACGCCACCGGCGTCGCGCTGGACTACATCGACGTGCCGGTCTCGGCCACCAGGTACCTGCAGACCGGCGAGCTGCTGCCGGACGCCGACCTCGAGACGCTCCGCGGGACCGACGCGATCCTGTTCGGCGCCGTCGGTCATCCCGAGGTACCGCCCGGCATCATGGAGCGGGATCTGTTGCTGCGCCTGCGGTTCGAGTTCGACCTCGGCCTCAACGTCCGCCCGGTCAAGCTGCTCCCCGGACAGTCCTCGCTGGTCTCGACCGCGACCCCGGAGACCGTCGACTGGATCTTCGTCCGGGAGAACACCGAGGGTCCGTACGTCGGCACCGGCGGTCGGTTCCGCCGCGGCAGCGAGCACGAGGTCGCCGTCCAGGACTCGATCAACACCCGCCACGGGATCCGCCGGGCCGCCGAGTACGCGTTCGGGCTGGCCGAGTCACGCCGCGGCAAGCTGACCTGGTCGCACAAGACCAACGTCATGCTGCACGCCGGCGGCCTGTGGGCCGATGTGATCGCCGAGGTCGCGACGCTGCACCCCGGTGTCGAACTCGAGTACCAGCACGCGGACGCGATGACGATCCACCTGATCCGCCGGCCACAGGACTTCGACGTGATCGTCACCGACAACCTCTTCGGCGATCTGCTCACCGATCTCGGCGGCGAGATCGGCGGCGGGGTCGGCTTGATGCCGTCCGCCAACTTCACTCCGGGCTCATCGCTGCCCGGCCTGTTCGAACCGATCCACGGGTCGGCGCCGGACATCGCCGGCCAAGGGATCGCCAACCCGACAGGTGCCGTGCTCTCGGCGGCCCTCATGTTGCGCGCCTTGGGTTTCCAGGCGGAAGCAGCGTCCGTGGAGCAGGCTGTGCTTGCTGCCGCTGTGGCCGGCGGACTGAGCGGGAGCACCGACAGGGTGACCGCCGCGATCATCGCCGCTCTGGTCTGACTCCGCCGGCCGACCCGTCCAGCGCGGGTCGGGTCCGGCCGGGGGGCGGAGCAGTTCCCACCGGAACGCCGAAGGGCGCCATCCTCGCGGATGGCGCCCTTCGGTCGATTCTGGAACAGCTCAGCTCTCGTCGGACTTCTCGTCCTCGGACTTGTCCGAGCCGGACGCCTCGCCCTCGGCGTCCTCGGAGTCCGGTGCGTCCTGCTCGATGCCCAGCTCCTCCATGACCTCGGCGTCCTCGGCCTCGAGTTCATCGGCGGTCGGAGCGTGCTGGATGCCGACGACCAGGGCCTCGGGATCGGTCAGCAGCTCGACGCCGTTCGGGACCTTGACCTGGCCGGCCAGGAACTGGGTGCCGACCTCAGCGCCGGTGATGTCGACCTCGAAGTGGTCAGGGATGTTCAGTGCGTCGACCTCCACCGAGAGGCTGTTCGCTTCGGTGATGACCAGCACGCCGGGCTCGGGTTCGCCGACGACGACGACCGGGATGTCGACGGTGACCTTCTCGCCGCGCCGCACCAGCAGCAGGTCGATGTGCTCGTAGTAGTCCTTGACCGGGTGTCGGACAACGGACTTCGGCAGGGCCAGGGCCTCTTCGCCGTCGACGTCGAGGGTCAGCACGGTGTTGGCGCCCTGCTTGATGACGCGGGTGAACTCGCGCGCATTGAGCGCCAGGTGGCGAGGATCGGTGCCGTGGCCGTACAGGACGGCGGGAATCTTGCCGGCCTTGCGGGCGCGACGGGCGAAACCCTTGCCGAACTCGGTGCGGGTTTCGGCGGTGAGACGGTTCTCGGCCATGGTGTGACAGCTCCTCGGTTCACTTCTGATGTGCGGTGGGTCTGCTCGGCAGTGGATCGCCTCGGCGCCGGATCTTCATCCAGCCGACTCGTCGGCAATACGACACAGGCGGGAGCACCCACCGCGTCGATCACGACACACGAACACCGATGGATGCAATCCGGGATTCGTCGTCCTCGCCGAGGCAACCTGCTCAATCTACTCGTGACCGGCGGACGGGGCCAAATCGGGTTCAGGGTTCCGAGGGTGAGCGCGAGGACGGGTGTCACAGGGTGGCCGCTCCCGCCCGGTTCCCGCAGGGTGTTCTGAGGTTTCGCCGAGCGGGCGGTCGTTCTCCGACACCGGCGCCGTGGAGCCTGCGCCGGCACTGGTCAGAGCGCAGCGCGCAGAGCAGCGACGAAGGAGTCGACATCGTCCTCGGTGTGGTCCCAGGCGCACATCCAACGCACCTCGCCGGTGGCCTGGTTCCAGTCGTAGAAGCGGTACTGCTCACGGAGCCGGTCGGCCGCGGCCCGGTCGAGCACGGCGAACACGGCGTTGGCCTCGACCTGTTGGGTGACCGTGACGCCCTCCACCCCGCCGACGGCGGCGGCCAGCCGGGCGGCCATCGCGTTGGCCTGCCGAGCGGACCGGAACCACAGGTCACCCTCGTAGAGCGCGATGAGCTGCGCGGCAACGAAGCGCATTTTGCTCGCGAGCTGCATGTTCATCTTGCGAAGGAACGGCATCCCCAGATCGCCGAGCTCGGGATTGAGGATCGCCACCGCCTCGGCGCCCATCGCGCCGTTCTTGGTGCCGCCGAGGCTCACCACGTCCACCCCGACGTCCGTCGTGAACGACCGCAGGTCCGTGCCCAGAGCGGCGGCGGCGTTGGAGATGCGGGACCCGTCCAGGTGCACCATCAGGCCGAGCGCGTGCGCGTGCTCGGCGACGGCGCGGATTTGTTCCGCGGTGTAGAGACTGCCGAGCTCGGTGGTCTGGGTGATCGACACCGCGGCGGGTTGCGCACGGTGCTCGTCGCCGAAACCCCACGCCTGACGGTC
Source organism: Nakamurella sp. A5-74 (assembly GCF_040438885.1). Taxonomy (NCBI): domain Bacteria; kingdom Bacillati; phylum Actinomycetota; class Actinomycetes; order Nakamurellales; family Nakamurellaceae; genus Nakamurella; species Nakamurella sp. A5-74. The sequence goes on along the minus strand of NZ_CP159218.1, from coordinate 3,778,081 downwards.
GATCAGCTCGGGGGTGAGCTTGCCGTCCGGCGTCGGGACGGTGAGCAGCTTGAGCCCGGCGACCCGTTCCGGGGCGGCGTTCTCGTCGGTGTTGATGTGCGCGGTCTCGGCGCACACCACCGCCCCCCAACGGGGGAGCAGGGCTTGGAGGCTGAGCACGTTCGCGCCGGTGCCGTTCCAGACCGGCCAGATGCCGGCCTGGTCACCGAAGTGCCGTCGCGCCACCTGCTGCAGGCGCTCGGTGTAGACGTCCTCGCCGTAGGCCACCTGGTGGCCGCCGTTCGCATCGGCGAGGGCCTGCAGGATCTCGGGGTGGACGCCGGCGTAGTTGTCGGAGGCGAAGTGTCGACGGTGCGGATCGTGGAGGGGGGTCGCGGTGCTCACCGCTCCAGTTTCCTCCACGCGAACCCGGTCGCCGCACCGGCCCGAGCTGGGTCAGTGCGATTCGAGCGTCACCATGCGCGGCGCGACCTCGTCGGCCAGGGATGCGTCGATGCGGGCCAGGATGCTCGGCCGCACCGCGGGATCGAGCGCGGACAGTGCTGACCGGCGCACCCACCTGGCCTCGGTGTTCTCGCCGTCGGCGGGATACGGGTCTGCCGCGGTGCCAGGGACGACCCGGCAGCGGAACGTCAGATCCAGATACTGGGCGGGGTCGCCGTTCGCGTACACCACGGGGCCGGTGACGCCGACCTGGGCGAGCCGTTCGACCACCACGGTCACGGCGGCCTCCTCCGCCACCTCGCGGGCGGCCGCGACCGCCGGATGCTCGGCGGGATCGACGATGCCGGTGATCGGTGTCCAGGCGCCGTTGTCGGCTCGCCGCACCATCAGGATCTCCGGATCACCGGTGTCGGCGTCGGTGTCGGTGTGCGCGGGGTCTCCGGGACGGACCACGACTGCAGTACAACCGATCAGCCACAGCGGCATCGCGCCCACCCGCTCCCGCAGCGCCACGATGAAGTCCGGGATCGCCATCAGGCTGTCGCCGGTGCGGTGAGATCGATCCGGGTGCCGTTGATGCCGGCGGCATCGGCGTCGAACAGCCCTGCGATCCGGGCGGCGAGCGCGTCGGGTGCGGTGAACTTCGGGTTGTCGCCGATCGCCGTGATCACCAACACCACCGCTGCGGACGTCTGCGGGAGCGGATAGTCCTTGCGACCGGACTGGTTCTTGCGCAACGAATCCGCCAGTGCCAGCTGCCACGCCTCGGCGGCTGCCTTTGCGGTGGCGTAGACGGCGTTGCCCGCGGTCGGCTTCGCGGCCGCCTTCGCGCTGACGATCACGGCGCGCCCGTGCTGCGAGGCGACCAGGTCGTCGTGGATCGCCAGGGTCACGTGCCGGAGGGTGTCGATCAGGTTGGTGGACAGGAACTTCCAGTCATCCTCGGTGGCATCGGTGAACTTCTTGCCACCCCGCCAGCCGCCGACCAGATGCACCAGACCATCCACCGGGCCATGGCTCGCGCGGACCTCGTCGAGGACTCGGCGGACGTCGCCGGAGTCGGCGAGATCGGCGGCTGCGGTGAGGACCCCGGGCGTCTGCCTGGCGAGCTCCGCGAGCTTCTGCCCGGATCGGCCGATGGCGATGACCCGCTGGCCGCGGGCGAGCAGTGCGCGACAGACCTCCGCTCCGGCAGCTCCGGTCGCGCCGGTGACGAGCGTCGTGACGGTGGGGGCGTCGGCATCGGGGTGGACGGTCGTATCACGGGGCTGGGAACTGGGCTGGGACATGGTCCAAGCCTAGGGCGAGGTCGCAGGGTCGGCGGGAGGTGTTGACGACCCCGCTAGTGAGTGATACAAAGTACCGGTACCGAGTAACACTGCATACCGGTGGTGCTGAGTACCGGAATCAATCGGCAGTCCTGCACCGATCGGCGGTGCACGACCGACAGGAGGAGGTGGCCGCCTGTGGACCTCACGGAGATGCTCAAAGGGGTGCTCGAGGGCTGTGTGCTCGAGATCATCAGCCGCGGGGAGACGTACGGCTACGAGATCGCCTCGTCGCTGCGCGAGCTCGGGTTCGCGGACGTCGTGGAAGGGACCGTCTACACGATCCTGCTGCGGCTGGAGAAGAACGCGCTCGTCATGATCGACAAGCGTGCCTCGACGCTCGGCCCGCCGCGGAAGTTCTACTCCCTCAACGACAGTGGCCGCGCGGAACTCGCCAACTTCTGGGCGAAGTGGGAATTCGTCTCACTCAAACTCGATGAACTGAAAGGCGCACAGCGATGACCAACTTCCTCAAGAAGATCCTGGGGGACAAGAAGGAATGGCGAGCCATGGAGGCCCGGGCCAAGCAACTTCCCGAGGACTACCGGGTGATGTACAGCGAGATCCAGAAGTACCTCTGGAAGTTCTCCGCCGGCAGCGGGATGACCACCATCGCCGTGCTCAAGGACCTGCTCGGACTCTTCGAGTCCGGTGCGGCCGACGGCCGACGGGCGTTGGAGGTCACCGGCGACGACGTCGCTGCGTTCTGCGACGAGCTGCTCACGCATGCCCACACCTACACCGAGGATTGGCGGAAGTCCCTCAACCGGAATGTCACCGACAAGCTCCGCAATCCGCAGGATCCGTCGTGACCGGGGCGGCGGTGCACGCACCGACCATCTCGATCTCCGGTCTGCGCAAGGCTTTCGGCGAAACGACGGTCCTGGACGGTGTCGACCTGCAGATCCAGCGCGGCGAGATCTTCGCGCTGCTCGGGTCCAACGGCGCCGGCAAGACGACGACGGTGACCATCCTGGCGACGCTGCTCCTGCAGGACGCCGGGACCGCGACCGTGTGCGGTTTCGACACCACACGGGACGCCGACAGGGTGCGCGAGCGGATCAGCCTGACCGGCCAGTTCGCTGCGGTCGACAAGATCCTCACCGGTCACGAGAACCTGGTGCTGATCGCCAAGCTCCGCTCGGTCCCCGACCCCGGGCAGGTGGCGGACCGACTGCTCGAGCAGTTCGGGCTGACGGACGCCGGAGGCAAGCGGGTGGCCACCTACTCCGGGGGGATGACCAGGCGACTGGACATCGCCATGAGTCTGGTGGGCTCGCCCGAGGTGATCTTCCTCGACGAGCCCACGACCGGCCTCGATCCGCAGGGCCGGCTGGAGGTGTGGCGGACCATCAAGGCGCTCGCCGGTGGTGGGACGACGGTGCTGTTGACCACGCAGTACCTGGACGAGGCCGAGCAGCTCGCCGACCGGATCGCGATCCTGCACCAGGGACGGATCATCGTCGAGGGCACCCTCGCGGAGCTCAAGAAGCTGCTGCCGCCCGCGAAGAAGGAGTACGTCGAGAAGCAGCCGACGCTCGAGGAGATCTTCCTGTCGGTCATCGGTGCGCCGGCCGCCGCGTCAGCAGCAATCACGTCAGCAGGGGCGGAACCGAGATGAAGACGCTCAACGAAACCGTTGTCCTGTTCGGGCGCTCCATGCGGCACATCCAGCGGAGCCCGGACACCATCATCACGGTCGCGATCATGCCGATCGCGATGCTGTTGTTGTTCGTCTACGTCCTGGGCGGCGCCATCAAGACCGGCAGCGACAGCTACGTCAACTACCTGCTGCCCGGCATCCTGCTGATCGCCGTGGCCACCGGGATCTCCTACACCGCGGTGCGGATCTTCGGCGACACGAAGGAGGGCATCATCGCGCGGCTGCACTCGATGCCGGTGTCGCGGTCAGCGGTCCTGTGGGGCCATGTGCTCACTTCGCTGGTGTCGACGGCACTGTCGCTGGTGGTGATCTTCGGAGTGGCGTTGCTGATGGGGTTCCGCACCGGTGCGGGCATCGGGAGCTGGGCGGCGGTGGCCGGCATCCTGGCGTTGTTCACCCTGGCGCTGACCTGGCTGGCCGTCATTCCCGGGCTCACCGCGAGTTCGATCGACGGAGCATCTGCGTTCGCCTACCCGCTGATCTTCCTACCGTTCATCAGCTCCGCGTTCGTGCCGACCGACACGATGCCGGGCCCGGTGCGGTTCTTCGCCGAGCACCAGCCGGTCACCGCGATCGTCGAGAGCATCCGTGATCTGTTCCGGGGAGTCCCGGTGGGCAGCGACATCTGGATCGCGTTGGCCTGGTGCGTCGGTGGCGCATTGATCGCCTACTTCTTCGCCATGCGGGTCTACCGCAGGGTGCGCTGACGCGTTCCGCGCTGCTGCGTCGAGCGAGAACGCCACCGGCCCGTCCCCTCACCGAGGAAACGGGCCAGTGGCCTTTCAGCGGGTCAGCATGTCCGTGGTTCAGCCGGTCGGTGCTCAGCAGTTCAGGCTCGGCAGGTCAGGCTCAGCCGGTGATGCCGGCCGTCCCGGCGACGACGTCCTTCATCTTCTTGTCGAGTGCCTCGAAGAACATCGACAATGGGAACTCGTCGGGCAGCACGTGATCGGTGAGGCCCTTGGGCGGACCGTCGAGCGGGAGCGCCTCGCGGTCGCCGGCGGTGTACCGGGCCCAGGCGGACAGCGGATGCGGGGTGACGACGGAGGACACCAGCTCGTAGGCGGCCAGCCAGTGCGCCACCTTCGGGCGGTCGATGGAGCGCCAGTAGAGATCCTCGATCCGTCGACCGAGCTCCAGCACCGGCTCGGTGACCTTGTCCCATTCGATGGTGAGCCGGTTGTCGGTCCAGTGCAGGACGCGGTGCTGGTGCAGCCAGGCGAACAGCAACTGGCCGCCGAGGCCGTCGTAGTTGCGGACCCGGGCCCCGGTGATCGAGAACCGGAAGATGCGGTCGAAGATGACCGCGTACTGGACGAGCCGCGCGTACGGGTTGCCCTGCTTCTCCAGCTCCACTGATTCGCGGAAAGCTGTGAGGTCGCAGCGCATCTCCTCCAGCGAGTAGAGGAAGAACGGCATCCGCTGCTTGATCATGAACGGGTCGAACGGCAGGTCTCCGTGCATGTGGGTGCGATCGTGGATCAGGTCCCACATGACGAACGTCTGCTCTGCTAGATCCTGGTCGGCGACCAACCGCGCGGCGTCCGGCGGCAACTGCAGGCCGGTGACCTGGGCGGCCTCGGCGACCACCCGACGGAACCGGGCAGCCTCGCGGTCGGCGAAGATGCCGCCCCAGGTGAACTTGGGCAGCTCGCGCATCGCGATCGTCTCCGGGAACAGCACCGCGGAGTTGGTGTCGTAGCCGGCGGTGAAGTCCAGGAAACGGATCGGCAGGAACAGCTTGTTCGAGTAGTCGCCGGCCTCGAGTTCAGCGACGAATTCCGGCCAGATCACCTGGAGCAGAACAGCTTCCACGTTGCGATCGAGGTTTCCGTTCTGGGTGTACATCGGGAACACGACCAGGTGCGGCAGCCCGTCGACCCGGTTGTTCGCGGGTGCGAACGCCACCAGCGAGTCCAGGAAGTCGGGGACGGCGAAGCCGTCATCGGCCCACCGACGGAAGTCCGCGACCAGGGCGGTGAGGTAGGCATGGTCGTGCGGGAACTCCGGAGCGAGCTCGGTGATCGAGGTGGAGATGCGGTCGACGAGACCCGTTGCGAGAGCGTGGTTCTCGGCGTCGGGGATGGAGCCGTCCTTGATCTGCAGCGGGCGGATGCTGCTGACCGCGTCCTTGAGGGCCAGCCAGCGGGTGTCGGACACCAGCGGGTGCTGGGACCGCATGCGACCCGATGCGCTGTTGCGAGCGGCATGGATTGCGGCGTTGCTGATCAGCGTCCGGAGCGCTTCGGGGTGACCCTGGACGCCGCCGACGACAAGCACCACGACGCGCCCGGCTCCCAGGCTCGACACCGCGGCGACCGGACCACCGGCGGTCTCCAGCAGGGGGGTGGCCGGCGCGGAGAGCGTCAACCGGCCGAGCACCGAGAGGTGCTCGGTGTCCACCCGGGCCAGCAGATCCTCCGTCAGGGTCTGGGCCACCTCGGTGCTCCGTACGGCTGAGACTGTCTCGTCGTCCTGGCCGGTGATCCCGGCGCGGGACAGATCGGCGCCTGCCCCCACCACCACCAGGCCGGTGCCGGCGCTGACCAGCTCGAGCAGCGCGGCGTCGACCTCGGCGGCAGCGACGACAATCACGTCGGCGTCCGCAGGGGCGACGCTGTCGCTCGCATCGAAACCGTGACCGGAGGACGTCGCGCTGCGAGCGACGGCGAGCAACGTGCCCTCACCCAGCACGGCGACACGCGGGAAGATCAGGTGACCGGAGAGCATCTCTGATGAAGATTTCACGCTGTCGAGGCTATCAGGCAGTGGATCTTCCTGTCTGCCGGTGCCCCGGCAGGATGCGCCGAGGCCGGCAAGTGACCGTGGGGTCCGCGAAGGTGGGGTGCAGGCGACCGTGTGGTCCGCGAAGGTGGGGTGCAGGCGACCGTGGGGTCCGCGAAGGTGGGGTGCAGGCGACCGTGGGGTCCGCGAAGGAGGGGTGCAGGCGACCGTGGGGTCCGCGAAGGTGGGGTGCAAACGACCGTGGGGTCCGCGAAAGGGTCAGGCTTTCAGCAGCGCGCCGATGGCGGCGGCGATCTCGCGGCGGTAGCGGGAGATGGTGAACTTCTCCTCGGCCGAGGCCAGGCCGCGCTCGGCCAGGGCGCGGGCGAGTTCCGGATCGTCGATCAGCCGGCTGACGGCTGCTGCGAGCGCCGCTGCATCCCCCGGCGGCACCAGCAGGCCCGTCTCGCCGTCCTGCACCGTCTGCTGATGACCGGCATTGACCGCCGCGATCACCGGCCGCCCCGCCAGTTGGGCTTCGACGACGGCATTGCCGAAGGATTCGCCGAGGGACGGTGCGATGGCCACATCGCTGTCCTCGAGCACCGACCAGACGGGGGCCACATAGCCCTCGAAAACGACCGAGCCGGCCAGATCCGGTAGGGCAGCGCGCTCCCTGAGCTGATGCTCGAACCATTCGTATCCCGGGTACGCGGTACCGACGACGTGCAGCGTCACGTCGCGTCCATCGGCACGGAGCAGCGCGAGCGCCTCCAGGGCGACATCCAACGCCTTGCGGGGCGAGAGCCTGGAGATGGCGATGAGCCGCAGCGGACCGGTGGTGTGTTCCGTCAGCCGGGCGGCGGTGGGCGGCGCCGACACGCCGTTGAACACCCGGGTCGTCCTGCCCCCGAGGGAGGGATAGACCGACACGAGCCAGTCGAGGGCCGCCTGGGAGTTGGCGATCAGCCCCGTTGTCAGACGCACGGGGGCGAGCAGTCCCTTGAGCAGCAGCATCCGATCAGCCGTCTCGGCCTCGTGGACGTGGCACACCACCGGCACTCCGGACAGTCGGGCGGCGACGATCCAGGTCGGCAGGATGACTGTGTTGACGTACACCAGGTCGACCCGCAGCCGACGGATCAGCGAACGGGACCGCGACACGGCCGCGGCAGATCCGCCGGCCAGCCTGACCAGGCCGCGCGGGGACAGTGCTGCCCGTTGGACGGGAGGAACGGCGGTGAAGACGACGACCGCACCGCGGGCGCGGATCTGCGGTACCAGCGGTCCGTCGGTCGGCACGCTCACCGTCACCCGGTACCCGGCCTCCATCAGGGCGGTGATGCTGTCCAGCATCTGCAGGTCCGACCCGTACACGTCGGCGGACGGGTTTGCGATCAGGATGTGGCGCTGTCCTGCGGGTGCACGCCGGCTCATCGCGCCGGTCAGCTCTCGAACAGGCTGGTGACGGAGCCGTCGGTGAACGCCTGTCGGATGGCCTGCCCGATCAGCGGCGCCACCGACAGTTCGGTGAGCTGGGGGAAGCGCTGGGAGTCGGTGATCCGCAGGGTGTTGGTCAGTACGACCTCGACGGCGCCGCACTGCGAGAGTCGCTCCGCCGCCGGATCGGACAGCACCCCGTGCGTCGCCGCCACGACGACCTTGGTGGCACCCGCCTCGAGCACCCCGGCGACGGCCTTGGAGATGGTGCCGCCGGTGTCGATCATGTCGTCGACCACGATGCAGGTGCGGCCGCTGACGTCGCCGACGACCCGGTTGGCGACCACCTGGTTCGGGAGGTTGGGATCGCGGGTCTTGTGGATGAAGGCGATCGGCGCCCCACCGAGCCGATCGGCCCAGCGTTCGGCGGTGCGGACGCGGCCGGAGTCCGGGGACACGACGGTGAGCGCGTCGCCGGAGTACTTCTCGGCGATGTAGCTGGTGAGCAACGGCTGGGCCCACAGGTGGTCGACGGGGCCGTCGAAGAACCCCTGGATCTGGTCGGTGTGCAGATCGACCGTCATCAGGCGCTGGGCGCCTGCGGTCTTGAGCAGATCAGCGACCAGACGGGCCGAGATGGGCTCGCGGCCACGGTGCTTCTTGTCCTGACGGGCATACGGATAGAACGGCAGGACGACGGTGATCCGCTTGGCCGAGGCGCGCTTGAGCGCGTCGATCATGATCAGCGTCTCCATCACCCAGGTGTTGATCGGCACCCCGCACGACTGGATCAGAAAGGCGTCACTGCCGCGGACGCTCTCCTCGAACCGGACGAAGATCTCGCCGTTGGCGAAGTCGTAGGCCGACTGGGGCGTGATGGAGACGTCCAGGAAGTCGCCGATCTCCTCGGCGAGTTCCGGGTAACCCCGGCCGGAGAACAGCATCAGGCTCTTGCTGTTCGTCATGGAGATCATGTTCACGCGGGGGAGTCCTTGTCGTCGGCACCATCGGGTTGTCCTGCGGGCTGCTGGGCACCGTTGCCTGCCCCGGCTCGTCTGGCCGCGTCGGCGTAGCGGGAGTCCGCCCGACGCCGCAGCACCCAGCCGCGCGAGTCGTGTTGACGTCCCCGAGCGACAGCGAGATCCCCGGCGGCGACGTCCTGCGTGACGGTCGACCCGGCCGCGACGTAGCTGCCGTCCGCCAGCGTCACCGGGGCGACCAACGTGGAGTTGGTGCCGACGAAGACGTGCTCGCCGATCACGGTCGGGAACTTGTGCACGCCGTCGTAGTTGGCCGTGATCACGCCGGCCCCGATGTTGCTGCCGGCCCCGACCTCAGCATCGCCGAGGTAGGTCAGGTGCGGCACCTTGGCGCCCGGTCCGATGGTCGACTTCTTGATCTCGACATGGGCACCGACGTGCGCCCCATGGTGCAGCACGGTCTGCGGACGCAGGTAGGCGAACGGTCCGACGTCGGCGCCGTCACCGATCCGGGCGTCGATGCAGTGCGAGCGGGTGATCGTCACGTCGTCGCCGAGGGTGCAGCCGTTGAGCGTCGAGTCGGGTCCGATCCGGCAGTCCTGACCGATGCTGGTGCCCGCCTTCAACTGCACACCCGGCTCGAGCACGCTGTCGGCGCCGATCGTGATGTCGGCGTCGATCCAGGTGCTGATCGGGTCCAGGATCGTCACCCCGGCGAGCTGATGCCGGCGGACGATCCGGTCGTTGAGGACGCGGGCCAGCGCCGCCAGCTGGGTGCGGTCGTTGACGCCCTCGGTCTCGACAGCGTCGTCGGCGAGCTGGGCGCCGACCCGGTGCCCGTCCCCGCTCGCGAGGGACACGACGTCCGTGAGGTACTGCTCGCCCTGGGAATTGCTGGTGCCCACCCGGGGGAGCGCTTCGGTGAGCACTGCCGCATCGAAGACGTAGATCCCCGAGTTGATCTCGGTGATCTCCCGCTGCCTGTCGTCCGCGTCGCGATGTTCGACGATCGACGTCACGGTGCCGTCCGCGTCGCGGATGATGCGCCCGTAGCCGGTCGGGTCGGTGACGTGCGCGGTGAGCACGGTCACGGCGTTGCCGGACGAGCGGTGACCATCGACGAGCAGCTGCAGGGTCTCGGTGCGCAACAGCGGCACATCCCCGTAGGTGACCAGCACGATGCCCTCCGGCGCAGTGGGCAGTGCCCTCAGCCCACAGGCCGCGGCGTGGCCGGTACCGAGTTGCTGCTCCTGGACGGTGGTGATCACGGCAGGCAGGTCGTCTGCGCCGGCGAGGAATTCGGTGACCTGGTCGCGACCGTGACCCAGCACCGCCACCAGGTGGGTCGGCGCGATCCCGGCGGCGGCAGCGAGCGCATGCCAGACCAACGGGCGGCCGGCGAGCGGGTGCATCACCTTCGGCGTCGCGGATCTCATCCGGGTACCGGCACCCGCCGCGAGGACGATGACGGTCACGTCCGGTTGGGGCACGGTGTCTCCCTGCTCGGCTGTCGTGGTTCGGCCGTCGGCGGCACCGGCCGATGGTATCCCTGCGGGATGGGCGCACGCTGACGGCAGCAAGGGGTCGGTCGACCTCAGGGAGTGCCGCTGTCGTCGCCGCACACCGTCCTCGCTGCACCGTCGTCGCTGCACACCTGCGCTCCGCCGCCAGGATTCGAACCTGAACCATCTGAACCAAAATCAGAGGTGCTGCCGTTACACCACGGCGGATCGGTGGACCTCACGGGCGACCGGTGCTGCCATCATCCCACGCCGGGGTGCGACGATCATCGGGTGTCAGCCGACCCGCCGCCGAGCGATCCGTCCACCCGTCCACCGGCTCCCGGTTCGGACGGCCCGGTCGCCGTGACGGTCGGGATCCTGACCTTTCGCCGCGCCGAGCAGCTCGCGGCACTGCTGCCGCTGGTACTGGATCGGATCGACCGCGAGGCGCCCGCAGACTTCACCGCGGACGTGTTGGTGGTCGACAACGACCCGGCCGGCTCGGCGCGCGTCGTCGTCGAGGAGTCGGCGGACGCGCGAGTGCGGTACGTGCTCGAGTCGACACCCGGCATCGTGGCGGCTCGCAACCGGGTGCTCGCCGAATGCGACGACGCCCGACTGCTGCTGTTCCTGGACGACGACAACCTGCCGGGGGAGCAGTGGTTGGGTCCGCTGCTGCAGACCTGGCGGCAGCATTCGCCGGCGGCGGTCTGCGGCCGGATGGTGGTGCAGTTCGACGGCAGTGATCCGTTCTTCGCGGCCGGTGGCTTCTTCGTCCGGCGCAGCATGCCTACAGGTACCGAGATCGCGGTCGCCGGCACCGGGGCGCTGCTGGTGGACCTCGATCGGGTGCGGGCTCGTCGGCTCGAGTTCGATCCGCGGTTCGGGTTGACCGGCGGGGAGGACACCATGTTCACCAGCACGCTCACGGCCTCGGGGGAGCGGATGTTGTGGTGCCAGGAGGCAACCGTCTTCGACCCGATCCCCGCGGACCGGTTGACCCGGCAGTGGGTGCTCGACCGGGCTCGCAGTCACGGGAACTCGAGCGGGGTGGTGCGCATCCTCACTGTCGCCCCCGGTCGACGGCCGGTCGTCCGGGTGGTGGTCGCGGTGTCCGGCGCGGCGCGCTGGGTGCTCGGGAGGCTCCGGCAGGGAAGGGGAGTTCTCCGCCGATCCATGGTCGATCGGGCGCGAGGCGCTCGGCTGGCCCACCGCGGCCTCGGCATGCTGCAGGCGGCCCGCGGTCACGTCATCCAGGAGTACCGCCGATCCGAAGGCTGAGCTAGGCTTCTCGAGGTGAGGGCACCCTTACCGAGGATGTCCCGCCGTTGACTCTCCGACCATGAGGCGCATGTGCCGGTAGCGTTCGGGGCACCAGCATCACGACCCCGTCGGCCACCTCGATCGGATCCAGGTTCGATCCCCAGCCTGACGGGCCTCCGTCACGAAGGACTTCCATGACTCCACCGCCGTCCGCGGCCACGGCCACGGCTCCCGCCATCTCCGCGTCCGCCGCGGCGCCCGACGAGAGGGGCCCGAAGCCGATCATCGACGGGCACCGGGGCAACTCGGCCCAGTTCGCCATCTATGCCTTCACCCTGGTCCCGCTGGTCGCCGTGGCGATCGCGATCCCGTTCGCGTGGGGCTGGGGTCTGAGCTGGACGGACGTCATCATCGGTGTCGTCTTCTACTTCTTCACCGGCATGGGGGTGACGGTCGGATTCCACCGGCACTTCACCCACGGCTCGTTCAAGGCCAACCGCGCGCTGCGCAACACGCTGGCGATCGCCGGCCAGATGGCCGTCCAGGGCCCGGTGATCATCTGGGTCGCCGACCATCGCCGGCACCACGCCTTCTCCGACCGCGAGGGCGACCCGCACTCCCCGTGGACGTTCGGCACCTCGGTGCCGGCGCTGGCAAAGGGTTTCTGGCACGCGCACATGGGCTGGCTGTTCGAGCGCGACTCCACCAACCAGAAGCGCTTCGCCCCGGACCTGTTGGCGGACAAGAGCCTCGTCAAGATCGACAAGTACTTCTGGGCCTGGACCATCGTGTCGGTGTTCGGACCCGGTGTGATCGGTGGCCTCGTCACCATGAGCTGGCACGGCGCGCTCACCGCGTTCTTCTGGGCCGGACTGGTGCGGATCGCTCTGCTGCACCACGTGACCTGGTCGGTGAACTCGATCTGCCACATGATCGGGGAGCGGCCGTTCGCCGCCCGCGACAAGTCGGCAAACTTCTGGCCGTTGGCGATCCTCAGCTTCGGTGAGTCCTGGCACAACCTGCACCACGCTGATCCGACCTGCGCGCGGCACGGTGTGCTCCGCGGCCAGATCGACATCTCCGCCAGGGCCATCTGGCTGTTCGAGAAGTTCGGCTGGGCGACCAACGTTCGCTGGTCCTCACCGCAGCGGCTGGCCAGGATCCAGGCGACCGCCCACGAGATGGGTCACTGACCCTTTGCACCACGTCATCATCGCGAGACAGCCCTCACTCCGAGGCAGCATCATGCTGTGACCGAGGCCCTCGCCGCCGACACCCCGGCGGCGAGGGCCTCGCTCCATCGACGCGCGGTGTCCGGATCCCCTCCGAACGGCAGCCCGATCCAGGCCTTGGCGATGCCTCGTCCGATGTGGACCGGGACGGTCGGGCCGGCCGTGCGGACGTCTCGCAGCCCGGCGGGATCGAGCTTCACCACCAGCTGACCCTCCAGCCCCACGAAGCCGACGATCGAGCCGAGGTGGTTCAGGCCGGTGCTGCCGAACATCGTCGACCGGCCGAGGTCCTCCTCGTGCCGGTACGGCTCCGCCAGCCGGTCGAGGAGATCCTGCCCACGTGCCCGCTGTGCACGTCCTGCTGCGTCCAGGGTCATCGGTCGATCCTGCTCCGTGCCCGCTCGCAGCGCCAGATCGGCGCCCGACCCGGTCTCGGAGGTCCGGCTCTGTTCTTCCCCGCGAGTGCCCGAAGGCCAGATCCGGGCCGAACCCGGTGTCGGAGGTCCGGCGTACTCTTGGCCTGAGCACCCCCCTCCGCACCCGGATCGGGGGTTTCTGCCGTGTCGCCGTATCGGGCGGCCGGCCAGTGGTGAGGTGGAGATCGCACGTGAGCAGCGCACTGAAGTCCCGTGGAGCCCTGGCGGATCCGGCCGCCCTGCACACCCTGCGAGATGTGGTGCTGGCGGATCCCTGGTTCCAGGCTCTCATCGCCGCTGCCGACAGCCCGGCGCGCACCTTCGTCGCCCCGCCCGGTACCAGGCCGTTCGTGGTCGCGGCGCTCGCGGGCGCTGATCGGCCCGTGCTGCTGGTGACGGCCACCGGGCGGGAGGCCGAGATCGCCGCCACTGCCGTCGACGACCTGCTCGGCGTCGGTGCTGCGATGCTTTTCCCGAGCTGGGAAACCCTGCCGCACGAACGTCTTTCGCCCCGCGCCGACACCGTCGGTGCGCGTCTGGCCGTGCTCCGACGGCTGGCACATCCCGACGAGTCGATGACGATCGGAGGGCACGAGTCCGCCGGCCCGGTCCGGGTGATCGTCACCACCGTTCGCTCGCTCATCCAGCCGATGGCGCCGAACCTGGGCGAGATCGTGCCGGTGCGGTTGAAGGTCGGGGACGAGATGGAACTCGAGAAGCTCACCGCGCGGTTGGTCGACCTGGCCTACACCCGGGTCGACATGGTGGAGAAACGCGGCGAGATGGCCGTCCGCGGCGGCATCGTCGACGTGTTCCCACCGACCGCGTCGCACCCGATCCGGATCGAGTTCTGGGGCGACGAGGTGACCGATCTGCGTGAGTTCGCCGTCACCGACCAGCGATCGCTCGGCACCGTCGACGCCGTCGAGGCGGCCCCGTGCCGTGAGATCCTGCTCACCGAGGAGGTCCGTCGGCACGCGGGCGACTTGTCGGCGGCGGCCACCGGCGATCCCACCCTCACCGAGATGCTCGCCAAGATCGCCGATGGGATCGGTGTCGAGGGGATGGAATCCCTGTTGCCCGCGCTGATTCCCGGCGGTCTGACCTTGCTGACCGATCTGCTCGACGCCGGTACCCACGTGCTGCTGGCCGATCCGGAGCGGATCCGCTCCCGCGCAGACGACCTGGTACGGACCGGCAACGAGTTCCTGGCGGCGTCCTGGATGGCGGCGGCCACCGGCGGCAAGGCGCCGATCGACCTGGGCGCATCGGCCTATCGCGATCTGGATGCCGTTCTGGAGAGCGCTGTCGACCGCGATCTCCCGGTGTGGCGGTTGGCCGCCTTCGGCGTCGATGTCCCCACCACCGCCGCGGCGGTCGACGCGCCCGAAGCGCCGAGCGTCCGTGCATCCCACGCGTACCGCGGCGACATCGCCGCTGCCGTCTCCGATGCCGCGCAGCGTTTCGCCGACGGTGGCCGCACCGTGCTGGTGGTTCCGGCGGCCGGGACGGCGCAGCGCGCCGTCGAGCGGCTGCGGGAGGCGGACCTCGGCGTCCAGCTCGCGACCTCGCCCATGACGGGCGAGCTGGGGAACGACGCGGTGACGGTGGCAGTCGGCCGGCTGGACGACGGATTCGACCTTCCCGCAACACATCTGACGGTGCTCACCGAATCCGATCTGACCGGCACCAGGGGAGTGGCCGGCGGCGAGTCGGTGAAGATGCCCTCGCGCCGGCGCAACGCGATCGACCCGTTGTCGTTGGTGCCAGGTGATTTCGTCGTCCATGCCAAGCACGGCATCGGCAAGTTCGTCCAGATGGTCACCCGGACCACTTCCGGCGCCCAGCGGGAGTACCTGGTCGTCGAGTACGCGCCCAGCAAGCGGGGCCATCCGGGTGACAAGTTGTTCGTCCCCACCGATGCCCTCGACCAGCTCTCGAAGTATGTCGGCGGCGAGTTGCCGCCGCTGTCGAAGATGGGTGGCTCCGACTGGGCGAAGACGAAGGGCAAGGCGCGCAAGGCTGTTCGGCAGATCGCCGCCAAACTGGTGCAGGTCTACGCCGCCCGTGCTGCGGCTCCCGGCCACCCCTTCGCGCCCGACACCCCGTGGCAGCGGGAACTCGAGGACGCCTTCCCGTTCACCGAGACCCCGGACCAGCTGGCCGCGATCAACGAGGTCAAGGCCGACATGGAGAAGCCGTCGCCGATGGACCGGGTGATCTCCGGTGACGTCGGCTACGGCAAGACCGAGATCGCTGTCCGGGCCGCGTTCAAGGCCGTCCAGGACGGCAAGCAGGTGGCCATCCTGGTGCCGACAACCCTGTTGGCACAACAACATCTGTCCACCTTCGGCGGTCGGATGTCGGCGTTCCCGGTGAACATCAAGGGGCTGTCCCGGTTCACCGACGACGCCGAGGCCAAGCAGACCGTTCTCGGACTCATCGACGGCAGCGTCGACATCGTCATCGGCACCCACCGGTTGCTGCAACCCTCGATCCGCTACCACGACCTCGGTCTGGTTGTGGTGGACGAGGAGCAACGGTTCGGGGTGGAGCACAAGGAACACATCACCGCGCTGCGGGCGCACGTGGACATGCTGACAATGTCGGCGACGCCGATCCCGCGCACCCTGGAGATGAGCCTCGCGGGGATCCGCGAGATGTCCACCATCACCACTCCGCCGGAGGAGCGGCACCCGATCCTCACCTACGTGGGCGCCTACGACGACGCACTGGTGGCCGCCGCGATCCGCCGAGAGCTGCTGCGGGACGGCCAGGTCTTCCTGGTGCACAACCGGGTGTCGGACATCGACGCGGTGTCCAAGCGGATCCGGGACGCGGTCCCGGAGGCGCGGGTGGCGGTCGGTCACGGCCAGATGGGCGAGGGCGCCCTGGAGCAGGTGATCGACGGTTTCTGGAAGCGGGAGGTCGACGTGCTGGTGTGCACGACCATCGTGGAGACCGGGCTGGACATCTCCAACGCCAACACGTTGATCGTCGACCACGCGGAGATCCTCGGCCTGTCGCAGATGCACCAGCTCCGCGGCCGGGTCGGCCGCGGACGTGAGCGTGGCTACGCCTACTTCCTCTACCCGGCCGACAAGATCCTCACCGAGACCGCGCACGACCGGCTGGCCACCATCGCCCAGAACTCCGATCTGGGTGCCGGAATGGCTGTCGCGATGCGCGACCTGGAGATCCGCGGCGCCGGCTCGATCCTCGGCGCCGAGCAGTCGGGCCACATCGCCGGCGTCGGCTTCGACCTCTACATCCGGCTGGTCGGCGAGGCGGTCACAGCGTTCAAGAAGTCGGCGAAGGCGGCCGGCGAGGAGGTTCCCGAGGAGGAGGAGCCGATCGAGGTGCGCATCGAGCTGCCCATCGACGCATCGATCCCGCACGACTACGTCCCCACCGATCGACTCCGGCTGGATGCCTACCGCAAGATCGCCGGCTCGACCGACGAGGAGCAGCTCACCGCCGTCGCCGATGAGCTGGTTGATCGCTACGGTCCGTTCGGGACGCAGGTGGAGAACCTGTTCGCGGTGGCCAGGTTCCGGTTCGTGGCCGCGGCCGCCGGCGTGAGCGAGGTGATCCTCGGTCCGCAGGGACTGCGGTTCGCGCCGATCGTGCTGGCCGAATCGGCCCAGCTGCGCGCTGCCCGGCTGTACCCGGGCAGCAAGTACAAGGAGCAGACGCACGCGCTGACCCTGCGCGCACCCACGGAGCGCAGCGGTGGGCTGGGCGCTCCGGGGCTGCGGGACGTCGCGCTGCTGGAGTACTGCGCCCAGGTGTTCACCGAGCTGACCCATGCGCCCGCGCTCGCCGGCGACGCGGCTGCCACCGGGCCCCGCCGATGAGCGCTCTCGATCGGGTGTCGACCGCGGTGAAGTCCGGCATCAAGAGTCGCCTGACGTTCATCGGGTCGATGGTCTCGGTGCAGACCGACCGGAACGAGTTCGCGCTGACCTTCGACGACGGACCGGGGCCCGGCGGGACCGACCTGCTGTTGCCGGTGCTGGACAAGCACGGTGCCAGGGCGACGTTCTTCGTCCTGCTCACCGCGGCAAGGCGGCACCCCGCCCTGCTCCAGGAGATCGTCGCTGCGGGTCACGAGGTCGCACTGCACGGCGTCGACCACCGTGCTCTCACCTCTGTGCCGCATTCCGACGTCGTGGTCCGACAACAGGAGGGCAAAGCCGAGCTGGAGCAGCTCGTGGGCGCGCCGGTCCGGTTCATGCGCCCCCCGTACGGCAGTCAGAGTCTGCGCACCTGGCGGGCCACCAGGGCCGCCGGATTGACGCCCGCCCTGTGGGGGCCGACGACCTGGGACTGGCGGGACATTCCGCAGACCGAGCGGATCGAGCACTGCCTCGCGTCGCTGGAGCCGGGTGCGATCCTGTTGGCCCACGACCGATTCGCCGACGGCACCGACGGTGTCGACGACGGCCCCGGTCCCGTTGTCGACCGGGTCGCGCTGATCGACTCCGTGCTCGCCGGGGCGCGCGAGCGGTCGCTCGTGGCCCGCTCGCTCGGCGACCTGCTGGCGGTCGGGCGGCCGGTGCTGTCCGCCGTCTTCAGCCGCTGACGGGGTGCCCGGCCCGTTCCCCTCGCTTCGATGATCCTGTTCGCCCGATTCGGGGATCGGTGATGCAGGATGACGCCTCCCGCTCTTCGCTCGGAAGCGCATGACGCCCCCTCGACAACGATCGAGTGACCACTTCCGCCGGCCCCGCAGTGCGTTGCGGACCACGATGTGCTGACGCCGCGAGGCTGAATTGGTCTGTTGCGCCCATTTGCCGCGCCCGAACGGGTTCCCAATGGTCTCGTAAGGGTTACGCCAGCAGAATTCTGGCTACAATCTCGCTCTGAGTGGTTGTCCGCTGCTAGATTCATGTTCACCTAGTCCGAATGAGCACTTAGTGTCGGTGGATCGACACTCTCGGTCACCGATTGACGCCGAGGTCGGTGAGTGCGACGGAATCCGGTGCCGCGCCAAGGCGGCTCGGCCAGCATCACAACCTCGAGGAGAGCAGTGAACGTGTCGGTGGACGTCCGTGTTGTGAGCGCCCCCGTGTCCCGGGTCGCCGCATGAGGACGAGCACCGGATCGGGTGCGCTGTCCATCGCGCTGGTCGGTACCCGCGGGGTGCCTGCGCGCTACGGCGGCTTCGAGACCTGTGTCGAGGAGGTCGGCCGACGGCTGGCCGATCGTGGACACCGCGTCGTCGTGTACTGCCGCTCCGCGGGGGACGCCGAGCGTCCGGCGGAGTATCTCGGTATGCAGCTCGTGCATCGACCTGCCATGCGCAAGCGCAGCCTGGAGACACTCAGCCACACGGCGCTGTCGGTTGCGCACCTGGCCCGCCACCGGGTCGACGCGGCCGTGGTCTTCAATGCCGCCAACGCGCCGTTCCTACCGGTGCTCCGGGCCGCCCGCATCCCGGTCGCCACCCACGTCGACGGCCTGGAGTGGAAGCGGACCAAGTGGAGTGGCGCCGGCCAGCGCTATTACCAGGGCGTCGAGAAGTTGTCCGTCCGCTGGTCCGATGCGCTCATCGCGGACGCCACCGGGATCGCCGAGTACTACCGCAACACGTTCGGTGCGCGCACCGAGCTGATCGCCTACGGCGCACCCCGCACGGCCGGAACGAGCACCGAACGCCTCGCCGAGCTCGATCTCGAGGCCGGCCGCTACCACCTGGTGGTGGCTCGGTTCGAGCCGGAGAACCACGTCCTGGAGATCGTCCAGGGTTACGTGGCCTCCGACGCGACGATGCCCCTGGTGGTGGTCGGATCCGCGCCCTACTCCGACGCGTACACCGCGGCGATCTCCGCGGCCGCCGATCCGCGGGTGCGGTTGCTGGGAGGCGTCTGGGACGCCGAACTGCTCGACCAGCTGTACGTCGGCGCCCACACCTACCTGCACGGACATTCCGTCGGCGGGACGAACCCGTCGCTCTTGCGCGCGATCGGCGCGGGCACCGCGACGACCGCCTTCGACGTGAACTTCAACCGTGAGGTCCTCGGCGACTCAGGCGTGTACTTCGCAGGCCCCGCCGACGTCGCAGCGCACCTGCGTCGCGCGGAGACCGACACCGATGACGTGGCCCGTCGCAGCGCGGCCGCGCTCGATCGGGCAAGCCACTACGACTGGGACGACGTGACTGACAAGTACGAGGACCTCTGCCGCCGACTGGCGGCCCGCCGGACCACCCGGGCGCAGGTGACGGCATGACGATCTCCACCGATCAGCAGGGGTCCCGCTCCCAGACCCCGCTGTCGCACCGCGCCGTGGTCGCACAGCTGGCCGGCGCACAGAAGAGCGCCAAGGGAGCTCCCGCCTACTCGCGCTTCGTCAACCGTCCGCTGGGGCGGCAGTTCGCGGCGCTGGCCTTCCGGGCCGGCCGCACCCCCAATCAGGTGACGGTGCTGAGCGGGGTGCTCAGCTTCGCCGGCATTGCGACCATCGCGCTGGTGTCGCCCTCCTGGTGGTCCGGGCTGCTCGTCGGCGTGCTGCTGGTGCTCGGCTATGCGCTGGACGCGGCGGACGGTCAGCTCGCCCGACTGCGCGGCGGTGGCAGCTATGCGGGCGAGTGGCTCGACCACATGGTCGATGCGGCGAAGATCGTCTGCCTGCACCTCGCGGTGCTGATCGGCCTGTACCGATTCACCGACCTCGCCGGATCCGGCTGGCTCCTGGTGCCGGTCGGGTTCACCGTCGTCGCCTGCGTCAGCTTCTTCGGGATGATCCTGAACGATCAGCTGCGCCGCGGACTGGCGGCCGCCACCGGGGTGACCGTCGATCGCGGGCACACTTCGCCGCTGCGCTCGTTGCTGGTGATCCCGACGGACTACGGCTTGCTCTGCGTCGTGTTCCTCACCTTCGGCCTGACCGACGTCTTCTTCCCCGTCTACACCTTCCTGGCCGCGTACTCGGCCCTGTATCTCGGCGCGGCAGCGGTCAAGTGGTACCGCGAGATGTCGCGGCTCACTCCTGGAAAGGCCGTGTCGTGAACCGCCCCCGCACTACCTCGCTGATGTCGCTCGCGCTGCGGTCGGCCCTCACTCGTGCCGTTCCCGCGGCAGTTCTGCTGGCCGTGGTCGCGGGTTGCACGTCGACGCCGGCCGCTCCCGGTCAGTCCTCGGCCATCTCGGCGGGGTCGACGGCATCGACCACGACGACCGGCAGCGCCGGTCCCACCGAGAGCACCGGCAGCGCCGGTCCCACCGAGAGCACCGGCAGCGCCCGTCCCACCGAGAGCACCGGCAGCGCCCGTCCCACCGAGAGCACCGGCAGCGCCCGTCCCACCGAGAGCACCGGCAGCGCCCGTCCCACCGAGAGCACCGGCAGCGCCCGTCCCACCGAGAGCACCGGCAGCGCCGGTCCCACCGAGAGCACCGGCAGCTCGGCGGCCGATCCGTCGGCGACCGACCGGACCACCGCATCCGGCGGCTCACGGTCCTCCACTGCCGGGGGCTCGACGAGCGGCACCGGTTCTTCGGTCGACACGACCGGGAAGTCCGGAACCGCGACGGATCCGGGCAGCTACTCCGGCGGCTCCGCGACCGACACTGCCGTTCCGACCACCTCGCTCCCGCCGGCGGCGACCACCAAGGTCCCCGCGCCGGGCAGCGGCAACATCAACCAGACCGTGCCGAGCGTGGCCGAGACCACCGCACCCAGCCGCCAGTTGACCCAGACCGCCGAGTTCGGCGGGAAGGTCACTGCGCAGATCGTGTCGCTCAAGGCGGTCACCGGCGTGGCCAACGGCCCCGGCGAGATCGCCGGTCCTGCCTTGTCCGTCACCCTCAGGGTGACCAACGGCTCCACGAAGGCGATCGTCCTCGACGGGGTCGGCGTCACCCTCACCGATTCCACCGGGGGCCCGACCTCAACGCTCGCCGGACCGCCCTCCGCCCCGTTCACCGGCACGCTCGCCGCCGGCGACAACGCCACCGGCAGCTATGTCTTCACGATCGCCGCCGACAAGCGGCGGCCGATCAAGTTGTCCCTGAGCTACAGCACCGAAGCACCGACCGTTGTCTTCGCCGGCAACGCACCCTGACCCACTCCTTCTCACCCCGGGACCATCGATGTCGTCGTTCACTCGCTTGCGCCGCACCCTGTCAAGTCTCAGCTCCGGCGCCCTCGTCGTCAGCGCTGTGATCGTCGCGCCGGTGGCGGTGACCCTGGCGACCGCTTCGAGCGCGTCCGCCGACGTGTCACCGATCGCCCCGGAGCAGTCGCAGCTGGCCACGGCCGATGCGCTGCCCACTGCCCAGATCAACGGGGTCGCCTGGACCCAGGCGCTGACCGGCAACACGGTCTTCGTGGGCGGCAGCTTCAGCACCGCCCGGCCGGCCGGAGCCGCTCCCGGCAGCCAGCAGGTGACGCGCAACAACCTGATGTCCTACACCCTGTCCACCGGCGTGATGACGTCGTGGGCTCCGGTGCTCGACGGCCAGGTGCGCGCGATGGCGATCTCACCGGACGGGACGAAACTGTTCGTCGGCGGTGACTTCAACAATGCCAGCGGCCAGGTACGGAGCAAGATCGCCGCCTACTCAACCTCGACGGGGGCGCTGCTGACGACGTTCGCGCCGTCGTTCTCCGGCTCGGTGCGCTCGCTCGTCGCCACCAACACCACCGTCTATGCCGGCGGCGACTTCACCAAGGTCAACGGCAACTGGCGGCTGCGGCTCGCCGCGATCCGCATCTCGGACGGCGCGCTGCTCGGCTGGAGCCCGCAGGCCGAGCGGGTGGTCACCGCGCTGGCGATCTCCACCGACACCACCAGGGTGATCGCCGGTGGTCAGTTCACCACCATCAACACCGCAGCGTCCTACGGCCTCGCGGAGATCGACGCGAGCAGCGGTGCGCTGCTGCCCACGAACATCGACCAGACCGTGCGGGTCGCCGGCCCGAACGCCGCCATCACCTCGCTGAAGGTCAGCGGCGACTTCGTCTACGGCAGCGCATTCACCTTCGGTACCGGCGGAAACCTCGAGGGCATGTTCAAGCTCGACGTCGCCACCGGCAACGTGGTCCTGCTCGAGGACTGCCACGGCGACACCTACGACATCGCGCCGATCGGTTCGATCATCTACACCGTCAGCCACGCCCACTACTGCAGCACCGTCGGCGCCTTCCCGCAGTCGGATCCGTGGGCGACGAACATGCGGCACGCGCTGGCGTTCACCGACCAGGTCACCGGCACCCTCGGCCACAACATCTACGGCAGCTACACCGACTGGTTCGGCACCCCGAGTCCGTCGATGCACCAGTGGTTCCCGGACATGACGAACGGAACCGCTTCCGGGCAGTCCCAGGCTGCCTGGTCGGTCACCGGCAACTCCGGTTACGTGGTGCTCGCCGGCGAGTTCCCCACCGTCAATGGTTCCGGTCAGCAGGGCCTGGTGCGCTTCCAGCCGAGGGCCACCGCAGCCGCCAAGACCCAGGGCCCACGGCTCTACGGCTCCACCTGGCCGCTGCGCCTCACCGCGCAGGGCGGCACCCGGGTGCGCATCGCCTGGGAGGCCAACTGGGACCGCGACAGCCGCAAGCTCACCTACACCCTCTCGCGCAACGGGACGGTCATCTCGACCCAGCAGCTCGACTCGAGCTTCTGGGAACTGCCGGCGATGATCTTCACGGACACCAACCTCACACCCGGTCAGACCTACACCTACCGGGTCACCGCGACGGATGCCGACGGCAATCTGCAGCGCACCGACATCGTGCCGATCACCACGCCGACGACGGGCGGCTGGAGCAACTACGCCCAGTCGGTCGTCGACGACGGTGCCTCCCTCTACTACCGCCTGGGTGACAGCTCGACGAGCGCCGAGGTCGACTACGCGGGGCTGAACGACGGCGCCGTCACCGGGGTCACCCGCGGGACCTCCGGCGCCATCGCCGGTGACAGCGATGCTTCCAGCACCTTCACCGGCAACGGCGGTTCGATGATCGCCTCGTCGAAGCAGCTCACCGGACCCAACGTGTTCACCACCGAGGCCTGGGTGCGGACGACCTCGACCTCCGGTGGCAAGATCATCGGGTTCGGCAACTCCGCGACGGGCGACTCGAGCGGCTACGACCGTCACACCTACATGGACAACGCCGGGCACATCTTCTTCGGCGTCTACCCGAACACGGTGGCGGTCCTCTCTTCGCCCGATACCTACAACGACGGTCAGTGGCACCAGATCGTCTCCTCGCTCGGGGCGGGCGGCATGCAGCTGTGGATCGACGGTCGGCTGATCGCGAGCAGGGCTGACGTCACGTCCGGTCAGGAGTACGGCGGGTACTGGCGGGTCGGTGGGGACAACCTCGGTGGGTGGCCCAACCAGCCGGGCAGCAACTACCTCGCGGGCGACATCGACGAAGTCTCCGTCTACCCGACGGTGCTGAACAAACTGACCGTGCAGAAGCACTTCACCCAGGCCGGTGGCTCGCTGCCGACCGCGCCCGCCGATGCCTATGGCGCCGCGGTGTTCAACGACTCGCCGTCGCTGTACTGGCGGCTCGGTGACGCGGCCGGTGCGACCGTCGCCGACGCGAGTGGCAATGCGGATCCGGGCGTCGTGTCCGGTGGTGTGACGTTCGGGCGTCCCGGCGCCCTCGACCTGAACAACACTGCAGTGGCCACCGACGGCACCAACGGTGTCGTCGCCTCCAGCAAGGCGTTCAGCAACCCGACCACCTACTCCGAGGAGTTGTGGTTCAACACCACCACCACGAACGGTGGCAAGTTGATCGGCTTCGGAGACCAGCAGAGCGCATCGTCCAACAACTACGACCGCCATGTCTGGATGCAGAACGACGGCACGCTGGTGTTCGGTACCTACACAGGTGACCTGAACACGATCACCAGCCCCGCTTCCTACAACGACGGGACCTGGCACCACATGGTCGCCACCCAGGGCGGCGACGGTATGAAGCTGTACGTCGACGGCGCACTGGTCGGCACCCACCCGCAGACCGGCGCCCAGTCGTACACCGGGTACTGGCGGATCGGCGGCGATCCGGTCTGGTTCGGCTCGAACAGCTGGTACTTCGCCGGCGACATCGACGAGGTCGCGGTCTACCCGAGCGTGCTGTCGGCGAGCGCGGTCGCGCAGCACCACAGCCTCGGTGCAGCCGTGAACCAGCTGCCGACGGCGTCCTTCACGTCCTCTTCGGTGAATCTCGCGGTGTCGGTCGATGGGTCGGGTTCGACGGATCCGGACGGCACTGTGGCCTCCTACTCCTGGAACTGGGGTGACGGTTCCGCCGACACCACCGGGACGTCGGCGACGGCGACGCACACCTACGCCGCTGCGGGTACCAAATCGGTGACGTTGACGGTGACCGACAACCGCGGTGGGAAGTCGACCGCGGTGTCCAAGGACGTGACGGTGACGGCGGCGAACCAGCTGCCGACGGCGTCCTTCACCTCGTCGTCCGCCGATCTGGTCGCGTCGGTCGACGGCTCCGACTCGTCGGATCCGGACGGCACTGTGGCCTCCTACTCCTGGAACTGGGGTGACGGTTCCGCCGACACCACCGGGACGTCGGCGACGGCGACGCACACCTACGCCGCTGCCGGTACGTACACGGTGACGTTGACGGTGACGGACGATCGTGGTGGGAAGTCCACCCCGGTGTCGAAGCAGGTGACGGTGTCGGCTGCGAACCAGGTGCCGACGGCGTCGTTCACGGCGTCGTCCGCGAACCTGGTCGCCTCGGTGGACGGTTCCGGTTCCTCGGATCCGGACGGCACCGTGGCGGGTTACAGCTGGAAGTGGGGCGACACGTCGGCGGACACCACTGGTGCGTCGGCGACGGCGACGCACACCTACACCGCTGCCGGTACGTACACGGTGACGTTGACGGTGACGGACGATCGTGGTGGGAAGTCCACCCCGGTGTCGAAGCAGGTGACGGTGTCGGCTGCGAACCAGGTGCCGACGGCGTCGTTCACGGCGTCGTCCGCGAACCTGGTCGCCTCGGTGGACGGTTCCGGTTCCTCGGATCCGGACGGCACCGTCGCGAGCTACAGCTGGAACTGGGGAGACACCACGCCCGCCGGCTCCGGCGCGACGGCGACGCACACCTACGCCGCTGCCGGTACGTACACGGTGACGTTGACGGTGACGGACGATCGTGGTGGGAAGTCCACCCCGGTGTCGAAGCAGGTGACGGTGTCGGCTGCGAACCAGGTGCCGACGGCGTCGTTCACGGCGTCGTCCGCGAACCTGGTCGCCTCGGTGGACGGTTCCGGTTCCTCGGATCCGGACGGCACCGTCGCGAGCTACAGCTGGAACTGGGGAGACACCACGCCCGCCGGCTCCGGCGCGACGGCGACGCACACCTACACCGCTGCCGGTACGTACACGGTGACGTTGACGGTGACCGACGATCGTGGTGGGAAGTCCACCCCGGTGTCGAAGCAGGTGACGGTGTCGGCTGCGAACCAGCTGCCGACGGCGTCGTTCACGTCGTCGTCCGCGAACCTGGTCGCCTCGGTGGACGGTTCCGGTTCCTCGGATCCGGACGGCACCGTGGCGGGTTACAGCTGGAAGTGGGGCGACACGTCGGCGGACACCACTGGTGCGTCCGCGACGGCGACGCACACCTACACCGCTGCCGGTACGTACACGGTGACGTTGACGGTGACGGACAACAAGGGCGGGAAGTCCGCTGCGGTGTCCAAGCAGGTCACGGTCACCGCTCCGGCGGGACCGGTCGTCGTCGCGCAGGACACCTTCACCCGCACCGTCACCAACTCCTGGGGTACGGCGGAGACGGGTGGGGCATGGACGGCGAGCAACGCCTCGCAGGTCTCGGTCGGCTCCGGCGTCGGCGTCATCCGGATCATCACCAAGGGCACCGGCCCGACCATGTCGTTGAACGCACTCAGCGCGCAGGGCCTCAGCGGCGCGTTCGAGTTCTCCGGCGACAAGGTCGCGACCGGCGGCGGTACCTACATCACGGCCATGGTGCGTCGCAGCGCGGCCGGTGACTACCGGGTCAAGGTCCGGTTGGTCGCCGACAACACCATCCAGCTCTCGGTCGGCCGGCTGCTCGGCAGCACCGAGTCCGCGTTCCAGACGATCACGGTCCCGGGAGTCACCTACACCCCGGGCGCCAGGATCAAGGTCTCGTTCGAGGTGACGAACAGCAGTGCCACCGTCACCACGCTGCGGGCGAAGGCCTGGTCGGCTGCCGGCACCGAGCCTGCTGCCTGGCAGGTGAGCGGGACGGACTCGTCCGCCGGACTGCAGACCGCGGGGTCGCTGCAGCTGCAGACGTACATGTCGGGTACGTCGACGAATGCGCCGCTGGCGCTGTCCTTCGACAACCTCGTCGTGCGCCGGTTGCCTGCCTGATCGTCGTTCGCCGCTGCGCCCCCCTCGACCGTCCCCGGACGTCCGAGGGGGGCGCAGTGCGTTGCCCGAACGGATCACCCCCGGTGGACGATCTTCCCGAATCCTGCATTTCGGCTCCAGGACGAGGGACCTGACCACGCTGGGAAGGTCGAGTGGCCACAGACGACACCCGTTCGGGTGATTCAATGACGGATCGCACGAATTTCGTTGCCGCTTGGCCGCCAAATGGCTACTCTGAGTATCAGTCAGGGGTGCGACAGAGGCCGTGTGGGTGTCTGTCGAACTCCGTTCATCACGCAAAGTGATTTCCTACTCAAAGTCTGCTGTTCGAGGAGCAAGTCGATGTTCGGTACCGGCCGTCGTGTCACCGCAATCGTTGCTGCCGCTGCCCTCGTGGCGGGGAGCCTGACCGCCCTGCTCGCAGCTCCGGTCGCAGCGGCGCCGGCGGCCCCGGTTGAGGCGGATTCGTCGATCTACACGACCGATGCCCTGCCGACCACCCAGATGGACGGGGTGGCCTGGACGCAGGTGATCGTCGGGAACACCGTCTTCGTCGGCGGCAATTTCGCCAACGCCCGTCCGGCCGGCGCTGCCGCCGGGGTGAACACCACCCCCCGCGGCAACTTCCTCGCCTACTCGCTCAGCACCGGCGTGCTGAACACGTCCTGGGCCCCGTCCTTCAACGGTCAGGTCCGCACGATCGCCGTCTCCGGCGACGGCGCGACGCTCTACGTCGGCGGCGACTTCACCGCCGTCGACGGTGTCGCCCGCAGCCGCGTCGCCGCCTTCGACATCGCCACCCGTCAGCTCAAGGCCAACTTCGCGCCGGAGGTCAACAACTCCGTGCGGGCGATCGTGGTCAACGGCTCCACCGTCTACCTCGGCGGTGACTTCACCAAGATCAACGGCATCTGGCGTCTTCGGCTGGGTGCGGTTGCCGCCGTCAACGGCGTCGTCAACGGCTGGAACCCGCAGGCCGAGCGGGTGGTCACCTCACTGCTCGTGGCTCCGGGCGGTTCCAAGATGGTCGTGGCCGGCCAGTTCCAGTACCTCAACAGCACCGTGCTCGCCGAGGGGATGGGGGCCGTCGACCTGTCAACCGGTGCCGCCCTGCCGTGGAACGACGGCATCATCTCCTACGGTCCCAACGACGGTTTCACCGACCTGGCCACCGACGGCACGTCGGTCTTCGCGACCTCCTTCCAGTACGGCGCGCCCCCCGGGACCTCCCAGCACCAGTTCGAGGGCACCGTGAAGCTCAACTCGACCGATGGTTCGATCGCCTGGATGGAGGACTGCCACGGTGACTCCTACAGCACCTATGCCACCAGGACAGCTGTCTACACGGTCAGCCACATGCACGACTGCAAGACGGTCGGCGGCTTCCCGGAGATCACCCAGGCCACCGCTGACTCGGTGCACCTCGGCGACAGGTGGCAGCGGGCGATGGCCTTCACCAACGCGACCACCGGGACCCTCGACACCAACACGAACACCAACTACAAGAACTGGGCCGGGACCCCGAGCCCGTCGATCGTCGCGTTCAGCCCGTTCCTGCAGTCCGGCACGTTCACCGGCCAGTCCCAGGCCGCATGGACCCTCACGGGCAACAGCCAGTACCTGGTGATGGGCGGCGAGTTCCCCGCGGTCAACGCCAACGCGCAGCAGGGCCTCGTCCGGTTCGCGGTGCCGTCGATCGCTCCCAAGAAGCAAGGCCCCCGGATGTCGACGGCCCAGTCGTGGACGCCGACGGCGACCGCTCTCGACGGTGGCCGGGTCAAGGTCACCATTCCCGCCAACTGGGACCGCGACGACCAGACCCTGACCTACCAGCTCCGCCGCGCAGGCGTCACCACCGTGCTGGACCAGGTCACGGCGGGCAGCCAGTGGTGGAACCGTCCGACGGTGACCCTGATCGATCGCAGTGGGGTGGCCGGAGCGGCGAGCTACACCGTCGTGGCTGTGGACGCCGACGGCAATTCCGCATCGAGCGGTGCCGTGGCTGCGAACGTCGCTGCTGCGAGCAGCTACGCGACCGGCGTGCTCGCCGACCAGGCGTCGCTCTATCTGCGACTGGCCGAGACGAGCGGTACCAAGGTCGTCAACGCAACCGGTGGCGCCGACGCGACGATCTCGGGCACCGTGACCCGCGACGTGGCGGGAGCGATCGTCGGCGACGCGGACAAGGCGTACACCTTCGCCGGTGCCCAGGTCTGGAGCGCCCCCACGACCATTGCGCCCACCAACGCCTACAGCCTCGAGGTGTGGGTGAAGTCGACCAGCACGCTCGGCGGCAGCATCGCGAGCTTCGGGACCGGGACGAACGCCGTCTCCGCCACCGTTGCCCGCGTGCTGTACTTCGACACCAGCGGTCGGATCCACTTCGGTACGACCGACGGCACCACGAAGAGCCAGGTCGCGAGCACGGCGGCCTACGGCGACGACAAGTTCCACCACATCGTCGCCACCCAGGGGCCGGCCGGGACGACCCTCTTCGTCGACGGCGTCCAGGTTGCCCAGCG
Organism: Nakamurella sp. A5-74; assembly: GCF_040438885.1. Lineage (NCBI taxonomy): Bacteria > Bacillati > Actinomycetota > Actinomycetes > Nakamurellales > Nakamurellaceae > Nakamurella > Nakamurella sp. A5-74. The sequence goes on along the minus strand of NZ_CP159218.1, from coordinate 3,749,197 downwards.
GGCCGATCTCACCACCGGCATGTCGTTGTCCGGCTACTGGCGGATGGGCGCCGAGAATCTGACCGGCTGGCCGTCGGCCCCGGCCCGCAACTACCTGACCGGCACCTTCGACGAGTTCGCCACCTACCCGACGGCGCTCAGCGCTCGCACGGTCGCCCAGCACGCCAAGGACGGCGGGATCGTGCTCGCGGTCCCGAACACCCCGCCGACCGCCGGCATCACCGCCACCGCCAGCGGTCTCACCGCGTCCGTCGACGGCAGCACCAGCACGGATCCGGACGGCACGATCGCCACGTACTCCTACAACTGGGGTGACGGCGCCGCCGCCACCACGGGGAGCGCAGCGACGGCCACCCACACCTACGCAGCCGCTGGCACCTACACCGTCACGCTGACCGTCACCGACAACGACGGTGCGACCGCGACCGGATCCACCTCTGTCTCAGTGGTGAAGCCGAATGCCGCGCCGGTCGCCGCCTTCACCTCGTCGGCCGCGGGTCTGGTGGCCTCGGTGGACGGCAGCACCAGCACTGACAGCGACGGCACCATTGCGTCGTACACCTGGAAGTGGGGCGACGGCTCCGCGGACACCACGGGTGCCGCAGCCACCGCCACCCATACGTACCCGGCGACCGGTGGTCACACCGTCACGCTCATCGCCACCGACGACAAGGGCGCCACCGACACGGTCACCGGAACGGTCTCGGTCCAGGCCAGCAGCGCCGAGGTCGCCACCGACACCTTCGGCCGGACGGTCGCCTCCGGCTGGGGCAGCGCCGAACTCGGTGGCGCCTGGACCCTCGTCGGCAGCGCGGCGCGGTTCAGCACCGACGGTTCCACCGGAAAGATGCGGGTGGCTGCGGCGGCCAGCGGGCTGTCGGCCTACCTCGACTCGGTCAGCGCTGCCGATGTCACGGCCACCGTCGACGTGCAATTGGACAAGACGCTCATCGCACCGACGCTCATCTCGAGCGACGTGCGACGCAACGCCACCGGTTCCTATCGGGTGAAGGCTCGCATCGCCGCGGACGGCAGCGTCCAGTTGAGTACAGTCCGGGTGGTGAACGGCGCCGAGACGAACCTGAAGACAGTCACCGCCGCGGGCCTGACGGTCGCGCAGACCGACATCCTGCGGCTGTCGGCGACGGTCAACGGGAGCACGGTCTCCGGATCGGTCTGGAAGGTCGGCGGCACCGCGCCGACCACCCCGCAGGTCTCCTCGGTCGACACCGTGGTCACTGGCGCCGGCTCGGTCGGACTGGTCACCTACCTGTCGTCGACCGCGACCAATGCGCCGATCGCCTTCGCGTTCGCCAACTACCGGGTGGTGAAGGTCGGCTGAGCAGGCTCCCCGACTCGAGCGCTGAGCGGGTTCCCGACGACGAGGCCGAACCGCCCCCCGCGCCGGCCGGGGACGGGCTCGGTACCACCGCCTCCAGGGGCGCCGCCGTCACCCTTGCCGCGCAGGGCGTCCGGTTGGTGCTCCAGGTCGGTTCACTGGTGGTGCTCGCCCGTCTGCTCACCCCGGCGCAGTTCGGTCTCGTCGCGATGGTCACGGCGATCACCGGGATCGCCGAGATCCTGCGCGACTTCGGCCTCAGCTCCGCGGCCATCCAGGCGAAGAACATCAATCACGCAGAACGGTCGAACCTGTTCTGGGTAAATGTCGGCATCGGCACGGTGGCGGCAGCGGTCGCCGCCGCGCTGAGCGGCCCGATCGGCGCATGGTACGGCCAGCCGGAGATCCCGGCGATCGTGCTGGTGCTCGCGCCGTTGATGATCGTCAGCGGGGCCACCACCCAGTTCCGCGCCGACCTGTCCAGGTCCATGCGTTTCACCGCGCTCGCCCGGACCGACATCACCGCCCAGGTGGCGAGCATCGTGGTCGCGATCGTCGCGGCCGCTCTCGGCGCCGGCTACTGGGCGATCGTCGCGCAGCAGGGCGCCTTCGTGATCACCACGTTCGTGATGTCCGCAGCCCAGTCGCGGTTGCGCCCCCGGTGGTACCGCCGGGGGGTTTCGCTGCGACGGTTCTTCCGCTTCGGGGGCGGCCTGCTCGGCATGCAGTTGCTGGGCTACACCACCAACAACGTCGACACTGCAGCGCTCGGCGCGGTCTGGGGACCGAGCCAGGTCGGCATCTACGGCCGGGCCTACCAACTGTTGATCGTCCCGCTCAACCAGGTGGCCAACGCGCTGCTGCGGGTGATGCTGCCGGTGCTGTCGAAGGTGCAGGACGACGACGAGCGGTTCCTGGCCTATGTCCGCCGGGCACAACTGATCTGTGGTTACGGCTTCGGTGGTGCGTTCTCCCTGGCGGCCGGCCTGGCTGGCCCGTTGGTCGCCGTTCTGTTCGGTCCCGGCTGGGACGGGGTCGCACCGGTGTTCGCCATCCTCGCGATCGGCGGGGTGTTCCGCGGCCTCGCCCAGGTGACGTACTGGATCACCCTGGCCAAGGGCCTCACCGGCAGCCAGTTGCGGTTCTATCTGATGGCCAGGCCCTTCATGATCCTGTGCCTGCTCGCCGGACTGCCGTGGGGCGCGGTCGGGGTCGCCGTAGGTCACACGGTGGCCTTCAGCGTCGAATGGCTGGCGTCGTTCTGGTGGGTCGGCCGCGCCTCCGGGCTGTCGATCTGGCCGTTGGCCGGCCGTGCGGTGCGGATCATCGGGCTCGTCTGTCTGCCGGCCGGTGCCGCCGCCTATGCAGGCACTCTGCTGCCGCTGCCGGCCGGGCTGCAGCTGCTCGCCGGGATCGTCTGTGCCACAGTCCTTCTGGCGGTCGTCATGACCGTGTCACGTCGCGAACGCGCCGACCTGAAGGAGATGCTCGAGTTCGGTCGTCGGGCTGTGAAGAAGGGGGCATCGTGACGTACGACGAGTCCGACGCACGCCCGGCGGTGGGCATCTGGCGGTCGAGTTGGTTGCCCGCTTCCGAGACCTTCGTCGCGCACCAGACGGACGCGCTGCGTCGCTGGCGGCCGTTCCGGATCGGCCTGCGAGCGCTGGCAGACGGGCTGCCGGTGACCCCCGATCTGGCGCCGTTCGGCCCCGACCTGCTGGGACGTGTCCGGCACCGGATCAGCCGGGCCACCGGCTATCGATTCCCCTACGACCGCTGGCTGTCCCGGCACCGGATCTCGTTGTTGCACGCCCACTTCGGGCCGGGCGGGGTGAAGGTGCTGCCGATCGCGCGGCGGACCGGGATCCCGCTGCTGGTCACGTTCCACGGATTCGACGTCACCGCTGCGGCTTTCGCCCGCGATGCTGCCGGACAGCGCTACCGGGCGGAGCTCACCGACCTGTTCGCCGGTGCCCGCGGTCTGATCGCGGTGAGCGAGTTCGTCCGCGAGCAGCTGCTGGCGCTGGGTGCCCCCGCGGAGAAGATCCGGGTGTTGCCGATCGGCATCCCGCTGGCCGGATCCCCTGCGGCGCAACGCCCCGAGCATCCCGTCGTCACCTATGTCGGCCGACTGATCGAACGCAAAGGTGCCGATCACCTGCTGCAGGCGGTCGATCTGCTGCCCGAGCCGCTGCGGTCAGGCACCCGGGTACGGATCGTCGGGTTCGGGCCACTGGAGCCCCGGTTGCGTGAGCTCGCGACGAGCACCGGCCTGCAGGTCGAGTTCCTCGGACGCCGCACCCCTGCCGAGGTGGCCGCAGATCTGGCGTCCTCCACCGTGTTCAGCGGGCCGTCGCGGTCGATCGGCGACGAGGCCGAGGGTTTCGGCCTGGTGTACCTGGAGGCGGCCGCCGCCGGACTGCCGGTCGTTGCCTATCGCCATGCCGGCGTCACCGAAGCCGTCGCCGACGGGGTGACGGGACTGCTCGCCGCGGAGGGCAACGTGCAGGAGCTGTCGGTCGCCCTGGCGCGGGTCCTGCAGGACGCCGCGCTGGCCTCGGCGCTGGGTACCGCCGGACGGGAGCGGGTGAACCGGGAGTTCGAGATCGGGGTCCGCACCGAAGCCCTGGAGGACTACTACGACGAGATGCGCGGGCGCGCAGACACCTGATCGCCCGGGACGCCGACGAGCTGTGGCGCCGGCCGGCTCCGCTGTCGCACCGACGGCAGCCGGCCTGACGCGATGAGCGCAAGCATCAGCCACAGCAGCGGACCGCAGGCGCTCTCGGTCCCGAGCGAGGAGAACGTCTGCGGCATGATCAGCACCACCAGGCCGGAGACGAGCACGCCCCGGAGGCGGTCGCTGCCGAGCGCGGAGAGCACCAGCGCCACCTGGGCGCCGAAGTAGATCAGCGTGGCGATCACCCCGATCCCGATGGCGTACATCAGGATCGAGCTCTCCAGCGACGTCTTCAGGCCGCCGAGTGCCGCCACCTTGAAGCTGGTGGTGATCCCGTCGCCGTAGACGATGAACTGGTTGATGGAGTCCAGGAAGAACAACGCTGCCCTGGTGCGGGCGTCGGTGGAACCGGAGTCGTTCGTCAGCCGGTCGGCCAGGCCGGTCACGAGGGGTGAGGCGAGGATGCCGGCGGCACCGGCAACGACCGCCGTGGTCAGCAGGACCTTCGCGCCGGCACCGGCCCTGGATCTGAAGATGACGTAGACGACGGTCACCGGGAGGATGAGGGCCGCTGTCCTGGACTGGGTGATGAGCACGCCGATGGCCATCAGGCCCAGCAGGCCCACCTGCAGGCTCGCCCGGCGCAGTCCGGCGACCAGCGGCGCCGAGGCGCAGAGCAGCATCGAGAGCACCAGCGGGTGGTCGGTGGTGCCCATCCATCGGTTCCACGAGTCGGTGAACCAGTAGTTCGTGTGATAGCGCCCGCTGAAGACGATCGTGCTCTTCAGCACGAACTGGGCGATCGCGATCAGCGACTGCACCGCGGCCACCGCCAACACGACGTTCCGCAACACGACCCGGGCGCTGCCCGCACGTCGGATCGCGACGGAGGCGAACCAGAACAACATGATCGGCCCGGTGATCTGGTCGGTCACCAACACCACGCCGGGTGGCTGGCTGCCCATCAGCGACATGATCGAGGCGGTGAGGATGACGAGCACCAGGGTCAGGTACAGCGGCCACCTGGCCGCGAACTCGCCCATCAGCTCGACCGGGCGGCGGATCAGCAGGACCACGAAACACGCCAGGATGAACCAGGTGGCCGGATGCAGGGCAAGCAGCCCCTCGCCGCGGCCGGTGAACAGCACCCCGGCCACTCCGGGGATGAAGACCCACAGCCCGAAACCACCGCAGGCCATCCACAACGGCCGGTCGTGCAGCAGCAGCGCGCCGCCGAGGCAGAGCAGGATCCAGATACCCATCAACACCGCAACTCACCTCCGGGGCACTGGCGTCCACTTGCTCCCGTCATGATGCGCCGGGTCGCGCATACTCCGTGCGGGTCCGACCGAACACACCCTCCAGCACCCCGCGGGCCGTCGCGAGATCGCAGCGCGCGGCGCCCCGGCGTCCGGCATCACGGCGGGCAGCTCCCATCGCGGACCCGATCACCCCCCGCACGGCACGGCGGACGCCGGTGACGACGAGTCGAAGCCGCGCCGGGAGCTGCTCCCGGCGACCGTCGGCCAGTGCCAGCGTGACGCGACTCCAGTCGTTGCCCGTCCTGCGGTGTCGACTGACGATCCAGCTCCGACGGGTCCTGGCGACCGGGACCACCTCGCGCACCACCGCCTCGCTCGTCCAGCGGATCTCGAGGCCCTGGTGTGTCATCGCCCTGGTGAGCATCGAGTCGCTGCCACCGGTGAGCCCGAACGCGTCGTCGAAGGCCAGCCCGCGATCGTCCAGCACCTCGCGGTCGATCAGCAGATTGTTGGTCGCGGCCCCCCGGATCCGAGCGCCGTGCGCATGGGGACGCGATTCGAAGGTCCCGCTGCCGCGCACCCATGCGTCCGGCTCCTGCTCGAAGACCGAGATCACCGGGCCGCTCACCGCGGCCGGCCGCCACTCCTGCATGGCCCGCACCAGAGCGGCCAGCCAGCCGGGATCCGGCCGCTCGTCGTCGTCAAGGAACGCCACCCAGGCGATTCCCCGCTCGCGGGCCGCCGCCAGCGATGCGTTGCGGGCGGCGGCGATCCCCGGTCGGGGCTCGTGGCGGTACGTGACGCCGGGGTGCAGGGCGATCTGATCCCGCGCGCAGGCGTCCGGATCGTTATCCACCACCACGATCGCGGCGGCCGGAGAGATCTCGGCAGCCGCGCGCTCCAGCAGCGGGAGCAGTGCCGCAAGGTCGGCCGGTCGACGGAACGTCGCGACCGTGAGCAGCACACGGGGGGTGGGCGCGGCGGGCATCCTTACAGTGTCGCTCACCCGCGAGCCGCGCGGCGTGCATCGCCCGACTCCGAGCCGACGACGATGTCACGACGTTGGTGTCGAGATGCGTGGAGAACCCGGACCCACACGCCCGGGCCGATATGCTGGGCCGATTGTTCAGGCGGCGCCCATCCGGGGCGCGGACCGCTGCGACGTGAGAACAGGGACGATGGACCTACAGACGTTCCTGAGGGCGATCCGGAAGTTCTGGTGGGGGATCGCCGTGCTCGCGGTGCTGGGGGCGGTCGGCGGCTTCGGCTACGCAGCCCAGGCGACCCCGGTCTACGCCAGCACGGTCACGTTCGTCGCCATCACCCATCCGACCTCCGAGTCGGCGAACCCGCTGGCCGGTGAGCAGTACGCGCAGCAGCGGGTGGCCACCTACGCCGACGTCATCTCCACGGATCGGCTCGCAGGTGCGGTGCTTGCGGCGGCCCCTGGCCTGGGTCTGACGCCGACCTACCTGACCCAGCACATCGCCGGCAGTGCCCGCGCCGACACGGTGCTGCTGACGGCCACCGTCGACGACGCGGACAAGGATCGCTCGCTGCAGATCGCCACCCTGGTCGCGAAGGTCTTCCCGGAGATGACCGATGCGATCGAGAGCGACAACGGCACCAGGCAGGCGCTGCTGTCGTTCGACGTGGTGGACGGTCCGACCCTGAACCCGGTGCCGATCAGCCCCCGGACCAAGCTGCTGATCGCCCTCGGGCTCGTGGCCGGCCTGATCCTCGGCATGGCCATCGGGCTGCTCCGCGAGGTGCTCGACAACAGCGTCCGGTCGATTGATCTGCTGCGTACCATCACCGACACGCCGGTCCTCGGCGTGGTCTTCCGGTCGGACCCGTCGGGCAAGGGTCCGGTCGTGATGGCCCAACGGGCCAGATCGGTGCAGGCGGAGGCGTACCGACAACTGCGCACCAACCTGCAGTTCGTCGACGTCGACCGGCCGGCATCGATCATCGTCGTCACCTCCTCGATGCCGAAGGAGGGCAAGTCGACCACCGCGACAAACCTGGCCCTGGCCTTCGCCGAGTCGGGTCGCCGGGTACTGCTGATCGATGCAGACCTGCGGCGCCCACGGATCGGTGAGTATCTCGGGCTGGAGGGCGCCGTCGGCCTGACCAACGTGCTCGCCGGCCAGGTGGTGTTCGGGGACGTCGCCCAGAACTGGGGGACCCAGGGTCTGGTGGTGCTGCCGTCCGGCTCGATCCCGCCGAACCCGTCCGAGTTGCTCGGGAGCAAGCAGATGGTCGACCTGCTCGCCCACCTGCGCACGCAGTACGACAACGTCGTCATCGACACCCCGCCGATCCTCCCGGTGACCGATGCCGCGGTGGTCGGCCGGTCCAGCGACGGGGTGGTGGTCGTGGTGCGCCACGGACATACCCGGCGGGCGGAGATCAAGAGGGCTGTCGGCATCCTGCGGGGCGTCGACGTGCGAGTGCTGGGCTGCGTGCTGAACGATGCCCCCACCAAGGGCGCCGATGCGCAGTTGCGCTACGGCGAGTACGGCTACCAACAGGAACCGGTGGCCCGGCCCGGCAGGCTGCGGCGTCTGCTGGGTCGGCTGCGCCCGGGGTCGCGGCGCGCGGCAGAGCGGGCCGAGTTCAGCCGCTCGGCGGGCGCGGCGACGGTGGGCGATGTGTTGGCCGCGGAGCTCTCGCTGCCGGACGTGCACGCGACCGGAGCCGGTCGGCACAGCGCCACCTGGGCCTCGGTGGTCAGGGAATCCGCCGAGGACGAGCGGACGGAGGACGCGGGAGCCGGCGTCCAACAGGACCCGACCACCGCAGACACCACGGAGACGCGGGTGGAGTCGGATGCCGCCGGGGCCGATGACGAACCCGCCGCGCCCGACTGGGACGCGCCCGTGATGCATCCTGTCGAGACTTCGGATCCTGCTGCCGAGGCTGCGGATCCCGCGGACACTCCGGACGACGACCCTGCGAGCCCGGCACCGGTCGGCGACGGGGATGTCCGGGAGGATGTCGAGGAGTCCCAGGACCGGGCGGCAGCACCCAACGGCGCCGCCCCGTCCGGCAACGGTGGTCACGGGGGAGCAGCAGGGCAGGCACGCGACGAGCGGGCGATCGCGAAGCAGCGCGCCCTCCTGCGTCGTCAGCGCAGCTGACGCTCGCTCGCTGGAGCCGCTGAGTCGGGCCGGTGTCTGTCAGCTGTCAGCGACGCCGCAGGTGCGACCACCGCGATCGACGATCCTCGACCGCCAGGGGCGCCGACGAGATCCCGAACATCTCGAGCGACCTGGCGACGGCCAGGCCCGTCGACCGGAGCTCGCGGTGGGTGCCGCCCACCGGATCCGGGATGTCGTCCGCCGACGGATCCATCATCGCGAACAGGTGACGGCGTGATCGGGCATGCTCACCGAGCTTCTCGCCGCCCTGCCGGGAGTACTCGATCGGGTGACCCACGTGCACGAGGTGGGCGAACTGACGCAGCGTGAAGGTCCGATGGACCGCACGGGGGTCGAGGGACACCACCGCGGAGCGGTGAGCACGCTCCGCAGTCAGGATCAGCCCGGCCTCGGCAACGTCATCGGCAGTGAGCTGATGGGTGCGCAGGCCCGAGGTGTCGATGTCCCATCGCCGCAGCAGCTCGGTCACCCCTGGGTGCACCCGCGTGCCGGCATGGGCAGCAACACCGGCTGACCGAGTACTCCAGGTGAGCGGAGTGCTCGTAACGCGGAGTCCATCACCGATCTGCCGCAACCTGCGCGCCATCAACTGTTCGGCGATCACGGAGCGGATCTGGTTCGCGCGACAGACGAACAGAACGACGAACTCTGAAGTCGGATCGGTGTCCATGGCCAGCTTTCTCTATGAGCCAACTCACTGTATCCACCGAACGAGGCACGCCCGAACGGGGGAAGTTGTCGTAATGAAATCATCCGTGTCCACCGGTCGGGCACTGATCTGATCACCGAGTGTGAATTGCTGGGGAACAGTTCGTACATGCATTAGAGTGATACATGGATCTGGAAGTCAGTGTAGATGACTCTCGGTAGTTGACAAGATCCTCCTGGGTCCGGATGCGGGCCTGTGATCACCCGGTTGAGCTCAGAGCAGAGCCACGGACCCGAACGGAACGGACTCAGCAATGCGGATCGGTTACGCCCCGGGGGTGTACGACATGTTCCACGTCGGCCACCTCAACATCCTCAAGCACGCTCGCTCGAACTGTGACTTCCTGATCGCCGGCGCCGTCTCCGACGAGATGGCGTTCCAGGCCAAGGGCCGCTACCCGATCGTGCCGCTCGCCGAGCGTCTGGAGATCCTCTCTGCCATCAACTACGTCGACCAGGTCCACGCCGAGTTGGTGCCGGACAAGCTGGAGACCTGGCGGGAGCTGCAGTTCGACGTGATGCTCAAGGGTGACGACTGGCGCGGCACCCCCAAGGGGATGAAGCTCGAAGCCGATTTCGCGGCCGTCGGGGTGGAGATCGTCTACTTCCCGTACACCGTGCACACCTCCAGCACGCTGCTGCGCAGTGCGCTCACGGCGACCCTGCCCACGCAGAACAACGGCGAAGCGCGCGTCAGCTGATGACCACCGCCGAGCGTCGTCTCCCGACCGCAACCCTCCCGCAGCGTGCGCCGACCCGCCCGCGAGTCGAGACGCGCCCCACGGTCGGACGCACTGTCTGGGGTCGACGCTTCGCCCGCCGGCTCGCCGTCACCGACCTCGTGATGATCGCCGCCGCCGGTATCGGAGTCCACCTGGCCGGGTTCAGCGGGAGGTCCGTCGAGCGCTATGGCGTGGGCGTTGGCCCGGTCGCCATGACGGTGCTGTTCGCAGCTGCCTGGTTCGCAGCCCTCTCCTTCACCGGCACCCGTCGGCCGTTGGCGATCGGATTCGGGCCGGCCGAGTACAAGATGGTGATCCGCGTCAGCCTGGCCGTCTTCGGCGCTGTTGCCCTGATGTCCTACCTCGCCGCGTTCCCGGTGCCCAGGGGCTACATGCTGCTGATGCTGCCGATCGGGCTCTTCTCCTTGCTCGCCGGCCGCTACGTCTGGCGGCGTTGGCTGCAGGCCCGCCGTGACTTCGGCCACTACCAGTCCGCAGTGCTCGCCGTCGGCAGCCGCTCCACCGTCACCGCTCTGGTGCGCGATCTGCAGAAGATGCCGCGCGCCGGATACCGCGTGGTGGCCGTCTGCCTCACCGATCGACACCTGATGGACGTCGACGAGACGCTCGACGGCCTGCCGGTGGTGGGTGGCGTCGACGACGTGAAGGCGGCCGTCCGTCGCTCGGGCGCCGACGCGGTGGCCGTCACCGCTTCGGCCGAGATCGATCCGTCCGTGGTCCGGAAGCTGTCCTGGGACCTGGAGGACACGAACGCCGGACTGATCCTCGCTCCGGCGCTCACCGACATCGCCGGTCCGCGGGTGCACACCCAGCCGATCAACGGTCTCCCGCTGATCCATGTCGATCGACCGACGTACCGGGGCGCCAACAAGGTCGTCAAGAAGTCGTTCGACTTTCTCGGCACCGCCCTCATCCTGGTGCTGTTCAGCGTGCCGATGCTGCTCATTGCGCTGGCCGTCAAGCTCACGAGCGACGGTCCGGTCTTCTTCCGGCAGAGCCGGGTCGGCCTCAACGGGTCGATGTTCAAGATGGTCAAGTTCCGCACCATGGTCGTCGATGCCGAGTCCCAGCTCGAGGAGCTCAAGCGTCAGCGGCTGGCAGCCGAGACCGGCGAGGCGGGCAACGACGTCCTGTTCAAGATGAAGGACGACCCGCGGATCACCCGGATCGGCAAGATCCTGCGCCGCCTCTCGCTGGACGAGCTGCCGCAGCTGTTCAACGTGCTCACCGGCTCGATGAGCCTGGTCGGACCGCGTCCGCCGCTGGCCGACGAGGTGGCCCAGTACGAGTCCGACGCGCGCCGACGCCTGCTGGTGCGCCCCGGGATGACCGGCCTGTGGCAGGTCTCCGGCCGCAGCGATCTGAGCTGGGACGAATCCGTTCGCCTCGACTCGTACTACGTGGAGAACTGGTCCATCACCGGGGATCTGGTGATCCTCTGGAAGACCGCGAGGGTGATGCTCAGCAGTGACGGCGCGTACTGATCCTGGTCCGGCGCACCCGGCCTCGTGCCGCGTGAGAGAGTGGCAGCTGTGACTCAGCGCACCACGATCGTGGCCGTCCCCGGATCCACCCCAACCCTGCGGAACGACCTCGTGCCGACCCGATCACGTCGTGTGCGGGGGGTGGCAGTGCTCGCGGCCGCAGCGCTGCTGCTCGGCCTGACCGGATGCAGCGACCAGGTCGGCTCGGCAGCATCCGTCGGCGGGGTGCAGATCGCCGAGTCGGCTGTGCTCACCGACTCCACCGATCTGACGGCGGGTGCAGCGGCCTCGGAATCGTCCGCTCCGGCATCGCCGCAGTTCGACGTCCGGCAGCTCGACAACCGCCAGGTCCTCACCTATCGCATCCGGCACCAGTTGCTGCAGAGCGCCGCCGGTCGCGTCGGTGTCACCATCGACGAGGCTCAGGTGACGAAAGCGCTCGCGCACGGGACCGAGAACTTGTCCCAGCAGCTGGGCGTCCCGCAGAGCCTTGTCCCGCAAGCGCTCCGCGACACGTTCACCGTGCTCGCGCTGGCGCAGAAGACGCCGACCGTCACCGACGTGAAGGTGACCATCACCGAGCAGCGGTTCGCGTCCCGCGCCGAGGCGGTCACGGCCCGGGCGAAGGCCCAGGCAGACCCGGTCTCGTTCACCGGCGAGGGCACCGAGATCAACCTGGTCAGCAGCGCCGGACACCAGATCGCTCCCTTCGGGGTGTTCCAGGTTCCCGACGGTTCGTTCGTACTCGTGCAGCAGCCCGCTCAGGACGCCTGGTTCGTGGTGCGGGTGGACGGTCGCACGGAGAGCAAGGGGGAGCTGGCCAAGACGCTCACCACCATGCTGCAGAGCCAGGACCAGGCCGGGGTGCTGGGACTCTCCTGGGTCGCGCTCGCGCCCCTCATCAGCGGCGTGCAGATCGAGGTCAACCCGCGGTTCGGCGTCTGGGATCCGCTGAGCCTGCAGGTCGTCCCGGCGCCCGGATCCTGACCCGGATGGCCGAGCAGGTCACCCCGGGTGCGGGGCTTGCGCGGGCTGCGGCGATCACCGATCGGCTGCGATCGCCGGGTGGCTGCCCGTGGGACGCCGAACAGACCCACACCTCCCTGGTGCGCTACCTCGTCGAGGAATGCTTCGAGCTGGTACAGGCGCTCGAGGACGATGACCCGGCAGCGGTGCGCGAGGAACTCGGTGACGTGCTGTTCCAGGTGCTCTTCCACGCCCGGATCGCCGCCGAAACTCCCTCTGCCGCTGGCGGTTTCGACATCGACGACGTTGCCGACGGGCTGGTCGACAAGCTCGTCACCCGTCATCCGCACGTGTTCGCCGCCGGGTCCGGATCTGTGGGGGAAGCGCCCGTGAGCGCCTCCGACCAGGAGGTCCGCTGGGACGAGATCAAGAAGGCCGAACGCGCCAGGACCCAGGGCCGCGCCAGCGTGCTCGACGGTGTCGCTCTCGCCCAGCCTGCGCTGGCGCTGGCCGGCAAGCTCGGCTCGCGGGCCGGGAAGTTCGACGTGCACGCGCCGCTACCTGCCGACGATTCTCCGGCCGCGACCATCTTCCGGTTGGCCTACGAGCTCGGTCGCTCCGGCGCGGACGTCGAGGGAGCGGTCAGGGCCATCGCCCGCGGCCATGCGGCCGCGATGCTCGACGCGGAATCGTCTGCCGACGAATCCTCTGCCGGCTGAGCGCTCCCGGGCCGGGATCACTCGCCGGGCAGCGTCACCCCGAGCTGACGGCGGACCTCGTCGATCGTCTCCAGGATCGAGATGGTCTCCTCCAGCGGCAGCAGTGGTGATTCGGTCCGGCCGTCAGCCACGAGCTGGGCCAGGTGTGCCGCTTCGTGCACCAGCGCGAGGTGCCCGCGGATTGCTCCGCCGTCGTAGCTCAGCTCGCTGCCGTCGCGGTGCCGGTAGGTCAGCGTGGTCGGGGCGTAGAAGTCACTGGCCAGGAACACCCGCGCCTGCCGACCGACGATCGACGCTGTCGTGTCGGTGCGGGCGAACAGGTTGGTGTTGATGACGCTCTGGGCCGTCCCGGGTTCACCCTGCAGCAGCATCGACACCTGGCCGTCCACGCCGGTGAAGGCCCGGTCGCCCAAGGCGAGGATCCGCTGCGGCGTCCCGGCCACGAACGAGGAGAACGAGATCGGGTAGATGCCCAGGTCCAACAGGGCGCCGCCGGCCAGTTCGGGGTTGAACAGCCGGAAATCGGGGTCCTCGTCGAAGTACTGCCCGTGGTCTGCGGAAACGGTGGTGAGCGCACCGAGCGCGCCGTCGGCCAGCAGTTGCCGCAGGATGTCGATGTGCGGCAGGAACCGGGTCCACATCGCTTCCAATGCCGTCACCGACTGCTCGCGTGCCGCGGCCACCACTTCGCGGGCTTCTGCGGCGTTCCGGGTGAAGGCCTTCTCGACCAGGATGTGCTTGCCCGCGGCGACCGCCGCCAGCGCCTGGGCGTGGTGCTCGGAGTGCGGTGAGGCGATGTAGACGGCGTCGACCGTGTCGTCGGCCAACATCTGCTCCAGCCCCACGTGCCGGTGCTCGATCCCGAGATTGTCGGCGAAGGCGTCTGCGGTCTGCTGCTGCCGGGACGCCACCGCGACCACCTGTTGACGCGAGTGCTGCTGCATCGCGCCGACCATGTTGGCCGCGATGCCCCCGGTGCCGGCGATCCCCCAGCGCAGCGGCGGCGCGTCCTGCGGGTCGGGTGTGCGGGGGGTGGGCAGGGACGTGAGCGGGCGGCTGGTCACCCTGCTGAGGGTAGGTGGTGCCGCCCTCGGGATGTGGGCGGGGGAGCAATCGCTAAGGTCGAGCAGCAGGTGCTCCGGTGGGAGCACGGCAACCACATGCGAAGGGCTCCGATGACGGCGGCACAGCAGGCCCCGGTTCTGGTACTCGGCGAGGTGATGCGGGTCCTGGTCGCCGAGCCGGGTGACGCGGTCGACCGGGCCGAGAGGTTCCGCTCCACCATCGGCGGCGCCGAGGGCAACGTCGCGGCAGCGCTGGCCCGCCAGGGAGTTCCTGCCTGCTGGGTGGGCAGGGTCGGGGACGACGACGCGGGGCGGTACGTGCTGCGCCGGATGCGCGCCGAAGGGGTCGACGTCGTCGACGTGGCGGTCGAGGAGTCCTCGTTCACCGGGATGCTGATCCGCAACACGTCCGCACACGGGGCGATCTCGGTGACCTACCACCGGGCGGGCTCGGCGGGTTCGCTCGTCTCCGCGACCGATGTGGCGCGGGCCTGGGAGCGCCGGCGTCCGGCGCTGGTGCACGTCACCGGGATCACGGCGATGCTCTCCGACGGTGCGCTCGGCGCGGTGGTCGAGTTGCTCGACCGGGCAGCCGCCGACGATGTCCCGGTGAGCTTCGATGTGAACCTGCGCCTGCGACTGGCCGCCGCCGACCGTTGGCGGACGGTGCTGCCGGCGCTGGTGTCGCGGGCGCGGATCGTCTTCGCCGGGGACGGTGAGATCGACGTCCTGGCACCGGGTAGACCGCAGGCGGAGGTCGTGCGGGAGTGGCTTGCCGGGGCTGCCGAGGTGGTGATCGTCAAGAATGGCGATCACACCTGCACTGCCTTCACCGCCGGCGGTGAGCTCACCCGACCGAGTCTGGTGCGCGCAGTGATCGACCCGGTCGGCGCGGGCGATGCGCTGGTGGCCGGCTTCCTGGGTGCGTACCTGGCGGGTGCGGATCCGGATGGTTGTCTGACCCGCGGCGCCGCGTCTGCGGCCTTCGCGGTGCAGCACTGGTCGGACACCGAGGGCCTGCCCACCGGACCCGAACTCGACGCATTCGTGGCAGCCATCGGCAACGCCCGCGAACAGGTGCTGCGGTGAACCACCGGGATCGTCCCGGACCCGGACTCGAACCAGGGAGATGCGCGTGTACGGCTGGCAGATGATGGAACGTGCTGTGGCGCAACGCGTGATCGGGATCGTCCGCACCCCTGACTTGGAGTCCGCCGTCGCGGCCACCACGACGCTGATCAACGCCGGACTGCAGTCCGTCGAGATCACCCTGACCAATCCTGCAGCGCTGCAGGCGATCTCGGAGATCCGGCGGCGTTTCCCGGACGCCGTCGTCGGGGTCGGCAGCGTGCTGGACAGCGACTCGGCGGTAGCCGCGATCCGCGCCGGGGCGCAGTACCTGGTCTCGCCGACCGTTTCGCCGGCGACGATTGCCGCAGCCAACCGCTACGGCATTCCGGCCGTGATCGGGACGAACACCCCGACCGAGATGTTGGCAGCCCTCGAGGCCGGCGCATCGGCGGTGAAGCTGTTCCCCGCATCATCGAGTTCGCCGAAATGGGTCAGCGATGTCCGTGCCGCGCTGCCCCAGTTGCCGATCATCCCGACCGGGGGAGTGACGCCGGAAACTGCTGCCGACTGGATCGCTGCCGGCGCCGTCGCGGTCGGCCTCGGCTCGGCGCTGACCAGGGGCACCCCCGAGGAGTCCGCCTCACGCGTCGCCGACCTGCTGCGCACTCTGGCAGCCTTCTGACTCCTCTCGGCGAGACCTGTCGTCGATCTGGCGGGATCTCGACTCACTCGTTCTTCGCTCGCTCGATCGGCGGTGCGTTCGACTCCTTTTTCGCTCAGGACAAGCGACCCGAGGATGCAGTCGGGACCCTCGTGTTCTCCCCGTCGGGATCTCGGCTGGTTCCGTTCTCGGTCGCTGGGGGGTGGGGTCGCGGAGGAGGACGCTGCGTAGCCCTCTGCAGCGATGGACGCGCCGGTGAGCCTGCGAACCGGCGCGACCGAGCGAAGCCTGCGGAGCGGCGGCCTCCTCCGCGGCACCGCCGTGCAACCCTCCTCTGGCATGGCGGAACCCCAGCCGTTACACTCGGCGCCAGGTCATGAGTGCCAGCGTCAAGCCCCGGCTCGCTGGACGGCAACCCTTCTCCGCGATGGGGTGCCCCGGGTGATGACCGGGCTGAATGCCGTCCGGCGTTCGGCAAGCGTGGGCCTCCTCCATCGACTGGCCCTTGGATGCTCGAAGGAGCGCACTGTGTGCCAGGAAATGTGTAGCCGGTGACGGCGAGCGCGACGGTCTGATTCGCCGCCGGCCCGGAGTGACACCCGGTCAGGCCGAGATCGCAGCCCCTTCACCAACGGAGCGCGCAGAATCCCCTGCGCTGCACCGCTTCTCCCGCACCATCCCGTATCCACCCGGGTCGATCCCGGGCACCCTCCAGGAGCACACACCATGAGTTGGTCGTTCGAAACCCGCCAGATCCATGCCGGCCAGAGCCCGGACAGCCAGACCGGCGCCCGCGCCCTGCCCATCTACCAGACCACGTCGTTCGTCTTCGAGAACACCGCACAGGCTGCGGGCCGCTTCGCGCTCAGTGAGTTCGGTCCGATCTACACCCGGCTCAACAACCCGACCACCGAGGTGGTGGAGAACCGGATCGCCGATCTCGAAGGGGGTGTCGGTGCGCTCGTCGTCGCGTCGGGTCAGTCGGCCGAGACCATCGCGATCCTCAACGTCGCCGAGGCCGGTGACCACATCGTCTCCTCGCCGAGCCTCTACGGCGGCACGTACAACCTGTTCCACTACACGCTTCCCAAGCTCGGGATCACCGTCGACTTCGTCGCGAACCCCGATGATCCGGAATCGTGGCGGGCAGCCGTCAGGCCGAACACCAAGGCTTTCTTCGCCGAGACCATCTCGAACCCGAAGCAGGACGTGCTCGACATCGAAAAGGTGTCGGCAGTGGCCCACGAAGCCGGTGTCCCGCTGATCGTCGACAACACCATCGCCACCCCGTACCTGTTGCGGCCCTTCGAGTTCGGTGCCGACATCATCGTGCACTCGGCGACCAAGTACCTGGGCGGACACGGCACCGCCATCGGCGGCGTGATCGTCGATTCGGGGAAGTTCGATTTCGGGGTCGATCCGGAGAAGTTCCCGAATTACAACACCCCCGACCCGAGCTACCACGGTCTGGTCTACGCCCGCGATCTCGGTGTCGGTTCCGCGCTCGGAGCGAATCTGGCGTTCATCCTCAAGGCCCGCGTCCAACTGCTGCGCGACCTGGGCGCGGCGATCTCGCCCTTCAACGCCTTCCTCATCGCCCAGGGGCTGGAGACGTTGTCGCTGCGGATCGAGCGGCACGTCAGCAATGCCAAGGCGGTTGCCGAGTGGCTCGAGGCCAGGGACGACGTGCTGAGCGTCAACTACGCGGGTCTGGCGTCCAGCCCGTGGCACGAGCTGGCACAGAAGTACACGCCGAAGGGTCCCGGCGCGGTGCTCGCCTTCGAGGTGGCCGGTGGTGCCGAAGCAGGGCAGCGGTTCGTCGACGGCCTGCAGCTGCACTCGTTGGTCGCGAACATCGGCGACGTCCGGTCGCTGGCGATCCACCCCGCGGCGACCACCCACAGCCAGCTCTCCGAGGACGAGCAGCGCTCGACCGGCGTCACTCCCGGCCTGGTGCGGTTGTCGGTGGGCATCGAGCACATCGACGACATCCTGGCCGACCTGGAGCAGGGCTTCATCGCGTCCAAGGGCATCGACTGACCGTCGAGGCGGGCGTCGAAGGAGCAGGGCACGAGAAGTACTGGGACAGAAGAGGACTCATGACTCATGTGCAGCAGCGTCGCGGGAGCACGTCACGTGATCCCGCGGCGCTGTCGCGCCTCGTGCACGGCACCGAGCCCGGGTTCAGAGCCGTGGCTCGGGTGGGAGCGCTGGTCACCGAGTCCGGCACCGAGCTCGACGTCTCCCTCGCATACGAGACGTGGGGAACGCTCAACGCAGCCGGCGACAACGCGGTCCTCGTCGTGCATGCCCTGACCGGCGATGCCCACGTCGTCGGTCCGGCCGGTCCCGACCAGCCGACGCCCGGGTGGTGGGACGGGCTCATCGGTCCGGGTGCACCGCTGGATCCGGCGCGGCACTTCGTGGTGGCCGCGAACGTGCTCGGCGGCTGCCGCGGCAGCACCGGTCCCTCATCGTCCGCCCCGGACGGCCGGCCCTGGGGCTCCCGGTTTCCGCGCATTACCCCGCGCGACCAGGTGGCCGCAGAGGCGGCGCTCGCCGACCACCTCGGCATCGCTTCCTTCGCCGCCGTCATCGGCGGCTCCATGGGCGGCATGCGGGCGCTGGAGTGGGGCGTGCTGCATCCCGACCGGGTGCGGCATGTGGTCGCCATCGCCACTTGCGCCGCGTTCTCCGGTGACCAGATCGCCTGGAGCAGTGCCCAACTGGCCGCCATCACCACCGATCCGCTGTACCGCGGCGGTGACTACTACTCCGCCTCCGGAGGTGATGGCGCTCCGACCGCCGGGATGGCCGTTGCCCGGCAGATCGCCCACGCCACTTACCGTTCGGCGCAGGAACTGGATACCCGCTTCGGTCGCATCGAACAGTCCGGCGAGGACGTGCTGCGCGGTGGTCGGTTCGCGGTGCAGTCCTACCTCGACCACCACGGCGACAAGCTGGCCCGTCGGTTCGACCCGAACTCCTACGTGGTGCTGACCGAATCGATGATGCTGCACGATCTCGGTCGCGATCGCGGCGGTCTGCAGGCCGCGCTGCGGCGGATCACCGCGCCGCTGACGGTGGCCGTGGTGGACTCGGACCGGTTGTTCCCGCCGGCCCAGGGCGAGCTGATCGCCCGGCTCGCACCCACGGCCCGGGAACTCCGCGTCATCCGTTCCGGCCATGGCCACGACGGGTTCCTGATCGAGGCCGAGCAGGTCGGCGCCATCGTGCGCGACGCGGTGGACGCCACCACCTCAGGTGCCGGCGAACACTGAACAACCGGCTCGCATCGGCGGTATGGCCTGATTCGGGCGGTGTGCCGCCATCGGGTCTGTGACGTCGATGACGTGGGGCCCCCTGAGGCTGTCCTGACTTCGTCCGTGTGTGTCTCCGGGGCTACGGTGATGCGGTGTCCACGAACACTCGAGCGGTGTCCAAACCCGCAGGCCCACCGAAGGGCCGACGTACCACGGTCGCCCTGAAGTTGTTGATGGCCGGTACCGGCATCATCTTCATCGGCTACGTCCTGCTGCACATGTACGGCAACCTCAAGGCGATCAGCGGCAAGGAGTCCTTCGACACCTACGCCGAGCACCTGCGGACCTTCGGTGAGCCGATCCTGCCGTACTCCGGGCTGCTCTGGATCATCCGGGCGGTGCTGATCCTCAGCCTGGTCGGTCACGCGTATGCCGCCTTCAAGCTGTGGAAGCGCGCGCAGGACGCCCGTACCCAGCGGTACGCGGTGAAGAAGGCGGTCAGCTCATCGCTGTCGTCCCGCTGGATGCGCTGGGGTGGCGTGGCGCTGCTGCTGTTCATCGTGTTCCACATCCTGCAGTTCACCACCAGGACCATCACCCCGGGCGGGGATGCGGGCAGCCCCTTCGACCGGCTGGTCAACGGGTTCTCGCTGTGGTGGGTGTTCTTGATCTACCTGGCGGCGATGTTCGCCCTGGCGATGCATCTGCACCACGGGGTGTTCAGTGCCAGTCAGACCCTCGGATGGACGAGCTCGGCGTTGTCCCGTCGGGTCGCACGGATCACGGGATGGGTGATCGCCCTGGTGATCTCCGTCGGGTTCACCATCCCGCCGTTCCTCATCCTCATCGGCGTCATCAAGTAGCGGGAGAGGTAATTCCATGGCAGACCCCCGGTCCAACGTCGACGACCCCGATTCGGCCGTGCTGGCCCCGGTCCAGGTGGCCACCGACGGCCCCTCCGACTCGCCGATGGCAAACCCGACCTCCGCTGAGCCGTCGGTCTCGGCACCCGTCGTCCCGGATGCGCCCGATCGCCCCCAGGCGCAGATCGGCGACCTGGTGGCGGGTCTCTACCGGCTCGGCGAGCCGATCGCGGACACCAAGGCCCCGGACGGTCCGATCGAGCAGAAATGGACCAAGCGCAAGTTCGAGGCAAAGCTGGTCAATCCGGCGAACCGCCGCAAACTCAAGGTGATCATCGTCGGCACCGGCCTCGCCGGCGCCTCTGCCGCTGCCACCCTCGGGGAGGGCGGCTACCACGTCACCTCCTTCTGCTACCAGGACTCCCCGCGGCGGGCACACTCGATCGCCGCCCAGGGCGGCATCAACGCGGCGAAGAACTACCAGGAGGACGGCGACTCCGTCCAGCGGCTGTTCTACGACACGGTCAAGGGCGGCGACTACCGGTCCCGGGAGACGAACGTCTACCGGCTGGCCGAGGTCAGCACGAACATCATCGATCAGTGTGTGGCGCAGGGGGTTCCGTTCGCCCGCGACTACGGCGGCCTGCTCGACAACCGCTCCTTCGGCGGCGTGCAGGTCTCCCGCACCTTCTACGCCCGCGGTCAGACCGGACAGCAGTTGCTGATCGGCGCGTACCAGGCTCTGGAGCGTCAGGTGGCGGCCGGCACCGTCACCGTGCACACCCGGCACGAGATGCTGGAGGTCGTCGTCGTCGACGGCAAGGCGCGCGGCGTCATCGTCCGCGACATGGTGACCGGCGAGATCGAGACCCACCTGGCCGACGCGGTCGTGCTGGCCAGCGGCGGCTACGGCAACGTCTTCTTCCTGTCCACGAATGCCATGGGCTGCAACGTGACCGCGAGCTGGCGTGCGCACCGCAAGGGCGCCCACTTCGCCAATCCCTGCTACACGCAGATCCACCCGACGTGCATCCCGGTGTCCGGCGAGCACCAGTCGAAGCTGACGCTGATGTCGGAATCGCTGCGCAACGACGGCCGCATCTGGGTTCCGAAGAATCGCGAGGACTGCGAGAAGCATCCGCGCGACATCCCGGAAGACGCCCGCGACTACTACCTGGAGCGGATCTACCCGGCCTTCGGCAACCTGGTCCCGCGCGACATCGCCTCCCGGCAGGCGAAGAACGTCTGTGACGAAGGACGTGGTGTCGGGCCGAAGGTGGGCGACTTCCGCCGCGGTGTCTACCTGGACTTCACCGAAGCCATCGATCGACTCGGACTGGCTGCCGTGAAGTCCAAGTACGGCAACCTCTTCGACATGTACGCCCGCATCACCGGCGAGGATCCGTACGCAACGCCGATGCGTATCTACCCGGCAGTGCACTACACGATGGGCGGTCTGTGGGTCGACTACGACCTGCAGTCCTCGATCCCCGGACTGTTCGTGACCGGCGAGGCGAACTTCTCCGACCACGGTGCGAACCGACTCGGCGCCTCGGCCCTGATGCAGGGCCTGGCCGACGGATACTTCGTGCTGCCCAACACGATTCGCGACTACCTCGCCGCGGGACCGTTCGAGAACGTCGAGTCCCGTCCGGAAGTCGCCGAAGCCAGGGCGGACGTCCAGCAGCGCATCAAGCTGCTGCTGGAGATCAACGGCGACCGGACCGTCGACTCCTTCCACCGCGAGCTCGGCCACATCATGTGGGAGTACTGCGGCATGGAACGCAGCGAGGAGGGTCTGCGCAAGGCCGTCGATCTCATCCGCGGGCTGAAGGCCGAGTTCTGGCGCAACGTCAAGGTTCTCGGTTCCGGCGAGGAACTGAACCAGGCGCTGGAACGCGCCGGCCGGGTCGCCGACTTCATCGAGCTCGGCGAGCTGATGTGCATCGACGCCCTGCACCGTCGCGAATCGTGCGGCGGACACTTCCGCACGGAGAGTCAGACGGAGGAAGGCGAGGCACTCCGTCACGACGACGAGTATGCCTACGTCGCTGCCTGGGAATGGGGCGGCGACGACGGAGATCCGGTGCTGCACAAGGAAGATCTCGTCTACGACTTCATCGAGTTGAAGCAACGGAGCTACAAGTGAACCTCACCCTGCGCATCTGGCGCCAGACCGCTGCCGCCACCCAGGGCAGCTTCCACACCTATCAGGTGGACGACATCTCCGAGGACATGTCGTTCCTGGAGATGCTGGACGTCCTCAACGAGCGACTCACCGCGAAAGGTGAGGACCCGGTCGCGTTCGACTCGGACTGTCGCGAGGGCATCTGCGGCACCTGCGGCCTGATGATCTCCGGCCAGGCCCACGGTCCGGAGGTGACGACGACCTGTCAGCTGCACATGCGCAGCTTCCCCGACGGCGACACCATCACCATCGAGCCGTGGCGCGCCGATGCTTTCCCGGTCGTCAAGGACCTGATCGTCGACAGATCGGCCTTCGACCGAATCATCCAGGCCGGCGGCTACATCTCGGTGAACACCGGTGCCGCTCCTGAAGCGCACTCGGTTCCGGTGCCGAAGGCGCAGGCGGACAGGGCTTTCGACGCGGCGACCTGCATCAGCTGCGGTGCCTGCGTCGCAGCGTGCCCGAACGCCTCCGGCATGCTCTTCATGGGCGCCAAGGTGACCCACCTCGCCGAGCTCCCGCAGGGTCAGCCCGAGCGTGCAGCCCGGGTGGTCAAGATGGTCAATCAACACGACCACGAGGGCTTCGGCGGCTGCACCAATATCGGCGAGTGTGCGGGCGCCTGCCCCAAGGAGATCCCGCTCGACGTGATCTCCACCCTGAACCACGACCTCCGCAAGGCGATGCGACACAACCCCAGCTGATTTTCCCTGTCCGTGCCCACGGATGAGGGCGCTGCTTGCCCCGGTTGTCGAGCAGCGAGGAACGAGCGTGACGAGACACGCTGGACGCGCCGGTTCGCAGGAAACTCTCTGGGGGTCGGCCGCGGCTGTGCCCCGGGTCCCGCCCGGCGGGATCCGCGGGTTCGCAGGCTCACCCGGCGGATACCCGCCCATGCCCGAGCCACTCCCTGACCCGGGGCACAGCCGCGTCCGGTCACCGTCGTCGACGACGGCAACAACCCCATCGGTGATCGAGCGACGGAGGAGTCGAGATCCAGTCGCGGGTTTTGGTGATCGAGCAAGCGAGGAACGAGCGCGACGAGATCCTGTCGCTCTGTTCCGAAACGAGTGACGAGGATATGGCCGTCGATGGGCGATTCCGCAGGGCGTCCTGCCGAAATTCGAGTCGGCGGCCATCTGCTGGTCACGACGTGACGGCGCCCTCGGTGCGTGTCGCACAGTGGCCGCTCGCTGAGCATTCCCGCACTGGCTCCTGCTGTTTTCCTCCGTCAGCGGCCGTCCTCCGTCACGTTCTCGTTTCGGAGCACCCCGGGCAGCCGGGCGAGCACGTCCTCCCAGCCCTGGCGGTAGTTCTCGGCTGCGACGCCGGTGGTGTGGACGATCGTCACCGTCGTGCCGGCGTCGGTCGCGGTGAAGCTGACCTGCACGGTGTCGACCGACTCCGGTTCGGCCGGGGGAGTCTCGCCGTCCTCGACCCAGACCCAGGTCATGGTGAAGCCGGCCGGCCGGTCGACGGCCATGTACTCGCCTCGGATGCCCATCCCGACCTGCGAACTGTGGATCCGGTAGCCACCGCCCACGCGGACGTCCAACTCGTACTGGGTGTCGGGCCACTGTGGCCACCACCAGCGGGCCAGCTCGGCGGGATCGGTCCAGGCGTCGAACGCGCTGTCGGGGTCGGTGGCGACGGCGCGCGTGAAGGTCAGTGCTGTCATTTCGGGCCTGTTTCGGGTCGGGTCGGTGAGACGTGGGCGGCGAACCGGTCGAGGTGACCGGTCCAGAACAGGTGACTCTGGAGGGCCCATTCCTGCAGCGGCGCAAGGCTTCCGGGGACGAGCGCAACCGTCACAACCCGTCCGGTCTTGTGTCGGGCGACGATGCCGGCGCGCTCGAGGATGCCGAGTTGTTTCAGCACTGCAGGCAGGGTCACCTCGAGCAGTTCGGCCAGGGTGCTGACGCTGGTCGGTCCGGTGGCGAGATGCTCGATCAGCTGCCGACGCGTCGGGTTCGCGATCGCCGTTGCGGCGGCGTCGAGAGCGGCGTTGGTGGACATCGTCCGACTGTACCAACACTGTACCGATTGGTGAAGTGTTCTGTGGGACGGATCCGGTGAACGCTCGTAGGGTGGAGGCATGGCACTCCGCTTCGGGTACAAGGCATCTGCAGAGCAGTTCGGTCCGCGCGAGCTCGTGGACTTCACCGTGATCGCCGAACAGGCAGGTTTCGAGTCGGCGTGGATCTCCGACCACTTCCAGCCCTGGCGGCACGACGGCGGCCACGCGCCGGCCGCGCTGCCCTGGCTCGGTGCCGCCGGAGCGAAGACCGAGAAGATCATCCTGGGCACCTCGGTGCTCACACCCACCTTCCGCTACCACCCGGCCGTCATCGCCCAGGCATTCGCGACGCTCGGCGTGCTGTTCCCGGGGCGCGTCATCCTCGGCGTCGGGTCGGGGGAGTCGCTCAACGAGGTCGCGCTCGGGCTCGAATGGCCCGACGGCAAGGAGCGCTTCGCCCGTCTCAAGGAGGCGATCGCGCTGATCAAGCAGTTGTGGGACGGCGAGCGCGTCACCTCGGAGGGCACTTACTACACGGTCGAGAACGCCACCATCTACGACCGCCCGGACTCACCCGTGCCGATCTACATCGGTGCGTCGGGTCCGGCAGCGACCCGGATGGCCGGCCGGGTGGGTGACGGCTTCATCACCACGTCCGGCAAGGCGCCCGAGCTCTACTCCGACACCCTGCTGCCGGCGCTGGCGGAAGGTGCGGGCAAGGCGGGGCGGTCGCTGGACGACCTCGACCTGATGATCGAGATGAAGGTGTCCTTCGACCACGATCCCGAGCGCGCCCTGCAGGACACCAAGTACTGGGCTGCGCTGGCGTTGTCGCCCGAGGAGAAGACGCACGTCCACGACCCGATCGAGATGCAGCGGCTCGCCGATGCGCTGCCGGTCGAGCGGGCTGCGTCCCGGTGGATCGTCTCGGCCGATCCGGACGAGCACGTGGAGAAGATCAAGACATACATCGACCTCGGCTTCAAGCACCTGGTGTTCCACGCCCCCGGGCCCGACCAGGCCCGCTTCCTGGAGCTCTACGGCGCCGAGGTGCTGCCCAAGCTCCGCGAACTCGGCTGAGCCCCGCAGACAATTCATTGATCCCTCGAAGGGGCAAACGCATGACTCGTGTTGTCATTCTCGGCGGCCACGGCAAGATCGCTCTCCGGCTGGCGAAGTTACTGAGCGCCGACGGAGCCGAGGTCGACTCGGTGGTCCGCAATCCGGACCACGGGGTGGACGTGGCCGAGGCCGGGGCTTCGAGCGTCGTCGCCGACATCGAGTCGGCGACGGTGGATTCGCTCACCGCCGTGATTGCCGGTCATGACGCCGTCGTGTTCAGCGCCGGCGCCGGCGGCGGGGATGCCGCGCGCACCTTCGCCGTCGATCGTGACGCTGCGATCCGGGCGGTCGATGCCGCGGCAGCAGCCGGCGTCGCCAGGTTTGTGCTGGTGTCGTACTTCGGTGCTGGGCTCGACCACGGTGTCCCGGAGGAGAATTCCTTCCACGCCTATGCCCAGGCCAAGGCGGAGGCCGACGAGTACCTGCGCGCGAGCGACCGGGAGTGGACGATCGTCGCCCCGAGCTCGCTGACCCTCGACGCCGGCACCGGGTTGATCGAGACGGCCGACGCCGGCGCCTCAGCGGGCGAGGTCAGCCGCGACGATGTCGCCGCCGTCATCGCGGCGGTGCTGCAGACCCCGGCGACCATCCGGCGCACCATCGAGTTCAACAACGGTGCCACCCCGATCGACGAGGCGCTGGCCGCACTGCGGAGCTGAGGCCTTCGCAGCCTCAACCCAGGATGGCCTGCACGACCGCGAGCGTTCCGGTCGCCACCAGCAGGGCCAGCACCAGCCGCCGGAAGGTTTTCGGATCGATTCGGCTGAACACCCGGTCGCCGATCAACCAGCCGACCGCGAGGCCGGGGATGCCGGCGGCCACCACCGTGAGGGCGTCGGATCCGATCCGGCCGACCACCGCGAACCCGATGATCGCCGCGATGTCCTGGAGCGCGAAGGCGGCCTGCAAGCAGGCGCGGAACGCGCGTGGCGTGAGCCCGGCGCCTTGGAGCGCGAGGACCAGCGGCGGGCCGTTCATCCCGGTGGAGGTGAGCAGTGCACCGCTCACCACGCCGGCCACCCCGACTGCTCGGCCAGGGACGGGCCGGGTGCGGGGCCGTGCGATCAGCACGGTCATCCCGATCACGACACAGCCGATGAGCAGCGACAGCCAGCGGGCATCCAACAGACGCAGCGCCAGCAGGCCGACCGGCAGGCCGATCAATGCGGTCGAGGAGACCACCACCACCGTGCGCCACGGAATGTGAGCACGCTGATGGACGCTCGTGCCGACGGAGAGCACGAAACCCAGCCCGGTGGCGGCGACCACGGCTGCCGGCGCCCCCACGAACGGGACGAGCAGTGGCACTGACAGCAAAGCGAACCCGAAGCCGGACACCGATTGTGCGAAACCCGCGACGGCAGCGATCAGCACCGCAGCGAGAACCGTCACCTGACCATCAGATCATTGCCGCGCGGGCGGCAGGACCGGATCGCCCCGCGTCATCCAACGAACGCGGCGCATGCCCATCCGGTCCGGCGCATGCTGATCGGCCCGGCGCATGCTGAATGGTCGGCTGTGGCCCGATTCGGGGCTGGAGACGACCATCGAGAATGCGGCTGCGCTGTAGTCGGCCCCGTGGGCAGCGCAGTCGGCTGTGGACGGCGATCGGCTCAGTCCGGCGTTGGTGCGGTGAGCTGTGGGGGTTTCGCGTTCCACGGTCGCAGGTGCTGCACGACCTCGGCGTAGAGGTGAGTGGTCGCCTGATGGACCGAGCGGATCACGCCGCCGGTCCCGGAGTTCCGTTTGGTCCCCATCGGGAGTTCCAACGTCAGGCGGAACGCCCTGATGTCCCGTCCATCAGCGGGCACCAGCAGTTCGGGCTTCTTCCGGACCGATCCGAGGAGCTCCGCGGTGGAGAGTCCGCGGCCACCGGCGAGCAGTGCCTCGACACGCAGAGCATCGCGGGCGTCCGGGATCTGACGGAGCAGCCAATTGATCCGCGTCAACGGGCGGCCATCGCGGGGCGCATCGACCTGGATCGAAACCCCCACTCGCTCGGACCGCAGGTCGTTGGTGATCACCAGGGCGTCGACTGCGCCGGGGACGCGGATCGACCCGAACAGCTGACCCGAGTCGGCCAGCTGTTGAGGCCGGGTGGTCCCGTCTGCCCGTGCCCGCGGGGGCTGGATCGACGTCTCCACTCCGAGTAGACTGGTCAGCTGCAACCCGATGTGCCGCACCAGTTGATCGAAGTGCGCGATCACCTCGGCGCAGCCCTTGTCGCTTGCCCGGAGTGTGCGGTGTTTGACGGCATCGCGGATTTTGACCCATTCGGGGCCCATGTCGGTGAAGCCGTGCAGACCGGATCGCGGGTGCTCCATGTAGCGGAGGAACTCGTCCAGCACCACGGCCTGTGTGTTGTCGGCTGCCCGGGCATGACGCGACAGCAGAATCGCGTCGGTCCGGATCTGTTCCCAGGAGAGATGGTGGAGCGAGACCTTCTTGAGTTTGCGGCGGTCGAAGGCGATCGGGTGCTCGTCGTTGGATCCGGCGAGCTGATTGCTGATCGTGATGACGGCATCGAAGTTCTTGGCGCGCGCGATCTCGACGTAGTGATCGACCTGTTCGAAGTTCAATTTCCCGTCCGAAGTCTTGACCTCGACGAGAGCGCGCCATTCGCGTTGTCCCCGCTTGACGGTGATCACCCCGTCCGGCCGGTAGGCCTGCTCGTCGAGTCCGAAAGGAACTTCGATGAACGTCGTCACTGCTCCTGCTGGGGCTCCCACTCGCGCGGTGACCGCCCGTCCGAATTCCCTCACGATGCCGAGAACCGCGAGCAGTGCCGAGGTGGCGCGCCTCTCCTGCTCCTCGGCTCCACCGATGCCGGCAACGGGGAACAGCCGGGCACGTTGCCAGTCGGCGTCGGTGTCCGCCGGGATCGTCCGATCCCAGTCGGTGGGGAGTTTCGGCGCACGGGTGGATCGGCGCACCGAGACCTTGGCCGTACGAGCGGGTTCGGGGGCGGTGTCGTCCCGCGTCGTCCCAGCGGGCACCGGGGTGATCTCGACCGGCAGCGCCTCCTCGGTCATGACCGGGGAGGAGGGGTTCGAAGTGTTCGCCTCGGCAGATGCATCCGAAGTCGAGTCATCTGCGCTCAGGTCCTCCCCGAGTGCCGGCTCGGAATTGTCGACGTCCACGCCGAACTCGGTGACCAGCGCCGTCAGCCCGTCGGCGAATCCCTGACCGATGGCCCGGATCTTCCACTCGCCGGCCCGGCGGTAGAACTCTCCGAACAGCATCGCAGTCTCGGAGCTCAATGCCTCGAGGCCGAAGATCACGAGTTCTTGGGCGTCGGACGACCGGGCAATCCTCAACGTCACCGACGATGCTGCGGCGAAGGTGATGCCGAGGGTGGGATCCAGGCTCGCGGACAGCACGATGCGGGCGACGTCGTCGGGGAGGTCGTCGAGTTCGACGGTCACCACGTCACTCGCAACGGGCGTCGATTGGTGGTCGGTCCTGATTTTGTCGCGCAGGTGCACGGCTCCGTCGGCGCCGACCGGCTGGTTGTAGAAGATCAGGTCGTCGTTGGACCGCACCCGCCCGTCGTCGCCGAGCAGCAGGACACTGACGTCGGCGTCGACGGCCGTTCCCTCACTTCCCTCGGTCTCCAGGATGACGGTGACCGAGCCGAGCTCCTCATCGAGCGATCGCAGGGCGAGATTCGCACCCTTGGACAGATGGACCGGAAGTTCCCCTGCGGATGGCATGAGTCAGAGAATGGCACGCTGTCTGATCGGGACCCCTGACAGGCGCGCCGCCGCCGGAGCGGATGCAGAGGTCTCGAGCGGTCGAGGTCCTGCCGGACGGCCGGGCGTGCGCGCACAGGCAGGCTCAAGGGTCAGTTGCCACCGTCATCCAGATGCGTGTGGTAGCTTTCTCCCGAACCGGGGGGGGGAGTCCTCCGACCAAAGAATCGGGGATCGTGTGAACGGCAAACTCAAGCGAATTGCGGCAGTGGCTACCATGACGTCATCGGCGGTGATTGCTTTCGCAGCTCCGGCCCTTGCTGCGACCTACAGCGGTCGCGGTGACTACACTCGCGAGCTGGACACTGTCTCGTTGAACGCAACGGCAGCGGGGCGACATTTGGCGTATACCGAAGCGACGTGCACGGGCGCGACCATCTCAGTCGAGCTCTACCAGGACTTTTTCTTCGAGCCGAACAATCCGCAGGGCCGAAAAGGTATCGCCTGCGGAAGGAATGTTGGTGCGGCATGGAACTCCGATGACAACGGCGATCATTTCCTCCGCTTTCGCAGTAACGACCGAGCGGTAACCGTCAAATTCACGTGGACCTATCCTCGCTGACGCGGGCAAACAGAATGCAGCAGGAGATCTCCGACATTGAGCGTCTGGGCATTGTCGCTCGGGCCACCGCCCTCACACAGAACTTCCGCGGCCATGGTGCGGCGCTCGTCGACGTGTCGATGGAGATCCGTGGTTCGTCTGTCACCGGCCTGCTCGGCCCGAACGGAGCGGGCAAGAGCACGCTGATGCGCACTCTGGTCGGGCTTCTCCGCCCTACCGCAGGATCCTGGGAGGCGCCGCCTCGCGAAGACATCGGCGTGCTCATCGACGAGCCCGGTCTGTACCGATGGCAATCGGTGAATGCAGAACTCAACTACTGGCGGCTGATGAAGGGCCGCACGCAGCAGGATGTCGAGGATGTTCTGGAAGCCGTTGACCTGACAGAGTTCCGGCGTCGCCGGATCAGCCGACTCTCGCACGGAATGCGTCAGCGTCTGGGCGTGGCGATCGCCATCCTGGGCCGTCCTCGGTTGGTGGTGCTCGACGAGCCGTTCAACGGACTTGACCCCGAGCAGACGGACAGCATGGTGAGCCTGATCCGCGGGCTCGCAACGAACGGCTGTGCGGTACTGGTCTCGACCCACCAGCTCGCCATCGCGGAGCAGTGCTGCGACGAGATAGTCGTACTGCAGGGCGGAGTCATCCGACGACAGCTCGACCGATCGAGTATCGACCGGCGCAATGCGAGCTTCCGCATCGACCCGTCCGCTGACGCGAATGCCGTGGCCGCCGATCTAGGCGATGTGGTACTGAAGGTGCTGGGAAACGTGCTCTATGTCGAAGTGGGTGCTGCTGACTCCGTGCGGCAGAGACTTCGCGAGCTCCAAATCACGGTGTCCCAGGAATCTGTCGGATCCGATCTCGAGCTGTTCTATCGGGAAGCGGTGGGTGACAGATGATCACCGGAGCCGAGATCAGAGCGGATCTGTCTCTCTTTCTTCGCAGGCGGGCGTTCTGGTTCGTCTATGTTGCGGTCTTCGCGTTCGCTGGAATGACGTCCTGGATCACCAGGAATGCAGGGGTCCGCGTTTTGAGTACCATCCGTAAGGGGCTGGCCGAGAAAGGTGGTGTCGCCGACAACACTTCGGGTCCGTGTGCGCTGCTGTTGGATTCCTGGAACGCCTCTGCGTGTCTGGCGACCCTGGGGCCAGGAAGGCATACGTACTTCGGTAGCCTGATCGAATATCACCAGCTGGTGGAAGAAAGCGTGTCCTCGACGTCCCTTTCAGGGGCCCTGGGATTCGCGTCCAGGCAGAGCGCATCAATGGTGGGTTTCATCGCTGTGACCCTGTTGGTGGCGCTACACGTCACGTCACTGTGGAGTTCGGGTGTCGCGCGTCCGGCGATTGCCGCGCTCGGTACCAATCGCATCGTCGTTCTCAAGAGCGTCACAGCACTGGTCGCACCCGTGTCTGTCCTGCTGGCGAGCACCCTGGGAGTCGTCGTCGCCGGGATCGTTCCCATTTCCGAGCCATTGCCCGCACCGGACAATCTCCTGCAGCAGTCGTTGATCGATGCGGTTCGTGGCTACTTGATGATGTGTGCGGTCGCCCTGCTCGCGGTCGCATTCGCGGTCTTGACACGCCAGCTGGTGCTCGCCTTCGTGGTCGTGATGGCTCTGCTCGCCCTGAGCTTCGCCTCCACATTCGACAACGCGCTGTACCCGTACTCACCGGCCGGGTGGGTCGCCACGGTCATGCACTTCAGCGCCGACGCCAACCGACAAGTGGTCGACTCGTTCTGGGCGGACGAGTACGGCAGTTACAGTGCCGCACACATGGGCTTGGCGATGACCAGCCTGGTGGTGGTGGCGCTCGGCGCGGCCACGCTCACGCTGGCGTGCCGCAGGCAGAAGGCGTGACGCTCCAGTCCGGCCGTCCGAGCGAGATCGCGGTGATCGGGTGATCACCGTCGGGCAGCTGCGAGCCGATCTCGGGCTGCTGCTGCGCAACGGAGCCGGCAGAGCTGTCTGGCTGGCGGTGTTCCTGTTCGCTGCGGTGACGTCGTGGATCACTCGGCATTCGGCGGCGGACCAGCTCGCGGAGCTCAGGACCTTGCTGCGTGAGTCGGGTTCCGATCCCGACAACGGTCGGTGTGCGCTCCTCGCGCCGCGCTTCGACATGGGCGACTGTGTCGCCGCACTCCGCCATCACGCGAGTGATGTCTCGGCCGAGGTTCTGCGCACCCAGTACGCGGAGCTGATGGACTCGGTAGCAGCCACCTCCTGGGAGGGTGCGCTCGGCTTCGCAGCCAGGCAGAGCGCCTCCATCGTCGGATTCATCGCCCTGGGAATGGTGCTCGCGGTCCACGTCTCGACCTTGTGGGAGACGGGTGTGGCGCGGCCGGCGATCGCTGCTGTTGGCCCGGCCAGGATCGTCGTCCAGAAGAGTGTCGCTGTGTTCGTCGCCGCTCTGGTGGTGCTCGTGGCGAGCACCCTGGGCGCGCTGACCGGCAGGGTGCTTCCAGTGCCCGGATGGTTGCCTCCCGTGGCGGGGGACATCGGGCGGTCGGTGGTCGATCTGGCCCACTCCTACTGGATGCTCTGCGCGCTGGGACTGTTCACCGTGGCCGTTGCGATCGTATCCCGCCAGTTCGTGAGCACCTTCGCGGTGGTGATGGGCCTGATGGCGGTGTGTTTCGTGGCGACGCTCGACCGGGATCTGTATGCGTTCTCGCCTGCCGGGTGGATCGCGACGGTGATGGGATTCAGTCGCCGAACCCGTCATACGGTGATCGACTACTTCTGGACAGCCGAGGTAGGAAACCATGACCCAGTGCTGATGGGCCTGGCCATGACTGCTTTCGGACTGATTCCGCTGGTGGGGGCGGGCTGGCTGCTCTGGCGCCGCAAGCCCAGAGCCTGACGAAACCGACCGCGCATGCCAGGCTGGGGCGCGGACGGCGCCGAGACCCTCTGCGCGTCCCGCGCCGCATGCTGATCTGTCAGCCGCATCCCACACTGTCGGATTCGGCGCGTATCGGCGCCGAAAATGACCATTCAGAATGCGCCACCCCCTGCAGCCCCGTGGAGTCGACCCAGCAGCTCGAAATCTGCTTCGGGTCAGGCCTCGAGCGCCCGCACCTTCTTGATCAAGGCGGCCGGCACCAGTCCGATCTCGTCCAACTGAGCCAGCGGTACCCAGGTCGGGATGTGTTGGTTCGTCTCGCTCTGCTCCAGTGCCTCGGGTCCGCCGAGCGCGAGGGTGCCGGTCGCCGGACCCATCAGGAAGAAGAGCTGCGCATCGGCGGCGTTGTCCCAGAACAGCCGGTCCACACACGCCGTCAGCGAGGTCTCCTCGGCCAGTTCCCGCACGGCGGCCTCGGCCGGCGTCTCACCCGGCTCGACCTTGCCGCCGGGTATCACTGCCCGCCACTGCCCGTCCTTGAAGCGGCGGATCACCAGCAGGCAGCCGTCCTGCACGACCACGGCGCGGGCACCCATCCGCCGAGCGTACGACGCACGACAACCCCGTGCGCGGACCCGAACCGGGCCGGACACCTGATGAGCCGGGCAGCGTCGGACGCTAGGCTGGTCTCGCACCGTGGCACCGGGGCTCCCCTCGGTCGGAATCGATTCAGAAAGGGTGTGCCTGTGGCCGCCATCGAAGTCATCGGAGCTCGCGAGATCCTCGATTCTCGGGGCAACCCGACCGTCGAGGTCGAGGTCGCGTTGGAAGACGGATCCGTCGCCCGCGCCGCCGTTCCCTCGGGAGCCTCAACCGGCGAACACGAAGCCGTCGAACTGCGTGACGGGGATCCGAAGCGCTACCTGGGCAAGGGCGTGGAGAAGGCAGTCGAGGCCGTCCTCGACGAGATCGGCCCGGCCCTGATCGGCTACGACGCCACCGAGCAGCGCGTCATCGACCAGGTGTTGATCGACCTCGACGGCACCCCGGACAAGGGCCGGATCGGCGCCAACGCCATTCTCGGCGTCTCGCTGGCCGTGGCCCGCGCAGCCGCCGACTCCGCCGATCTGGACCTGTTCCGCTACCTCGGCGGCCCGAACGCGCACATCCTGCCCGTCCCGATGCTGAACATCCTCAACGGCGGCTCGCACGCCGACAGCGATGTCGACGTCCAGGAGTTCATGATCGCGCCGATCGGCGCCGCCACCTTCAAGGAGGCTCTGCGCTGGGGCGCCGAGGTCTACCACTCGCTCAAGGCAGTGCTGAAGAAGAAGGGCCTGTCGACCGGCCTCGGCGACGAGGGCGGCTTCGCCCCCAACCTGCCGTCCAACCGGGCGGCGCTCGACCTGATCGGCGAGGCCGTCTCCCAGGCCGGCTACACCCTGGGCTCCGACATCGCCCTGGCGATGGACGTCGCGGCCAGCGAGTTCCACTCCGGTGGCAGCTACACCTTCGAGGGCAAGCAGACCTCCGCCGAGCAGCTCACGGCGTACTACGCCGACCTGGTCGCCAACTACCCGATCGTCTCCATCGAGGACCCGCTGTCGGAGGACGACTGGGAGGGCTGGATCGCGATGACGTCGCTGCTCGGCGACAAGATCCAGATCGTCGGCGACGACCTGTTCGTCACCAACCCCGACCGGCTCGAGGAGGGCATCCGCCGGCACGCGGCCAACGCGCTGCTGGTCAAGGTCAACCAGATCGGCACCCTGTCCGAGACGCTGGACGCCGTGACCCTGGCGCACTCCAGCGGCTTCCGCTGCATGATGAGCCACCGCTCCGGTGAGACTGAGGACACCACCATCGCCGATCTGGCGGTGGCGACCGGGTGTGGCCAGATCAAGACCGGTGCGCCGGCCCGTTCCGAGCGCGTCGCGAAGTACAACCAGCTGCTGCGGATCGAGGAGAACCTCGGTGACGCGGCGCGTTACCAGGGTGAACTGGCCTTCCCGCGGTTCACTGCTGGATGACCTCCGACGAGGTCTGATCTTCGAGCACCCAGGACGACATGACTCATCGCAATCCAGGACGCCGTCCTGACCGCACCGCCCGGTCCAGTGGACCGGGCGGTGCGGCGCGCTCGGGCTCTTCCGCCCGACGCGGCCCGAGCGGACCCGGCGGACGGTCCGAACGCCCCCGTTCCCGCAACGATGCGGCGCGGAGCTCGGACGGGCCCACCTCGCGGCTGCCGAAGTTGTCCGTCGGTGGACCGGCCGCGCCGGCAGCCCGCGCCGGGCTGCTGCGCCAGACGCTGGCCCTGGGCCTGGCACTGGCCATCGTGGCGGTGGCCGTCGCCGGCCCGCTGCGCAGCTACATCGCCCGCCAGAGCGACCTGGCTGCGGCCCAGCAGCAGATCGAGCGACTGCAGGCGCAGAAGGCCGCCCTGGAGGAGCGAAAGCGCGCCCTTTCCGACCCCGACTATGTGGCTGCCGAGGCTCGACGTCGGCTGCAGTACGTCTCGCCCGGCCAGACCGTGTACCGGGTGATTCCGCCGAAATCGGCGACCCCGACCAGCAGCGGTTCGACGACCGATGCGAAGACTGCGACACCTCCGGCCGCGGGGCCCTGGTACGCCAAGCTCTGGGACACCGTCAGCGCCGATGTCCAGCCCGGTGGCTGACCTCGCCTGGGGAGCGCCCCAGCAGGTCGAGCCGTGGACCGAGGCGGATGCCGAACTCGTCCTCGGCCAGCTCGGCAGACGGCCCCGCGGGGTTGTCGGTACGGCCTATCGCTGCGGACACGGCGTGCCGGCCGTGCTGCAGACGGCGCCCCGGCTGGAGGACGGGACGCCGTTCCCCACGCTCTACTACCTGACCTGCTCGATGCTGGCGACGATCGTCAGCCGGATGGAGTCGGAAGGTCTGATGGCCGAGATGACCCACCGGCTCACCGAGGATCTCGACCTGGCGGCCGACTACCAGCACGCCCACGACAGCTACCTCGCCACCCGCAACGCCCTGGGAGAGCTGGGCCAAGCGGTGACGGCCGGCGGGATGCCCGACCGGGTCAAGTGCCTGCACGTGTTGGTCGCGCACTCGCTGGCTGTCGGCCGGGGCGTCAACCCGTTGGGCGATGAGGCCGTGGACCTGCTCGCCGAGTACGCCGTCAAGGGCGAACTGGTGTGTGCGCAGCTGCCGCGCGAGCCCGGGGCCGACCCTGAGCCCGAGGCCTGAGAGCCGCGCCGGTTGTCGCTGGTGTCACGGGTTGTTGCTGGCGAGAAGGCGCTACTTGTCGCCCGCAACAACACCTTTCGCCAGCGGTACGCTCGCGCCCTCGCCGCCCCGCGCCAGCGCCACCAGGCTCACTGCCGCGATCAGGGCCGTCACTCCGCAGATCGTCCACACCGTCAGATAGCCGCTGAAGGGCGGGTAGATGCCGCGTTCGTCGACGTCCTGGATGGAACCGGTGGCGGCCAGCGCGATCGCGAAGATGCTGGAGGCGATGGCGCCGCCGATGGTCTTGGTGGTGTTCGTCATCCCGGCGGCGAAGCCCGAGTGTCCGCTCGGGGCGGCGGCCACCGCGGCGGCCGGCAGGGCGGCCACCAGGGCGCCGGATCCGAGCCCGGCGATCACCATGTTGAGCGTCAGCTGCCCCATCCCGCTGTGCAGCGGCAGGAACAGCAGGTAGCCGACCCCGACCAGCACCGCGGCGCCGGTCATGGCGCTCCGGCTGCCGGTGCGGCGCGCCACCAGCGGGTATGTCAGCGCCCCGACCGCCAGTGCGAGCACGTACCCGCCGATCAGCAGCGACAACGTCGACGCGCTCGCCCCCAGCCCGTAACCGGCGACGGCCGGATCTGTTCTGGCGTAGGTGGACAGCGGGATCTGGGCGCCCAGCACCGACGCGCCGAACAGGAAAGCGGTCAGCTGGATCGGCCACTGCCCGCGGGCACCGAGTACTCGCAGATCGACCAGCGGCGCCGTGGCCCGCAATTCCCACCGGACGAACGGCACGCCGATGGCCGCGGCCGCGATGATCACGATCCACGGTCGCAGGTCGGCCGGTCCGGTGAGGCGCAGCACCACCAGTCCGGCCATCAGCAGCGCGAGCGCGACGGTGAGCAGGGCGAATCCCCGCCAGTCGATCCTGGCTGCGCCGGGGGTCCGCGGCTCGTGCACGCCGAAATAGATGGCGACCGCTGCGAGCGTGACGATCACCGCGGGGATCATCAGCACGGTGGTCAGCGACATCGACGTGACCAGCGCGCCGCTGGCCAGCGCCGCGATGATCACGCCCAGCTCGAGCGCGCCCACGAGAATGCCTGCAGCGCCGCGGGTCCGACGCTCGTCACCCGCAGTCCGGCGGTGGATGATCGCCACCTCCAGAGGCAACCACACGACGTAGAAGCCCTGCAGGGCCCAGGCAATCAGGAAGGTGCCGAAGCTCGGCGCGAACGCCACCGCCCACGACGCCAGCGCGGTGACGACGGTGGAACCCAACAGGATTGCGCGGTGACCGACCAGATCGCCGAGCCGCGAGAGCACCGGCACCACCAGCGCCGAGACCAGCAACTGCGCAGCCTCGAACCAGTTCACGTCGCCGTGGGCGATCGACAGTCGGTCGGCGATGTCGGTGAAGATCGGTGTGTAGAAACCCTGCAGCACACCGGAAGCGAGCTCGACGCACACCAGGAAGCCCACGATCCCGGCCAGCGGGACGGCGGCAGACGGGACCGAGCGGGCGCCACGACCGGACATGTCAGAGCCTTCCGAGAAGTGCTGCATACCAACGGATTCCCTCGAGGTAATCCGCCACCCCGATACGTTCGTCGACGTTGTGCAGGGTCCTGCGCAGATCGACGCTCATCCGGAACGGGTTGAATCGGTAGACACGTGGGAAGCTCTGCTGGAAGAACCGACCGTCGGTCGCGGCCATCACCACGTACGGGGCGGGAACGACGTCGGGCATGACGGCGGCGAGCGTCTCACCGAGCAGCTCGAACGCCTCGTCCACGGGCGCGACCGCGCTCGGTTCGCTCGACGACAGCGCCGTCAGCGTGACGTCATTGTCGCGCACGATCCGCCGTACCTGCTCGATGGTCCCCTCCACGGTCTCGCCGATCATGATCCGCAGGTTGACCGTCGCGGTGGCAGTGGTGGCGATGACGTTCGCTCCCCGAGACCCACGGAGCTGGGTGATCGCGGTGGTGGTCCTGGTCATCGCCGCCGGTTCGGCGCCGGCGCGCTGCAATGCCGCTGCGAGCAACCGGGGCCGCTTCGTCAACAGTGCCAGCGCCCGGCCGAGCGGCGCCCGCAGCCGGGTGGCCATCACCTCGAGCATCGCGACGGTCGCGGCCGGCACGTTGGTGGGGAAGGGATGCTCGTCCAGGCGCACGATCGCCCGTGCGAGGGTGGCGGTCGCACCGCCCCGGGTCGGAGTGGAGGCGTGCCCGCCAGCGGCCTCGGCGCGGAGTTCGAGATCGAGCAGGCCCTTCTCCGCGACCCCGATCATCGCGATCGGACCTGTCATCCCCGGGAACCCGTCATCGACAACGGCGCCCCCCTCGTCGAGCACGAACCACGGCCGGACATCTCGCGCCTGCAGCAGCTCGATGGCGGAAGTCGCTGCGGTACCAGCGATCTCCTCGTTGCAGCCGAAGGAGAACCAGATGTCGCGCCGGGGTGAGAAGCCCTCGGCCAGCAGCCGTTCGGCGGCGCTGCAGAGCGCAATCAACGAGCCCTTGCAGTCCAGGGTGCCCCGGCCCCAGATGAAGCCGTCTGCCAGGTCTGCGGAGAAGGGCGGATGCTGCCAGTCGTCGTCCGGGTCGATCGGGACGACGTCCGAATGTGCCATCAACACCACCGGGCCGGCCGTGGCGTCCTGGTGTGCCGGGCCGCGACCGGGCCAGCGCAGCAGCAGCGCGTGCCCGCAGTGCTGGGTGATCTCGCAGGCCTCGTGCAGCAGCGGGAACCGGCCGGCCAATTCCTCCACGAAGTCGTCGAAGGGCTCCGGGTCGTGGACGTCGGCGTCGCGGTGCGCGACGGTCGCAATGCGGACCACCGCACGGAGCGCCTCCACCGCGGCCTTGTCCTCGTGCCCCAGTACGGAGTCGGACGGCGCGGTGCTCATCCGGGAAGACTAGATCGCAGAGTGGGTGGCGGGATGATGATGGGCACCGGACAACCGCTACCTTCCAGGACAGATCGACCTACAGTGGTCGAGAGGGCGCCGACGAGGGGGCCGCGGGACCGGGGAGAGCTCATGGCAGACCAGAACAGCGGCAACGACGCGGGCACGGGCGGCGCGAAGGGCGGCCGGAAGCGGCCGTCGAAGGCTGTCACTCCCAGGCCCGGTCGGGTGACGTTCCCCGGCATCAGCCCGCGCGCCTACGAGCATCCTGCGGATCGCGGGGTGCTCGCCACCATGCGAGCCGTGCCGGGGCTGTCGGACATCCTGCGCACGCTGTCGGGCATCTTTCCGGAACGCGGCGAGCGGCTGATGGCGCTGGCGAGCTCGATCCGGGTGGGGGAGAAGCAGTACCCGCGGATCGAGGCGATGCGTCAGGAGTGTGCCGCCACCCTCGACCTGGACGCCGTCCCGCACGTGTTCATCGACCGGAATCCGGTCGCCAACGCCATGACGGTCGGCATCGACGAGCCGTTCATCGTGCTCACCACCGGCCTGGTGGAGGCGCTCGACGACGAGAGCCTGCGGTTCGTGATCGGGCACGAGATGGGCCACGTGCTGTCCGGCCATGCGGTGCTGCGTACCCTGCTGCTGCGGCTGCTCAGCCTGCAGCACACAGTGTCCTGGGTGCCGGCGGGTGCGCTCGGACTGCGCGCGATCATCGCCGCGTTGCGTGAATGGTTCCGCAAGGCCGAACTGACGGCCGACCGGGCCGGCCTGCTCTGCAGCCAGGATCCGGGAGCGGCGCTGCGGACTCACCTGTTCCTGGCCGGCGGGACCGACACCGACGAGATCGACATTCCGTCGTTCCTGCAGCAGGCCACCGAGTACGAGAATGTCGGTGACATCCGCGATTCGATCCACAAGTTCCGCGCGGTGGAGGGGATGAGCCATCCGATGGCCGTCGTGCGGGCCGCGCAGTTGCAGCGCTGGGCCGCTTCCGAGGAGTACCGCGCCATCATCGGCGGTACCTACCAGCGCCGCGACGCCGACAAGCCAACCGATGACCTGGGCGAGGATCTCGGCTCGGCCGCGAAGTCGTACAAGGATGCCGCCGCCGATTCGACCGACCCGATCATGACCACCCTCAACTCGTTGGGCGATCAGCTCGCGAAGGCCGGATCGAAGATCGGCGAGGCCGCCGGGAAGATGTTCAACCGGGGCAACGACTCCGATTGATCGGTGCCGACGGGACCTCGACTCCTGCGTCGCCCCTGTGCTGATCGAGCAAGCGAGGAACGAGCGCGACGAGATCCCGTCCGACTCACCCCGTCCGCTCGATCACCGAGTCTCCGACGGTCGAGCGAGTGACGGACGAGCGGGTCCAGACCGTGACTGATCGACGCGCCGCGGCAGCTCGACCACGGCCTCGCCCTACGCTGATCGAGCGAGTGAGGAACGAACGAGTCGAGATCCCGTTGCGACACGACCGAGCCCGACCGAGGAACCTCGCGTGATCACCGGCGATTCTCGGTGTCACCGTCGACACGATCAGGAGAACTCCGTGCACTGGTACCAGCTCGACGGCGTCGAGGTCCCGACCGATCCGGCGGTGACGCAGCTGTCGACCCCGTTCGCCACGGTCGATGCCGGGCGGATCGAGCACAACGTGGGCGTCATGCACGAGGTGCTTCGCGGCGCAGGTGCGGTTCTTGCCCCGCACGGCAAGACGACCATGGCGCCGTCGCTGTGGCGTCGACAGCTCGACGCCGGCGCCTGGGCGATCACCGTCGCCACCCCGGCGCAGGCGAGAGTGGCTGCTGCGCATCGGGTTCCGCGGATCCTGCATGCCGGGGCGGTGGTGGTTCCCGCGGACATCAGGTCACTGGGAGCGCTGGCGGTCGGTGGCGCCGAGGTAATCGTGTGGTGCGACGACCCGAAATCCGTCGAGCTGCTGGCCTCCCACTACCCGTCCGACGCACCGGCGCTCGGAGTGCTGGTGGACCGCGGAACGGCGGGGGCGCGGACGGGTGCGCGGACCGTCGGCACCGCGCTGCGGACGGCAGAGGCGGTGCGCGCCTGCGACCGGCTCACCCTGCACGGGGTCGCGGCTTGGGAGGGGTCGCTGCGGACGGCGAACGGACCGGCGACAGGCGACGACGTCGCCGCGTTCTGCCGGGAAGTCGTCGAGACCTTCACGGCCATCGAATCCGCTGGGCTGTTCGAGGTGCCACGTCCGGTGATCTCCGCAGGCGGCAGTCAGTTCCCGGACGTGGTGGCGGCGAGCTTCGCCGGGCTGCGTGAGCGGGCCCTGGTGGTGCTCCGTTCGGGCTGCTACCTGACCCACGACGACGGGATGTACCACCGGTCGTCACCCTTCGATGCGGACCGGCGAACGCCGGGACTGCTTCCGGCAGTTCATGTCTGGGGATCGGTGGTGTCCCGACCGGAACCGGGGCTGGTGCTGGTCAACGTCGGCAAGCGCGACATCGGTTCCGACGAGCCGCCGCGGGCGACCCAGTTGCGCCGGGACGGCCGTGTCACGGAGTTTCCGGGCGACGGGATCGCGAGGCCTCTCAACGACCAGCATGCACATCTGCAGGTGATCGAGGATGCCGACGTCCGGCTGGGTGACCTGGTCAGGTTCGGCATCTCCCATCCGTGCCTGACGTTCGACAAGTGGCGGACGCTGCAGGTGATCGACGATTGCGGGGCACCCGTGCCGGCGGTGATCGGCGGGATCCAGACCTGGTTCTGAGCCCGCATGGCGAGACCCGGCTCGCGTCGTCCAATCGGCACGATTACGTGCTGGCTCGCTCCGTTCGGCGCAATAACGCCGAACGGATGCGGGGGCGGATGCGGAGGGCCTCAGAGCTGGCGCGCGGTGACCCGCTGCAGCTGGGTGACGTGCCGCGGCTCGAGCTCGTCCAGCGAGGCGACGCCCAGCAGGCGCATGGTGCGCTCGATCTGGCCCTTGATGATGCCGATCGCCCGGTCGACGCCGTTGCGGCCCCCGGCCATCAGGCCGTAGAGGTAGGCGCGGCCGATCAGGGTGAAGTGGGCGCCGTGGGCGACCGCGGCGACGATGTCCTGGCCGGACATGATCCCGGTGTCCAGGTGCACCTCGAGGTCCTTGCCGACCTCTTTCACCACCTGCGGCAGCAGGTGGAACGGGATCGGCGCGCGGTCGAGCTGGCGTCCGCCGTGGTTGGACAGCACGATCGCATCAACGCCGGCGTCGGCGAGCCGCTGCGCGTCCTCGACGGTCTGCACCCCCTTCACCGAGACCTTGCCTGGCCACTGGTCGCGGATCCACGCAAGATCCTCGTAGGTGACGGTCGGGTCGAACATCGTGTCGAGCAGGTCGCCGACGGTGCCCGACCACGAGTCGAGCGAGGCGAAGGCCAGCGGCTCGGTGGTCAGGAAGTTGATCCACCAGGCCGGCCGCGGGATCGCATTGAGGATCGTCTTCGGCGTGAGGGTGGGCGGGATCGTCATGCCGTTGCGGGCATCGCGCAGGCGCGCGCCGGCGACCGGCACGTCGACCGTCACCAGCAGGGTGTCGAAGCCGGCCTTCGCCGCCCGATCGACCAACGCCATCGACCGCTCGCGGTCCTTCCACATGTACAGCTGGAACCAGTTGCGGCCGTGCGGGTTCGCGGCGGCAACCTCCTCGATGGAGGTGGTACCCATGGTGGACAGCGAGAACGGGATCCCCGCTGCCGCTGCGGCGCCCGCGCCGGCGATCTCGCCCTCCGCCTGCATCATCCGGGTGAAGCCGGTCGGCGCGATGCCGAACGGCAGGGAGACCTTGCCGCCCAACACGTCCCGAGTGGTGTCGACCTTGCTGACGTCCCGCAGGATGGCTGGGTTGAACTCGACGTCCCCGAACGCCTCGCGGGCCCGCGCCAAGGAGACCTCGCCCTCGGCAGCGCCGTCGGTGTAGTCGAACGCAGGCTTGGGGGTGCGCCGCTTCGCGATCGTTCGCAGGTCGTCGATGGTCAGCGCAGACGCCAGCCGTCGTGTCTTGGGGGACAGCTCCGGCTTCTTGAACTTCAGCAGCGGGGCGAGGTCGTGCGGCTTCGGCAACTGG
Organism: Nakamurella sp. A5-74; assembly: GCF_040438885.1. Classification (NCBI taxonomy): domain Bacteria; kingdom Bacillati; phylum Actinomycetota; class Actinomycetes; order Nakamurellales; family Nakamurellaceae; genus Nakamurella; species Nakamurella sp. A5-74. The sequence goes on along the minus strand of NZ_CP159218.1, from coordinate 3,706,504 downwards.
CGCTTCATCGAGATGCTCCCGGGCTCTGGATCGGCTGTGGTCTGACCACAGCATAGGGCATCCGTCAGCTCCTCAGGAGGTGGTGCTGATGAACACCGGGACCATTACCGCTGTCATGACGGCAGCGTTGACGGCCTGCACCGCCTGGCGGACGGCAGCGCCGGCCCACTCGCCGTCACTGACCTCGGCTGCACGGGCCTTCAGCTGCTTGCGATCGGCATCCGGGAACAACGCCTTCAACCCGTCGGCGGCACTCAACAACGAGATCAGCACGGCCGAGCGCGGGTCGGGGTCGGTGCCGTCCAGCACGCCGGCGATCCGGCCGCGCAGTTCGGCCTCGTGGCGGGGGTCGGCCTCGGGGAACTTCGTCGACGGGAAAATGCCCAGGATCTTCGAGCGCTCCTCGCGCACCCAGCCCTTGGCCACCAGCCGTTCCAGCAGCGGTTCCTTGATCTTGGAGTCGATCGCCTGGATCACGGCGGAGGCGCCACGCGGCTTGTCGCTGAACGCGTTCCAGGCCAGCGCGAGGATCGGATCGGCGAGGGCGGCACCGATGGCGTGGATCTTTCCCTTCCCCTTGGCCTGCTTCTCGGGCGGGCTGTCGGATTCGACCAGGCCCTGCAGGCTGAGCTCCACCAACAGCGCCCCGGCCAGCGAGTGGGTGAACTGCGGGCCGCCGACGGTCGGCCTGCCCTCCTCCTCGTCGAGCATCAGCAGCATCAGGTCTTCGGCGATGAGGTCCATGGGGCCGACGGTACCGAGCCGGAACGCACCTCGCCCGACGATCCCTAGACTCCGGACATGCGCGCCTACGAGCAGGTCCTGGACCGGATCGAACAGGATCTGGCTGCCGGTCTGGTCGACGTCGGTGGTCGGCTGCCGCCGGAACGGGCGCTCGCGGAGCGGTACCAGGTGTCGCGGGCGAGCGTTCGCGAGGCGATCAAGGTGCTCGAGGCGATGGGCCTGATCCGCACCGGTGTCGGCTCCGGACCGGACGCCGGGGCCGTGGTGATCGCGGACGTGTCGGCGCCCATCGGCTCCGCCCTGCGGTGGCACCTGGCGAGCAGGCATCTGCCGGTCGGTGACCTGGTGGCGACCCGGGTGCTGCTGGAGACCTGGGCGGTGCGGGAGGCCGCTGCCGGCGCCTCCGACGAGTCGTCGTTACGCGTGGCGGGTGAACTGCTCGATCGGATGGACGGGGCTGATCCTGCCGACCAGGAGGGGTTCCTGGATCTCGACACCCGGTTCCATCTCGCGTTGGCCGAGGCGACCGGCAACACGGTGGTGATCGCCATCATGCAGGCGATGCGGTCGGGGGTACGCGCGTATGTCACCCGGGCGGTGGCCGACTTCGCCGGCTGGCCGCGGCTGCGCGAGCGGCTCGCCGCCGAGCACCGGCAGATCCTCGAGGCGATCCAGGCGTCCGACGGTGACGCGGCCGCGCAGTCAGTGGCAGCCCACATCGACGGGTTCCACCAGGAGACCGGCGTGGGGCAGTGACGCGGGGCCGGTTGCCGGCGGGAGTCTCCGTACGGGTCGCGGCGATCGACTGCGGTACCAACACCATTCGGCTGTTGGTCGCCGAAGGCGTGCCGGGCGACGGCACCTGGAAGGAGATCCATCGGGAGACCCGGACAGTCCGTCTCGGGGAGGGCGTCGACGCGACTGGTGCGCTCACCACCTCGGCACTGGACCGGGCTTGGTCCACGCTGGCCCACTATGCGTCGGTGATCCGTGCGTCGGAGGTGCTCGATCTGCGGGTGGCAGCGACGTCAGCCTTGCGGGACACCAGGAATCCGGAGGCGTTCGTGGCGCTGGTGCGATCCGTGCTGGGCACCGGCGTCGACATCCTGTCCGGTGATCAGGAAGCGGTGATCGGCTTCCGCGGCACCGTTGCCGCGCTGGCCCCGGGACCCGGTCGAGTGGTGACCATCGACATCGGCGGCGGTTCCACCGAGATCGTCCTCGGGCGTCGGCCCGTTGTGGATGGCGCGGGACGACCGGCTGCGGGGGCGGTCGAGGCCGCCGCGAGCATCGACATCGGGGCGGTGCGGATCACCGAGCGGATGCTGGCCGGTGACCCACCGTCCGCGCCGGAGATCGAGCGGGCGCGGGGCCACTGCGCCGCGACGATCAGCTCAGCGATGCGCAACTGGCCGCCGTCGCTGCTCGCCGGGGTCGACACCGTCATCGCAGTCGCAGGAACGGCGCTCACGGTGGCGGCGGGCGCCCTGCGTCGGTCCCGGCTGGATCCGGCCCAGCTGGACGGGGTCACCGTCGAGTATTCCGGGATTCAACGGTCCTGTGAGAACCTGTTGCACGCCAACCGGTCTCATCGAGCAATGCTCGGCTATGTGCTGCCCGGCCGGGTCGACGTGATCGGCGGCGGCGCGCTCGTGCTGTCGCAGGTACTGCAGGAGTTCGAGCGGCGCGTTCCGGTCCGGGAGCTCACGATCTCGGTGGCGGACATCCTCGACGGGCTGGTGCTGTCGGTGTTCGACAGGGTCGGCTGAGCCCGTCGGCCCCAGGTCTCGTTGCAGAGGGTCCGGACCAGTGCGACGACGACGATCACCGTCATGACGGTGATCCTCACTCACCCCAGGGCCGCCGCGGCATGCCCGCCGTGCGCAGCAGACCGCTGACGACGACCGATCAGGCGACCGGCTGACGCTCCACAGCGGCGGGCCGAGCGGCCGGGTCGGCGCCCTCGCGCCGTGGACGCAGCGCCCTGGCGATCGACAGGGCCTGCCCCGCAGACAGTTCGGGCAGGTAGGCCCGGCCGATGGCGACGGCGATCTCCGCCAGGTCCATCTGGGAGAAGTAGGCCAGGTGCACGGTCTCGAACCGCGGATGGAACTTCGTCTTGTACTGCAGCAGTGAGCGGAAACCGTAGGCAGGCTCCAGCATCTCGCCGAGACGGTCCAGCGCCTTCGACAGCAGATCTGCGTCGGCCGTGGCGACGCAGGCCGGCCGGGCCAGAGGTGCGACAGACAGGCTGGCGATGTCGTAGCCCTCGGCCTGGAACTGCAGCACGCACTCCGCGATCAGGAACTCCATCACCGGTCGGAAGCCGTCGCAGCGTCGTCGCATCACGTCCAGCGTCCATCCGACGATCTTCCCGCCCCGGTGCACCGGCATCCAGGTGGTGACGCCGTGAACAGTCCCGGCGGCGTCGAGGGCGACATAGGTGCGCATCATGTCGTCGTCGGCGATCGCAACCGTGCCAAGGGTGAATCCCATCTCCGGCAATGGTTTTCCGTTCACCCAGCCGAACGACACCTCGTCGATCCCGCGGCGCAGTGCCGGGTCGCAGGTGCGCAGATCGATGCGCTCGCACCGGATCCCGTCACGATCGGCGCGGTTGCGCGCGGTGCGGACGTCCTGCCAGGACTTCCCGGTGAAGGCGAGCGCCGACAGATCGATCACCGCGTCCTCGCCGAGGACGGTATGTCGCCACTCATCGCCCATCACCTCGAGGAAGCGGTCGCTGACGGTGTACCAGGCCGGAGTCCAACCGTTGCGCAGACAGAACTTCTGGAACTCCGCGACGCCGGCGCGCCAGCGCAGCAGCGGACCGACGGGGTCACCGATCGCGATCGCCACCCCGGAGACGACCTTGTAACCGACGCCGACGTCGCCGGTGCTACTGATCCAGGCGGTGAAGCCCGGCCAGGTGCGCTGCCAGCCGAGGGTGCCGCCGCCGTGCCGGACGACGAGATCGGTGAGCACCTGTTCGTCGGTGCGGCCGCCGGACCGCCGACGGTGAGGCGTGCGGCTGGACGACTGGGCCGAGTAGAGCAGCGGCAGCGCGACGGCCAGCAGTGCGATCGCCCAGATCACCGAGGTGGCCGTGAGCAACGCCTCCGCCGTCCCGGTCCTGGCGAGGATGGCGTGCTCCTCGAAGAGTGCCCGATGCACGATCTGGTGCGGGTGGATGCCCCCGTCCAGCTGGCTGCGCAGCAACCACCAGGTGAGAACCGAGAGCGCGAGGAAGCCGCCGACGGCGACCAGCATCCGCGGCAGTGCCCGGGCCAGCGCACCGGCCGGCAGCCGCCAGGGCCAGTAGCCGCGACCGGCGACGAGGCCCGCCAGCAGCAGCCCCCACAACAGCAGATCGGCGGTGTAGCGGGTGCCGGTCATCAGGCCGGCGCTGGTGAGCCCGACGACGGCGAGCCCGACAGCTGCCCACCAGGCAAGCGGCAGACCGCGCCGCAGGGCGTTGCCCACGAGCAGAGCCAGGGCGAGCAGTACGGCAGCACCGACGATCCGACCGGGCAGGGGGAGCGACGGTGGGAGACCCGGGCCGAAGATCCCGCCGTTGCCGGGATAGAGCGCGGTGACGAACTTGGAGACGGCGAGTACCACCAGGGTGCAGGCCAGCGCTGCGCGTACCCGCTTGATGCGGGGAGCGCGGCCGGCAATTGCCTGCGGGTCCCCGTGTGCGGTGCGGTTCACCCGACGGGCGAGTCTCGGTCCGATGACGAGGCCGGCGGTCCACCCGAAGAGGTGCTCGGCGTCCCACAGCAGCCCGGAGCGCAGAACCATCACAACCATGTAGGTGCTGCCGATCCACCGGATCCGGCGGCCCAGCGCACCGGGCATCACCCAGGTCGCGGCGGCCAGGACACCGATCGTTCCGGCGGAGATCCCGAGATCGGTCTGCCGGGCGAGCAGGGCGGCCCACGGCCACTCAGCGTCCGTCAGTGCCAGCAGTGCGGTGATCCCGACAGTGCTGACCAGGTGCGTGAGCACCAGGGTGCCGATCGCACGCGGCGCTCCCACCCGACGCTCGAAGTAGCCGACCGCAAGAACGACCAGCGGGCCCATGACGACGTACAGCTCAGGGGTGGGGAGCACGAGTGCGCCGGTCAGGTAGTGCAGCGGGTGTCCCTGCTGCCAGGCGGGGAGGCCGTAGCCGAGCTGGGTCAACAGCGCATCGGGGTTCGTTCCGGAGACGACAGTGACAGCGGCGGCGACGATCATCACGGCGCACAGCACCGAGGTTGCCGGCGCGCTCCGCACCAGGGCCGACAGCCGACCGGCCACCGCGCGCACCTTGGCTCCGTGGGTCATCACGTCGCTCTGACGCAGGAGCGCGGCGACGGTTCCGCCAGCAGGCTCCCGATTCGGGCGAATCGTCATGGTTTCTCCGTCGGGCGATCGTAGGAATGGTGACCTCGACAACCAGAGGCAATTCGAGGCTACGGAGATAGCGGCACGGCGATGATCCAGCTGTCCGGTGTGTTCGTTGTCCGCCTGGGTGGGGGGAGGCGTCCGGCAAGCACAAAATTACTCCATATGGGTGACAAGAGAAAGGTTTGTTGCCGCCGATCGGGAAGGGTCTGGTTGCTGGCACGATCGCTGCCATGACATCGCCAAGATCGCGAGCCTCGGACCTCCCGGGACGAGCCTCCGCCGCGCGGTCGATCGCCGAGCTCGATCACCTGGTGACCGGGTGTCGGGCCTGCCCGCGGCTCGTCGCCTGGCGGGAACGGGTGGCCGCCGAGAAGCGCGCATCCTTTGCCGACGAGACCTACTGGGGCCGGGCGGTGCCGGGGTTCGGGCCATCCACCGCCCGGATCCTGGTGGTCGGTCTGGCGCCGGCCGCCCACGGCGCGAACCGCACCGGTCGGATGTTCACCGGGGATCGCTCGGGCGACTTCCTGTTTGCGGCCCTGTACCGCGCGGGCCTGGCCTCCCAGCCGGGGTCGGTGTCGATCGACGACGGCCTCCAGCTGGCCGAGGTGCGCATCACCGCGCCGGTGCACTGCGCGCCGCCGGACAACAAGCCAACGCCGCAGGAGCGCGACACCTGCCGGCCATTCCTGCAGCGGGACTTGGAGTTGGTGCGGCCGCGGGTCGTCGTCACCCTCGGCGGGTTCGGCTGGCAGACCCTGCTCAGTTCGCTCCAGGCCATCGGCTGGCAGATCCCTCGGCCCCGACCGGTGTTCGCGCACGGCGCCGAGGCCACCATCAACCACCCGGACGGCCGGAGCCTGACCGTGTTGGGCTGCTACCACGTGAGCCAGCAGAACACCTTCACCGGCAGGCTGACCCCGCCGATGATCGACGAGGTGCTCGAGCGGGCGAAAGCGCTGGCGGAACTAGGCTGACCGGCACGCCCCCGTAGCCCAATCGGCAGAGGCAGACTCCTTAAAAGGGTTTCAGTGTGGGTTCGAATCCCACCGGGGGCACTGCTGGTCTCCTCGGACATCGCGAGCCCGGCCGCCGATGCCCCGACCACCGCGGAACTCCCATCCGAGGCACATGCTCGTCGGGAACCTTCGGCAGGGGGATGTCGTTGAGTAGAGGTGTACGTCCCAGGACGCGCACACCAGAACCACTGCCACCAGCGGAGGACCCCGTGCCCAGCAGCAACCCGGCATTCCGGAACATGAACAAGGTGCTCGACGCGCAGCGCGCCGCTGCTCCCAGCTCCGAGTACCTGCAGAACATCTACGACCAGCCCGCCTACCAGGCGCCGCCCGCCGAGCGTGGGCTGACGGTCGACGACGTGGTGGCCAAGACCGCCACCGTGCTCGGCGTCGCCATCGTCGCCGGTGCGATCACCGCCTGGACCGGCGCCTACCAGCTGGCCATCCCGGCACTGGTGGTCGGTCTGGTGCTGTCGCTGATCGTCATCTTCAAGCAGTCCACGAACCCGGCGCTGATCCTCGGCTATGCGGTCGCCGAAGGGGTGCTGCTCGGCGCCATCACCGGTGTCTTCGAGAACAGATACAACGGCATCGCCATCCAGGCGGTGCTCGGCACGCTCGGTGTGTTCGTCGGCATGTTGGTCGTCTACAAGACCGGCGCGATCCGGGTGACGCCCAAGTTCACCAAGATGATCATCGGCGCGATGATCGGGCTCGTCATCATGATGGTCGGCAACCTGCTGATCAGCATGTTCGGTGGGGTTTCGCCACTGCGCGACGGCGGCACGTTCGCCATCATCTTCTCGATCGTCTGCATCGCGATCGCGGCGTTCAGCTTCCTGCTCGACTTCGAGGCCATCGACCAGGCCATCAAGGCCGGCGCTCCGGCCAAGACGTCGTGGTACTTCGCCTTCGGTCTGATGGTGACGCTGGTCTGGCTGTACCTGGAGATCCTGCGTCTGCTCGGGTACATGCGCAGCGAGTGACACCGGATGCGGAGCGGGACGGGATCTCGACTCCTTCGTCGCTCGATCACCGTCAGCCGCTCGATCAGCGCCCGCAGCTCGACGATCTTGTTGGTCGTCTGCGGGCCTGGTCGTCTGCGTCCTGGGGTCATGGCGATCGGCTGAGAGTTACCCGTCTCGAGCTGCAGGAACTCGCCGACGCCTCCGCTCTGGCCGCCGGTCGCGCGCCGCTGCCGGTGCCGCTGCTGGAGACGACCGTCATCCCCGATCAGCTCGTGGTGCTCGCTGACCAGGCGATGCAGGACGGTGTCGATCCGGCGCCGTACCTGGCGCGGATCGCCACGGCGCTGGGGTTCAGCCGCTGAGGCCGGGCTGCGCAGCAACCCGGTCGAGGCGAATCCTGGTGGCTGCCGTAGCCACGGCGGGGAGCAGCGCCCCGACAGCCGTTAGGTAACCGGCGGCGCTGGGGTGGAAGCCGTCCGCGTAGAACAGGTCCGGCTTCCCGCGGAAGAACGGCGACACCAGTTGGGCCATCGCCACCGGCGTCCCGTCCGCGGCTCTGACCGCCCTGGCCTGGGCCGCGGCCAGTCCGCGCGACCAGCGGGTGAGCACGGTGCGCAGCGGCTGCGGGATGGGCGCGATGACCCCGAAATCCGGGCAGGTCGCGACCACCACCTCCACCTGCGCCGCGCGCAACCGACGAACTGCGGCGCCCAGCTGCGAGGCGGCTCGGGTCGGAGCCACCTTGGCGGTGATGTCGTTGGCGCCGATCACGATCACCGCGATGTCCGGGCGCTGTTGGAGGGCGGTCGTCACCTGGTCGTCCAGGTGGACCGACTCCGCCCCGACGACGCCCACCGTCAGCAGTCGCACCGGATCTCCGGTCAGCGCGGCGAGGCCACGGGCCAACAACACGCCTGGCAGGTCCGCGGACCGCGAGGTGCCATAGCCGACCGCGGTCGAGTCGCCGATCATCGCCAACGTCAGGCCCGGCTCGACGGTCGGGTCATCGGTGGGACCGCTTGCCAGCAGCACCCCGTCGCCCAGCGGTGGGGGCACGCGTTGGGCGTCCGCACCGTCCGGCGGAATCAGCCCCGCGTCGATCGCCGCGTGCACGGCCGCTTCCTCGATGCGTCTGGTCGCCCCGGCAGCCTGCGCGGTCAGCCCGACCCACGCCAGGCCGGCGGCGCCCATCACCCCGGTGACCCCTGCCGCCGCGGCGATCAGCGCGGTGTGGTGGACCGACTTGCTCTTCATGATTGCTCCCCCAGCGATGCGTACGACGCCTCGACGCCTCCACGCCTCCCAACACCCTGACCTACCGTTCCATGCCGCGGTGTCCGATTCCAGGAAGTTGCGGCGGCCACCGCCGGGGCGGTCCGCGCCGCTCGCGCCCGATAGCCTGAGGACAGACAGGCCGGGTGGACCGGTGCCCGGAAAAAAGGAGTCAGGCGTGAAGTACGCACAGTCGGTGATCGAACTGGTCGGCGGCACTCCGCTGGTCAAACTCAACTCGCTGACGAAGGGGCTCAAACCGCTGATCCTCGCCAAGGTCGAGTACGTCAACCCGGGCGGCAGCGTGAAGGACCGCATCGCCCTGAAGATGGTGACGGCCGCCGAGGAGTCGGGCGAGCTCCAGCCGGGCGGCACGATCGTCGAGCCCACCAGTGGCAACACCGGCGTCGGACTTGCGCTCGTCGCCCAGCAGCGCGGCTACTCCTGCATCTTCGTCTGCCCGGACAAGGTCAGTGAGGACAAGCGCAACGTGCTGCGGGCCTACGGCGCCGAGGTCGTCGTCTGCCCGACCGCGGTGGCCCCCGGGGACCCCGACTCCTACTACTCCGTCTCCGACCGGCTCGTCCGGGAGACCCCGGGAGCCTGGAAGCCCGACCAGTACTCCAACCCGAACAACCCGGCCAGCCACTACGAGTCGACCGGTCCGGAGATCTGGGCCGACACCGACGGCCGGGTCACCCACTTCGTGACGGGCGTCGGTACCGGCGGCACCATTTCCGGCACCGGTCGGTATCTGAAGGAACAGTCGAACGGCGCCGTGCAGGTGATCGGCGCCGACCCCGAAGGCAGCGTGTACTCGGGTGGGACCGGTCGGCCGTACCTGGTCGAGGGCGTCGGCGAGGACTTCTGGCCCAGCGCCTACGACCGCACCGTCACCGACGAGATCGTGGCTGTGTCCGACGCAGAGTCGTTCGAGATCACCCGGCGGATGGCCCGCGAGGAGGGGCTGCTCGTCGGCGGGTCCTGTGGGATGGCCGTCGCGGCGGCTCTCAAGGTGGCCGAGCGGCTCACCGAGGACGACGTGCTGGTCGTGCTGCTGCCGGACAGCGGCCGCGGCTATCTGTCCAAGATCTTCTCCGACAGCTGGATGGCCTCCTACGGATTCCTGGCCCGCGGCGACTCCGCCACGGTCCGGGACGTGTTGCGCTCCAAGGGAGCCGAGCTCCCGTCGTTGGTGCACACCCACCCCGGCGAGACGGTGCGTGACGCCGTGGAGATCATGCACGAGTACGCGGTCTCGCAGATGCCCGTGGTGAACGCGGAGCCGCCGGTGATGGCCGGCGAGGTGTCCGGCTCGGTGTCCGAGCGCGCGCTGCTTGATCTGTTGTTCACCGGAAAGGCCTCCCTGGCGGATCCGGTGCGGCAGCACATGGACGCGCCGTTCCCCCTGGTCGGCTCCGGTGAGACGGTCGAGACCGCGCGGGCGACGCTCCAGAAGGTCGACGCGATCATGGTCATCGACGACGGCAAGCCTGTCGGCGTGCTGACCCGCGCGGACCTGCTGGCCTTCGTGGCCCGATGACCGCCGAACATACTGCAGCCCAGGGTTTCTCGACCCGCGCGATCCATGCGGGTCAGGATCCGGAAGCGGTGACCGGAGCTGTGGTGGTGCCCATCTACCAGACCTCCACCTATGCGCAGGACGAGGTGGGCGTGACCCGCGCCGGGTACGACTACTCGCGCGCCGGTAACCCGACCCGCACCGCGCTGGAGACGGCGCTCGCCTCGGTGGAAGGCGGGACGGCGGCGGTCGCGTTCGCTTCCGGCATGGCCGCCGGCGACACCGCACTGCGCAGCATGCTCAAGCCGGGCGATCACGTGATCATCCCGAACGACGCCTACGGCGGCACCTTCAGACTGATCGACAAGATCTGTGTGCCCTGGGGGATCGAGTACACGACCGTTCCGCTCGGCGACCTCGAGGCAGTGTCGGCCGCACTGCGGCCGACAACGAAGCTGATCTGGGTGGAGACACCGTCGAACCCGCTGCTGGGCATCGCCGACATCGCCGCGTTGGCCGGTCTCGCCCACGGTGCGGGCGCGAAACTGTTGGTGGACAACACGTTCGCCACGCCCTACCTCCAGTTGCCGCTGGCCCTGGGTGCGGACGTGGTGCTGCACTCGACCACCAAGTACGTGGGTGGGCACTCGGACGTGATCGGGGGGGCCCTCGTCACCTCCGACGACTCACTGGCCGAGGACTTCGCGTTCCACGCCAAGTCGATGGGCGGCATCGCCGGTCCGTTCGATGCCTGGCTCACGTTGCGGGGCCTCAAGACCCTCGCGGTGCGGATGGATCGGCACTGCGACAACACGGAAGCGATCGTCGAGCTGCTGCTGTCGCACCGCGGCGTCGTGGAGGTGTTCTACCCGGGGTTGCCCAGCAACCCTGGACACGAGGTGGCCGTCCGTCAGATGCGCCGTTTCGGCGGGATGGTCTCCTTCCGGGTCGCCGGGGGCGCCGCCGCTGCTGCTCAGGTCTGCAAGTCCACGGAACTGTTCACCCTGGCCGAATCGCTCGGCGGCGTGGAGTCGCTCATCGAGCTCCCCGGTGTGATGACGCACGCCAGCGTTGCCGGCTCGATGTTGGAGGTACCGGACGATCTGATCCGGTTGTCCGTGGGGATCGAGGATGTCGCCGACCTGGTCGCCGATCTGCGGACGGCGCTCGACGCGGTCTGAGCTGTCGGGTCGGTCGCGAGGTCCAGAGGGTGGCCGCCGTGAGCAGTCCCAGCAGCGCATAGGCGTTGCCGCACAGCTGTTGCCACCACGACCAGTGGTGTTCGCGGTGCTCTGCCGCCGGTGCCCACCAGATCGTCCAACAGACGGCGACAGCGACCCACGTCGACGCCAGCAGGGTGCGTCCGGATCCGAGCATCAGCCAGATGATCGGCAACACCCACACCCAGTGATGGCTCCACGAGATCGGCGAGGCCAGCAGACCGGTCAGGGCCATCGCCACCATCGATTCGCCGGGCCTGCCGCTGCGGATGCACCGGAGCGCGACGGTCGATCCGACGAGCACCACCAGAGCAGTCGTGAGGTGCCAGTGCGCGCGAGCCGTCGCCGGGTCGGCGAGTCTGGCCACCAGGCCGGTGATCGACTGGTTGGCCAGGTAGTCGATCCCGCCGGTCCGCTCGGGATCGAGAGCGCCGCCGAACCAGAAGGCGGCCGAGGACCGTGGCAGTACCAGCCACCCCAACACAGCGGTGCCGGCCGCCGTCCCCGCGGCTGTCCGGGCTGCTCGGAAGCGTTTGTGCAGGATCAGGAACACGATCCAGATGCCTGGCACCACCTTGATCCCGGCGGCGAGTCCGATTGCCAGACCGGATCCGCGTCGGCCCGGGCGGTGCAGATCCTCCAGCACCAGCCACATCAGGATCAGGTTGATCTGACCGAACGACAGCGTGGAGACGACCGGCTCGAGCAGTAAAGCGCTGTACAGCACCAGGTTCCGGTGTGCACGCCGGATCCGGACGGCGTGCCCGATCAGCTGGGTGCAGCGAGCCAGCGCGATCACCGACGCAGCGGTCAGCAGGACAGCGGCCGCGGCTTCCGGGAGGGCGGCGAGCGGGGTGAAGACGGCAGCGGCGAAGGGTGAGTAGGTGAAGCCCAGTCCGCTCGCGGGATCGGCGACTGCGTACAGCCTGTCGTCGCCACCGAGCAGCGACCACCCACCCATCCGGTAGATCTGCAGATCGAGCAACGGACCGTGCACCAGCAGCCAACCCCAGCCGAGCGCCAGTGCTGCGAGGATCGTTCGCGGACCGAGCGGTGGTGCAGGGAGCGGATGTTCGGTGGTGAACGACGGGGGTCTCCGACGCGCGGCAGGGGAGGGCGAGATGCCTGCCACCGATCACTCCGTGCGCATCGCGGCCGGACGGGTCGAGCGCTGCAGCGACCAGCTCGCCCCGAGCGCCACCAGTACTGCCGCCAACACGGCCGCTCCGATCCCGACAGCGATCAGCGGCCAGCCGATCGCCGCGTGCTGGATCTGGAGCAGGTCACCGAGCACCAGGTTCAACAGCAGTCCGGCGCCGACGGCCGCGACCATCGTCACCAGGATCGGCACGATCAGCGAGAGCCCGATCGACAGTGACAGCAGCGACAGCGGCAGCCCGGCCGCCCGTCCGAGCGCATAGGGCCGCTTGCGTTCGCGGGTCTGCTCCACGGTGGTCAGGATCTGGGCCAGCGCGCTGATCAGCAGGACGAGTGCTGCGACAGCGACCAGTGCGCCGGTGATCAACGGCCGGAACGGGGTGACGGACTGGGTGTCCGACGTCAGGCTCATCAGGGCGAACGCACGATCTCCCAGCGGCGACAGTGCCAGTTGCTCCTGGGGGATGCTGCCGGGCTCGAGTTGCATGGCGACCGTCAGGGAGAACGGGGTCGTCGCGAGTTGTGGGAACTCGCGGGCGGCAGCGGCCGGCGTCAGGAGGAAGTCGGAGTAGTTCAACCCGAACCATGAGCCAGAGTCCTGCGCCGCCACTGTCAAGACCCTGGTGCGTGCCGGGGGCGTCCAAACGCGCGTCGCTCCTGGCTGGTCTGTAAAACCTTGCTCTGTGACGAGCGTGATCCGGTAGGGCGGCCGGGACAGCGGATCATTGGTCGGATCGGCTCTCGGAACGCGAAAGACATCGCCGTCTCGGCAGGCGGAGCTCGGATCGAACAGCTGCACCGCGCTGCAGTTGACGACTGCCACGCTGGGTCCGTGACCGTCGCCGGTGGCGTCCGTGCCGATCTGGCCGCCGATACCGACAAACCGCAGGCCATTCGACCGACGTGCTGCCAACTCCGCCAGGGGAATGTCTCGCACTGTGCCGCGGAGCTGACCGTAAGTCTCGGTCAGCGCGGCGTCGGCCCCGGCCTGGGAGCGATCGCTGGAGCCGTTGCTGAGCAACGGCATCAGGGTGATGACGCCGGCCAGGACGGTGGCCAGCGCCGCTGCCGAGCGGGTGGTGAGCGTGCCGGCGGCCAGGATGCGTCCGCGGGCCAGCTGGCCGGCTGTGGACGAAGGTCGCCAGAACCGGCCAACGACAGCGACCAGAGGCGCGCTGATGGACACCAGCGTGAGCAGCACCAGCAGCGTTGCGGCGCAGGGCAGCAGCACCCTGAGAGCCTCCGGCCGGTACCCGAGGCCACCTGACCGATTCAGGGCCAGCATCCACCAGAGCGATCCGGCGGTGACGGCCAGCAGCAGCACCCGCCACCACCAGCGGAACGGCGTGCGGCGCAGCGGGATCGAGCCCTGGGGCCGGGCGGCGTCGGCCGGTCGGTAGCCGATGAACGAACCACTGACAGCCGCCGCAGCGACGATGCCGATCGACACCCACCACAGTCCGGCCGCAGTGGGGCCGATGTCGTCCGAGCGGATGCCGACACCCTCGAATCGCACCCGGTTGGCGAACTGCCGCAGCAGGAGAAGAGCTCCGAGCCCGAGCCCGACGCCGAGCAGTCCGGCCACCCCCGACTCGACAGCGCCCAACAGTCGGATCCTGCCGAAGCCGGCACCCAGAAGGGCCAACACCCCGTTGCGCCGTTCGCGGCGTGCCGATCCGAGCCGCGAGGCGAGCCCGACGAACAGCATCAGCGGAATGAGCATCACGATCGAGCCGGTGGCCAGCAGCATCCACAACTCGGGGTCAAGGCCTTCGTTGCTCGGGTCCCGACCCCAGCCGGAGGCCGGATCCAACCACGAGAGCGCGACGGTCGGGTCGGTTGCCCGGTAGAAGAACAGATCATCGGCACCTCGGAGCCGGTCGACCGGCAGCACGCCGACCACCCGGCCGGGCAGCAGGGTGCGCAGATCTGCGCCGTCGGTGGCCGCGAGCGCAGCGGCCAGCCGCGGCGACACGTACATGTCCCCGGACTTCGGAAAGGTGGCCGCGCCCGGCGGTGGTGGCGCCTCGGCCGAACCGACCAACAGCAAGCCGGTGACCGTCTCACCACCCGCTGCGAAGCTGACGGACTGGAAGGAGAAGGCTCCCGGCCGGGAGGAGGCAGCGGTCGGCAACAGCGCCGCGCTGTCGGCCGCCATCCGATCCAGGGTCGGGGGGATCGACACCAGCGCCAGCAGTGCCAGCGAGCAGATGCCGATCCCGACGGCCATCGTCAGCAGTCGACGCCAGACGGCACGGTCGGCGAACGTCATCGTGAAGGCCCACCCGAGCGCCCGGCCCGGACGCGGGCGGGTGTCGCGGTCGGCTACCTCGTCGGAGGGCTGGTCTGTGAGCTGAACCGTCAGCTGGGCGGGTCGGCTCATGCGAGGTCCCTGGTCTCGCTGGTCCGGCCGTCCCGCATGAGGATCTCGCGGTCGGAGTAGGCAGCGACCCGCGGCTCGTGCGTCACCAGGACCATGGCGAACTGAGTGTCCCGCACCGCTTTCGCCAACAAATTCATCACCTTCTCCGCCTGCAGCGAGTCCAGTGCGCCGGTCGGCTCGTCGGCGAAGATGATCGAGGGCCGAGCGATCAGAGCACGGGCCACGGCGACCCGCTGGGCCTGCCCACCGGACACCCGGCCGGGGACCACGTCGGCCGTGTCTGCGACGTCGAGCCGGGCGAGCTCCTCGAGCGCCACCCGCTCCGCGGCCCGGCGACCGATTCCGCCCAGCCGCAGTGGTAGCGCCACGTTCTGCACGCAGGTGAGCTCGGGGAGCAGCTGCCCGAACTGGAAGATGAAGCCGAAATCGTTGCGGCGCAGCGCAGACCGATCCCGCTCGTGCATCGTGGTCACGTCCGCGCCTCGGTAGGTGACGGTGCCCGAATCGGGCGGGATGATGCCCGCGAGCACATGAAGCAGGGTCGACTTCCCGGACCCGGAGGCTCCCATCACTGCGACGATCTCGCCGGGCATCACCACCAGGTCCGCACCCCGCAGCGCCGGCGTCACGCCGAAGTCCAGCACCAGATCGCGGCCGGAGAGCAGCGGTGACGACCCCTCGTCCGTCACCGCTGCCTGCCTGCCTCCCGACGGCTGATCGCCGGCCGATCTCGTGGAGGTCATCCCTTCACCTGCGCCGCGAGCTCGGCCAACCGCGCGGCCGTGACGTCCAGCCAGCGCAGGTCCGCTTCCAGGTGGTAGAGCGCGTGGTCACAGATGAGTTGATCGGCCAGATCGCCGGAAGCCTTGCGGCGGTTGAACTCTCGCATCGCAGTCAGATGCTCGGCGCGTTGCGCATCGAGGATGTCTGCGGCTGATCGGTCGGCCATGAGGGCGAGCACCACCTTGGTGTAGAGCGTGTTGTGCAGGTACTCGGTCGGCTGCTCGGGCGAGGACAGCCAGGAATCCAGATCGGTGACGCCGGCGTCGGTGATGCTGTACAGCTTGCGATCGGGGCCATCGCCGCTCTCGGCGCCGTCGATGCTCACCATCCCGTTCTTGAGCAGGCGCGCGAGTGTCGCGTAGACCTGCCCGTAGGCGAGGGGTCGTTCGGAGCGGAACAACTCGTCGTGCGTGCGCTTGAGGTCGTAGCCGTGGGAGGAGTTCTGTGCCTGGAGCAGACCGAGCAGGGTGCGGGGGACTGACATGCGGTGACCATACATGGCATATAGATACGGCATGTATAGCTTGGCGGCGTGTCGCTGAAACCGGCTGTAGAACGGAAATTGTGGTTCGCCACAACCCGGGGAGTGGCGGACCACTGGAACGGTTCTGCAGCCGCGTGTGTGGGCGGGGATCTCGACGCGCTCCTTCGTCGCTTGCTCGATCATCGGAAATCTTGCTGGGCGGGGTGTGGGATCTCGACTCCTTCGTCGCTCGATCACCGTTGACTCCTTCGTCGCTCGATCACCGTCAACTCGTTTCTGCAGCCGCGCGGGTCTCGGGGAACCGATCCGCGCGGTCGGCAGTCCGACCGGGCATGGCAGCCCCGGATGCACTGACGCGGTCCACCCTCGGCGGCGACGATCGCTCGGGCCAGCCCGACCGGGTCCAGGTCATTCCGCTGTCCGTGCTGGCCCGGATCATCCGCGGCCACCAGGACGAACAGCGAGCCGCCGCCGCAGATCATGACGACCAGCAGGCCGAACAGGACGCCGACCAGGACGTCCCGAACGACTCGAACCTCCTGGTCGATCTGTCCACCGACCGGTACGACGTCGACCCTGTCGTGCGGAACCGGCGTGGCTCGCTGGACCCGGCCGACTGCGCTCTCGCGATCGGCGTCACCACCGACGGCATCCAGGTTGCGATCGTCACCGAGCGCGGGGTGGTGGCCGCCTCCTACCGCCGCCCGTCGACCGCGCAGAGTCCAACACCCCCGACCGGCGAACCGGTCGCCGGAGAGCCCGCCGCAGAACGGATGTTCGCCGCGGTCTGCGCCGGCGCCGACGCAGTACTGCACGCCGTCGGGTTCGACCCCGACCGCCCCACCGGGCTGCGTGGCGTCGGGGTACTCGTCGCCGGCCGGATCGACCAACACGCCGGATCGGTGGAATGCGGCCCCTGGCATGGCTTTCCGCTCGGCGAACGACTGGCCGAACAGTACGACCTGCCCGTCGCGCTGACGACGCCGGCGCCCGCGCTGTTGGCCTCAGAGCACTGGCGCGGCGCAGCCAGGGGGCGACGCGGCGTGCTCGCCATCGACTGGGACCGCGAGATCAACGGCGCGCTGGCCCTGGGCGACCGGCTCCTGGCCGGCACCACCGGCAACGCCGGCCACATCGGCCACATCTGTGTCGACCCCTACGGACCGAAGTGCGCCTGCGGTGCGCGCGGGTGTCTGCAGGCTGTCGCCGGGGGGGCCGCGATCTGCGAGTGGTACTCCTCGCACGGCGGCATCGAGGCCGGGAACGACGTCACGCGGATCGCGCGGGCGGCCGGCCGGGGCGATGCCATCGCGCAGGCGACGCTCCGTCGCGCCGGCGAGGCGATCGGTCAGGCCGTCGCCGCAGTGGTGACGCTGCTGGACCTGGACGTGGTGGTGATCGGGGGACCGCTCGGCGCGCTGGGACCGCCGGTACTCGAGGCCGTCGGCGACGGGTACGCGGCACACGCAGCGCTCGGGTACGCCGCGGCCCCGCGGGTGGTCCCCGCCGTGCTGGGTCAGGAGAGCGTCCCGCTCGGTGCAGCCGCCGCGGTGTTGCACCCGCAGTCCTACCGCTCCGGTTGAGCGGGCCGATCGCCCCGCCAGACCTGGCCCGACACCGTCGGGAGCGTGGCAGGATCGGCATCATGCAGCACGTCAGCGTCGAGGAGATCCGCGAAGCCCAGCTCCTGTTGGCGCCGGTGATCCGGCGCACGCCGATGGAGTCCTCCCGGCCGCTGTCGGAGAAGGTGGGCGGTCCTGTCCACCTCAAGTGCGAGAACCTGCAGCGCACCGGTTCGTTCAAGATCCGCGGCGCCTACACCCGGATCTTCCGGTTGTCCGACGCGGAGAAGGCGGCCGGCGTGGTGGCCGCCAGCGCCGGCAACCACGCCCAGGGGGTGGCGCTGGCAGCGGCGCTGCTCGGTGTCCAGGCGACGGTCTTCATGCCGGTGGGTGCGTCGATCGCCAAGCTGCAGGCGACCAGGGCCTACGGCGCCACCGTCCACCTGCACGGACCCACGCTGAGCGAGGCCCTGGAGGAGGCGATCCGGTTCGCGGAACAGACCGGCGCCACCTTCGTCCACCCCTTCGACCATCCGGATGTGTTGCGTGGTCAGGGGACGGTCGGGCTGGAGATCCTCGAACAGGTTCCCGACGTGCAGAGCATCGTCGTCGCCCTCGGCGGCGGCGGACTGATCTCGGGGATCGCCGCGGCCGTCAAGCAGGTGCGCCCGGGAGTCCGGATCATCGGCGTCCAGGCGGAACAGGCAGCGGCCTGGCCGGAGTCGTTGCGTCAGGGTCGACCGGTGCGACGCCTGGACCTGACGACGATGGCCGACGGCATCGCGGTCGGCGAACCCAGTGCGCTCTCCTTCGCCCACGTCGTCGACCTGGTCGACGAGATCGTCACCGTCACCGAGGACGAACTGTCGCGGGCCATGCTGCTGTGTCTGGAACGGGCGAAGCTGGTCGTCGAGGCGTCCGGCGCCGCAGCGGTGGCAGCCATCATGACCCGGCCCGAGCTGTGTGCGCCGCCGACCGTCGCCGTGCTGTCCGGGGGGAACATCGACCCGCTGCTGATGGTGCACATCGCCGAGCACGGCCTGGTCGCCGCGGGTCGGTTCCTGTCGCTCCGGGTGGAGATCTCCGATCGCCCCGGCACGCTGGCCGCGTTGCTCGCCGAGGTCGGGGCGCTGGGCGCGAGCGTGGTGGATCTGGAGCAGTCGCGCCTGGGCAGCGGTCTGACCCTCGGCAACGTCGAGGTCTCGCTCCGGCTGGAGTGCAAGGGGGCAGAGCACCGTGACCAGATCCTGCACCGACTGGTCACCAGCGGACATCGGATCCTGGACTCGCACTAGGCGAGGCGACCGGGACCCCTCGGATGCGCGAAGGCCGCCGAACCCGACGGGTCCGGCGGCCTGCTGCGACTGCGGCCCTCGGGCCGGAGAGGATCAGCCGGTGAACGGCTTGGCCTCGATCACCGAAACCTGCTGCATCTTGCCGTTGGGCAGTTCGTACTCGCGCGACTCGCCGGGCGCCGCTCCGAGGATGGCGGCACCGATCGGCGACTGCGGGGAGTAGACCGACATCGAGCCGTGGCTGCCCTCCTCGCGGGAGGCCAGCAGGAAGGTCTCCTGGTCGTCGTCGTCATAGGCCACCGTCACGACCATGCCCGGCTCCACGACGCCGCTGTCCGAGCTCGGGCGGATGCCGACCTGCGCGTTGTTGAGCAGCTCCTGGAGCTGACGGATCCGGACCTCCTGCTTGCCCTGTTCGTCACGGGCGGCGTGATAGCCGCCGTTCTCCTTGAGATCGCCCTCTTCGCGGCGGGCATTGATCTCGGCCGCGATGATGGGGCGGTTGGCCACCAACTCGTCCAACTCGCCCTTCAGGCGGTCGAACGCTTCCTGCGTCAACCAGGTGCTGGTTGCGGTCTCGCTCATGGTGACTCCTCACTGATCGATCGTCCGACTGACGGTCGATGTACTTCGGTGGTAGGCGACCCGGGAGGGTTGCCGACATCCGCAACGGACGCGAATGTGAGTGTTCCCCCCGGAACAGCGGACGCGGCCCCTGAAGCGCCGTGGTGGCGGGCTGCAACAGACGGTGAAGTCGCACAGGCACCACCCGGCGGCAGGGAGCCGCGGTTGAACAACAGGTTATCACGCACCGTGTGACACAGACCTCCTGCATTCGAAGTCTGCTGTGTCGGCGCAGGTCGGAGGGGGTTTCCCGAGGAATGGGGGCGACCCAGGGGAACGCGTGTCGGAGGCGCGCGCGACAATGGCAGATGGACCCAGCAGGGCCGTCCGCAGCGTCAGGTGATCCGACGCCGCGGAGGCGGACACCTTCTGGAGCCGCTGCCGATGCGAGCCACGACGACCATTGACGAGGACCAGGGTGAACCAACCCGTTTCTGACCCCATCTCCGAGCCGCTCCGGTTCTCTGCCGAGCATCGCTGGCAGCGTGCGCACGACGCCGAGCTGCGTCTGATGGCGGTGCACGCGCATCCCGACGACGAGTCGAGCAAGGGCGCCGCAACGCTCGCCCGCTACTCGGACGAGGGCGTGGGCGTGCTGGTCGTGTCCTGCACCGGCGGTGAACGTGGTGACATCCTCAACAAGAAGTTCGTCGACGCCGAGGTCGACATGCCGTCGCTCCGGCTGCGCGAGATGGCCAGGGCCGCCGAGATCCTGGGTGTCGCGCACCTCTGGCTGGGCTACCAGGACTCCGGCTACCACGAGGGCGACCCCGACACCTGGGAGCTGCCGCCGGACTGCTTCGGAGCACTGCCGATCGACGCCGAGGTGGAGACGTTGGTCAGGGCCATCCGACAGTTCCGTCCGCACGTCATGACGACGTACGACGAGAACGGCGGATACCCGCACCCCGACCACATCCGATGCCACGAGATCTCGGTCGCCGCCTTCGAGGCGGCGGGCGATCCTGATCGGTTCCCGGACGCCGGCGAGCCGTGGACGCCGCAGAAGCTCTACTACAACGGCGGATTCTCGGCGAAGCGGATGACGGCGATCAACGACGCCGTCAAGGAGGCGACCGGGGTCGGCCCGTTCGACGAATGGGTCGCCAGGATGAAGGAGAACAACCGTCCGGACCGCAGCGATCGGATCACCACCCGGATCCCGATCGGCGATTTCTTCGACCGCCGTGATCAGGCGTTGCTCGCCCACGAGACGCAGATCGATCCCGACTCGCACTGGTTCGCCGTACCCCGGGAGATCGAGGCGCACGTCTGGGGGACCGACGACTACGAACTGGCCCAGTCGCGGGTCCCGGTGACCCTGCCGGAGGACGACATGTTCGCCGGCATCAGAGAGCCGGCCCGGGCCCTCGACGGGAGCGATCGATGACCGCGGGCGCCCACCTGATGGCAGCCTTCCTGGCCGCCCCGCCGACACCTCCGCCGGGCAAGGGCGCCGAGTGGGGCAAGGCCGCCCCGATCGGCCTGCTGGTCCTCGTGCTGCTCGGGGTCGCGCTGTACCTGCTCATCAAGTCGATGAACCGGCACATGCGGAAGGTGAGCGGCCTGACGTCGTTCGACACCACAGACGGGACGACTGCCGGCGCCCGCCCCGCGGACGGCGGACCCGCCGGTGCGGCCCACTCCGGGAGTCCGACGCCCGTCTCCGATCCCGAGCAGCGGTCGCCGAACGACGCCCCGCCGGTCTCCACGGACCCGAACTCCTGATCCGTTCGCCCCATGGCGAACATGGTTGCCAGCTCCTCGGCGTAAGCCTGTAATGGTGTAATCAACCCCTACAGGAGGACGTCATGAAGGACGACAGCAGAGGCCGATCGCGGCAGGCAGCACCGGAGCCCCCGGACGGATCCGACGCGGCCGGCTGGTTCGCCGGGCGGCTCCCGGAGGACTGGTTCGTCGGGGCCGCCGAGGCGCGGGTCGACCGGGACGAGATCCTGGTGATCGGCGAGATCCGCGCCCCCGAAGGCGAGTTCGACACCGACGCGGCACGGGCCGCGGCAGCGTCGGGCCGGATCAGCCGGTTCCGCGAGGACACCCGGGAATTGCGGATCGAGATCGCACTGCAGGCAGAGCACCGCTACCGGCGGCAGGTGTCGTGGGGGGTCAGGATCGGCGACGAGCTGGAGCTGTTCACCACGCTGTCGACCCCGGTGATGACGCGGCTGCGTCAGCCCGAGCGTCAGGTGCTGGACACCCTGGTCGCGGCCGGGGTCGCCCGATCCCGATCCGAAGCACTGGCCTGGTCGGTGCGGCTGGTCGGACAGCACGCGGACGCCTGGCTCGAGGAGCTGCGGACCGCGATGCAGGAGGTCGACCGGCTGCGGGGTTCCGGGCCGGAGCTGTAATCGGTGTGGCGGGTCGGCGGAAGCCGGCCCGCCCACCGTCCTACGCATCACGCGGTGCTGGCCGACCAGGACGTGGTGGCAAACCCGCTTGGAGGATCGCAGCGAGGTTGAGTCCGGCGTGGAGTTCCGCGCGGTCTTGTCAGCTCGGGCGGCGACGCCGCGCGCCGCGAAGCGTCGGTCGGTCAGACGGGATCGGTGAATGAGATCGGCTTGCCGGTGGCGCGGGCGTACGTGATCTCCCGGCTCGTGGACTCGCCGACATACCCGCCGGGGTTGACAACCAGAACTCGGTCAGCCAGGTCGATCTTTCGCAAGTGGAGGGCGTCCAGCGCAGTCTTCTGCTCCTGGGTGAGATTCTCGTGGGTCTCGCCATCCTCGGGGCGGGTGAAGACGCCTGGTGCGACGACGATGACACCCGCGAAGGTCAGGTCGCGGTTCGCCTCTAGCAGCTCTTCGACGAACCGGGTAGAACCGCAGATGCAGACGATCTCAGGTCGGTCGGGCACGGCTTGTCCTTTCGGGTCGCACCGCATGACCATCAGTGCGCGCAACCGCCTCAGCGGAGGACGATCAGCCAGATCGCGATGGCGTGGCAGGCAGCGGCCAGCGAGACCAGGGCGTGGAACACCTCGTGGTAGCCGAACGTCCCCGGCCACGGATTGGGCCGGCGGGTGCCGTAACAGATCGCGCCGATCGTGTACATCAGCCCGCCAGCCAGGATCAACACCAGCGGAGCGGTACCGGCCCGCGCGAGATCCGGGATGACGAAAACGGCCACCCAGCCGAGCGCGAGATAGATCGGCACCCCGAGCCAGCGCGGCGCGTGCGGCCTCAGCATCTTCAGCGCAACGCCCAGCAACGCCCCGCCCCAGGCGATCGCCAGCACCCAGACCCTGGTCGGCATCGGCAACGCCAGCACGGCGATCGGGGTGTACGTGCCGGCGATGAACAGGAAGATCATCGAATGATCGGCCCGTTTCATCCAGGTCCGCGCCCGCGGCGACACCCAGGTGTGCAGGTGGTAGGTGGCGCTGATGGTGAACAGCCCGATGATCGTCAGCGTGTAGATGGTGCTGGCGACCGCGGCGGCGAAGCCGTTCGTGGTGGCCGCGACCACGATCAACGCGATCCCGACCACGCCGGCGACGAAGGCCGAGTAGAGATGGATCCAGCCGCGAGCGCGCGGTCTGGTCGACGCCACAGGGGCGTCCGTTCCGGGCGCAGCAGGTGCCAACGAAGACATGTGTCCATGATGCGGCGTGATGCGGTCAGTTCGCCAGGGGCCCGGACAGGGCTCACAGCCGGCACGTCGGCGGCGGTGGCCCGAGGACGCAGATCCGGGCCCGGGAACTGAGCCAGGACACCTTCGGATCGGTCGTCCGACAACGGCGCCCGCGACCCACTCCGACGCGGCGCGTTCGCGATCGGAGAGCATCGCGGACTACCGCGCGCTCCGGTCCACCGTCATCCACAAGCTCTGCCGATGGGACGACTGGAGGGTTCGCAGAGACCTGACGAACACGACTCAGGTGAGCAATCCATGGATGCGGGCTTCGATCGAAGCGGCACGGACGCGCAGACATTCAACGGTCGGGCGAGTGTCACCGGCACTGATGTCAACGTTCTGAAAGGGATCGTTGTGCTGGTACTGGGGATAGACATGGCAGTGGAGGTGCGGACATCGATGGCCCATCGACAGATGGTTCAACTTGACGGGTGAGAACAGCTCCGCGATGGCGCGACTGGTGACCGCAACTTCCATCCAGAACGCCGTCAGCTCTCGGGGTTCGAGATGGTGGAGCTCAGTGACGTGGTCTTCCAAAATGACTACGCAGTAACCGGTCTGACTCTGGTTTCGTACCAGGCGTACGTAGCTGGTCGGCAGCTCTGTGACGAGCACACTGTGCAGGTTGAGGGGCTCAGAGGCGTCTGCGCACAGACCGCAGTCGACGCCAGCAGTCATCCGTTCCCAGCTCCGCTCTGACCACCACGGCACCCGTCCAATCTAGTTCAGCTGCAGGCCATTCCAGATGACGATCATGTCCGCATCTCTGCCATGCTCAGCACGGGGTCAGGATGTCGGGCGCCTCATTCAGCAATCGTTCGACATTCAGCGTCCCGGGGCCGCTAGCCTGCGACCATGAGCCTGGTGGGCGCCATCTTCCCGGATGCCGACCTGACGGAGGTCGAACAGTTCCGTGTTCAGTGGGATCCGCTCGCGGACTCGGTTGCGGCCCACATCACGATCGTCTTCCCCTTCTCCGAGGTGAACGATCTCGAGGCCCTTCGCACGCTCTCCATGGAGCCGTTTCCGGTGCGTTTCGGAACTCCGTCGCTGTGGGAGGGCGAGTACCTGTTCCTCACGGCCGACGTGGGTGATGAGCACATCGTCGACCTGCACCGCAGGTCGTATGGAGCACTACAGCTTCCTCTGCCTGCAGACTTCGTCCCCCACATGACCATCGGGCGACGACCAGCAGGGTCCGAGGCCAAGCACATGCTGGCCCGGGCGACGGGCTTGGTCGTCGAGGGGTGGGCGCGATCGATGACGATCTACCGGCGTCACCTGGATGGCCGACGTACCTTCGAATGCACCGTGGGTGATGGGCCGAGCTCCGCCGCCGGCCTACGGGACCGCGGGCTTCCGAGCGGCTGAGAGGCGGCGGCGCCACGGATCGGTAGGGTGGCGCTGTGCGACTCCCCGCCCTTCTCTACCGGGTCTATGAGCGGAAACTGACCAGGGAACTGATCGGGGCGCAGATCCCGCACCACGTCGGCGTCATGCTCGACGGCAACCGGCGCTGGGCCCGCAAGGCTGGGTTCGAGAACGTCTCG
The DNA here is from genome assembly GCF_040438885.1 of Nakamurella sp. A5-74. Lineage (NCBI taxonomy): Bacteria > Bacillati > Actinomycetota > Actinomycetes > Nakamurellales > Nakamurellaceae > Nakamurella > Nakamurella sp. A5-74. The sequence goes on along the minus strand of NZ_CP159218.1, from coordinate 3,681,877 downwards.
CACGGGCACGTCGTAGGCGCGCAACACATCGCCGACCTGCTCGTCTGGTGCCGTGCCGCAGGGATCGGCACCGTGACCCTGTGGCTGCTGTCCACCGACAACCTGCGTCGCGAGGACGACGAGGTCGCGACGTTGTTGCAGGTCATCCCCGATGTCGCCGACGAGCTCTCGGCGCCGGGCACCGGGTGGCGGCTGCGGGTGGTCGGGTCGATGGATCTGCTGCCGCAGGCCGTCGCTGCCCGGCTCGCCGCCGCGGAGCTTCGCACCCGTGACCGCACCGGGCTGCAGGTCAACATCGCGGTCGGCTACGGCGGGCGTCAGGAGATCGTCGATGCGGTGCGGGCGCTGATCGACGAATCGGTCGAGGCCGGGGCCACCGCAGCGGAACTCGCCGAGCGGGTGACGATCGAGCGGATCGGCGAGCACCTCTACACCTCGGGGCAGCCCGACCCCGACCTGGTGATCAGGACCTCGGGGGAGCAGCGGTTGTCCGGCTTCCTGTTGTGGCAGAGCGCGCACTCGGAGTACTGGTTCTGTGAGGCGTACTGGCCGGACTTCCGGCGCGTCGACTTCCTCCGGGCGCTGCGCGACTACGCGGCTCGGCACCGCCGCTTCGGCGCCTGACGTCCAGCGGCCCACATCCTCGGACTCCGAGAACCGGAGTCGACACTCATGCAGCTCCCACCGGACGGCCATCGGTCGTGGGTACTGGGATGATGGGCTGAGCCCGGATCACGGGTGACGTGGGTGCCTGCGGCGACTGCCGAGCAGGACCCGCGGGACGAACTGCGAAGGGGACCTCGACATGCCGACCGGTGCGCGACTTCTGGTGGTCGACGACGAGCCCTCCCTGCAGGACATCGTCGCAACCTCGATGCGGTTCCTCGGCTACGAGGTGAGCGTCGCCGCCACCGGCAGGGAGGCGGTCCGCGCAGCGGTCGACGCGCAGCCCGACCTGATCATCCTGGACGTCATGCTGCCGGACTTCGACGGTCTCGAGGTGATGCGGCGGGTCCGGGCTGCGGGCGTCGACGCCGGGGTGGTGTTCCTGTCCGCGCGGGACACGCCTGCCGACAAGATCGCCGGCCTGCAGGCCGGCGGCGACGACTACGTGACCAAGCCGTTCGGTCTGGAAGAGCTGGCGGCGAGGGTCAGCGCCGTGCTGCGGCGGGTGCGTCCGGAGAACGAGAGTGACGGTCAGCTGATCGTCGCCGACCTCGTCCTGGACCCCGACACCTACCAGGTGACCCGCGCGGGCCAGGAGATCGACCTGGCACCGACCGAGTACAAGATGCTGCGGCACCTCATGCACAACTCCGGTGTCGTGCTGTCCAGGCGTCAGCTGTTGGACGCCGTCTGGGGGCCGGACTTCTACGGTGACGACTCGGTGGTCGCCACCTACATCTCCTACCTGCGCCGCAAGGTCGATCTCGACGGTCTCGAGCCGCTGATCCACACCCACCGCGGGTTCGGCTACGTGCTGCGCGCGCCGCGGCGGAGCGCCACGCACGACAGCGCTCGGTGACCTGCTGTGCGTGGTGATCCGACCCTGGACGAATCGGGTCGCGGCGATCAGGTCGAGTCCGCCGGATCGACCGACGAGGCGCCGCTGTCGCTGACGAAGCGAGCGCGGGCCCGCATCGAGGACGCGGTCACCGGCCCGATCCCGATCGTGACCGAGATCGGTCCCGAAGGCGCGCCGGGGAGCGGCGACTGGCCGCCGGCCGAGGACTTCGACGTCGGTGAGCCTGTCGACCAGACCGGTGAGCCCGGCGACACGGAGCGTCGGTTCACCCTGCGCACGAGGTTGATCGCGCTGGTGCTCGGGGTCGCGGCGATCGCACTCGTCGCGGTCGACATCCTGATCCCGCTGAACGTGCGGTCCAGCCTGATGGAGTCCAAGGACCTGGCGCTGCGGAGCCAGATCTCCGCTCTCGACGGCAGGGGCGGGGATCTGTTCACGCAGATCCAGGCGGGCCCTTTCGCCAAGAGCGAGGTGGGCGTCACTGCGGTCTACACGTCCGGCAACGTCGTCATCCTGCCGTTGGCGAGCGACGAGAGCGCGAACCCGCTGGTCGGAAAAAGCCCGTCGACGTCGACTCCGGAGACCGTGCGGGATGCAGATGGTCAGGGCACGTTCCGCGCCCTGGCGTACCAGGGTGTCGATCCGACGGGACACACGGCGTTCCTCGTGTTCTGGGTGCCGCTCGCCGACGTGACTAAAGCGGTCGGCAGTGTGGTGTTCACCGAGCTGCTGATCAGCCTCGCGCTGCTGGTGCTCCTGGGAACGACGGCGAGCGTCATCATCCGCCGGGAGCTGCGGCCGCTGGAGGCGATGGCCACCGCGGCCGATGACATCGCCGGCGGTGATCTGGATCGACGGGTGTATCCCGGCGACCCCGGTACCGAGGTCGGCCGGCTCGGGTTCGCGTTCAACGGGATGTTGGACGGCATCTCGACGTTGATCGCGGAGCGGGACGCCAACGAGATCCGCATGCGGCAGTTCCTGGCCGATGCCTCGCACGAGTTGCGCACCCCGGTCGCCGCAGTCCGGGGGTACACCGATCTCTACCGCGCCGGTGCGCTGCCCGACGAGGCGGCTGTCACCCGGGCGATGGCGCGGATGGGCTTCGAATCGGAACGGATGGGCGCGTTGGTCGGCGACCTGCTGATGCTCGTGCAGGCCGACGCGGAGTCCGACACCCGCCGGGAGGTCGTCGACCTGTCCGACGTGCTCACCGGGGTCGTCGACGATGCCGCCGTCATCGACCAGACCCGCATCTGGCGCCTTGTCGGCGCCGATACGCGTGGCGCCGACCTGGTGCAGGGCGACCGGTTGCGTCTGCACCAGTTGTTCGCGAACCTGTTGGGCAACGTCCGCACCCACACCGACCCCGGCACCACGGCCACCGTCACCCTCTCCTCCGGTCTCGGCGAGCTCACCGTGACGGTCGCCGACAACGGTCCGGGTGTCTCCGGCGCCGAACTGCCGAAGCTGTTCGACCGGTTCTACCGGGTCGACGCATCGCGCAGCCGGATCAAGGGCGGCACCGGGCTGGGGTTGTCGATCGTCGCGGCCATCGTCCGTTCGCATCGTGGCCGGGTGCTGGCCGGGCACACCCCGGGCGGCGGCCTCACCACCACGGTGGTGCTGCCCCGGTGGACGCCGACCACTCCCGACGCGCAACCTGAAGTTAACCGGACGTGAATGCGTGTCGCTCCGGGTTCCGGGGACTGCGCGCGTAATTTCGGCAGTGCGGGCCGTGGGGAAGCGGACCGCACGGGAGGCCCCGAAAAATGATGGAGCGCAACGCTCTTCACAGAAGGGGGCCGGTACCGGGCCCTCGCGGGAGCCGACGCCAGTAGTCACTGGAGTCGTCCCCGATCGGGGCCCACCGGCCACCTTGATGTCACGGATGCGCGGAATCCAGCATCCACCAGGAGCCGACACGTGCCTGCTCGTCGCTCGACCCAGTCCCCGTCCGCCGCTGCCGATCCGACGGCAGAGCAGCCCGCCCCCGCCGCCGGGAAGCGCGCACCACGCAATCCCAGTCGGACCGCCCGCCGCGCCGGCCGGGCAGCGGAACCAGGACGCCGGACCTATGTGATCGACACATCCGTCCTGCTGGCGGACCCGTGGGCGATCACGAAGTTCGCCGAACACTCGGTGATCATCCCGCTGGTGGTGATCGGTGAACTGGAGGACAAGCGGCACCATCCCGAGCTCGGGTACTTCGCCAGGCAGGCACTGCGGTTGCTGGACGACCTGCGGATCGAACACCAGCGGCTCGACCGGCCGATCCCGGTGGGCGACGCGGGCGGCACGGTGCACATCGAGCTCAACCACACCGACCCCGCCGTGCTGCCGGCCGGCTTCCGCGATGCGTCCGCCGACTCCCGGATCCTTGCCTGCTCGATGAACCTGCGGGCGGAGGGGCTGGACGTCACCCTGGTCTCCAAGGACATGCCGCTGCGGGTCAAGGCGGCCTCGGTCGGGCTGGCCGCCGACGAGTACCGCGCACAGGACATCCTGCCGTCCGGCTGGACCGGCATGGAGACCGTCGAGACGGCCAAGGAGAACGTGGATGCGTTGTACTCCAGCGGTCTGATCGATCTGGACGAGATCCGCGAGATGCCGTGCAACACCGGGGTGAAAATGATCGGCCCCAACGGTTCTGCGTTGGGACGGGTGACTCCGGGAAAGCAGCTGCGACTGGTCAGGGGGGAGAAGGAGGCGTTCGGACTGCGCGGACGCTCGGCCGAGCAGCGGATCGCCCTCGACCTGCTGATGGACGACGAGGTCGGCATCGTCTCGCTCGGCGGTCGGGCCGGCACCGGCAAGTCGGCGCTGGCTCTGTGTGCCGGCCTCGAGTTGGTGATGGAGAAGCGTGCGCACCGCAAGGTGGTGGTGTTCCGGCCGCTGTACGCCGTCGGCGGGCAGGAGCTGGGCTATCTGCCGGGCAGTGAGGGCGAGAAGATGGGCCCCTGGGCGCAGGCTGTCTTCGACACCCTCTCGGCGATCGCCTCGCCGCCGGTGATCGAGGAGGTGATGGCCCGCGGGATGCTCGAGGTACTGCCGCTCACCCACATCCGCGGTCGCTCGCTACACGATTCGTTCGTGATCGTCGACGAGGCCCAGTCGCTGGAGCGCAATGTGCTGCTGACCGTGCTGTCGCGGCTCGGCACCAACTCACGCGTCGTGCTCACCCATGACGTGGCCCAGCGCGACAACCTGCGGGTCGGTCGGCACGACGGCATCGCCGCGGTGATCGAGACGCTCAAGGGGCACCCGCTCTTCGCCCACGTCACGCTGACCCGCTCCGAGCGCTCGCCGATCGCAGCGCTGGTGACGGAGCTGCTGGAGCTGCCCGACCTCAACTGATCCGGGTGGTCCGTTCCTGCTCGAGCCCGACCCTTCTCCGCTCGGTCCCGCCCTGCCGCGCCTGCCTGCCAGGCGCGGCAGGTACGGCTCGCGCTTGGCATCGGGAACAATGTCCGGTGGTGCCCCTCTCCTCGGGTCGCCACCGGATGAGGAAGGTACCTGCATGCGAGTGCACCGCAGAGTGAGTCAGCACGCGATCCGCCGCGCGGCGTCACCGCGGTCCCGGGTCACGGCGGCCGCCGGAGTGCTCGCGGTGGGCGGCCTCGTCGTCGCTGCTCTGATCGCACCGGTCGCTGCGCAGGCCCGGCCGGCCACCCAGCTCGAGGTCCAGGCGGCAGCGGTGGCAGCTCCCGCGACCACCTCGGTCGGTCGGGCCAAGTTCACCGTCAAACCGGCCACCGACATCAAGGTCGCACCGAACGCAAGCACCGCGATCACGATCACCGGCACCGGGCTGGACCCCCAGCTCTCCCTGGAGATCGCTGTCTGCCAACGCGACTCGGACGCCCCACGGGACCTCACACAGTGTCTCGGTGGCCCGATCCCGGACGACAACGCCACCACGTCCTGGGCAGTGATCAGCAGCGACCAGGGCGCGACGCCGCCCGGACCGGTCCAGGGCGCGATCGATGACAACGGAAAGTTCTCGGTGACGTTGCAGCTGCCCGGGATCGCTGATGCCGCAGCGGATTGCCAGTCGGCGGAGTGCTCGGTCGTCATCCGTGAGCAGGGCTCCGACCAGGGCCTGCTGGTCCCGGTGACCTTCGACGCTCCCGGCGGGTCCTCGTCGGGGCAGTCAAGCTCCCCGACCACCCCAACGACACCGACCACTCCGACCACGCCCACCACTCCGACCACCCCCACGTCGACGACCCCCACGTCGACGACCCCGACGTCGACGACCCCGACGTCGACGACCCCGACGTCGACGACCCCGACGTCGACGACCCCGACGTCGACGACCCCCACGTCGACGACCCCCACGTCGACGACCCCGACGTCGACGACCCCCACCACGCCCACCTCGACGACCCCCACCACCACCGCACCCGTTGCCACGACGGTGGAGGCCGCCAGCATTCTGGTGCCGCGGGTGCGGGCGGGCGCCACCCAGGTGGTCGTGTTCGACGGGTTCACCCCGGGGGAGACGGTGACGGTGTCGTTGGCAGGCAACCCCCAGGTGAGGTTCCCGGAGCTGACGGCCGACGACAGCGGGCTGGTGCGCGTCGAATGGGCGGTGCCGACTGACTTCGCGGCGGCCCGGTACTCATTGCGGGTCGACGGGGCCGAGTCGCTGCGGGTGGGAGTCGCCGACTTCCAGGTGTTGGCGGTCGTCGTGCCCTCGTCGTCGACGTCCGTGTCGGCGCCGAGCACCACGCCGTCGCCGTCGCCCAGTTCGACCACCCCGAGTTCGACTGCCTCGAGCACGACCGCATCCTCGACGTCCAGCTCCCGCAGATCGTCTTCGACCGCGTCCTCGAGCACCGCGGTGACGACCACCGGGGCCGGTGCGGGGCCGGTGCAGGCGAGCAGCACACCTTGGTGGCTGTGGATCACCCTCGGTCTGCTGCTGATCGCCGGTCTGGTGGTGGCCGTTGTCCTGATGGGCAGGCAGCACCGTCAGCAGGCGCTCAAGGAGCAGCAGGCCCGGGAGCGCCAGCTCGCCTCGGCGGCGGAGACACAGAGCCTGATCCCGATGCCGCCGACCCCGGCACCGCCGACCCCGCCGGCCGGTCTGGGCGAGTACGCCGAGGACCCGCAGCGGCCGATCCTGTTCTCCCACCGGCAGGCCGAGCAGTACACCCCGCCGACCGATCCGATCGACTCGGCACCGACCCAGCAGATCGACCCGCGTGGGCTGCCGACCCAGGCGATCAACCCTCAGCAGCCGGGATCCGGCAGCGCTCGCAAGCCGATGGCCGACCCGGGTCCGGCGACCGGGGCGTGGACTCCCGACTTCGCTCCCGGGCAACCTCCTGCCGGTCCGGGGCCGGGAACCCAGCAGTTCGACCCGTTCGCCGACGACGCCGACGGTTCCGGTGATGCGGGGCCTGCGGCCGGCGCTGTGGCGGACCCCGGGCCGGGGACGCAGCAGTTCGACCCGTTCGCCGACGAGTCGGACCCGGGTCAGACCTCCGGGTCGGGCGCCGACGGGAACGACGAGCTGGGACCGAAGCATTCGGCGGACGACTGGGACACCCCGCCCCCGCGCTGACGGGACGGCCCAGGGTGGCCACTTCACCGGTTTCGGTGGTACCGGTCTCCGGGTGAGCGCCGTTCCCGGCGGCAGGGTATGTCGAGAGGTCCGCTCGGCCGATCTTCAGCGCCGCCAGAGGTACGGCGTCGTGGTCGAGACCTTGACCAGGCCCGCCCGCTCCAGGATCGGGCGGGAGAACTCGGTGCAGTCGACGTTGACCAGCGTGATGCCCTGCTCCAGCGCCGACCGCGCACGGGCGGCGGTCAGTGCCCGGTAGATCCCGCGGCCCCGCCACTCGGGTCTGGTCGCGCCACCCCACAGTCCGGCGAAATCGGTTCCCGGCACCGGCTCCAGCCGGCCGGCGCTGACGATCTGCCCTGCAACTTCGGCGACCCAGTATTCGATGCCGCCGCTGGTGGCGGGCAGCGGGGCATCCGGTGTCCAGTCCTGGTCGTCGAAGACCTCCGCCTGCATGGCGTTCATCGCGCGGATCTCGTCCTCGGCGGTGGTCCGGCGCACCGTCACGCCCGTCGGCAGTGCGACCTCGTCAGCGAGTACTGCAACTTCCCCGATCAGGATCGACTCCGTCGCCTCGGGACGGAATCCGTTCTCCAGCAACGCATCCTCGAGGCCAGGAGCGTGGTCGTGGCCACGGGTCTTCCACTCGACCCGGCTGATCGCCGGATCGTCGCGATAGTGGGCGAGCGCTCGCACGACCAGGTCGCGGATCTCGCCGGCGCCCCCGAGATCCCGATAGGTGATGAAGCCGCGACCACCCGCCAGCGTCGCCAGCAGCAGCGGACCGAGGTGGGCCACGTCGATCGCAGTCTGCGTCTCCGCATCGGTCCTGAGCTGATCGTCATAGCGTTGCAGGAGGACCGCAGGCTCTGTCACGGTCCCGACAGTGCCCGGTGAGCGGCCGACCGGCAACCGGATTCGACGTGGCTGCACCCGGAGGTCCACCATCATCCCCATGGACATCACCGCTGCGCACCAGCTCACCGACTGGCGGCGTTCGATGGCCCGGCTGTACGAACAGGTGCGCGGTGCCCAGGATCCGCAGACCGGTCATGAGCTGTGGCGCGCCGGCCGGGACGAGCTGTTCCGGCACCATCCGCAGAGTCCGCTGCCGGCGGAAGATCCGTTGCGCCGCAGCGGGATCCCGTGCTGGCCCTACCGCGCTGAGCTACGCTTCCAGCTCCCGATCACCCCGGTCGACGACCCGCTGCACTACGAGGTCGACACCGGCGTCGATGGGGTGACGGTGCTCGAGCAATTGGGGACAGTGCGGCTCCCGGACCCGCTCGCAGCCACCATCGCCGTGTGGTGGCTGCCGCAGTACGGTGGCGGCCTGTTCCTCCCGTTGCGGGACGGGACGGCGGGCGACACCAGCTACGGCGCGGGCCGGTACCTGCTGGACACCGCCAAGAGCGCCGACCTCGGCGGCACCGAGGACGGGCTGGTCGTCGACCTCAACTTCCTCTACCACCCGTCGTGCCGCTATGACCCGTCGTGGGTGTGTCCGCTCGCGCCACCGGAGAACAGGATCAGCTCGCCCGTCCAAGCGGGCGAGCGACTGGCCTGAGCTGCCCCGGTGGGTCGCTGTTCGGCGTAGAAACGCCGAATCGATGACGGTTCGGCGTAGAAACGCCGAACGGATGACGGGCCTCGACCATCGGCGGCCTGCTCGCCGATGGTGGGACGACTACGGGTGCGTCATGGACAACACGTCGAGCGCTGCATCGAGCTGCTCGGCGGTGAGCTTTCCGGCCTCGACGTGGCCGCGCTCCAGCACGACCGTCTTGATGGTCTTGTTCTGCTTGAGGGCCTGTTTGGCGACGGAGGCGGCCTCCTCGTAGCCGATGTACTTGTTGAGCGGCGTGACGATCGACGGGCTCGACTCGGCGAAGGCCAGGCAGCGGGCCACGTCCGCGACGATCCCGGAGATGCAGCGATCGGCCAGTAGGCGGGAGACGTTGCCGATCAGCCGGATCGATTCGAGCAGGTTGCGGGCCATCACCGGGAACATCACGTTGAGCTCGAAGTTGCCCTGACTGCCGGCGAACGCCACCGTCGCATCGTTGCCGATCACCTGCGCGGCGACCATCAGGGTGGCCTCCGGGAGCACCGGGTTGACCTTGCCCGGCATGATCGAGCTGCCCGGCTGCAGATCGGGAAGGTGGATCTCGGCGAGACCGGCGCGCGGGCCCGATCCCATCCAGCGGATGTCGTTGCAGATCTTCGTCAGGCCGACGGCGATGGTGCGCAGCTGACCGGACGTCTCGACCAGCGAATCGCGGGCACCCTGCGCCTCGAAGTGATTGCGGGCCTCCGTGAACGGCAGGTCCGTCACCGCAGCAAGCTCGGCGATCACTGCTGCGGAGAAGCCCGGCGGGGTGTTGATGCCGGTGCCGACGGCGGTGCCGCCCAGCGGCAGCTCGGCCAGCCGCGGCAGCGACGACTCGAGCCGCTCGATGCCGTAGCGGACCTGCTCGGCGTAGCCGCCGAACTCCTGGCCGAGGGTGACAGGGGTGGCGTCCATCAGGTGCGTGCGACCGGACTTGACCACCGTCGCCCACTCGTCCGACTTGGCCTCCAGAGCCTCGGCCAGGTGCGCGAGCGCCGGGACGAGCTCCCGCACGACGGCCTCGGTGGCGGCGACGTGGATGGACGTCGGGAAGACGTCGTTGGACGACTGGCTGGCGTTGACGTGATCGTTCGGGTGCACCTTGCCGCCGAGGGATTCAGTGGCGACGGTCGAGATGACCTCGTTGGTGTTCATGTTGGAGCTGGTGCCCGAGCCGGTCTGGAAGACGTCGATCGGGAAGTCGCCGTCGAACACGCCGTCCGCGACCTGCGCGGCAGCGGCCTGGATGGCGCCGGCGATGTCGTTCGGGACCACACCGAGACCCGCATTGATCTTGGCGGCGGCGCCCTTGATGAGGGCGAGGGCGCGGATCTGGCCGCGCTCGAGACCGCGGCCGGAGATCGGGAAGTTCTCCACGGCCCGCTGGGTCTGCGCCTGGTACTTGGCCAGGCGGGGCACCCGGACGTCGCCCATCGTGTCGTGCTCGATGCGGAATTCGTTTCCGGCGTCTGCAGTGGGGCCGGTGGTGCTCGGATCGACGTCGTTGTGATCAGCCATGGGATCAACCGTAATGGCAGCGCCGCGACGGTCGGAACCGCAGATCGGTACAGGTCGGGCGAATCACACCCAGGCGGACGCGGGTCAGCCGCGCACGGCCGCAGCCAACGTGCGGAAGGCGGAATCCTCCGCGCTTCCGGTGATCAGGTACGTCACGTCGCCCGCGGTACGGAACCAGGCGGGCTCACTGCGGACGCCCGTCCCGACCGTCCAGGTGACGCCGTCGACGTCGACGGTCCCGACATCGGCGCCGACCGCGCCGAACTCCGAGCCGAGCAGCGCGGTGGGCTCGGCGTTGCTGGCGATGAGGCCGATGAACTTGCCGTCCGGGATCAGCCAGCCGGCGCGCACCGTCAGGGGTGTCCCGGCCGGTGCGGTGTCGGGATCGGTCTGCGCAGCGCTGTTGGGGTGCCAGTCGTCCGGGATGCCCTGCGGGACGATCGGGGTGAACGGCAGCAGCCGCGGGGCCTTGGCGAACTGGCCGGTGGCGTCCGCGCTGGGGACCGGGCCGGTGTCCGTCGGGGTACCGGGAGAGAAGGTGAATCCGCCGTTGATGCCGACGAACAACAGCACGACGACGACCAGCAGGCCCATCGACAGGGCCATGTCGCGCATCGTCTTGTTGCGCTTGGTCTTCGGGACGGCGATCGGGTTGGACTCGATCGTGATGCTCTGACCCGCGGCCGCGGCCGCGACCGTGGTCTGTTCTGGGGCGATGCTCGGCTCGGCGGCGTTCCCGGGCCGCCCGCTGACGGGAGCTGCAGGGTCAGAGTTGCCGGAATCTGCGCTGTCGGGCCGGGGGTCGTGGTGCGGGGAACTCACGGCTTCATTGTCCCACGCGCTGTACGTCGGCCTGGCGGCTCGTTGCTCACAGAACTGGTCGCCAGTGCACGATTTCGGCGGGGGACCGCTGGGTCTCGCTCACTGGAGACGTGTTCTGCGAGCGTCACCCTTCGGGCTCGTCCAGCTCCTCGTCCTCGACCCGGTCGAGGACGGCCCGCACCCGCGCCTGGGCGCCGTCCAGCAAAGCTTCGCAGCGACGGGCGAGTTGCTCGCCGCGCTCCCACAGGATCAACGACTCCTCGAGGTCGAGCCCGCCGGACTCGAGCGTGCCGACCACCTGGGCCAGTTCATCCCTGGCCTGCTCGTAGCTGAGCGTTGTGTCGGGATCCTCGGACGTGGCGTCGGTGGTGGGTGCCTTCTTGGCGGGACTCATCGCTGTTCCTTCGGCAGTGGTCGGTCCGGGTCGGTTTCCGGGCCGGTGCTGGTGGCGTGCAGGACGCCGTCGCGCACGCGGATCCGCAGTCCGGTACCCGACGGCGCCTGGTCCGGGGAGACCAGCAGTGCGCCGGCGGCCTGGACCACGGCGTATCCGCGGGCCAGGGTGGCATTCGGGCCGAGGGCAGCGAGCTGCGCCCGTCGGTGGTCCAGATCGCGGCCGGCGCTGGTGAGGCGTCCGGTGATCGTGGTGCGGGCCCGGTCGCTCAGCCGATCGACGACCGCTCGGCGCTCGGCGATCGGCACCAGCGGCCTGGCCAGTACGGTCGCCGACGCGATGCGGTCCAGCCGGAGACGTTCGCGCTCCACCCAACCGGCCAGTGCGCGACGGGACCGCCGACGCAGCCCGTCGATCCCGGCCAGCTCGGCGGCGACGTCCGGCACGATCCGTTTGCCGGCGTCCGTCGGGGTCGAACAGCGCAGGTCGGCAACGTCGTCGAGGATGGGATGGTCCGGTTCGTGACCGATCGCCGAGACCACCGGGGTGCGGCAGGCAGCGACCGTGCGGCAGAGCAACTCGTCGGAGAACGGCAGCAGGTCCTCGACCGAGCCGCCGCCGCGGGCCAACACGATCACGTCCACTCCTGGATCTGCGTCCAGGTTCTTGACCGCCTCGATCAACTGCCCGACGGCCTGGTTCCCCTGCACTAGTGAATGGGCGACGCGCACCGTGACTGCCGGCCACCGCAACCGGGCGTGGGTGAGGAAATCGGTCTCGGCGGCCGAGTCGCGGCTGGTGATCAACCCGATCCCGCGTGGCAGGAACGGCAGCGGCTTCTTGCGGGAATCAGCAGTCAGCCCCTCGGCGGCCAGGAGCGCCCGCACCCGCTCGAGCCTGGCCAGCAGCTCGCCGATCCCGACCGGGTGCAGCGCGTCGACCCGGAACGACAGGGTCCCGCGAGCCGCCCAGTAGTCGAACTTGCCGTGCACCACGATGCGGCTGCCGACCTTCGCCGACGCGGCCTGATCGTCGATCAACCCGCGGGAACACGTCAGCCTGAGCGACATGTCGACTGCCGGATCCCGCAGGGTGAGGTACGCCGTCGATTGCCCTGGCCGAACGCTGAGCTCGGCGATCTGGCCCTCGACCCAGGCGGCAGGGGCCTTGCCGATGTAGTCCACCATTCGCTGTGACAGGGAGCGGACAGGCCAGGGATTCTCCCGCGAGGTGTCGCTCGCCAACCTCGGCGGGGGCGCCGGCATCGCGGCGGAATCGGTCACGATCCGGTGCGCTCGAGGGTCGCGATGCGATTGCTGATGAGCGTCAGGAACGCCGGACGTCGCGCATCCCGCTCCTCGGCGGCGAGCAGCGACCGCAGGTCGCCGAGCTGCAGCTCGGTCAGCCGACTCCGCAGCTGACCGAGGGTCAGCGAGCCGTATCCCGCGACGATGGTGTCTGCCGAACCCGCAGCCGGTGCCGGGGTGCTGGTGAGCGGATCGGACCAGCCGGGTGCGGCGTCGCCGAGCTCTGCGGCGGCGGCCTCGGGAGGCGTGCTCACACGGATCCTCTTCGGCCGGCGCGCCGGGGGAGCGACGACCGTCGCGGCATCCGGGTCCCTTCCGGGGGCGTGATCGGCACGGCCGTCGGCACCGCTGTCAGCGGGGGGCTCGGCAGGGTCGGTGTCATCGTCGAACCGGGCCCAGGTGGGATTCGCCTGTGCGGCGGGGGTGCCCTCCAGGAGTTCGTCGCCGCGGATCACCAACTCGGTGATCTCGTTGCGGACCTGCAGGGCGAGCTTGGCGGCGGTGCCGGCCAGCCGCACCCCGAGTGCCGGGAGTTCTTCGGGAAGCCTGCGCACGGTGTCGATACCGGTGGCAACGACGCCGGCCGCGAGCCGGAGCGGGAACGGCAACGAGGACATGTGCCCAGCGTGCCGCATTCGGTGCGGCGATGCGAACGCTCCCGCCCGTGCCGAGTGTGAGCGGCCGAGCGTGAGCGGCCGCGCGATCGGTCCCTACGATGGAGGGATGCCCTCCGACCCCTCCGCGCCGAACCCGCCGACCGCTCCCGCAGCGACCGGCGTCGTCCGCGCTCCGGACACCGGCGGCAAGCGCGTGTTGCTCGCCCGCCCGCGTGGCTACTGCGCCGGTGTCGACCGTGCAGTGGTGACCGTCGAGAAGGCACTGGAGCAGTACGGCGCACCGGTCTACGTGCGCAAACAGATCGTGCACAACAAGCACGTGGTCGCCACACTGGAGCGCCGCGGCGCGATTTTCGTCGAGGAGACCGGCGAGGTTCCCGAGGGTGCGTTGGTGGTCTTCTCCGCGCACGGGGTGTCGCCCGCCGTCCACGCCGAAGCCGAGCAGCGCAAGCTCTCGGTGATCGACGCGACCTGCCCGCTGGTCACCAAGGTCCACAAGGAGGCCACTCGGTTCGCCTCCGAGGACTACGACATCCTGCTGATCGGTCACACCGGCCACGAAGAGGTCGAGGGGACCTACGGCGAGGCGCCGGAGTCGATCCAGATCGTCGACAGTGCGGCGGACGTCGATGCGGTCACCATCCGGGATCCGGAGAAGGTGGTCTGGCTGAGCCAGACGACGCTGTCGGTGGACGAGACCCTGGAGACCGTCGACCTGATCCGCAAGCGGTTCCCGCTGTTGATCAGCCCGCCCAGCGACGACATCTGTTATGCGACCCAGAACCGCCAGGAAGTGGTCAAGCAGATCGCGCCCGAGTGCGATCTGGTGATCGTCGTCGGTTCCCGCAACTCCTCGAACTCCGTGCGGCTCGTCGAGGTCGCGCTCGATGCAGGGGCGCGCGCATCGTTCCTGATCGACTATGCCCACGAGATCGACGAGTCGGTGCTCGACGGGGTACGCACCGTCGGCGTGACCTCGGGGGCGTCGGTGCCGGAAGACCTGGTCGAAGGCGTACTGGACTGGCTGGTGGAGCGGGGTTATGCCGACGTCAGCGAGATCACCGCGGCACAGGAGACGTTGACGTTCTCGCTGCCGAAGGAACTGCGGCGCCGTCAGGTGCCGTCGGCGAGCTGACCGCCGAGGCAGGATCCGGGGCCGCAGGTCTTGGGTCGCTCGCGTCCGGGACCGCTCGAGTCCAGGTCCGCTCAGCGCAGGTCGGCGTCCGTAGTGTCGGCCGGCCGGGCCACCTCTTCACGGCGCGAGGTGCGCAGCGGCTGGGTGAACACCCGGATCATTCCGATCACCAGGCAGGCCGTGGTGGCGATCGCGACCATCGGGAAGATCTTCACCACGTTGACCGCAGCGTCGATGGTCCCGGAGCTGGTGAAGAACCTGGCGTAGACGAACACGACCAGCACGCCCACCAGGGGCGGCTGGACGATCGCGGTGAACACCGCGCGCCGCCGGACGGCGGCGACCGCCAGGACGCACCCGACGATGTAGGCGATCCACAGCACGGTCGGAACTCCATCGCTGATGAAGTCGGCGCCGCCGACGATCGCGCCGATCAGCGTGAGGACCACGGCGGCGGCCACCGCGCCGTACCAGGGGATGCCGCGGACGGCCGGCACGATCGAGGCGAGCGCCAGCTGGTCGGCGAAGTCGGGCTCGGGGCGCACAGTCGCAGTCGTCACCGGTCCACGGTAGCGCCCCGATCTCGCAAATCGGCCGGACCTGCCGTCGTTCGGGTGCCTAAGCCTGCCAGGCGCTGCTCGAAGTCGTCGTCGTCGGCCGGTCTCTTTGATGCCGCACTGTCCCGTTCGCGATCTTCACCGTCCGCCGGCTGTACGGAACCCGCACCCACCGGCACCGTCGTCAGCGGTGGGACGGTGAGGTCGTCGTCGGCGGCACCGGACATCTCCCCGAGACGCCGGGCGGTCACCACCAGCCGACTGTCGTAGGAGCGGACGGCCGCGTTGTAGGCATCGACCGACCTGGCCAGGCCACCGCCGAGATTGCCCAGGTGGTTGCTGAAGACGCCCAACCGGTGGAACAGCTCCCGGCCCAGCCGGTGCACCTCCGCCACGGATTCCGAGAGCCGCTCCGATCGCCACGTCACTGCGACGGCCCGCAGCAGGCCGAACAGCGTCGAGGGCGTGGCGATCACCACGTTCTTGGCGAACGCGTACTCGGTGAGTGCCGGATCGACCTGCAGGGCGACGTCGAGCAATGCGTCCCCTGGCACGAACATCACCACGAACTCGGGCGTCGGGTGGAATTGACGCCAATAGGCCTTGCGCGCCAACGCATCCACGTGCAGCCGGAAGGCCCTGGCATGCTCGGCCATGGCCGCGCGACGCCGACGGTCGTCGACCACCGGGTCCACCGGGGACCCGGCGCGGGCGTCGACATCGTCGGTCGCAGCCAGCCAACTCTGCAACGGAACCTTGGCGTCGACCGGGATGTTCCGGTCGCCCGCCAACCGGATCACCATGTCGGGGCGCAGGCTGCCGTCGGCATCGAAGGCATCCGGAAGCGTGGTCTGGGTGTCGAAATCGCAGTGCTCGAGCATGCCGGTGAGCTCGACGATGCGCTGCAGTTGCAGCTCGCCCCAGCGGCCCCGGGTGCCGGGATGGCGAAGCGCGTCGGACAGCGAGCGGGTCTGTCGGCCGAGGTCGGTCGAACTGCGGTGCAGGGCCGCGATCTGTTCACGCAGCCCCGCATAGCTGCCGATGCGCTCCCGTTCGACGCGGTGCAGCTCGGCCTCCACCCGGCCGAGCGCTGCACTCGCCGGGCGGAGCACCTCGGCCACGGCCAGTACCGGGTCAACCGCTCCGGCGGGCAGCGGGGCGCCCCGCAGCCGCGCGAGGCGCAGTCCGAGCAGCAGCCCGATCAGCAGGCCGGCCAGCAGCAGGGCCGCGCCGATCAGCGAGGACGAGTTCATGCCCAGGACTGTCGCAGAGGGCTCCGACAGTGGCAGCGACCTGGGCTGACGGGGTAGGACGTCAGGCGCGGGTCAGCAGGTCGATGACCTGCTCGACGACCAGGCCGTTGCCGGCCACGTGCCACCGCAGGCCGCGATGCAGATGAGTGCGTGCGACGCCTCCGGCGCCGCGCACCAGAGCGGCGCCGGGGAGCCAGTCCCAGGACGGTGTGGAGTGCTGCGCCCAGACGCCGAGTCGACCGGAGGCGACCCCGGCGAGATCCATCGAGCCGGAGCCGAGCATCCGGACCGTCGCCGCGCGCGACGCCATGGCCAGGAACGGTTCGCGGGCGTGCGGGTCGTGCAGCAGCGTGGGGTGCAGGTAGGTGCTCAGGCTGATCTGATCCAACGGTCGGTCGGCGAGCCGCTGCACCGGAGCGCCGCGCAGGGTCGTGGGGTGATCAGGCCCGCCGAGCCAGCTCTCGCCGGACGGTTCGTGCGCCACTGCGCCCAGGATCACCGCGTCCTCGCCGGTGGGGGAGGTCGCGTCCGGCCCGCGCAGAGCGAGTGCCGAGCACCAGTAGTCCAGTCCGGAAGCGAAGTTGTAGGTCCCGTCCACCGGATCGATCACCCAGGTGCGCCCGGTGCTGCCGGCCACCGCGGTGCCCTCCTCGCCGACGATCCCGTCATCCGGACGGAGCGCGGTCAGGGCCTCGGTGACCAACTTCTCGGCAGCCAGGTCGGCGGCGGTGACGACATCGGACACCGACGTCTTGGCCTTGGTCGTCAGTCCGCCGCGGCGCATCTGCGCGGCCAGCGTCGATGCGTCCAGCACCAGCCGGGTGGCCAGCTCGGGATCGGTCGGATCCTGGTCGGTCAGATCGGGGGCCGTTGCCTGGTTCTGCACCTGCCCAGGGTAGGACCAGCGGCCTGCCCGCGGTTCAGCGGCGGCGGGGACTGCGCTCGATCTCCGACCCGGGTCGGTCGCGGGATCGATCTCAGCCGTTGCCGGGTGACTCGAGCAATGATCGGACGATCAGCTCCTGCGCGGCGCAGTAGGTGAGCATCACGACCGCGTCGACGACCGACTGCGGGAACGGCAGCGTGCGGAACCGGGACAGACCCAGCAGTAGATCGGACGCGCAGAACAGTGCTGCCCCGGCGATCGCGGTCGGTCTCCGGGTGCCGATCGCAAGTGCGGTCATGGCCGTGATGACGCCGATGTAGCCGGCCACCGGCGCACGCAGACTGCCGGCGACGGGCAGCAGGGCTGCTGCACCAGCGCCGGCGACGGCGAGTGCGGGAACCCCGAGCAGCGGAGTTTTCCGGAGCCCGTCGACGCCGCCCGCGGCGCCGAAGCCCGCCCCGTAGGCGAGGTGTCCGCCGAGAAAGGCTCCCAACCCGACGACGAAGGCGTTCTCGTCGGTCCGCAACAGTGCAACGTCGCCGCACCAGGACAATCCGAGTCCCACGGCCGCTGTCCCGGCGCCCCGGCTGCGGGTGCCAGGGCCCCGGCGCAGCGCCGAGAACCCGAGCACGGGCATCAGCGCGGTCTTCGTGAACGACCTGGCGCGACGCGCTGTCGGCGTCCCGACCGCTGCCGCAACAACATCCAAGGTGGCCGTCACTCG
Source organism: Nakamurella sp. A5-74 (assembly GCF_040438885.1). Classification (NCBI taxonomy): domain Bacteria; kingdom Bacillati; phylum Actinomycetota; class Actinomycetes; order Nakamurellales; family Nakamurellaceae; genus Nakamurella; species Nakamurella sp. A5-74. Next base: position 3,663,958 of record NZ_CP159218.1, on the reverse strand, counting down.
GAACAGGGTGGGCATCCGCCCAGTGTTGCAGGATCAGTGGCCGGTCAGATCGGGAGCGCGGGTTGCTGCTGTTGCACTCCGACCGCTGCCCCTTCGTGCTCCAGCAACCAGTGCTTCACCGGTAGACCCCACCGGAATCCACCCATGGTGCCGTCGGTCCGGACCACCCGGTGGCACGGCACGAAGAGAGCAGCGGCATTGAATGCACATGCTCCGGCGGCAGCGCGGACCGCTGCCGGGCGACCGGACAGCGCTGCGTACTGGGTGTAGGTGACGACAGTGCCGGCCTGCACGGTCCGCAACATGTCCCAGGCGTGGGACCGGAACTCGGCCGAGACCTGGTGCACGGCAACATCATCGATCGCAGTGAGATCACCCTCGTGGAAGGCGATGACGGCATCGGTGATGCCGGTGATGTGCGCGCGTTCGGTGAACGTGTCCGGGCGCAGCGAGGGGTGGATCTGCGGTGTCAGCGTCGACAGGTCGTCGGTCCAACCGGAGGCCAGAACCATTGCGCCGTCCGGGTTCTCATCGCCGGCCGGGGCGACGATGACGGTGAACGGGCCGACCGGGGTGGCGGTGGTGGTGGTGAGTGCGGTGCTGGTGAGCGCGGTGCTCATGGGGTCCTCTTCCGGGTCGGGCGGGCGGTGGCGGTTCTGGTGGCAGCAGTGCGGATGGCAGCAGCGCGGGCACGCTCCTGCAGCGCGATCCGCCACAGGTGCATGCCGGCGTAGGAACGGAACGGGCTCCAGTGGCGCCCGGCGGCGGCGAACGCGCGGTCGGTCGAGGGCACCCCGATGAGCGCCGCGCCTTGACGGAGCACGAGATCACCCTCGAGCAGGACGTCCGGATCGCCGAGCACCCGCATCGCGACGTAGCCGGCTGTCCACGGGCCGATTCCCGGCCGCGCCGTCAGCGCCTCCAGCAGGTCGGTCGTGCGTCGGCCGGCGTCCACGGCCAGTTCGCCGGACGCCATGGCTGCGGCGGTGTCGACGATGGTGGCCGCCCGTCGACGAGGACCGCCGATCGCCTCGGCGCCGAGTGCGGCGATGGCGGCGCTGGACGGGAACAACAGCGTGATGTGATCGTCCGTCACCGCCGGCCGTTCGCCGATCCGCATCGCCAGGCGAGCGCCGGTGGTGCGAGCCGCGGCGACCGATACCTGTTGTCCCAACAGGGTTCTGACCAGCGTCTCCGGACCGTCCACGGCACCGGGCAGACGGAGCCCCGGCAGGTCCGCGATCTCTGCGGCGAGCGCCGGATCGGCCGCAAGGGCAGCATCGATGCCCACCGGATCGGCGTCCGCGTCCAGTAACCGGCGGCACCGGTCGACGGCGGGCGCCAGATCCGAGAGGTGCTCGAGCCGCAGAACCGCATCGACGTGGGTCCTGGGTCCTGGTTCCGGCGCGTCGGGCGGGAACACGAGTTGGACGACGCCGGTTCCGGCGGGCAGTCGCAACGAGCGGGAGTACGTGCGGCCCTCGACGTGCTCGACCCCGGTGAGCGCATGGTCGGCGAAGAAATTCAGCAGGGCGGTGGACGCGAACGGCGTCCGGACCGGCAGCCGCAGCCGGATCGTCCCCGGAGTTCCGGCCGCCGGTCGACCGGCCCGGCGCAGCATGCTCGGATCGGTGTCGAACACCTCCCGCACAGTGTCGTTGAACTGTCGGATGGAGGAGAAGCCGGCCGCGAAGGCGACGTCGGAGATCGGCATCGCCGTCGAGGTGAGCAGCACGCGGGCGGTGTGCGCGCGCCGTGCGCGGGCCAGGGCGAACGGCGAGGCTCCGAGTTCGGCGGCCAGCAGCCGTCCGAGGTGGCGCGGGGTGTAGCCGAGTCTGCGAGCAAGGCCGGGGACCCCTTCGCGGTCGACGACCCCATCACCGATCAGCCGCATCGCCGCGCCGACGGTGTCGCGGCGGACGTTCCACTCCGGTGAACCGGGAGCGGCGTCGGGCAGGCAGCGCTTGCAGGCCCGGTAGCCGGCGGCCTGCGCGGCTGCCGAGGTGGAGTAGAAGTGCACGTTCTGTCGCTGCGGCGTGCGCGCCGGGCAGCCCGGCCGGCAGTAGATCCGGGTGGTGCGGACGGCGGTGAAGAACTGGCCGTCGAAGCGGGAGTCCTTGGTCTCGATCGCCCGATAGGCGGTATCGGGGTCGGGGAGCAGATCGGTGGTCACAGCAACCACTCTGCCCGTTGGCAGAGCGGTGTACCAGCGGGATTCGGACATGGCAGTGGAGCTTCATCGTTCGCATCCGGGATGATCGCCGGATGGTGCACACAGGAGACTCTCCGGAGCCCACCCCGACCCGGTGGGCGCAGGAGCTCATCGGCGACGACTGGCAGGCGTACTCCGACCGGTTCGCGAAGCTCTTCGCCGAGGGCGCCGATGTCGACGGTGAAGCGCGGTTCGCCGACATGCTCGCTGCTCCGGGGTCGCGCATCCTCGACGCCGGCTGCGGTCCCGGCCGGGTGACGGCGGCACTGCAGGCACGTGGTCACGACGTGATCGGGGTGGATGCCGACGCCGGGTTGGTGGCCGACGGCCAGGCCAGGTATCCGGGGGTGGCGCTGTTCCACCGGGATCTGCTCGAGCTCGACGCCGACTGGCTCACGCAGGCGGGCGGTCCGACGGAGTTCGACCTGATCGTCTGTCCCGGCAACGTCATGGTCTTCCTGGCTGCCGGCAGCGAACGGCAGGTGCTGCACCGGATGGCTGCGGTGCTGCGTCCCGGTGGCCGGGCCGTCTTCGGCTTCGCCACCGGTCGCGAGTACACGATCGACGACCTGGACAGGGATGCCGCATCGGTCGGCTGGGTGTTCGAGCACCGGTTCGCCACGTGGCAGCTGGATCCGTTCACCGCGGGGGCCGGCTGGGCGGTCACCGTGTACCGCGCGCCTTCTACGGCCGCCGACGCGGCGGATGCGGGTGCGCCGAGCACCTAGAATCGGGACCTGTGAGCCTCACCCTCGGAATCGTCGGCCTGCCCAACGTCGGCAAGTCGACCCTGTTCAACGCCCTGACCAAATCGGACGTGCTCGCGGCGAACTACCCGTTCGCCACGATCGAGCCCAACGTCGGCGTCGTCCCGCTGCCCGATCCACGGCTGGCGGATCTCGCGAAGATCCACTCCTCGGTCAAGATCGTCCCGGCGGTGGTGTCGTTCGTCGACATCGCCGGCATCGTCAAGGGCGCCAGCGAAGGGCAGGGCTTGGGCAACAAGTTCCTGGCCAACATCCGCGAGGCGGACGCGATCTGCCAGGTGGTGCGGGTCTTCGACGACGGCGACGTGATCCATGTCGACGGACGGGTGGATCCGCTGGCCGACATCGAGACCATCAACACCGAGCTGATCCTCGCCGACTTGCAGACGCTGGAGAAGGCGATCCCGCGGCTGGAGAAGGAGGCCCGCAACGCGAAGGACCGCAAGGCGGTGCTGGAAGCGGCGCAGGAAGCCAATGCCGTGCTGGACAGCGGGAAGACGTTGTTCTCCCAGCGCGCGACGCTGGACCTGCCGCTGCTGCGCGAACTGTCGTTGATGACGGCCAAGCCGTTCCTCTACGTGTTCAACGCCGACGAGGGCGTGCTCACCGACGAGGCCCGTCGCGCCGAGCTGACCGCCGCGGTCGCGCCTGCCGACGCGGTGTTCCTGGACGCCAAGGTCGAGGCCGAACTGCTCGAGCTGGACGACGAGTCGGCGCTGGAGCTGCTGGAGTCCGTCGGCCAGAGCGAGCCCGGCCTGTATGCATTGGCGCGCACCGGTTTCCACACCCTCGGGCTGCAGACCTACCTGACGGCCGGCCCCAAGGAGTCCAGGGCCTGGACTATCAAGCAGGGTGCCACCGCCCCCCAGGCGGCCGGCGTCATCCACACCGATTTCGAGCGCGGCTTCATCAAGGCCGAGGTGGTCTCCTACGCCGACCTGATGGCCGCCGGTTCGATGGCCGCCGCCAAGGCCGCCGGCAAGGTGCGCATCGAGGGCAAGGACTACCTCATGCACGACGGCGACGTGGTCGAGTTCCGCTTCAACGTCTGAGCGCGTTCCGCAGTGGAGAGCTGTCTGCATCGCCAGTGATGCAGCTACGATGCAGTGATGAGAACCACTGTTGATCTGCCGCCTGCACTGCATCGGCGCGCTTTGGAGTTGGCGAGGCTCCGGGGTCAATCGTTGTCGACCACATTGGCCGAACTGGCCGCCCGCGGCCTGAGCGAGCTGGACGAGCCGGTTGTCGTCCGCACCGATTCCGTATCCGGCTTCCCGGTCATCAGCGTCGGGCGCCGGGTCACGTCGGACGAGGTCGCCCATGCCCTCGACGAGGACTGATGATCCACCTGCTCGACGCAAATGTCCTGATTGCGATGAGCATCGCCGAACACGAACATCACGCGCGGGTGTCGTCCTGGCTGTCGACGATCGATCGAGTGGCTGTCTGCCCGATCGTCGAGGGCTCGTTGGTCCGGTTCCTGGTGCGCGTGGGAGAGACGGCAGCTGCCGCGCAACAGGTACTGCGCGCGCTGCGCGCCGAGCCGAGGTGCGAATTCTGGGCCGATGATCTGTCGTTCACAGACGCTGACATCGGTCACGTCCGTGGCCATCGCCAAGTGACCGACGGCTATCTCGCGGCACTGACTGCGACCCACGACGACGCGCTGCTGGCGACGCTCGACGAGGGCCTCACCCGCGTGCGACCGACGCTCACCCTGCTGGTGCCGCCGCTTTGACGGCATTGCGTCAGCAACAGTCGCGGGCTTGCCTCCGCTTCCGGAAGCGGGTCGGGACGACACCGGCGGTCAGCGCTCGACGTTCTCCAGATCGTCCAACAGCGACGGGTGGATCGGCGTCCAGCCCAGGGCCTCACGGGTGTGCGCACTGGAGGCCGGTTGGTCCATCGCGAAGATCGCGCCGAACGGCCCGAAGCTCTCCTCAGGCATCGACCGCACCGGCAGCCCGAGCCGTCGACCGATGACCTCTGCGATGTCCTTGACGGCATCGCCTTCGTCGGCCACCGCATGCCAGCAGGTGCCGGCCGGCGCGGATTCCAGCGCGATCCGGAACAGTGCCGCCGCGTCCCGAGCATGGACCGCCGGCCAGCGCTGGGTGCCGTCACCCGGACAGCCGGAGACTCCGGTGCGTCGAGCCTGCGCGGTGAGCATTCCGGCGAACCCGCCGTCACCGTTGTCGTGCACGGTGCGCGGCAGCCTGATCGCGGTCGCTCGCACGCCTCGATCGGCCAGCGCGAGCAGCGCGTTCACCGATCGACCACGCCCGCCGACCGGTCCGTCCAACGGGAGCGGGTCGGCTTCGGTCGAAGCGCGACCCGGAATCCACGGGGTTCCCGAGACGGTGACGATCGGCCGGTCGGTACCGATCAATGCCTCACCCAGGGCGTCCATCGCCGCGCTCTCCTCGGCGATGGACGCCACCACCGCTTCGGGAGTGCCGTAGTCGCGCCCGAAGGCCAAGCTGATCACCCCGTCGCTCTGCTGGGCTCCCTGCCGGAGGACGTCGAGATCGGCCAGGCCGCCGCGGAGCACCAGTGCCCCTGCGTCGAGCAGCGTGCTTTCTCCCTCGTCGGAACGGGCCAGGGCCAGCACGGTGTGGTCGTGGTCGAGCAGTTCGGCGACGACTGCCGAGCCGATGGTGCCGGTGCCGCCGGTGACGAAGACATGCATGGGGTGCTCCGAGTGGTGTGATGGGACTGTTGTCCCATCACCGTAGCAGCTGTACGGGACAAGTGTCCCATCACTAGGATGGTGCCATGGCGCGATGGCAGGCGGATGCGAGAGGGCGGCTGGTGCTCGCGGCGGTCGACCTGTTCACCGAGCATGGATACGACTCGACGACCGTCGCGCAGATCGCCCAGCGCGCAGGCGTCACCAAGAGCACGTTCTTCCGGCACTTCAGCGACAAGCGAGAACTGCTGGTCGCGGGTCAGCAGACGCTCAGCCGGTTGCTCGCTGACGGGATCACCGAGGCTCCGGCCACTGCCACTCCGCTCGAGGCCGTCGCCCGAGGTCTGGAGCGGGCATCGAGCGAGCTGGGTCCGGCCAATCACGACCTCGGTCCGCGTCTGGCTGCGGCCGTGGCGGCCAGCACCGAGCTGCAGGAGCGTGACGCGCTCAAGAGCGTCGGCATGGCCGTCGCGATGCGCGAGGCGCTCGTCGGCAGGGGCATCGCCGATGCCACCGCTCAGCTCGCCGCCGAGCTGGGGGTGCTGGCGTTCAAGCGAGGTTATGAACGGTGGGCGCAGAGTTCGGCCGAGGAGGCCGGCGACCTCGCACCGCATGCCCTGGCCGCGTTGCAGGAGCTGCGGGCAGCGACCGCGGCTCTCGGGTGAGGCGCGACATGACCAGACGGGTGATGTTCGTGCAGCTCAAGACCGGCTTCGACACCGACCGCGGTCCCTCGTGGATCTGCTGGGTCGACTTCAATCGTTCCTGGAAGACTGCCCGGTTCCACGGCCGTGAGCTCCGGCGATTGCCGCCCGGGGGTGCAGGCGATGGCAACTTCATCGACGTCGGGACGGACGAGCTCTTCTGGTTGTCCGGCCCGAAACGTGATCGCTCCGATCTGCGATACGGTCCCGGATCTCCAGAGGTCGACGATGATGTCCAGGACGAATATCGGGCGTTCCTCGACGGCGGACCGCTGCCGGGCCGGGAGCAGGGTTGATCGTGCGGACTCGATCGACGGGTGGCGACAACACATGGGACTGGATGACGATCCCTTCGAACACCGGATCACCAAACCGGCGCTGGTGCAGATCAGCCGGGAGGTGCCCCCGGTCATGGGCTTCACCCTGCTCACGCCAACACGGGGACGAGACGGCCGTGTTGCGGATGCACGCCGGCAACGGCGAGCACGTCGAGATGGACCGGCGCGCCGACGACGCCTTCGATGCTGCGTTGGCCGACGTGGGCTCGCCTGTCGGGACCTCGCTGGGGGACACTCTGAGCGCCTACTTCCGGTGGGCCAATGTGCGGATGGCTGCTCATCACCGCAGTCCGGACGAGGTGGCGCCCGGTCAGTCGATCCCGCGCTGGTCGTGGGACGGACCGGTGACGGGCGACGTGATCCGGAAGAAGTAGCTGTCGATCCGGGCCGGATCCCAGTGGTGCGATTCGGCGAGGCCGGCGGCGATGAGCGCCCGATAGGTGGCCGACGGTGCGGTGTGCGACACCGCGCCCGCGCCGTGCGGGGAGGTGAACGTCAGCATCCGGACCCCATCGCGGACGCCCACCTCGATCAACGTCTCGTACCGGCCGGGGCCTGCTGTGTGCCGCCCGCCTTCGAACTCGTCGATGACGATGCGCTGCAACGGATCCGCCGGATCCGGCAGGCGGTGCATCTCCTGCGCGGCGACGTCCGCGAACTGGGCAGCGGTGATCAGGTACGCCCGCGCGGGCGTCGGTCCGTGCTCGTCGTGGTCGTAGAAGGCCATCCCGCCGCCCCAGGTCTTCGACTCGCCCGCAAAGTAGATGCGGCCGGGCAGTTCGACCGCCGCGTCGTCGAGCGGTTCCGTGCGATCGAACGCCCCCGCATACTCCCGGGCCGAGCCGGCGATCCGGCCGCCCTGCAGATAGGCCAGGAAGCGGGCGCGAGACAGGTTGGAGCCGTAGCTCACGTACCAGACCAGCGCGCTCGGTTCCACGACTGCAGAGACTAGGAGATCCGCTCACAGAAGCGGTCGCCAGTGATCGAAATCCGCCCCTGGGAGCCGAATATCGGTCACTGAGGACCAGTTCTGTGAGCAGTTCAGCGAGCAGCCAGGGCGGCGCGGATCTCGGCGATGAAGTACGTGGGGCTGTTGGTGAGCATCGCCATTGTGAAGCGCAGTACCCGCCACCCGGCTCTGATCAGCGCATTCTGCCGGGTGCGATCGGTCTCGAAGATGTCCGGATCGTCTTCGTGCAGTCGGCCGTCGATCTCGACGGCGAGCAGTTGGCCGCGGAAGGCGATGTCGATGCGGTAGAGCTGACCCTGCACCCAGACCTTGTGGTTGGCCTTCCAGCCGGAGCGGATGCCTGCCGCATCGAGCAGCTGATGGGCAAGTCGTTCGGCATGGGACCACGGCTTGTGACGCGACCGGACAAGGGCCCGGCACTTCTCTCGGTTTCCGGCACGGTGCGGGGTGGCGCGCAGCGCGGCCCACAGGTCGTCCAGCGATACGCGCCGGGAACGAAGCGCTCGATCGATCGCGTCGGTGCCCTGGGTCCCGACCGTATCCAGCGCCGCCAGAGCGGGAACCGCGAGCCGAACCCGCCGTGAGTCGTCGATCAGGTCGGTCGGCAGTGACCGCCGGCTGAAGCGGTATCCGGGTGATCGGGTCGCACTTCGCGCAGCCACCTCGATCTCGGTGACCCGCAGCTCCGGCCAGAAGCTGACCTCGGCAGCAGCCTCGCCGACGATCACCGCGTCCGAGTCCCAGGCTGCGACCGCAGCCATCCGCCAGCGCAGGTCGTCGGCGATCTCCGGGACCAGTAGAACGCCGGGCAGGGTGCGCACCAACTGGCCGGTGCGGAGTGCCCAGCCGATCGCTGCGGTGTGCTCGGGGTGGTCGCGCCGGGCGATGATCGGTCCGTTCGCGGTGAGGAAGTCGGCAGGTCGCATGAACAGCAGGATCGGCCGGTTCCGCGACGTGGCGAGGTCATGTCGATCGGAATGTGGAGAACTCAGTGACTGTGGACAACCGCGACTCCCAGGCTGCGCTCACAGAAGTGGACCGCAGCAATCAGGAAGTCCCCGCGGAGGGCAGGTTTTGATCACTGGCGACGTGTTCTGTGAGGAGATCTCGTCGCACTTCGTTTGTTCGATCAGCCGCGGTGGCACGAGGGGACGGGAGGCCGCTCGATGAGCAACCAGGGAGCAGATCACTACCCTGCTCGGATGGACTCCACCAAGTCGGCGTCACCGGCGCAGATCGCTCATCCTGTCCCCACCCCACCCCAACCGACCTCGCTGCCACCACTGCCGCTGCACACCGAGCGATTGTCGATGCGGGGCTTGCTGATCGACGATCTCGACGACGTGCACGCGTACCAGAGCCTGCCGGACGTCGCCCGGTATCTGTACCGGGATCCGCAGACCCTGGAACGGACCCGCGAGGTGCTCGCGAAGGTGTCTGCGCTGCGGTTCTCCGGGGAGGGCGACGCCCTGGTGCTGGGCATCCAGCAGCGCGGCTCCACCCGGGTGATCGGTGAGGTGATCCTGAAGTGGACCTCCGGACCGGCGCGGCAGGCCGAGGTCGGCTATGTCTTCCACCCCTCGGTCGCCGGCCGCGGGTACGCCACGGAGGCCGCCAGGGCCGTCATCGACATCGCCTTCGGCCACTACGGTTTCCACCGCGTGTACGCCCGGCTCGACGAGGAGAACAACGCTTCGGCGGCGGTCTGCCGCCGGTTGGGGATGCGCCAGGAGGCCAGGCTGGTGGAGAACGACGTGCGCGAGGGGGTCTGGGGGACGGAGCTGATCTTCGGAGTCCTGGAGAGCGAGTGGTCGTCGAGGTAGGCCACCTCTGGGGCAGGATCAGGGCGTGATCGATCCGCACGCCGCGACTGCCAGGCTCTGGTATCGCTCTCCTGGCCGGCTGGTCGTCGCGTTCATCGCCGCCTGCGCGATGTCCGTGCTGGTCGCTCTGACCGCCTCGACCTGGCTGCACCAGTTCGATCTGCGGATCTACTTCGATGCGATCGCCTGGTGGCACCGGGGCAACGACGTCTATTCCTACAGCCAGCCCGACGCACTGATGGGCAGTCTGGGATTCACCTATCCGCCGTTCGCGGCCGTCGTGCTGTGGCCGATCGGGTGGATGACGTTCCCGGCGCTGCAGATCGTCATGCTCGCGCTCATCGTGGTGTGCGGAGCTGCGTGCGTTGCCCTGGTGATCGCCCGCACCGCTTTGATCAGGGGCAGGTCACTGGCCGCTGCTGTCCTGGTCGCCACCCCGCTCGCCTTCACTCTCGAACCGTGGCGGCAGAACCTGTCGCTGGGCCAGATCAACCTGGTGCTGGCGGCGCTGATCACCGTCGACCTGCTGAGGGTGTCGGTGCACCGGCCGCGGTGGACCGGGATGGGGATCGGGTTGGCCATGGCGCTCAAGATCACCCCCGGCGTCTTCCTGCTGCCGCTGCTGGCGACCCGACGCTGGCGAGCCCTGGCAGTCGCTGTCGGTACTGCGGCGGTCGCCACTTCTCTGGCCGCGCTGGTGCTGCCGTCCGCCAGTTGGCGGTTCTTCACCGACTACCTGTGGGACACCGCCCGCGTCGGCGACGTCAGCAACATCCAGAACCAGTCGGTGCGCGGCTGGATCAGCCGGGTGATTCCCGACCAGCTGGTCCAGGCGATCCTGTGGGCCGTGGTGTCGGTGGTGGTGGTGCTGCTCGCTCTCGGCGCCGTCGTCAGGACGGAGGCCCGATCGGCGCCGGTTGCCACGCTGGCCGTCACCGGACTCGCCGGGATCCTCGTCGCCCCCGTCAGCTGGATGCACCACGCGGTCTGGGTGATGCCCGCGCTGGCCTGCCTGGTGCAGCGCTTCCTGGAGATCCGGCGGACGACGGGCCAGCCTGCCGACCGCCGGCTGGTGCTCGCCCTGGTGATCAGCGGGGTCATCGTCTGGTGTCTGCACCCGGGGACGTACCTCAGCCCCGACACCGACTATGCAAGCGCCGGTCTCGGGATCCGGCTGCTGTCCGGACTGCCGGTCCTGTGGTGCCTGGTGTTCCTCGTGGTGGCGCGGCTCCGCCCGGAGCTGCTGGCGGCGCGACCGGCCGCGACCAGCGGCGCGGGGACGCGATGAGTGCGACGAGGTCGAGGTGGTCGTGGCTGGAATCCCCGGTCATCCCGGTGTTGGTGCTGCTGGTCTCGCTGTGCCTGCATCCGTTGGTCATGGCACAGGGAGTCGACGGGTTCCGGATGATCGATCTGCGGGTGTACGTCGCCGGTCCGCTGCATCTCGGGGACGGCATGCTCTACTCCTTCCTGACGCCGAAGGAGGATCTGCCCTTCACCTATCCACCGTTCGCCGCGATGGTGTTCTGGCCGCTGGCCCAGCTGCCGTTCGCGGCCGCCGCGGTGATCTGGCAGGTGCTGAGCGTCATCCTGGTGGCTTGTTCGCTGTATCTGACGCTGCGGCTGCTCGGGAAGACCGGACCCGGCGGGCATTGGGCCGCGCCTCTGGTGCGCGGGGTCGTGCTGTTCGGGACCGCGGTCGCGCTGTGGGTGGAGCCGGTGCGGACCACCTTCAACTACGGGCAGATCAACCTGCTGTTGATGACGGTGCTGCTGCTGGGCGCGGTGGCGACCAAGGACTGGGTCGCCGGTGTCACTGTCGGGCTGACCGCGGGCATCAAGCTGATCCCCGCCGTCACCGGCCTGTTCTATCTGCTCTCCCGACGGTTCTCCGCGGTGGCCGCAGCGGTGGCGACCTTCGTCGCGACGGGACTGCTGGCGCTGCTCGTCGTCCCCGATCTGACCGGGCGGTACTTCACCGAGCTGATCTTCGAACCGGAGCGCACAGGAGTGGTCGCGGCGGTCCGAAACCAGTCGTTGCGGGGAGCGATCGACCGGCTGGCGGGGGAGGACTCGACCGTCCTCTGGGCCGTCGCCGTGGTCGGTGTGATCGTGCTGGGGATCCTGGCCGCCGTCGGGTCGCTGCGGGCCGGCGACCGCCTCGCGGCCTTCCTGGCAGTGCAGTTCATCGGTCTGGAGATCTCGCCGATCTCCTGGAACCACCACTGGGTGTGGGTCCTGCCGCTGGTGCTGTGGTGCTGGTGCGGCCCTCGGCGTGCGGAGCGCGCCGTGCAGTGGCTGGCCGGCAGCTGGGCGGTGGTGACGTTGGCATTCCTGATGCCGCTCCTCGCGGCCCAGGAGGCGAGGACCTGGGGAGCCGGGGAGCCGCTGGCGCTGTGGGTGAGACTGCTCGGTGCCGTCTATCCCGTGCTGGGGATCGCGACCCTGGTGGTGTTGCTGACAGTCGGACGCAGAGCGGTGGCCGCTGCGACCCAGGTCCCCGCAACCGCGTAGCGTCACAGGAGACACGGGAGTCCGGTGCGCCGGGCTGAGAGAGGGACACGAAGTCCCTGACCGTCGAACCTGATCCGGATCATGCCGGCGCAGGGACGTCCTCTCATCGATCACCCGTGCTGACCTTCGGGAAGGCACCCCATGACGTACTCCACCCTCCGGTGGCGCGGCCGCCGCGCTGCCCTGGCGCTCACCGCCGCAGCGTTCACGCTGACCGCCTGCGGTTCGGCCGCGACACCGGCACAGAGCGGTGGCCCGACGCCGTCGACGAGCGCAGCGGCGAGCTCGCCATCCAGCATTGCGTCCAGTGCTGCGTCGAGTTCCCCGTCGAGCACTGCGTCCAGTGCTGCGTCGAGTTCCCCGTCCAGTACGCCCGCCGGCACCGGATCGACCCGCAACGCCGCCGGCGGTGGTGAGGTCACGCTCGTCACCCACGACTCGTTCAACATGACCAAGGACGTCGTCGCGAAGTTCCAGCAGGACACCGGGATCACCCTCAAGATCATCGCCCAGGGTGACGCCGGTGCGATGGTGAACCAGTTGGTGCTCACCAAGAACAAGCCGCTGGGCGACGTAGCGTTCGGCGTCGACAACACGTTCGCCTCCCGCGCCCTGGACGAGGGTGTGTTCGCGCCCTACACCTCGCCGGCGGCCGGTAACGGCAGTACCACCTACTCCGCCGCCACTGATGGCCGGCTGACCGCGGTGGACTACAGCGACGCCTGCGTCAACGTCGACGAGAAGTGGTTCGCAGGCAAGAACATCCAGCCGCCGACCAGCTACGAGGATCTCACGCAACCGCAGTACAAGAATCTGTTCGTGGTGCCCTCGCCCGCGACCAGCTCACCGGGTCTGGCGTTCCTGCTGGGGACGATCGCGCACTTCGGCGCCGACAAGTGGCAGGCGTATTGGCAGCAGCTCAAGGACAACGGGGTGAAGATCACCGCCGGCTGGAACGATGCGTACACCGTCGACTTCTCCGGCTCGACCGGTAAGGGTGACCGGCCGTTGGTGCTGTCGTACGCCTCGTCACCGCCGTTCGAGGCCGCTGCCGGGGACACCGCGGCGCCGACGGCTGCACTGCTGGACACCTGCTTCCGCCAGATCGAATACGTCGGAGTGCTCGAGGGCGCGCAGAACCCGACCGGCGCCCAGAAGGTCGTCGACTGGATGCTGAGCAACGGGTTCCAGGCTGCTGTCCCCGAGCAGATGTACGTCTACCCGGTCGATGCGCACACCGCGCTGCCGGCGGACTGGAAGAAGTTCGCACCGGTGGCCACGGCGCCGGCGGAGATGGATCCGGCCGAGATCACCGCGAACCGGGAGGGCTGGATCTCGTCCTGGTCCGATCTGATGGAGAGCTGAGAACGCCGATGTCCGCCCTGGCGGGAACCCTGGAACGGGCGCGGCCGCCGGTCGGCCTTCCCCCGTCCGGTTCCCGACGGGCGACCGGACTGATGGTCCTGGCCGCGCTGCCGGTCGCGGCACTGGGGCTGTTCTTCCTCTATCCGGTGGGCACGCTACTGGGCCGTGGGCTGCTGGAGGACGGATCCTGGCAGCTGGGGGCATTCGGTGAGGTGTTGGGACGCAGCAGGATCCGGCAGATCCTCTGGTTCACGGTGTGGCAGGCGGCAGCCTCCGCCGGGCTGTGTCTGCTGCTCGGAATCCCCGGTGCGTACGTGCTGTACCGCTGTTCGTTCCGCGGCAGGGGAGTGGTGCGCGCCCTGGTCACGATTCCGTTCGTGCTGCCGACCGTGGTGGTGGGATTGGCGTTCCGGACGCTCTTCGCAGACGACGGTCCGCTCGGTTCCTGGGGGTGGGACGGGACCGTCGGCGCCATCCTCGCGGCCCACGTGTTCCTCAACTACGTCGTCGTCGTGCGCACTGTCGGCGCATCCTGGGCGGGTCTGGACGATCGGGAGGTGCTCGCCGCACGCAGCCTGGGGGCCGGACCGGTACGCGCGTTCGCCACGGTGACACTGCCCGCACTGATGCCAGCCGTACTGGGTGCCGCCTCGATGGTGTTCCTGTTCTGCGCCACCAGCTTCGGGATCATGCTGGTGATGGGTGGCGGCCGCTACCGGACCCTGGAGACGGAGATCTACCGGCAGACGGTCGTCATCTTCGACCTGCGGACGGCGGCGGTGCTGTCAGTCGTGCAGATCGTCGCCGTCGCGGTACTGCTGGCGATCACCGGGCTGCTCCGGTCGCGGGCCGAGGCGACCTGGCGGACGGCCTCGACGCTGCGGCGCGGGATCACCAGGGGCGCCGTCCCCGCGGTACTGATCACTGCCGTCACCGTGCTGGCGATGGTGGTGCCGATCGCCGTGCTCGTGGTGCGGTCACTCCGCACGCAGACGAGCACGGGAGCAGGATGGGGGCTGGACAACTACCGGGCCCTCGGCACCCTGGGGGCGGACAACATCATGCTGGTGCCGGTCACCACGGCGCTGGGGAACTCGTTGCGGGCAGCGGTGTTCGCGGCCATCGGCGCCCTCGTGGTCGGCCTCGCGGTGAGTGCACTGCTCGCCCGACGCCCGCGCAGCACGGCGGGGCGACGACTGCTGTCGAGCGTCGATGCGGTGATGATGCTGCCGCTCGGGGTGTCGGCGGTGACGGTCGGCTTCGGGTTCCTGATCGCCTTCGATTCCGCGCCGCTGGACTGGCGGGGTCAACCGTGGCTGGTGCCGGTGGCGCAGGGATTGGTGGCCATGCCCCTGGTGGTCCGGATGATCCTGCCGGTCCTGCGCTCGACCGATGACCGACTGCGACAGGCGGCCGCGGTGCTCGGGTCGTCACCGCTGCGGGTGTGGCGGGACGTCGACCTGCCGATCGTCTCGCGAGCCCTGGCCGGAGCTGCTGCGTTCGCGTTCGTCATCGCGATGGGCGAGTTCGGCGCCAGCAGCTTCCTGGCGACCCCGCAGAATCCGACCCTGCCCGTCGTCATCGGCCGGTTGATCAGCAGGCCCGGCGCGGCGAACACCGGTACTGCGCTGGCTGCGGCGACGGTGCTGGCCGTGACCTGCGTGCTCGCCGTGCTGCTGGTGGAGTCGTTGGTGCGGCGCGGCGACCGACGCAACGCTGCCGACCACCTGGGAGGGTTCTGACGTGCTCGAGATCGATGCGCTGAGCGTCCGCTTCGGGTCGGGGGCGCAGGCCGTCACCGCCGTCGACGCCGTGGATCTGACAGTGCCGGACGGCGAGGTGCTGGCCCTGCTGGGTCCGTCGGGCTGCGGCAAATCGACGCTGCTGCGGGCGATCGCCGGAATCGAACGACCCACGGCGGGCCACATCTGCTGGGACGGAACGGATCTCGTGCACACTCCCATCCATCGACGGCGGTTCGGGCTGATGTTCCAGGACGGTGCGCTGTTCCCGCACCGCACGGTGGCCGGCAACATCGGGTACGGCCTGCCGTCGGGGGGCGACCGACCTGCCGAGATCGACCACCTGCTGGAGCTCGTCGGGCTGCCCGGGTACGGGCAGCGCAGGATCCATGAGCTGTCCGGTGGCCAGGCCCAGCGGGTCGCACTGGCCAGGGCGCTGGCGGCGAAGCCGCGGCTGCTGCTGCTGGACGAGCCGCTCGCCGCGCTGGACGCCGCACTGCGCGGCCGGATGCTCGAGGTGATCCGGGAGGTACTCGACACCACCGGGACCACGGCGGTGTTCGTGACCCACGATCAGCAGGAGGCCTTCGCCGTCGCGGACACCGTTGCCCTGATGCGCGACGGCCGGATCCACCAGCGCGGCGCCCCGGTCGATCTCTGGCGCGCACCGCTGGACGAATGGTCGGCCCGGTTCGTCGGCTACCAGCTCATCCTGCCTGCGGCACACGGTATTCGGGGGTTGCCGCGGGGTCCGCTCGCGCTGCGCCCCAGTGCACTGCGGGTGGTCACCCCCGCGCCGTCCGGGTCTGCACCGTTCGGGTCTGCACCGGCCGGGACTGCTGCAGTGCTCGCCGGCGTGGTGAGCCGGGTGCGCGCCACCCCGGACGGCGTGGTGCTCGCTGTCAGGGTCGGCGGCCACCTGCTGCCGGCGATGGCGTCCGAATTGCCCGAGATCGGGGACGAGGTCCGGTTGACGGTCGATCCGGCGGGGATGGCCCCGCTGCCCACCGACCCCGGGCCGGCGCAGCGGCAGCCACCCAGCTGAGGCAATCGACACGGGTGCGGCTGGCAGAGTTGACCCTCGTGACAAGCCTTCGTGTCGGATCCCTGCTCGACGTCCCGGTTTCCGCGCTCGGCCACGCCCTCGGCGAGGCGGACACCTTTCGCCGCGCGGCCCGGGCGGCCGGCGGGCGGGCCCGGGTGCTGCGCGACGGTGTCCCGATCGGGGAGACAGCGTTGGGAGACGCCAGTGCCGTGCTCCAGGACAGGGACGTGGTCAAGCTCTCGGGCGGGGCCCGGTTCGACTCACCGGTACCCGGATCCACCGCGTGGACGGTCACCACCGAGCCGGATGGTCTGCCGGTACTGCGGGCCGGGCACGGCGGCATCCTCGGGTTCGAGATCACCGCCACCGCCGCCGGCGCCCTGACGGAGGTGGCGGTGACGCTCCATGGCGGCAACGTCCGAGCCGCTGCGGTCCGTCGTCGGGTGCTCAGGTTCGGCGAGCTGCTGCTCGGAATCGCGCTGCTGATCGCCGAGCAGACCCCGATCGTGGTGGCGGGTGCCGTCGTCGCCGAGCGCGACGGGCGGCCGAAACTGCTGGTGGCGCAACGAGGTCCGGCCAGGTCAGGTGCGGGCCGGTGGGAGCTGCCGGGCGGCAAGGTCGAGCTGGGGGAGTCCGAGCAGCAGGCGCTCACGCGGGAACTGCGGGAGGAACTCGCGCTGCAGGTGACGGTGCAGCACCGGTTGGTGGTGGAAGTGCCGGGGCTGCCGGGCGGCGCGGTGCTCCGCGTCCACCGCTGCGCCACCGACGACGAGCCGGTGCTCATCGAGCACACTGCCGTCCGCTGGCTCGCCGGCGACGAACTGGCCGACGTCGACTGGCTGGATGCCGACCGGGTCCTGGTCCCGGCACTGCAGGAATTGCTGCGCCGCTGACGGCGAGGTGATGAGGTGGCCGACAGAGGACAGCTGCATGAATCGTGATGGACACATGCCCGTCATCGTGGGCATGGCACCATGTCACGATCACGCGCACCGCAGCACGACCGAACACCAGCATCGAACAGTCCGATCGACGTTCCGACCACCGCCTGAGGTGGTCGTCCCCGAAGTAGACGGAGAACAGCATGCGGAATTCGACCACCCAGCCCCGCGGCCTGCGGGCCGCACTGATCGCCGGCGGCCTCGCCGTCGTGCTGACCACTGCCGCCTGCGGCAGTGACGCTGCCCCCGGTTCGAGCGGCTCCACCCCGGCGGCCAGCACCACCGCGGCCTCCATGACGGAGTCCAGCAGCACTATGGAGTCCAGCAGCGGTATGGAGTCCAGCAGCGGTATGGAGTCCAGCAGCGGTATGGAGTCCAGCAGCGGTATGGAGTCCAGCAGCGGTATGGAGTCCAGCGGTACGGAGTCCAGCTCCGGCGAGTCGAGCTCCGCGGGATCCAGCAGCGGCGGGACCAGCGCCAGCGTTGCGATGACCGGGTCAGCGCCGACCGCGCTGACGGATGCCGAGAAGACCGCCGCCAAGGCGACGCTGGTCGATCCGGCGTCGCTGACCGTGTGCACCTCGCTGCCGTACCCGCCGTTCGAGGGTGACGACGGCACCGGCAAGGTGACCGGCTTCGACATCGACTTCATGGACTGGATGTCCGAGCAGCTCGGGGTGACCACCAAGGTCGTCTCCATCGACTTCTCCGGCATCAAGTCGGGCCAGGCGATGGCCTCCAAGAACTGCGACATCGCCGCGGCTGCCATGACGATCAACAAGGAGCGTCAGGCGGTCATCGAGTTCTCCGACCCCTACTACGACGCCTCCCAGGCACTGATGGTGCTCAAGGACAGCCCCGTCACCGACCTGTCCGGGCTGAAGGGCAAGAAGTTGGGCGCCCAGACCGGCACGACTGGCCTCGAGTACGCCAACGCCAACGCTGCCGAGTCCGGTTACACCGTCGTTGAATACCAGAACATCTCGGACGAGGAGCAAGCACTGCAGACCAACGCGATCGATGCGGCGATCCACGACCAGCCGGCGCTGAACGACTACGTCAAGCAGCAGGCGGGCGCGGT
This sequence comes from Nakamurella sp. A5-74, assembly GCF_040438885.1. NCBI lineage: Bacteria > Bacillati > Actinomycetota > Actinomycetes > Nakamurellales > Nakamurellaceae > Nakamurella > Nakamurella sp. A5-74. Next base: position 3,645,767 of record NZ_CP159218.1, on the reverse strand, counting down.
CCAGATCGTCAAGAACTTCAACACCGGCGAGCAGTACGGTTTCGGTGCCGCGAAGGGCAACACTGCACTGATCGCGGTGGCGAACTTCGTCATCAAGCAGTCGCAGTCGGACGGCAAGTACGAGGCCAGCTTCAAGAAGTGGATCGATTCGAGCGCGGGCTGATCGGGTCGTCGGAAGACGGAGTGGGATTCCGATGACTGAATCCGGTGCGGGTCTCGGTGGTCCGCCCAGCACGGACGCCCGACGTAGGGGACTCACCCGCAGCCAGTCCACGTTCGTCGTGCGTTCGGCGCAGTACCTGGCACTGATTGCCGTGATCGTGGTGATCGCCCTGATCGGCGATTGGTCCCGCTTCAACACCCAGTTCCTCAACCTGGACACGGTGGGGAAGACCTTCCCGCGGATGCTCAAGGTCGGTCTGGTGAACACGCTGCTGTTCACCCTGGCCGCCTTCGTGGTGGCGCTGGTGGTCGGGCTGGTCGTTGCGCTGATGAAGATCAGTTCGTTCTGGCTGTATCGGGCGCTCGCGAACATCTACATCGAGATCTTCCGTGGGCTGCCCGCACTCGTCGTGCTGTTCCTGGTCAACTTCGGGTTGCCCGTCGTGTTCCCGGACTCCGAGTTCGTCCGGAACTTCTACGTGAAGGTCGGTCTCGGGCTGGGGCTGACCGCGGCGGCGTACGTCGCAGAGACGATCAGAGGTGGAATTCAGGCCGTCCCGCGCGGGCAGACGGAGGCGGCCCGGTCACTGGGTATGTCCCAGGGGCGGGCGATGGCGACGATCGTGCTGCCACAGGCCTTCCGGATCATCATCCCGCCGATGACCAACCAGCTCATCTACCTGGTCAAGGATTCGTCCCTGGTCTACGCGCTCGGAGTCACGGCGCAGCAGTACGAGCTGACGAAGCTGGGTCAGCTGTTCGCCACCGGCGGCGTGACCGGTATCAACGCCGGCTCCACCCCGCTGATCCTCAGTGGCGTGTTCTACCTGGTGATCACGTTGCCCCTGTCGCAGGTCGTCGCGGCACTGGAGCGGCGCCAGGCGAAGAGGAGGTTCTGAGATGGCCATCCGTCGTGGGCAGGACATCGAGGCCGGCAGGGCCGGGACCATCTCGGTGCGGGGATTGGTCAAGAAGTTCGGCGAGGTCGAGGTGCTCAAGCAGATCGACCTCGAGGTCGGTCAGGGCGAGGTGGTCTGCGTCATCGGGCCGTCCGGGTCCGGCAAGTCGACGCTGTTGCGCTGCGTGAACCTGCTGGAGCAACCCACGGCCGGGCAGATCATCGTGAACGGTGCGGACGTCACCGACGTCGAGTGCGACATCGATTCGGTACGCCGCTCGATCGGCATGGTGTTCCAGCAGTTCAACCTGTTCCCGCACCTCACGGTGCTGGACAACCTCACCATCGCGCAGCGACGGGTGCTGGGGCGCAGCAGGTCGGAGGCAGAGAAGGTCGCCATGGCGAACCTCGACCGGGTGGGGCTCGCCCACCGGGACAAGGCCTTCCCGGCCCAGCTGTCCGGTGGCCAGCAGCAACGTGTCGCCATCGCCAGGTCGCTGTCGATGGAACCGGACCTGATGCTCTTCGACGAGCCGACGTCAGCGCTGGATCCGGAGCTGGTGGGCGAGGTTCTCGCGGTGATGAAGGGGCTGGCCAAGGAGGGGATGACGATGATGGTCGTCACCCACGAGATGGCATTCGCCCGCGATGTGGCCGACCGGGTCGTGTTCATGGACGGCGGCTACCTGGTCGAGCAGGGAACCGCGGAACAGGTGATCGGCAACCCGCAGGAGGAGCGCACCAAGAGTTTCTTGTTCAGAGTGCTGAACCCGACGGCGATAGAGGAGGGCGATGCCCGGGAGGGCACACCCTTCGGCGGGCCACCCGGCACGTATCCGCCGGCCGGCCTGGACACGAGCCTGAACAAGTCGTCGGGACGCTAGTTCGTCCGACCTCCCGGCGCGGGTCCGGCGAAGGGGTCCTGCAGCACGCACCGGTACCCCACCGAGAGCCATCGGTGGGGTACCGCTGCTGAGGGACTGGTCACGTCGGAGCCCGCGGACACCCCGACTGATGGCGGCGGCCCGGTAAGTTGGTCAATTGGCCTGCCCTCAGGGCGGCGCCGATCCCGAGACCTTCCCCGAGCTCCAGGAGTACCCAGCCACATGGCCATCAGGTCCGATCTTCGCAATGTCGCCATCGTCGCCCACGTCGACCACGGCAAGACGACCCTGGTCGACGCCATGCTGTGGCAGTCGGGCGCTTTCCGTGAGGGCAGCGCGCACACCGACCGGGTGATGGACTCCGGCGACCTGGAGCGCGAGAAGGGCATCACCATTCTCGCCAAGAACACCGCGGTGCACCGCACCATGCAGACGCCCGGCGCTGCGCCGGGCGAGACCACCGAGATGATCATCAACATCGTCGACACCCCGGGCCACGCCGACTTCGGTGGCGAGGTGGAGCGGGCGCTGATGATGGTCGACGGTGTCGTGCTGCTCGTCGACGCCTCCGAGGGCCCGCTGCCGCAAACCCGCTTCGTGCTCCGCAAGGCGCTGCAGGCGCGGCTGCCCGTCGTGCTCGTCATCAACAAGACCGACCGCGCCGATGCCCGGATCGACGAGGTGGTCGACGAGACCTACGGCCTCTTCATCGATCTGGACGCCGACGAGGAGCAGATCGAGTTCCCGATCGTCTACTGCGCCTCCCGCGCCGGCCGCGCCAGCATGAACAAGCCGGGCAACGGCGAGATGCCGGACCACGAGAACCTCGACCCGCTGTTCGACACCCTGCTGGCCGCCATCCCGGCGCCGGAGTACACCGAGGGCGCGCCGCTGCAGGCGCAGGTCACCAACATCGATGCCTCGCCGTTCCTGGGCCGCATCGGCATGTGCCGGATCATCGAAGGCACCATCACCAAGGGCCAGCAGGTGGCCTGGATGAAGCTCGACGGCACGATCGAGCGCACGAAGATCACCGAACTGCTGATCACCGAGGCCCTGGACCGGGTGCCGGTCGAGTCGGCCCGGGCCGGCGACCTCATTGCGGTAGCCGGGATGGCAGAGATCACGATCGGCGAAACCCTCGCGGACCCGGAGAACCCGGTCGCACTCGAGCCGATCACCGTCGACGAGCCGGCCATCTCGATGACCGTCGGCATCAACACCTCGCCGCTGGCCGGCCGCGACGGTGGCAAGAAGCTCACCGCCCGCCAGGTGAAGAACCGCCTCGACCAAGAGCTCATCGGCAACGTCTCGATGCGCGTGCTCAACACCGACCGACCCGACACCTGGGAGGTGCAGGGCCGCGGCGAGCTCGCGCTGGCGATCCTCGTCGAGCAGATGCGCCGGGAGAGCTTCGAGCTCACCATCGGCAAGCCGCAGGTCGTCACCCGCGAGATCGACGGCAAGCTGCACGAGCCCTTCGAGCGACTGACGGTCGACGTGCCCGAGGAGTACCTCGGCGCCGTCACCCAGCTGCTGGCCGTCCGCAAGGGCCGCATGGAGACCATGACGAACCACGGCACCGGCTGGATCCGGTTGGAGTTCCACATCCCCTCCCGCGGCCTGATCGGCTTCCGCACCGAGTTCCTCACCGACACCCGCGGCACCGGCATCGCGTCCACGCTGTTCGACGGCTACGGCCCGTGGACCGGACCGATGCGCACCCGGCCGTCCGGGTCGCTGGTCGCCGACCGCGCCGGCCGGGCCACGCCGTTCGCGATGTTCGCGCTGCAGGAACGCGGTGCCATGTTCATCCCGCCGACCACCGAGGTGTACGAGGGCATGATCGTCGGCGAGAACTCCCGCTCCGAGGACATGGACGTCAACATCACCAAGGAGAAGAAGCTCACCAACATGCGGCAGTCTAGTGGCGACGAGCTCGTCCACCTGGTGCCGTCGCGGGCGCTGAGCCTCGAGCAGAGCCTGGAGTTCTGCTCCGACGACGAGTGCGTCGAGGTCACTCCCATCTCGGCCCGCATCCGCAAGCTGGTGCTCAACGGGAGTGAGCGGGCCAGGACCCGTTCGCGGGCCAAGAACCAGACCTGAGCGCGCCGGGGCCGGAGCCGTGCGGGGACGGGATCTCGTCTCCTTCGTCGCTCGATCACCGTGGGTCGCTGCGTCCGGGGTCGTGCGGGGACGGGGTCTCGTCTCCTTCGTCGCTCGATCACCGTGAGGACGCTCGCTCTACCCTGGTCACTGTGAGACGACCCGTGCGTGCGCCCGTGCTGCGGGCGCTCGCCCTGGGTGCCGCACTTGCGCTGGCCGGCTGCACGCCACCCGGTCTGCCGGTCCCGCAGCCACCGGATCCGTCTTCCAGCAGTGCGCCGAGCGTGTCCACCGGCGGCTCCTCGCCGAGCCCGTCGGTGAGTGTTTCGGGCCCGGTCACCACCCCCGCGGCGGAGGATCCGTCGCTGACGATCGGCCTGGACGCGGTCGTCACGGGATTCAACCCGTACGCGATCGCCGACGCGTCCACCGCGACCACCGCGGTCGCTGCGCTCACCCTGCCGTCGGTCTCGGTGGTCGATGAAGCGGGACGACGGCAGCTGGACGGCACCGTTGTCACGTCGGCGTCGGTCACCTCCACCGATCCGTTCACGGTGACCTACGAGATCTCCCGGGCCGCGTCCTGGTCAGACGGAACACCTGTCACCGCAGAGGATTTCCGGTATCTGCGGGACCAGCTCCAGCAGCAGACCGGGGTCCGCGGCGCGGCTCCCTATGCGCTCATCACCGGCATCGACTCAGCGGCGGCCGGCAAGCAGGTGAGGATCACGTTCAGCACTCCGGTCGCCGACTGGCAGAGCATGTTCTCGCCGCTGTTGCCCGCACACATCCTCAAGGACGCCCCCGGCGGGTTCCTCGGCGGGCTGTCCGGAGGGGTACCGGTCACGGCGGGGCCGTACCGGTTCTCCGGTTTCGATGCGGTCACCGGCCAGATCACGTTGCGCCGCAACGACAAGTACTGGGCGGCCCAACCGGGCCCCAACGGCGTGGTGCTCCGGCTGGGAACCCCGACCGAGCTGGTCGCCGCACTCGGACGGGGTGATGTACAGGCAGTCCTCCTCGAGCCCGGAAACGCTGCTGCGCAACAGCTCTCGGCATTGATCCCACCGCCCGACCGCACAGTGGTACCGCTCGCCGCCTCGGTGACGCTGGTGATGGACACCACTGCCGGGGCCACTGCGTCGGCGGACGTCCGGCGGGCGATCGCTGCCGGGCTCGTGCCGGACGTACTCGACGACGCCTACACCGGATCACGTCCGGACGGTCTGCTCCCCAAAGGCTCGCCGGTGCAGCTGCCGGCCGTCGACGCGGCTGCCGGCACGCGGCCGCCGGGGGTCTTCGCGGACCCCACGGCTGCGGCCGCTGCCCTGGCCGCGGCCGGATGGGAGCGCGGAGCGGGGGCGGCCGTGCTCAAGGACGGTCTCCCGCTGACGCTCACCCTCGGCTATCCGACGCGTATCCCTGCGCTGGCCCGCACGGCCCGGCTGATCCAGACCCAGCTGGGCCGCATCGGGATCGGTGTCGACGTGGTGGCCGACAACGACGTCATCGCCCGGCTGGGGCAGCCCGCTGCCGGCGGGCGACACGTCGACCTGGCCCTGCTGGAAGTGCCACGCGGAACGTCGGATGCGATCGAGGCGATCTCATCCTACGGCTGCCCGGTCGGAGGTGCGGCGCCGGCGGTCACCACCCCGCAGTCGACCGGCGCATCGACCAGCTCATCGGCCGGTGCGAGGACGACGGCAGGCTCCGGTACGAGCGGCGCAGCGAGCGGGACCGGCGCGGCGAGCGGGACCGGCGCCACCCCGCCGACCACCACTACCGGGATCGCCGACCCGCCGGTCTCGACGGTCGGCACGACCGTCGAGGAGAGCCCGGGCACGGCCGGCACGACGACCGAGGACCCGCCCGGATCCGGGGGAGCGGTCGCCGACCTGCGGCACGGCGCCAACCTCGCCGGCTGGTGCAACGCGGATTTGCAACCCACGCTGCTGCAGCTGCTCGCGGACGGCACGGAGGGCAGCGCTGGCCGGCAGGTGCTCAGCGACGTCGGCGCTGCGGTACTCGCCGCGCTGCCGGTGATCCCGCTCGGCCAGCCGCAGGCTGTGTTCGCCGTGGCGCCGGAGCTCCGGTCGGTGCTCAGCGGCAGCCGCGCCGGCTGGCTGTGGACCGGTCCGCTGGCCGGCCTGGCCGGTTGGGACCACCGCTGAGGACAAGGAAGATCTGCGGTCGCTCTGCAGCTGCGCAACAGATCCACCGCTCACAAGGTGACTTCGATGTAAACCAGTTGCGCCGAATGGACGCTTTGCGGTCACCCTTTGGTCACGATCTCCGCACGGGGGTTCCAACAGGCGGGATGGTCCGCCATTGTCGGCGGGTCAGATACGACAAGGGAGCAACCGCGCGCCCGGCACATGTCTACGGTCGATGGGGGCCGCAGGATGGGGTCCGTCGGTCTCCGAGGAGGACTTGATCCATGAGAAGAACACGCGCAGTGGCCATCACTGCTCTCGCCGCAGTCTCTGCATTGGTGGTCTCCGCCTGCGGCAACACCGGCCAGCAAGGCGGTGCGAGCTCGCCTGCGGCAACGTCCGCGACCTCTGGCCCGGCTACCTCGGCGGCCACCTCTGACGGCGGGGGTTCCACTCCCTCCACCAGCGGCAGCGATGGTGCGGGAACCGGCAGCAGCGGGAGCGCGGGAACCGGCAGCAGCGAGTCTCCGAGCAGCGGGGCCACCCCGCCCGGCGGCGAGAGCGCCTGTGGCACGCCGCACGGCGCGTATCCGGCGCCGGCCACCAAGGGCGGCAACGTCAACGTGTCCTTCAACGAGGGCATCTCCTCGTGGAACAACACCACCTCGCACGGCAACTCGACGTACAACGCCAACGTCGCGTACCTGACCCAGGCCCAGAGCTTCTACTACAACGACAAGCTCGAGTTGGTCAACAACGACCAGTACCTGCAGTGCTCGCTGGTCTCCAAAGACCCGCTGACCATCAAGTACACACTCAACAAGGCCGCCAAGTGGTCCGATGGCACCCCGGTCGGCGCTGCTGACCTGTTGCTCTCCTGGGCCGCTCAGGGTGGGCATTACAACACGGGCGTCCTGGCCACCGACGACAACGGCGTGCCGCTGCCCAGCAGCGCGATCGCGTTCGACTCCGCCGCGCCGTCGATGGAGCTGGTCACCAAGTTCCCGGAGCTGTCCGATGACGGCTTCTCGATGACGATCGTCTACGACAAGCCCTTCGTCGACTACCCGTTCCAGTTGCAGTCCGGCATCGCCGCGCACGCCGTGGCTCAGAAGGCGCTCAAGATCGACGATCCCGCCGCCGCCACCGCCAAGCTGATCGAGGACCTGAAGGCCTTCGACGGCAAGACGACCGAGAAGACCGACGCGGATGGCGTCAAGTTCGTCGACGCCTCCAAGGTCGACAAGGCCGCCGTCGCCGACGTGAAGAAGATCGCCGACACCTGGAACACCGGCTTCGACTTCACCGAGCTGCCGGGTGACAAGTCGCTGTACCTCTCCACCGGCCCGTACGTGCTGTCGGAGATCAAGAAGGATCAGTACATGACCTTCACCCGCAACCCGAACTACGACGGCAGCTGGGGACCGGTCCCGTCGGTCGACCAGATCACCTACCGCATCATCGGTGACGCCATGGCTTCGGTGCAGGCGCTGGCGAACCAGGAAGTCGACATCATCCAGCCGCAGGCGACCGTCGACGTGCTGGGTGCTGCCAACAACCTCAAGGCCCAGGGCGTCACGGTGCTGACCGGCGACGGCGCGACCTACGAGCACGTCGACCTCGCGCAGAACAACGGCGGTCCGTTCGATGCCAAGACCTACGGTGGCGACAAGCAGAAGGCGCTGGAGGTCCGTCAGGCCTTCCTGAAGACCGTCCCGCGTCAGCAGATCGTCGATCGACTGATCAAGCCGCTGAACCCGGACGCCGTTCTGCGTCAGTCGTTCAACGTCGTGCCCGGCTCGCCGGACTACGACAGCGTCGTCGCCGACAACGGCTCCAAGGACTGGAGCACCGTCGACATCGAAGGCGCGAAGGCGCTGCTGGCCAAGGCCGGCGTCACCAGTCCGAAGGTCCGCTTCATGTACGCCGACAAGAACGTCCGTCGCGCGAACGAGTACAAGCTGATCTCCGAGTCGGCCGCCCAGGCCGGTTTCCAGGTCGTCGACGGCAAGAACGCCGACTGGTCGTCGCAGCTGACGAACACCAAGATCTACGACGCCGCCCTCTTCGGATGGCAGTCGACGTCGATCGGTGCTTCGCAGATCCCGCCGAACTTCATCACCGGCGGTCAGAACAACTTCTACGGTTACTCGAACAAGACCGTGGACGGTTACCTGAACGAGCTGAACATCACCCCGGATCCTGCCAAGCAGAAGGAGCTGATCCTGAACGTGGAGAAGGCTCTGTTCGAGGATGCCTTCGGCACCGTGATCTTCCAGTTCCCGGACATCACGGCGTTCAACGCCAACAAGGTCAAGAACGTCTCGACCATCTCGCTGGCACCGACCTACTTCTGGAACTTCTGGGAGTGGACGACCGCGAGCTGATCTCGCACTGACACCCACCGGCCGGCGGGCGGAGTTCGCTCCTCCGCCGGCCGCTGGGTGTCGCACGCAGACAAGCGGCGTGCACGGGCAGCATCGTGGCCCGGCACGCCGCTTTCGTCCGTACTGAGCCAGATCGGAAACTAGCCGGATCACAAGTAGGGCGTCGGCGCCTGCAGTGCGCTAACGTGACCCGACGCCTCCATCCCCCACACCCCTGGGAGCACCGCCTCAGATGGTCACGTTCATCGTTCGGCGCATCATTGCCGGATTCTTCATCGTCCTCGGGGCGAGCTTCATCGCCTACATGCTCACCTCGTTCGCGGGCAACCCGCTCGAGTCGGCGCTGAACATCTCCAACCCCACCGCGCGCCAGCAGCGCATCCGTTACGTCACCGACGCGCTGAACCTCGACCAGCCGCGGATCGTCCGCTACTGGGAGTGGCTAAAGGGCATCGGCGGGTGCTTCGTCGGGAAGTGCAACTTCGGCAACTACACCGCACCGGGCACCACGGGATCGGTCAACGACAACCTGGGCAACTACCTCGGGGTGTCACTGAAGCTGGTCAGCTCCGCGACCGTGCTGGCGATCTTCCTGGGCATCACCATCGGCATCGTCACCGCCCTGCGGCAGTACTCCGGCTTCGACTACGCCGTCACCTTCATGACGTTCCTGTTCTTCTCGCTGCCGGTGTTCTGGGTGGGCATCCTGCTCAAGGACCTGGTGGCCATCAAGTTCAACAACTTCGTCCAGCAACCGGCAGGCCCGACGTTCACCCTCACCTGGATGCTGATCATCGCCCTGTTCTTCGGGCTGGTGTCGTTCTCGTTGCTGCGCGGGGGGTTCCTGCGCCGGCTCGGGATCGCCGCGCTCGTCGCGCTCGTGTTCGGGTTGCTCACCTGGTACGTCTCCGCGTCGCACTGGCTGCTCGACCCGGGCTTCGGCATCGTGGTGATCGCCGTCCTGGCGATCGCCATCGCGTTCGGCATCACCACCCTGACTGCCGGCGTCGGCAACAGACGAGCCCTCTACTCCGCGCTGACCACCGCGGTCATCGGCATCGCCATGTACTACCCGGTGCTGATCTTCGTGCGAGACGACATGTCGTTCCTGAAGCTGCTGATGCTGCTCGCGATCGCCGTCGTCGTCGGCATCGTCGTCGGCTACGCCTTCGGTGGTGACGACCGCGGCCTCAACGCCAGGACCGGCGCCTTCACCGCGTTCGGCGTCGCGGTGATCATCTTCATCGACCGCTCGATGCTGGCCTGGAAGACCTACTCGCAGTTGACGTTCAACCGGCCGCTCGCGACCATCGGCTCCTCCACGCCGAACCTCAAGGGCGACTTCTGGATCGGCGTCAACGACACGTTCAGTCACCTGCTGCTACCGACGATCACGCTGATGTTGATCTCGTTGGCCGGCCACTCCCGCTATGCCCGGGCCAGCATGCTGGAGGTGCTCAACCAGGACTACATCCGCACTGCCCGAGCCAAGGGCCTCACCGAGCGGACCGTGGTCATGCGGCACGCCTTCCGCAACGCGCTGATCCCGATGACCACCATCGTCGCGTTCGACATCGGTGGTCTGCTCGGTGGCGCGGTGCTCACCGAAACGGTGTTCGGCTGGCGGTCGCTCGGCTACATGTTCCAGCAGGGGCTGACGAACTTCGACGTCAATCCGGTGATGGCGGTGTTCCTGGTGACCGCGATCGTCGCCGTCCTCTTCAACATGGTCGCCGACATCGCCTACGGCTTCCTCGATCCACGAATCCGGGTGACCTCCTCATGACCATGATCCCGCACCAAGCTCCCGACTCGGCTCCCTCCGACAGCGGCGCGGGGGTGATCCCCGACGAGTCGTCCTTCGAGCAGAAGGAGACCGCGGGCCTGTCCCAGGGCCAGATCGTCCGCAAGCGGTTCCTGCGCCACAAGGGCGCGATGATCTCGCTGGTGGTGCTGGCGCTGGTGATCCTGCTGGCCGCGACCTCGATCGGGTGGGGTCCGATCCCCGGCTGGTGGAAGTGGGCGTACAGCCAGACATCGGACGGTGGTCTTCCCGGCGGCGTCTCCACCTTGAGCATCCCGCCCTTCGCCGATCACTGGGCCTGGGGTGATCACCCGTTCGGTCAGGACGAGACCGGGCTCGACATGTTCGCGGCCACCATGCGGGGAACGCAGCAGACCCTCGTCGTCATCGTGGTGCTCGGCATCCTGGCCACCACGATCGGGACCGTGATCGGCGCCGTCGCCGGCTACTACCGCGGCTGGGTCGACTCGGTCTTGATGCGCTTCACCGACCTGATCATCACGCTGCCGATCATCCTGATCACCGCCGTCGCCGGGTTCGTGTTCGGCGTCCGCGGCATCTGGCCGGTCGCGCTCGCCCTCGGGTTGCTGTCCTGGACCGGCCTCGCTCGGCTGGTGCGCGGCGAGTTCCTCTGGCTGCGGGAGCGCGAGTTCGTCGACGCGGCCCGGGTCGCCGGCGCCTCGGACATGAGGATCATCTTCAAGCACATCCTGCCGAACACCGTCGGCGTCATCGTCGTCAACACCACTCTGTTGATGGGCGGCGGCATCCTCACAGAGGCGGCGCTCAGCTTCCTGGGCTTCGGTATCCAGTTCCCGGACCAGTCCCTGGGCTCACTGATCAGTGCTTTCGCCCAGTCGTTCCAGACCAGGCCGTGGCTGTTCCTGTGGCCGGGCGTCTTCATCATCATCATCGTGCTGGCCATCAACTTCATCGGTGACGGTCTGCGCGATGCCTTCGACCCGCGTCAGAAGCGCATCCCCAAGCGCAAGGATCTGGAGTTCGCCGCCGGCACCGGTGTGTCGTCGCTCCCGGCGGCTGCGGGCGCCGGCGATCCGGGTCTGCTGTCCGGCGGTGACCGCCCGACGGTCGCCCCGCCCGAGGACAAGGTGTGACGCCGGACCTTGCTCGAGCGTTGTCAGCCGCTCACAGGAGCACGGCGAGCATGCCCCACAACAGCAGCGCTGCGCCGACCGCGAGCGACTCGACGTGCCAGCGGCTGGGAACCTTGTCGGTCTCCAGCCTGGGGTCGTCCAGATGACCGGCCCTGCGCAACTCCTCCAGGCGGCGACGCACCATCATCGCCACCTGACCGGACGGCGAGTTCGGCGAGTCACCGGGACGGATCGAGCGGCCGGGTCCGAACGTGGACTCGGGGAGGTCGGTGACGTCTCCCGGCGAGAGCTGGCGACCGGATCGCCGACTCCCGGCCGGTGCCGCCCAGGCCGTGTAGGTACCCCAGCCGGTCACCACCGCGAACGCCCATTTGGTGTCGACCGCTCGGATCGACGGCCAGGGCAGGTGCAGCGTCCTGGTCACGTTGACCAGATGTACGCCCGCGTCGTCGACGCGTACCTCGGGTGCCCAGAACAAGGCCCACACCACCCAGGCGACGAGCAGCATCCACGGCGCGAAAGCGCCGGCGGCCGTGAAACCGTCCTGGAACAGCGTCACCACCACCGCCAGCGCACAGACGACGGCGACAGCGATCGCCAGACCGCGTCCGAAGGCGGGACGATAGGAATACGTGGGTGTCGTGGTCACCTCGTCATCGTCCCATCCGTGTCGCCGTCCCATCCGTAGAGAAGAGGAACTGCCGACCATGAGCAGCCCCGACCTGATCAAGCCGACATCGGCCAGGACCCCCATCCTGACGGTGCGGGATCTGTGCATCGACTTCTGGGTCGATGGTGTCTGGTACCCGGCCGTCGTCGACTCGAGCTTCGAGATCGCCCCCGGTGAGGTGCTGGCGATCGTCGGCGAGTCCGGTTCCGGCAAGTCGACCACCGCGATGGCGTTGCTCGGCCTGTTGCCGAAGAACTCGCACACCCGCGGATCGGTGACGTTGGGCGACAACCAGCTGGTCAATGCCTCTTCGCGGACGTTGCGCCGGGTCCGCGGCCAGGAGATCTCGATGATCTTCCAGGAGCCGATGACGGCCCTGAACCCGGTCTACACCGTCGGATTCCAGATCGCGGAGGTGCTGCGGAACCATTCGGCGATGTCTCCTGCGCGGGCTCGCGTGCGAGCGCTCGAGCTGCTGAAGATCGTGGAGATCCCCGACCCTGATCGCCGGATCGACTCCTACCCGCACGAGCTCTCGGGTGGTCAACGTCAGCGCGTGATGATCGCGCAGGCGTTGGCCCTCGATCCCAAGCTGCTCGTGGCCGACGAGCCCACCACGGCGCTCGATGTGACGGTGCAGGCCGAGATCCTGCGGTTGATGCGCAACCTCAAGGACCGGGTCGACGCCGGCATCCTGCTGATCACCCACGACATGGGCGTGGTCGCCGACATGGCCGACCGGATCATGGTGATGAAGGACGGCAAGGTTGTCGAGTCCGGCACCTCGCACCAGGTCTTCAAGACGCCCCAGGACGAATACACCATCCAGCTGCTCGAGGCGGTTCCACACCTGGGCGGCGCCATCAAGGACGGCGGGACCACCACCGAGAGCCGAGCTGCCCACTCGGTCGGCATCGACGCGGTCGGCGCCGACATCGTCGTGTCGATGAAGGATGTGGCCGTCGAGTACCCGAAGCGCGGCCGCAACCCGGCCTTCCGGGCGGTCGACAAGTTCAACCTCGACATCCAGCAGGGCGAGGTGGTCGGTCTGGTCGGTGAGTCCGGCTCCGGCAAGACCACCATCGGTCGCGCCCTGGTGGGCCTGCTGCCCTTCGTCGAGGGCGAGGCAACGGTCGTCGGCACCAACATGGTCGGGGTGCACAAGAAGGACCTGCGGACGGTCCGCCGCAACGTCTCCTTCGTCTTCCAGGATCCGGGCAGCTCCCTCAACCCGCGGTTGCCGGTCGGCGAGTCGATCGGTGAACCGCTGCTGCTGCACGGACTGGCCAAGGGCAAGGACCTGTCGAACCGGGTGGAGGCGCTGCTGGACCAGGTGCATCTGGCCAGGGCGATGCGCAACCGCTACCCGCACGAGCTCTCCGGCGGTCAGCGTCAGCGGGTCGGCATCGCTCGTTCGCTGGCGCTGCAGCCGAAGCTGCTGATCGCCGACGAGCCCACCTCCGCGCTGGACGTCTCGGTCCAGGCCAAGGTGCTCGACCTGTTCCAGGAACTGCAGCGGGAGCAGGGCTTCGCCTGCCTGTTCATCTCGCACGACCTCGCGGTGGTCGAGATGCTGGCTCGGCGGATCGCGGTGCTCCGGCACGGCGAGCTGGTCGAGGTCGGGAGCCGCGAGGAGATCCTCACGAACCCGCAGCACGACTACACCAGGCGCCTGCTGTCGGCGGTCCCGGTGCCGGACCCGGACGAGCAGCGCCGCCGCCGCGAGGAGCGCGACGCCATCATCGCGGCGGGCATCGGGGTGGACGACGACGAGACGGTGTTCGGCACCGACTCGCACGCTGCCGATGCGATCACCGGCGTCTCGGTGCAGGCGGACAAGCCGAACGACGGTCGTGCCGGACAAGCCGGATCCTGACCCGACCGTCGGATCCACCCCGTTGTCCGAGCCGGTGACCTCCGGTCCGGCAGCCGAGGAGCGCCGGTCGTCAGGTACCGGGCCTCGGTGGCCGGACGTGCTGGTCGTCATCGGTCTCGTGCTGGTGGCGGCATTGGCAGCTGCGCTCGGTTTCCTCCATCTCGCCTGGCGGTGGGGGACGGTGCCGGTGCCGGTCAGCCCGATCGTGCTCGCGGCACTCGTCTGGCTGCTCGCACGGATGGCCTTCGAGCTGACCGTGGCTGTGTGGACGGCAGCGCTGCCCTGGGCGGGGTGCCTGGTGGTGGTCGTGTTCCTGTACTTTGCCGGCAATCCAGGATTCAGCCTGCCGCTGCGCGTGGTGACGATGAACTACCAGACCAACCAGGCGACCGACGGCGACTTGCGTGGCCTGCTCCTGCTGGGCGTGCTGGTGCTGACCGCGGCGGTGCAGCTGGCGTTGCTGTGGGCGACCTCGGTGTCCGCGCGAGTCGCGCGGCAGACTGATCCGCCGTGGCCGGCCGGCCCGGTTGATCCGTCCGGTCCGTCCGATCCGTCCCCAGTCGGCGGCACACCGGACGACGTGGTCGCACCTGCGCAACACGTGACGCCCACTACGTCCGGGCCTTCCGGGGGCGGTGTGCCCAGGACAGGGGTGGATACTGGATCGTGACAGTGCTGCTGCCTCGGGTGGCGGCACCGCAACCGATGGAACCCCGCAACAGCAGGAGAGCGCAGAAGTGACCTATGTGATCGCCGAGCCGTGTGTCGACCTCCTCGACCGCGCCTGTGTCGAGGAATGTCCGGTCGACTGCATCTACGAGGGCGACCGGATGCTCTACATCCACCCAGACGAGTGCGTCGACTGCGGTGCCTGTGAGCCGGTGTGCCCGGTGGAGGCCATCTTCTACGAGGATGACGTACCGGCCGCCTGGGCCGACTACACCCGCGCCAACGTCGACTTCTTCGACGACCTGGGATCCCCGGGTGGCGCCGCCCGGACGGGCAAGATCCACAAGGACGATCCGCTGATCGCTGCGCTGCCGCCGATGGGTGGACACGGCAGCACCGACGGCTCCTGAGCCGGAACGGAACTCCCCTCGTGCCTGGAACCTCCTGGTTGCCGCTGGACCGGCGCCCGCCTGCCACCGTGCTCCCGGATTTCCCGTGGGACAAGCTGCTGGTCGCCAAGCAGCAGGCAGCCGCGCACCCGGACGGCATCGTCGACCTGTCGGTGGGCACCCCGGTCGATCCGGTCTGCACACCGGTGCGCTCCGCGCTCGCCTCCGCCGCCGATGCCCCCGGCTATCCGTCGGTGTTGGGCCGCGGTGAGCTCCGACGCGCGTACATCAACTGGCTGCAACGCGCCCATGGGGTCACCGGCCTCGAGGAGCACGCTGTGCTGCCGACGATCGGCTCCAAGGAACTCGTGGCCTCGCTGCCCCGGCAGCTCGGGGTGCGGTCCGGCGACTCGGTCGTCATCCCGGTGCTCGCCTATCCGACCTACGAGGTGGGGGTGCTGGACGCCGGCGCCACCGTGGTGCGCTCCGACATGCCCTGGTCATCCGGCATCGACCGCCCGGCGATGGTGTGGATCAACTCGCCGGGAAATCCGTCCGGGATCATCTGGTCGGTCGAGGACCTGAGCCAGCTCGTCGCCTGGGCGCGCGAACGCGGCACCGTGGTGGTGTCCGACGAGTGCTACCTCGACCTCGGGTGGGATGCGCAGCCGATCTCGATCCTGCACCCGGAGGTCTCCGGTGGCGATCACACCGGACTGCTGGCCGTGCATTCGCTGTCCAAGCGGTCGAACCTCGCCGGCTACCGGGCCGGCTTCGTCTCCGGCGACCGCGGGCTGGTCGACGGCCTGCTGGCTCTGCGCAAACACCTCGGCCTGATGATGCCCACCCCGATCCAGGTTGCCGCCACCGCTGCGCTGCAGAACGACGCGCACGTACTCGCTCAGTCGTCCCGCTACCGGGATCGGCGCACGAAGCTCTGGGATGCGTTCTCCGACAACGGGTTCTCGATCGGCGACGACCACACTTCAGCCGGTGGGCTCTACCTGTGGGCGACCGAACACCGGGAGGCCGCAGACACGGTCTCCCGGCTCACCGAGCGCGGAATCCTGGTGGCGCCCGGTTCGTTCTACGGTCCGAGTGGCGCCCGGCACGTGCGGATCGCCCTCACCGCCACCGATGAGCGGGTCGACGCCGCCGTGCAGCGGCTGGCGCGCTGAGTCGGTCCGGTCGGGTCAGCCGCGCACGCGATCGATCCGGCAGCAGACCCGACGTCGACCCCCAGCAGCACGCCGCTGCCGCTCAACCAGCGGAGGGCGGGTCCCAGTAGTCACCGATGCCCAGTCCTCCCAGCGGAGTCCACCGCGCGATCGGCTGCGGCTGCGGTCCTGACCCCGACCCCGGCTCCGACCGGGCTGCCAGGAATCGGTCGAAGCCCTGCAGCTCCAGGGCCAGCGCGGGTCGGTGGTCGATCGCCGCGGCGAGGGCGTAGAGGGTGGCGAGGACGTGCACACACCGATCGCCCCGCGCGCGGCACGAGCAGTCCGCGGCCGCGATCTGCGGCCCCGCGCCGCTGCCGGCGGTCCTCGCGCGCTGGTGGACGTCGTCATCCGGTTCAGTGGCGGAGCCCAGCAGCGCGCGGATGGTGCCGGCGGAGTCGTTCGACATGGCGGCGAACTCCAACCGTGCGATCGAGGCCCGGGCGCCACTGCTCACCAGGCCTACCACCGCGCTCCCGGTGACCGTGAGCTCCACGCCCTGGTTGCGCGCGAGGCTGCGCGCCCGGGGCGCGAGCGGGTTGCGCACCCGCGCACTGAGCGGCTCGGCGAGCCGGACCACGTCCGCGCCCCACCGACTGAAGCCGAACTCGGCCGACATCAGCTGCCCTCCCGTCGACGGCGCAGTAGGTCGAACAGCCGCTCGTCGTCATGTCCCGCCAGCTCGGCGACCAGCGAAGTGCTGCGCGCGTGGGCGTTCAGGGACGCCTTGCGCTGATGCATCGCGTCGATGTGCTCCTCCAGGGTGGTGGCACAGGTGAGGGTGGTGATCGTGACGGTGCGCTCCTGTCCCAGCCGGTGGACTCGGTCGGAGGCCTGTGCCTCAACGGCCGGATTCCACCAGCGGTCGAAGTGGATCACGTCGCAGGCTCTGGTCAGGGTGAGCCCGACGCCACCGGCCTTGAGGCTCATCACCATCAGTTCCGCTGTGCGACCGGCCTGGAAGTCGTCGGCGAGCGTGGCGCGCGCTGCCGCGGACATCCCGCCGTGGAAGAACGGGACGTCGATCCCCAGCGTCTCTGAAGCATGCCGCGCCAACAACTCCCCGGTGTGCCGGTACTGCGTGAAGACCAGCGTCGGCGAGCCTGATCGCACGTTCGCGGTGAGGATGGCCAGGCAGACGTCGAACTTCCCGGACCGCCCGGCGATGTCGCGGATCTCGGCTCCGCCGGCAAGCTCCCCGGTGACCAGCGCCGGATGGTTGCAGATCTGCTTCAACTTCGTCAGGGCTGCCAGCACCCGGCCCTGACGCTCGAACCCGGTACCGAATCCATCGTCGGCGAGCTCCGCGAGATGGGTGTCGTAGAGCCTCGCCTGCTCGTCGGTCAGGTCGCACAGGATCGGGTTGAACAGCTTCGGTGGTAGTGCGTTCAACAGCTGACTCTTCCTGCGCGCCAACATGACCGGGGCGACCGCGACCTGCAGCCGGTCGAGCGCTCCGCGGTCGCCGGCCTCGACCGCGCGGGTGAAGCGGCGGCGGAACACCGCCTGGTGCGGGAACAGCGTCGGCGCCACCACCCGCAGGATCGCCCAGAGTTCGTCCAGGGTGTTCTCCACCGGAGTGCCGGTGAGAGCGACGAGCCCGTCGGCCTGCAGCCGACGGGTGGCGCGGGCGAGTTGCGTCCGCGGGTTCTTGAGCGCCTGCGCCTCGTCGAGAACGACTGTGGTCCAACGGGTGTCAGCGAGTGCGTCGATCCGCAGGCGCACCCCGGCATAGGAGATGATGCAGACGCGGCCGGGTTCCTGCGGGCCCGTGGTCGGGTCGGTGTCCACGATCAGCCCTGGGGCGAACCTGGCGATCTCCCGCGTCCAGTTGCTGATCAGTCCGCTGGGGCACACCACCAGCTGCGGACCCTGCGATGCGCGCAGCGTCATCAGCCCGATCGCCTGGACGGTCTTGCCCAGACCCATCTCGTCCGCCAGCAGCGCACCACCCGATCCGGCGACCACCCGGTGGAGCCAGGCGATGCCGCGCTGCTGATAGGGCCGTAGCGACGCCGGGACGACCCCGCTCAGCGCGCTCTCCGCAGCCACCGTGTCGGCAAATGCGGTGCGGGCGTACTCGGCGGTGGTCACCGCAGTGCCGGTCGGATCGGCCTCCGCGTGGGCTGCGAGGGGGAGAGGCACATTCGGGTCCGCCCGCTGCACCGCGCGTTGCCATGCGAGCACCGACGAGCTGGTCGCCGGGAGGGCGAGCAGCTCGTGCCCGTCGATCACCTCGCAGCGGACGTCGCGGACGACGAGGGCGGAACCGTCCGGTACGGCCAGCCGGCGGCTGTCGCGACCCGGCCCGTCGAGATCCAGCGCCGACCAGACGGCGAACTGGTGGAGGTCGGGCAGGTAGGTCGCTTCGGTGCTCAGTGGTGGAGCTCCTCTGGGTACGGTGTACGGAGTCGGGCCAGATCAGCGTACACCGTACGTAGTAGTTCGCGCGAGGAGGACAGATGACTGCCGAGGACGAGGCCCGGATGCTGGTCCGGCTGCTCTGGCGCGATCCCGACCCGGGGACGGCCGTGGCGGGCAGGCGGGGCCCGAAGCCGCGGGTCAGCGTCGATGAGGTCGTCACCTCAGCCATCGGGCTCGCGGATGCCGAGGGGCTCGCGGCGGTGTCGATGAGAGCGCTGGCCGCCCGGCTCGGGCTGGGTCCGATGAGCCTGTACACCTATGTGCCGACGCGCGACGTCCTGCTGGCGCTGATGGTCGACCAGGTCGCCGCCGATACTCCGGTGCCCGTCGCGGGCGCCGTGCTGGAGTCCCTCGACGCGATGGCCAGAGTGCTGCGGGAGGAGTACCTGGCGCACCCGTGGCTGCTGGAGGTCTCCCAGTGGCGGCAGGTGCTCGGGCCACATCGGTTGCAGCGCTATGAGTCCCAGTTGCAGATCATCGAATCGGTGCCGATGTCAGATCTCGCCAGGGATCACGTGATCGGCGCGCTCGCCGCCTTCGTCATCGGCAACGCCCGCGAGAGCATCGGTGCGCGCACGGCTGCCGACAGCGGCCTGACCGATGAGGACTGGTGGGCGGTCGTCGGCCCCGCACTGACGTCGGTGATGCCTCCGGACCGGTTCCCGCTCTCCGGTCGCGTCGGGACGGCGGTCGGTGAGCACTACCGGGCCCCGAGAGATCCCGACAACGGGTTCGACTTCGGGCTGGCCCGGCTGCTGGACGGGCTGCGATCAACGCTGGGTGTGCACTGATCGGGCAGCTTGGCGTCAATGCAGATTGACACCTACTCGGGTGTCAATGTAGATTGACATCCCGGATGGACGTGGCGACAGGAGCAGCGATGAGAACCCAGGTGGCCGGAGCTGACGGCGACGATCCGCTGGCCGTGCTGCAGGCTGCTGCCCGGCTGCAGCGCGAGGTCGATCAGATCCAGGAGGTCAGCGTTCGCCGCGCACGAGTCCGCGGGCTCTCCTGGGAGCAGATCGCCGGTGCGCTGGGCGCGCCCCGGCAGGCGGTGCGCCGCCGGTACGGCGGATCACGATCCGCCCGCACCTGACCGGCACCGAATCTGCGGTGCGTCGTGACCCCAGCAGATCAACGCGGAAGCAGTCTCTGCAGAACAGTTCTCGCGGCGAGCACTCCGCCGGGGCGTTGCTCAGCGCGAAAAGTGTTCTACAGCCGGGTGTGTGGGAGATGGGATCTCGACTCCTGCGTCGCTCGATCGCCCTTCCCGGTGATCGAGCAAGCGACGAATGACCGCGACTTTCCGGTGATCGAGCAAGCGACGAAGGAGCGCGTCGAGATCCCGGAGCAGAACGACCTGGCCCCGATCAGGCGTTGCTGTGCAGCACGTCGTTCAGGCCGCCCCAGGAACCGGAGCGGGGGACAGCCTCGACGGCACCGCTGAGGGAGTTGCGACGGAACAGCAGGCCCGACATCCCCGAGAGCTCGCGAGCCTTCACGGTCCGCGGCACGGACCCGGATGCGGAGCCGCCGGCGAGCACCAGCTTGGTGCCGGCGGTCAGGTACAGCCCGGCCTCCACCACGCAGTCGTCGCCGAGTGAGATCCCTACCCCCGCGTTGGCGCCGAGCAGGCAACGCTCGCCGATGGTCACCTGCTCGCTGCCCCCACCGGACAGGGTGCCCATGATCGAGGCGCCGCCGCCGACGTCGGTGCCGTCACCGACGAGCACGCCCTGGCTGATCCGCCCCTCCACCATCGAGGAGCCCAGGGTGCCGGCGTTGAAGTTGCAGAAGCCCTCGTGCATGACGGTGGTGCCCTCGGCCAGGTGGGCGCCGAGCCGGACGCGGCCGGCGTCGGCGATCCGGACGCCGCTGGGGACGACGAAGTCCGTCATCCGCGGGAACTTGTCGACACCGTTGACGGTGACCAGCTGGCCCGCGGTGCGCGCCGTGAGCAGCACCGCCGGAAGATCGGCCGGGCGGACCGCACCGAGGGAGGTCCAGACGTTGTTGGGCAGCAGCCCGAAGACACCCTCCAGGTTGATGCTGCGCGGCTGCACCAGACGCGCGGACAGCAGGTGCAGCCGCAGGTAGATGTCGGCGGTGTCGACAGGGGCGTCGGCGAGGGACGCGATCACGGTCTCGCGGACCTCGATCCGCACCCCACGGATGCGATCGGTCCGGGTGGCGGCGGCCAGTTCCGGCTGGCTGCTCGGATCCGACCCGAGCGCCGGCTCCGGGTACCAGACGTCCAGCACCGAGTCGTCGGCGGTGGCGATCGTGGCCAGGCCGCGGCCGCAGGCGGGAGAGGACGTCAAGGCCGGGGAGGGGGTCTGCTCAGGCATGGCGTCAGGGTAGTGCGGCAGCGCAGAGGTCTGGTCGGGCGCGGCGGCCGCCACGACGAAGGTCACTCAGCCGATCTTCGTGCGTACCTGCTCCAGGCTGGGGTTGGTGAGCGCTGATCCGTCGTCGAACACCAGGGTGGGGACGGTGCGGTTGCCACGGTTGATGCCCTCGACGATCGTCGCGGCCTCGGGGGTCCGCTCGATGTCGATCTCGGTGTATTCGATCCGGGCCTTGTCCAGGTCGTACTTGAGCCGGTTGGAGAACGGGCACCACGAGGTCGAGTACAGGGTGAAGTTCTGGGACACGGACAACTCCTTCGTTGCGGGATCTACTCCCAGCTGCAGCAACCGGAGGTCCTCGAGCATTCCCCCTCGCAGCGCTTCGATACCCTCCGCTGGTGGAGAACCCATCTGAGAACGACACCGTGCAGCTGGATCTGACCGCCGACCCGGCCGACCTGACGGCGACGCTGGTCGACATCCCGTCCGTCTCCGGCTACGAGCAGGTGATCGCGGACGCCGTCGAGGCGGCGCTGCGACAGCTGGGCCGCTACGAGGTGCTGCGTGCCGGCAACTCGGTGCTCGCCCGCACCCTGCTGGGCCTGCCCAGCAGGGTGCTGCTCGCCGGGCATCTGGACACGGTGCCGATCGCGGACAACGTCCCGTCCAGGTCGGAGGGTGACGCGATCCACGGCTGCGGGACCACGGACATGAAGTCGGGTGACGCGATGCTGCTGCACCTCGCGGCGACCGTCACCGAACCGACCCGCGACCTGACGTTCGTGTTCTACGAATGCGAGGAGATCGACCACGACCGCAACGGGCTGACGCACATCGAACGCGAGCTGCCCGAGTGGCTGCGCGCAGACCTGGCGCTGCTGGCCGAGCCGACCGACGGACAGGTCGAAGCCGGCTGCCAGGGCACCCTCGCCTTCTCCGTCACCACCCGCGGAACCCGGTCACACTCCGCGCGATCCTGGTTGGGGCACAACGCGATCCACGATGTCGCCGGGGTGTTGGAGCGGATCGCGTCGTTCGACGTCCGCAGCATCGACATCGACGGTTGTGCCTACCGTGAGGGCCTCAATGCGGTGAAGATCAGCGGCGGGGTGGCCGGCAACGTCATCCCCGACGAGGCCGTGGTGCAGATCAACTTCCGCTACGCGCCCGACCGGAGTGCGGACGCTGCTGCGCAGGCCGTCCGCGACCACTTCGACGGCTTCGAGCTGGCCTTCGCCGACAATGCTGGCGGGGCACTTCCGGGTCTCTCGCAGCCGGCGGCCGCCGCTTTCGTCGAGGCGGCGGGCGGATCGGTGAAGGGGAAGCTCGGCTGGACGGACGTCGCCCGGTTCGCCGCGCTCGGCACGCCGGCGGTCAACTACGGGCCCGGCGACCCGATGCTCGCGCACACCCGGGGTGAATGGGTGTCGCGCACCCAGATCCTCCAGATGACGGAGAACCTGCGCGGCTACCTGACCAGCTGAGTCGCTCGCTCGTGCACCGGCGTACTCGCCTGCGCTGCGCCGTTGCGCTCCCCACCCCGGGCGATGCGTGCCGCGACGTGTTCACCGAGCTCCAGGATCTCCGGAGCGAGCACGTCGCGTGACTTGGTGTCCGACTCGTGCAGGAACGTCGTCGATCCGAGGGTGGCGCCGCAGTACTCGACGATTCCGCGCTCGATCTGGGTGCTGAAGGCCTCGAAGACAGCGTGCCGCTCGAAGGTGTCGGCGTCATCGCCGGTCACCGGGACCAGGTGGACAGTGAGGCGATCCAGCTTCTTGACCAGCCCGCCGCCCGGAACCAGGTCGTAGGCCCAGCCGCTGACGAAGACCCGGTCGATCCAGCCCTTGAGCAGGGCGGGCATCGACCACCAGTACATCGGGAACACCAGCACGAGGTGCTCTGCGCGATCGATCCGCTCCTGCTCCGAGCGCACGTCGGCAGGAGTGATTGCGTTGCCCCGGAACAGGTCCAGGTCGCCCTGCGAGAACCGCGGGTCGAATCCCTCGGCGCTGAGGTCGGCGAGCTCGACGCGGTCGCCCGTGGCGCGGATCGCCTGCACTGTCGCCCGCGCAACGTTCTGGGTGAGGGAGTCCGGATCGGGATGGGACACTACGACGAGGCTGGACATGGATGGTTCCTCTCGGGGCAGACGGTTATGTACCAAGAGTAAGTTACGACTAGTACATAGCGCAAGGAGGTGCCCGATGGTGCGACAGCGGCTCTCGCGCGCCGACCGGTACGACCAACTGGTCGCCGAGGCGTGGGCGCTGGTCAGAGCCGAGGGAACGGACGCGCTCACGCTCGGCCGGCTGGCCGAGCGCGCCGGCGTCGCGAAACCCGTGGTGTATTCCCACTTCCCGTCCCGTCCTGCGTTGCTGGCCGCGCTGTTCACCGAGTTCGACGATCGGCAGACCGCCATGCTGCAGGAGTTTCTCGCAGCCGCCGAGGATTCGTTGGACGGCCGGGCGAACGCCATTGCCGATTCGTATGTGGGCTGCGCGTTGGCGCAGGGGCGGGAGCTGACCGGCGTGCTCGCCGCGTTGCAGGGATCCCCGGAACTGGAGCGGGTCAAGCGGGAATCCGATGCGGCGTACGCGAAGACCTGCCGAGGGATCCTGGCACCGTTCGGCGGGGCCGGCGGGATCGCTCCGGCGTCGATCACCGCGATCTTCGGTGCCGCCGAAGCACTGTCGCAGGCCGCAGTGTCCGGAGCGCTTCCGCCCGAGCAGGCCAGGAGTGAACTCGCCGCGCTCATCGTCTCGGTCGTCGGCAGGACGTGACCCACGGGTCGCCCGGTGCTCGAGACCCACCGTTCGGGTCGATCTACGCTGGGCCGGTGACCGAGATCCAGCAGCCCGCCGACCCGAGCGCCTTCCGTCCCGACGAGCGCGCACCGAGCGGCTCGTCCACCCATCAGTCGGGTGAACGGATGCGTGGCCCGGTCCGGTTGCGGGGCGAGCAGACCAAGGAGGCGACCACCACCGATCAGCGGCTGCTGGACTCCCGCGGTCCGACCGACTGGATGCACACCGATCCGTGGCGGGTGATGCGGATCCAGGCCGAGTTCGTCGAGGGCTTCGGGTCGCTGTCCGAGCTGCCCAGGGCCGTCACCGTGTTCGGGTCGGCCAGGACGAAGCCCGAGGATCCGCACTACGCAGCGGCTCGCGAGATCGGCGCCGCACTCGCGGATCAGGGCTTCGCGGTGATCACCGGTGGTGGGCCCGGGGTGATGGAGGGCGCCAACCGGGGCGCCAAGGATGCCGGCGGCATGTCGGTGGGCCTGGGCATCGAGCTGCCGTTCGAGCAGGGCATCAACGAGTGGGTCGATCTGGGCATCAACTTCCGCTACTTCTTCGCCCGCAAGACCATGTTCGTGAAGTACTCGCAGGCATTCGTCTGCCTGCCGGGCGGCTTCGGCACCCTAGACGAGCTCTTCGAGGCGCTCACCCTGGTCCAGACCCGGAAGGTGACGAAGTTCCCGGTGATCCTGTTCGGGTCCGCCTACTGGAGCGGACTCATCGACTGGCTGCGCACCTCCGCGCTGGGCGCCGGCAACATCGGTGAGGCGGACCTCGCACTGCTGCACGTGACCGATGATGTCGCTGACGTGGTCGACGTGGTTCTGACCAGCTATCAGGCCTGGCAGCAGGAGCACTGACCGGCTGGACCGGTTGCTGCACGAAATCGACGGGTCGTGGTCGGAAGATGGCCCCCTACAAGCCTTGTGGGCAATGACCCGTCGAAAATGCCCACCGCGCGGATCGCTCGATCAGCGCGGCGGCAGGTCGGGTGGTAAGCCGGCGCTTTCTGTTCAGCCGGCTCGCGAGATGACGAAGGCCGTCAGGAATCCGAGAGTCGTGATGAGACCCGCGTACAGATGGGTGCGTTCGAAGGCTTCGGGGATCATGGTGTCGGCGATCATGGCGAGGATCGCGCCGGCGGCGAGCGCGGTGATGCCGGCGATGAGTTCGGGTGCAGCGTTCTGCAGGAGCAGGCAGCCCAGTAGTCCTGCGGCGCCGCTGGCGACGGCGATCCCGCCCCAGACGCCGAAGACGTACCGGGCGCTGCGGCCGCTGCCCTTCATGCCGGCGACGCTGGAGAGGCCCTCGGGAATGTTGGAGATGATGATCGCCGCCAGCACCGGCACGCCGACGCCGTGGCCGCTCAGCAGCGAGAGTCCCAGAACGATGGACTCCGGGATCCCGTCCATCAGAGCACCGATGGCGATTGCCGCCCCGCTGCCCTGCTGATCCTCCTCCGAGGGCTGGTGCTCGCTCGAACGTTTGCGGTGCCGGGCGCCGCGACGCGCCAGCACGGCGTTCGCCAGCACGTACACGCTGGCGCCGACGAGAAATCCCAGCGCGGTGGCGACCAGGCCGCCCTTCGTCTCGGCCTCGTCCACGAGATCGAAGGCCAGGGCAGAGATGAGCACGCCGGCCCCGAACGCCATCACCGACGCCGAGACTCGTTGCGGGACCCGGACGAACCAGGCGATCACCGCCCCGACGACGAGCGCGCCTCCCGCCAGCAGACCCCACAGCCCGGCTTGCAACCAGATCGGCATGTCCCTCACCACCCCCCGGTGCTCGGGTGATCGGCGGACGTCGCAGGTCCGTCCGGTGCGCGCAGAGCCCGTTCTCGGGTCAGACGGGCAAGCAGTGCGGGCCGCTGCCCGGCGGGAGCAGCATCCAACTCGTCACTGCAGACGTCGACGACGGCGAGGATGAGCAGACGCGCCGGTCCTGGCCCGAACTCGGCGTGCAGACGCTCCACCGTCTCGAACATCCGGTGGTCGGAGTCGGACCGGTCGGCGCCGACGGGAGCAGGCCCTGCGACGTCGTCGTGGATCCCGGTGGGACCGTGCTCAGGCATGCCGTACTCCTTCCGACCCCCAGGGTGTGGTGCCCGCGTCCGCGACGGCGAAACCGATCTGGCGCGCAGGTCCGGGAGATCGAGCTTCTCATGCCGAGCGGCGCGGAGCCCTGGTGCACGCCGCCTGTCGGGCTGCGCGGCCCGTCGTGGGATCATGGCGGACGTGCTGCGTTGGATCACTGCGGGAGAATCCCATGGACCTGCCCTGGTCGCCGTCCTCGAGGGGCTGCCTGCCGGCGTGCCCGTGACGACCGCGGACATCGCCGAACAACTCGCCCGTCGCCGCCTCGGCTACGGCCGCGGCGCCCGGATGAAGTTCGAGCAGGACCAGGTGAGCATCCTCGGCGGGATCCGGCACGGGATCAGCATGGGCGGACCGGTGGCCATCCAGGTGGGCAACACCGAATGGCCCAAGTGGGAAACCATCATGTCGGCCGACCCGGTCGATCCCGACGTGCTCGCCGGCCTCGCTCGCAACGCCCCGCTGACCCGGCCGCGGCCCGGTCACGCCGATCTCGCGGGGATGCAGAAGTACGGCTTCCACGACGCCCGCCCGGTGCTGGAGCGCGCCTCCGCCCGGGAGACCGCTGCCCGGGTGGCGCTCGGCACCGTCGCGCAGCACTTCCTGCTCGCGACCGTCGGCGCGAGCGTCGTGTCGCACGTCGTGTCGATCGGTGAGGCCGATGTCGCCGACGCCCACGATCCGCAGCGCCGGCTGCCGACCCGCGAAGACCTGGCCGCCATCGACGCGTCCCCGGTGCGGGCACTGCTGCCCGCCTCCGAAGCGGCGATGATCGCCGAGATCGAAGCAGCGAAGGCCGACGGCGACACCCTCGGCGGCGTTGTCGAAGTGATCGTCCACGGCCTACCGCCCGGCCTGGGCAGCTACGTCCACGGCGACCGCAAGCTCGATGCCCGGTTGGCGGGTGCGCTGATGGGGATCCAGGCGATCAAGGGCATCGAGATCGGTGACGGTTTCCGGACCGCCCGTCGACGTGGATCGCAGGCCCACGACGAGATGGATCCTGCTGCAGCACAGGGGATCTCCCGTCGCTCCAACCGCGCGGGTGGGATCGAAGGTGGGATGACCAACGGTTGGCCCGTCGTCGTCCGCGCCGCGATGAAGCCGATCTCCACCGTTCCGCGGGCTCTCGCGACGCTCGATGTCGCGACCGGTGAGTCCGCGCAGGCGATCCACCAGCGCAGTGACGTGTGCGCCGTCCCGGCGGCCGGCGTGGTCGCGGAAGCCATGGTGGCCCTGGTGATCGCCGATGCGGTGAGCGAGAAGTTCGGCGGCGACTCGGTTGCCGAGGTGCGCCGCAACGTCGAGTCGTACCTGGCGACGATCACTGCGACCCGACCGGTGTTCGGCACGTCATGAGCGCGCCGCTGGTGGTGCTGGTCGGTCCGCCCGGAGCCGGGAAGACCTCGGTCGGCGCCGCGCTGGCCGCGTTGACCGGTGCGCCGTTCCGGGACGTCGACGCAGACATCGAGGCGAGCAGCGGCCGCAGCATCCCGGACATCTTCACGCTCGACGGCGAGGACGCCTTCCGGGCACTCGAGCGAGCCGCGGTGGCCGCGGCGCTCACGGAGCACACGGGCATCCTGTCGCTGGGCGGCGGGGCGGTGCTCGATCCGGGCACCCGGGAACTGCTGCGTGGCCATCGGGTGGCGTTCCTGCACGTCTCGATGTCGCAGGGGGTCCAGCGGACCGGGATGGCCACCAACCGCCCGCTGCTGGTCGGGATCAATCCGCGGGCCACCTTCAAGGCACTGTTGGACGCCCGGTTGCCGCTCTACCGCGAGGTGGCGTCGATCGAGATCGCCACCGACATCCTGACCGTCGACGAGGTGGCGGGCAGGATCGCCGCCGAACTGGAGCTGGCGCCGTGAGTATCCCGACGAGCCCTGCCACGGCCGCGCCGCTGTCTGCGCCGCCGGTGCGGATCACGGTCGCCACCGCGGCACCGTACGACGTGGTGATCGGCCGAAATCTGGGCGAGGCCCTTGACGGTGCCCTCACGCCGTACCGCACGGCCGCGCTGGTGCACCCGGTGGCGCTCGTCGAGATGGCGAAGACTCTGCGGGATCGCTTGCAGGGCAACGGGATGGCCGTGCACCTGGTCCAGGTGCCGGACGCCGAGGAGGCCAAGTCGCTGGGTGTGCTGGCCTTCTGTTGGGACGTCTTCGGGCAGGTCGGCCTGACCCGTCGCGACGTGGTGATCGGACTCGGCGGCGGCACCGTCACCGATGTGGCCGGCTTCGCCGCGGCGACCTGGATGCGCGGCGTCGACGTCGTGCAGGTCCCGACCACGCTGCTCGCGATGGTCGATGCCGCGGTCGGCGGCAAGACGGGGATCAACACCGGGGCCGGCAAGAACATGGTCGGCGCGTTCCACGAGCCCGCCGCCGTGATCGCCGACCTCGCGCTGCTGGACACCCTGCCGCACGCTGAGCTGGTCTCAGGTCTGGGCGAGGTGGTGAAGTCCGGCTTCATCTCCGATCCGGTGATCCTGGAACTCATCGAGAAGGACCCGCATGCGGCGACTGATCCGCGCTCGCCGGTGCTGGCCGAGCTGGTCGCCAGGACCGTCGCGGTGAAGGCCGCAGTGGTCGCGGCCGACCTGCAGGAGTCCGACCTGCGGGAGATCCTCAACTACGGGCACACCCTGGCGCACGCGATCGAGAAGCGCGAACAGTTCCGACGGCGGCACGGTGAAGCCGTGGCGATCGGGATGGTGTTCGTCGCCGAGCTCGCGCACCGCCTCGGCCGGCTGGATGCGGCGACCGTGCACCGGCATCGCGCGGTGCTCGAGGCGGTCGGCCTGCCGACCGGCTACGAATCCGGCGCCTTTCCCGAACTGCTGGAGTACATGGGTTCGGACAAGAAGGCCCGCAATGGGACCCTGCGATTCGTGGTGCTCGACGGGCTGGGCCGGCCGGGACGGCTCGACGGACCGGGTGCGGACGATCTGGCCATGGCCTACGCCGCGATCAGCACCGACAGCACCGACAGCACCGAGGAGGGAACCCCATGACCTCGACCCCCGACCGTGATCCGTCGTCGGAACCAGGATTCGACCAGGCACTGGAGAGTCTCGGCGAGGACCTGCTCGCCGGCTCCCTGCGCCCGGTGTTGATCCTCAACGGAGTGAATCTCGGACGGCTCGGCGTGCGCGAACCGACCATCTACGGGTCCGAGAGCTACCCCGATCTCGCCACCCGATGGGCCGCGGTGGGGCTCACGCTGGGGCTGCGGGTGGATGTGCGGCAGACCGATGCCGAGGACCAGCTCGTGCGGTGGCTGCACGAGGCCGCCGACGAGCAGCTCCCGGTGGTGCTGAACCCCGGTGCCTGGTCGCACTACTCGATCGCGATCCGGGACGCCGCTGCCCAGCTGCGCTCCGATCTCGTCGAGGTGCACCTGTCGAACATCCACGCCCGGGAGGAGTTCCGTCATCACTCCGTCATCTCGGCGGTGGCCGCCGGGGTGATCTGCGGGCTCGGCCCGCTCGGCTACGAGCTCGCGCTGCAGTTCATCGCCGCTCGGTCGGTGGATCTGTAGGCACGGTCCCGGCCGCAGGTCAGCGGAAGGGTCCGCCGAACTCGACCAGGGCATGCCAGAGGTACTTGAGCTGCTGACCGGGGTCAGCAGCTCCGGGGGAGTCGAGGTCCGTCCCGCTCGTCGGCTCGCCGACGGTCGCCCAGCGTCGATGCGCCCGGCCGATGGTCTCCGGGGTGATCACGCCGAAGGTGCCCTGCACCCGCCGAGCCATCTCGACGGTCCCGGGCCCGCGGAACTGCGGGTCGATGTCTTCCGGGGTGGTCCGGAACCCTCGGTGCCACCGCACCCGCACCCCGTGGGTGGCGGCCGCGTCGGTCAGTCGGTCGCCGATGGCGGTGCCACGGAACGACGGGTCGAGCACCATGCCGACCACATCGCTGTCGAGGTGGACCGGGCCGTGCACCTGCACCTCGAGATAGTCGTCCAACGCGCGACCCGGCTCGGTGATGCGCGCTGAGGCCCGTGGGGCTCGCAGCAGGTCCACCAGACCGCCGACCGAGCCCGACGGTAACCGGAAGACGCCGCCGGTGGCGTCCGCCCGCTCCAACAGCCCGGCCAGCACCGGCATCGACTCGTCGATCGTGCCGATGTCCTCGGGCAGCGTGTGCGAGTCGCCGACCGCCAGTGTGCTGCGGGTCAGCGTCCTGGGGTTCAGCTCGAGCACGCAGGAACCGAATCGTGGAGCTGCGCCGTCCGGATGACCGGCCATGTTGAGGCCGCCGTAGCGAGGCCGATGCACCGGATCCACCGACTCCAGCCCGAACAGCGTCCGCTCCCACTGCGCGCGGGCACCGGTGGGCTCGGGGGAGTAGCTGCCCGCACTGGTCCCGGTCTCGAACTGGGTGCGGAACACGCCAGTCACCTGCAACGATTCGGCGGCCGTGTGGCCGTCAGCCGCGACCCGGTCGGGGTGGAAGTTGACCGTCACCGGGAACCGGGCGAACTCCCGCACCAGCGAATGCGGATCGGGGATCGTCCTGAACGTCCACGGGTGGTGGCGGCGCAGGACGTGCAGGACCCGCTCGGTGTCGATCTCCCGTCGCTCCGCGGCACGCTCGCGGATCCGCTCGACCGAACCGTAACCGGTGATCATCGCGACCCCGGTGCGGGCGCGATCTCTGCCGGCGATCCGAAGGTTCCGGCGAAGACGAAGCCCTGCAGGGGATTGCGGTCCCGGAGCCGGCGTTCCCGTTGCGCCAGTGAGGGTTCGGCGTCCTCGATGCTCTCCACCGGTGCCGGCCGACCGATCGCGACGGCGGTGGTGACGGTCCAGTTGTCGGGGACGCCGAAGGCGAGCGCGGTCGCAGCGTGGTCGAAGCCGGCGAACTGGTGGACCTGCAGCCCTGCGGCCAGCGCCTGCACGGTCAGGTGGGCAACGGATTGGCCGAGATCGTAGGCGGCATAGTCGGAGTAGAGCATGTCGCTGCCGGGATCGGTGGCACTGCGGTGCAGCGTGATGATCACCGCTGAGGCGCGCGGCACCCAGAACGCGTTGCCCCGGGAGAGCAGCGGGACGAACGCCCGGTGGGTCTCGTCGTCGCGCAGACCGACCAGGAACGCCCACGGCTGGCTGTTGCCCGCCGAAGGCGCCCAGCGGGCGGCCTCCAGCAGCGGACGCAGGTCATCAACACCGAGTGTGTACCCGGGGTCGAAGACGCGGGTGGAGAACCGTTCCTCCAACAGCGGCGTCAAGCCCCGGGCGGACGTGGCGTCGGCGCGTTCCCATCCCATCGGTGCCCCCGTCTCGATCGGCTGCTGCTGTCGGCTTCGCGTGCGGTGCGGTTCAGTTGGCGTCGCCCGGGCGGGTCGCCCCGCCCGCGGCATCGCGATGGTGTCTGGCCACCATGCGCTCGACGACCAGTTTGGCAGCGGCGAGGGGCATCCGGGTCTCGTCGCGCAGGATCTTGATGGCCAGGATCTGGCGGCCCGACAGCGCAGTGCTGCGCACCCGCTCCGCGAGCTCCGGCGAGATGGTGACGTCGGTGAAATCGGCGCCCCGGGTCGCCGCGCGCCGCGCAGCGAACACCAGTACGACGCACGCGCCCAGCACCAGCAGCAGCAGCAGGATCCAGACCGAGGAGGACACAGCTGAACAGTACTCACCCGTTCGGGTTGGAACGTCACCTACCGTGGGCCGATGGGTAGCCCTGGAAATCATCGTCGTCGCCGCGCTGCGGTGGCGGCTGCACTGCGGAGCGCGGACCTGCAAGCACTGCTGGTGACGGATCCGGTGAACATCCGGTACCTGACCGGGTTCACCGGTTCGGCCGGTGCCCTGCTGATCGGGTCCGGGTCCGGGTCCGGGTCCGGGTCCGGGGACGGGTCCGGTGACGTTGGCGGCACGGGCGGGGACGACCCGGCGAGCGCGCTGTGCACCGACGACCGGTATGCGCTGCAGGCAGCCGAGCAGACCCCTGACCTGGCATTGGTGATCGACCGCACCTACGAGTTGGCGCTGCTGCCCTCAGTCCGTGGTCGGTGCGGATTCGAGGCCGACCACGTCACCGTCGCGCGCTCCCGGCTGTTGACCGCCGCGGCGCAGGACGCCGGGTTCGCGTTGGTGCCGACCAGCGACGTGGTCGAGCGCGGGCGGGAGATCAAGGACGCCGGCGAGATCGCGCTGCTGCGTCGGGCATGCGCGGTGGCGGACGAAGCACTCGCCCGGCTGATCCAGGCCGGCGGACTTGCCGTCGGCCGGACGGAACGGGAGGCAGCCCTCGATCTGGATTTCCGGATGATGCGACTCGGCGCCCACGCACCGTCGTTCGCGACGATCCTGGCCGCCGGTGAGCACTCGGCCGTCCCGCACCACGAGCCGACAGACCGTCCGCTGGCGGCGGGCGACCTGGTCAAGATCGACTTCGGCGCCGAGGTGGCCGGCTACCACTCGGACATGACCCGCACCTTCGTGCTGGGCCGCGCCGCCGACTGGCAACGGGACCTGCATGCGCTCGTGCTGACGGCGCAGACGGCCGGTCGGGTAGCCGTCGCTGCGGGTGCTGACGGTGCCGCGATCGATGCTGCGGCCAGGGACGTCATCGTCGCAGCAGGTCAGGGCGAGTACTTCGGTCACGGTCTCGGACACGGGGTGGGGTTGCGGATCCACGAGGCACCGGCACTGGACGCTCGATCCACGGCTATCATGAGACCCGGAATGTGCGTCACCGTCGAACCCGGGATCTATCTGACCGGCCGCGGCGGTGTTCGCATCGAGGACACCGGGGTGGTCCGTGCGAGCGGGCCCGATGCTTCCGGGTACGAGGTCCTCACCCTGACCGGCACCGAACTCCTGGAGCTGTGACGCGCCGACAAGGCGTCGACCACGGCCTCGGGCGCAGCGAGTACAGAAAGAGGAACGACAGTGGCGAGCACCAGCGATTTCAAGAACGGCGTGGTCCTGAACCTCGAGGGTCAGCTCTGGACGATCACCGAGTTCCAGCACGTGAAGCCGGGTAAGGGTCCAGCCTTCGTCCGGACCACGTTGAAGAACGTGATGTCCGGCAAGGTCGTCGACAAGACCTTCAACGCGGGTATCAAGGTCGACATCGAGACGGTCGACAAGCGGGACATGACCTTCCTCTACAAGGACGGCGCCGACTTCGTCTTCATGGACGGCGACACCTTCGACCAGATCACCGTGGCGTCCGCGACCGTCGGCGACGTCGCGAACTTTTTGCTGGAGAACCAGGAGGCGCTGGTCGCGCAGAACAACGGCACCGTGCTGTACGTCGAGCTGCCTGCCTCCGTCGAGCTGGTGGTGCGGCACACCGACCCCGGCCTGCAGGGCGATCGCTCCACCGGCGGCACCAAGCCGGCCACCCTGGAGACCGGCGCCGAGATCCAGGTGCCGCTGTTCCTCAACACCGGTGACAAGATCAAGGTCGACACCCGCGACGGCCGCTACCTGGGTCGCGTCAACTCCTGACCTTCGCGGTCGTGACGGTCGTTTGCACCTGACCTTCGCGGTCGTGACGGTCGTTTGCACCTGACCTTCGCGGTCGTGACGGTCGTTTGCACCCGACTTTCGCGGACGTGACGGTCGTATCGCCCCGCCCCCGCCGCCCCGGCGGCACCCGAGCAGAAGGCAGTCAGCCGTGTCAGCCAGATCCAAGGCCCGCAAACGAGCCCTGGACGTGCTGTACGCAGCAGAGGCCAGGGGCGTCGACCCGATCGATGTGATGAGCGACCGGATCGACTCGCCGGAGCCGTACATCCTCGGCGAGTACGCCGAGGTGCTGATTCGCGGAGTCAGCGGGCATCTGCGACGGATCGACGACCTGCTGAGCCAGCACATCGAGGGTTGGACGCTGGAACGACTGCCGGCCGTCGACCGCGCGATCCTGCGCATCGCCATCTTCGAGATGGTCTACTCCACCGACGTGCCGCCGGCCGTGGTGATCGACGAGGCGGTCGAGGCGGCCAAGACGCTGTCCACCGACAACTCGCCGAAGTTCGTCAACGGCGTGCTCGGCCAGATCCAGGCGATCAGCAGCCGACTGCGCTGATCCGCCCACCGCGGACGTGCGTCAGGCAGGGTCCTCGCCGACCAGGCCGTCGATCGACTCCCGGATCAGGTCGACGTGACCGACGTGTCTGCCGTACTCCTCGATCATGTCGTGGACGATCCGGCGCAGGTTCGGGTGGCTGTCGCCCCAGTCCATCGCCCCGGGATGGTCCAATCCGCCCGCGGCCAGGGCTCGTGCAGTCTGCTCCCGGGATTCGGCGCACGACTGCTGCCAGAGCGCCATCAACGCTTCCGGGTCCCGCTCGCCGCCGAGATAGGGGTTGGCCCATTCGTCGGGTGTGTCCTGCTGGTCCCACGGGGATCGCGGTCGCTCACCCCACAACACCCAGCTGAACCATGAGTTCTCGGTGCGTGCGAGGTGCTGCAGCATCCCGGCCAGGGTGATCGCCGACGGCGGCAGGCGCTGGTCGAGCTGCTCGGCCGTCAGACCCCCGCACTTCCAGGCGATGTAGAACCGCAGCCGATCGAGGCTGGCGAGCAGGGCAGCGACCTCGTCGCCGGCGACCGGTGGTTCGGGGTAGTCCGCGAGGTCGATGTTCGGCGTCCGGGAGGTGGCGTCTGTGGCGGTCATGGAAGCAAACTAGAACCGTTCCCGGACGGAACTCGTCCTCATCGGGGGCTAGATTTGCCGGATGGGTGCGGACGTCGCAGGTCCAGTCGCGCGAGCGCTGCTGGCCCTGGAGACGATCCAGGGCGCCCCCGGTATCACCGCTGATGCGCTGGCCCGCCGGCTCGGAGTCTCCGACCGCGCGGCGCGGCGCTACGTCCAGACGCTGCGCGAGGCGGACATCCCGATCGAGTCGACTCCCGGGCGGTACGGCGGCTACCGGCTGGGGCGCTCGTTCCGTCTGCCACCGCTGATGCTCACCACCGCGGAGGCGCTGGGCCTGCTGATGGCGGTGCTGCCTGGCAGCGACGACGCGGACGCAGTCGCCGGTTCGGGCGACGGGACCGTGAGAGGGGACGCCGTCGCGCGGACCGCCCGGCAGCGGGCCGTCGCCAAGATCCTACGGGTGCTGCCGGCACCGGTGGCGGCGTCTGCAGAGCTGCTGCGAACGGTGCACCGAACGCGTAGATCATCTGCGCCGCAACCGGATCCGGAGCTCCTCGCGGTCCTGGTGCGGGCGGTGGACGATGCCCGTCTGGTCGGCTTCCGGTACCGCCTCTCGTCCCAGGAGAGCCGCCGGATGACGGTGGCGCCGTGGGCCGTGGTGCTGCGTCGCGAGCTGTGGTACCTGCTGTGCTGGTCGCACACGTCGGATGCCCGGCGGTTGTTGCGGATCGATCGCATGGACGAGGTCGGGCTGGAGCACGAGACCTTCTCCGCACCAACGGATCTGAGGGTCCTCGAGGTCGTCGAGCAGCACCTCAGCGAGGGCTGGCGACATCAGGCGGTGATCGAATTCACCGCCTCGGTCGCGGAGGTGCAGCACTGGGTCCCGCGCAGCATGGGAAGCCTGGAACCGTTGCCGGGCAACAGCTGTCGGCTTGCTGGAACCACACAGGACCTGCGCTGGTATCTCAGTGTGCTGGTGGAGATCCCGCTGGAGTTCCGGATCGTCGGTGGTGCCGAGCTCCTGGGAGCCGCCGAGGACGCTGCGCGCCGACTACTGGCACCGGTGGATCGATGACGTTCCCGCTGGATGCACCTGCTGGGCCGACGGTGTTGCTCGATCGAGTCGTGCTCACCGACTACGGCACCTTGGTCATCTTCTGGGACTGGGAGGGCTGTGCACCCGATCCCGACGAGGTGTTCCGCGGTCAGCACAACGGGATCATCGGGACCGGTAGGTCGGACTGCGTTTACTTCTTCCTGGCGGGCGGGTTCGGATACTCGCGCGTTCGCGTGCAAGTGACGAAGGACGAGCCCCGCCTGCTCGATGCGGAGTGGGGCGATGTCGTCGAGGTGTCGGTCGAGATTCCGACATCCGAGTTCGTGCGGTGGACGACCACGCAAGACCTCGACGGTGGCGAACTTCCGGAGCTCGCGCCGGGCAGCTACCGGGTGCGGCTGTCCGAGTTGGATCGCGATGCGGCTTCCCGTCGGCCGGGAACCCAGGACGATCCCTCAACGGACGGGCTGATCGAGCTCTGGCCGCACAGCCCTGAACCGGACCGGATCGTGCGGCTCACCAGTGCGAGCGCTCGCAGCATGCATGACGATCGACACTGATCGCCGCGTCGACGGCGGAGATCCCGATCGACGTCAGTGCAAGGTGGTGCCCTCGGGCAGCACACCCCATTCGACGAACTGCTCGGCCAGAGTCTGGGCACCCATTCCGTAGATCACTGCGAGTGAGCGGAGGTCCTCGGCGCGGATGGTCAGCGTGCGGCCCTGGTAGTCGCCGCGCTGGGACTGGATGGTGGAGGCATAGCGCGCCAACGGGCCGGCCTGGTACGTCGGCAGCTCGGAGAGTCGCTCGAGGTCGATGACCAGCTTGGCGGTCGGCGCGCTGGAGGAGGTCAGGTTCACGTCCGGCAGCAGTTCGGTGATCGGCACGGAGTAGAACTCGGCCAGCTCGGCCAGCTTGGTCACCGTGATGGCCCGATCGCCGCGTTCGTAGGAGCCGACGACGACGGCCTTCCAGCGGCCGGTGGATTTCTCCTCGACGCCGTGCAGGCTCAGACCTTGCTGGTTTCGCACGGCGCGAAGCCGAGCACCGAGTGCGTGCGCGTAATCCTGCATGCTCACTCCTCCCGTGTCCCCCGACACTACTGACCGTGACGCGATAGGTCGGTCCGCTACGAAGAGTAGTGCCCCCGACCGATCTGTACACCCTGGAGGGGCCTGTGTCCTGAACTTGCGTCCCGGCTACGATGGCAGACAGCCACTTCCTTCAAACCCGTCCGGTGAGGCGGGAAAGGAGAGCCCGGGATGAATCCTGGACCCAGTTCTGCGCGCCCGACAAGGGAGCAGCCGGGTTCCGCCGCCGGCGACACCCGCGGCAACGCCATCGTGTTGACATCCGGTGATCTCTCCCGGACCGTCGACCGGATCGCTCACCAGATCCTCGAACGCCTCGGTGACCGACCCTTCACCCTGCTCGGTATTCCGACCAGGGGAACCGACCTCGCCGCGCGGCTGGCGGAGCGGATCTCGGTCTTCTCCGGACATCCGTGCCCGGTCGGCTCGCTCGACATCACCCTCTACCGCGACGATCTGCGTCGCCGTCCCCCCAGGACGCTCGAGGAGACCCACATCCCGCCCGAAGGGGTCGACAACCGGGTCTGTGTGCTCGTCGACGACGTGCTGTTCTCCGGCCGCACCGTCCGGGCTGCGCTGGATGCGCTGCGTGATCTCGGCCGGCCGGCCGCCGTCCAGCTCGCGGTGCTGATCGATCGCGGGCATCGGGAGCTGCCGATCCGCGCCGACTACGTCGGCAAGAACATCCCCACGTCCCCGGTCGACGATGTCGCCGTCCGGCTCGTCGAACGCGACGGTCGAGATCTCGTGGAGTTGATCCGAGCATGAGCACCGCTACCCACACACCAGGACAGACTGCGCCCGCAACGTCCGGTCCCGCCGACTCCGCACCCTCGGGTCCGGTCGGCCCAGCGCCGCGGATGCCCCGGCATCTGCTCTCGGCGGGCGATCTGGACCGTCCAACGGCGCTGCACGTGCTGGACACCGCCCGGCGACTGGAACAGGCCATGGCGGGTCGCGAGGTGCGCAAGCTGCCGACGCTCCGCGGCCGCACCGTCGTCAACCTGTTCTACGAGGACTCCACCCGTACCCGGGTCTCGTTCGAGGTGGCGGCCAAGCGGTTGTCCGCCGACGTCATCAACTTCTCCGCCAAGGGCTCCAGCGTCTCGAAGGGCGAGTCGCTCAAGGACACCGCGCTCACCCTCCAGGCGATGGGGGCGGATGCCGTGGTGTGCCGACATTTCGCCTCCGGCGCCCCGCAACGCCTGTGCCAGTGGGTCGAGGGCAGCGTGGTGAACGCGGGTGACGGCACCCACGAGCACCCCACCCAGGCGCTGTTGGACGCCTACACCCTCCGGCGCCACCTCGGCGAGTTGGAAGGCCGGAAGATCGTCGTGGTCGGCGACGTCCTGCACTCGCGGGTCGCGCGGTCCAATGTGCTGCTGCTGTCCACGCTGGGCGCCCAGGTCGAACTGGTGGCGCCGCCCACCCTGCTGCCGGTCGGCGTGTCCGCCTGGCCCGCAACGGTCTCCTACGACCTGGACGCATCCCTGCGCGGTGCGGACGCGGTGATGATGCTGCGGGTGCAGCGGGAGCGGATGAGCGGATCGTTCTTCCCGACGGCCCGCGAGTACTCCCGCTCCTTCGGCCTCGACGGCCGCCGCCGCAGCCTGCTGGCTCCGCACGGAGTCGTACTGCACCCGGGCCCGATGAACCGCGGCATGGAGATCACCCCGGACGTCGCCGACGGCGCCGGGTCGCTCATCGTCGAGCAGGTCGGCAACGGCGTCACCGTCCGGATGGCCGTGTTGTACCTGCTTCTGTCCGGAGAAATGGAAGGCACCGCGTGAGCCACCCCTACCCTGCACCACCCCTGTTGATCACCGGGGCCGCTCCCTACGGTGAGGAGCCGGCCGACATCGCGATCGCCGGCGGCGTGATCCTCACAGTGGGCGCCGACGCCCGCGCAGCTGCCGAACGAGCCGCTCGCGAATCGGACATCGCACTCGTCGAGACCGATGGCGGCGGACTCGTGGCGCTGCCAGGTCTGGTCGACCTGCACACGCATTTGCGCGAGCCTGGTCGGGAGGACGCCGAGACCGTCGAGACCGGTTCTGCTGCAGCGGCTCTGGGCGGTTTCACCGCGGTCTTCGCGATGCCGAACACGCACCCGACAACGGACACCGCCGGTGTCGTCGAGCAGGTCTACCGGCTCGGTGCGGACGTCGGTCTGGTGGACGTGCAGCCGATCGGTGCTGTCACCGTCGGACGGCAGGGGCAGCAGCTCGCCGAGCTCGGCGCGATGAACGCCTCCGCGGCCGGGGTCACGGTGTTCTCCGACGACGGCGACTGCGTCGCCGATCCGCTGCTGATGCGCCGCGCGCTGGAGTACGTGAAGGCGTTCGGCGGAGTCATCGCCCAGCACGCCCAGGAACCGCGGTTGACGGTCGGCGCGCAGATGCACGAGGGGGACGTCTCCGCGGTGCTCGGGCTGGCCGGTTGGCCCGCCGTCGCCGAGGAGGCGATCATCGCCCGCGACTGTCTGCTGGCCGACCACGTCGGATCCCGGCTGCACGTCTGCCATCTGTCCACCGCCGGGTCCGTGGCGGTGGTCGCTGCGGCCAAGGCGCGCGGCACCGCCGTCACCGCGGAGGTGACGCCGCACCACCTGCTGCTCACCGATGAGTTGGCGCGCAGCTACGACGCCGTCTACAAGGTCAACCCGCCGCTGCGCACGGAGGCTGACGTGCAGGTGCTGCGGCAGGCGGTCGCGGACGGGGTGATCGACATCGTCGCCACCGACCACGCCCCGCATGCAGCGGAGGACAAGGACTGCGAGTGGGACTCGGCCTCGCCGGGGATGCTCGGTCTGCAGACGGCGCTGTCGATCGTCATCGACAGCTTGCTGGTGACCGGTCTGCTCGACTGGCGGGGTGTGGCCAGGGTGCTGAGCGAGAAGCCCGCAGAGATCGGCGGCCGGGCCGACCATGGTCGCCCGATCGCGGCCGGCGAACCGGCGAACCTGGTGTTCGTCGATCCGTACGCGCGCTGGACGGTGCGCGGGGCGGAGCTCGCCAGCCTCTCCCGCAACACCCCCTTCGAGGGAATGGAGCTGCCGGGCGTCGTTCGGCACACCCTGCTGCGCGGGCGGTTCACCGTCCGCGACGGCGTCGTCACCGGCTCCCAGGACGCTACGAACAGCACTGCGCAGCAAGGAGTCTCGGCATGAGCGGCCCGGCAGCACTCGTCCTGGAGGATGGTCGGATCCATCGGGGGACGGCCTTCGGTGCGCTCGGCGCGACCTTCGGTGAGGCGGTCTTCTCCACCGGCATGACCGGTTATCAGGAGACGCTCACCGACCCGTCGTACCGCCGGCAGGTGGTGATCGCCACGGCGCCGCAGATCGGCAACACCGGCTGGGTCGACCACCCCGATGTCGCCGAGGCCGCCAACGCCACCCTCGAGGGCAGCGACGACGAGTCCGGCCGGATCTGGGTCTCCGGTCTGGTGATCCGTGATCTGTCGCCGCGTCCCTCCAACTGGCGCTCGACGCGGTCGCTACCGGAGCAGATGACCGCCGATGGGGTCGTCGGCATCTGCGACGTCGACACCCGCGGGCTGACCCGGCACCTGCGCACCGGCGGTGTGCTGCGGTGCGGAATCTTCTCCGGTGACGAGCTGGGCACCGACGAGCAGATGCTCGCGCGGGTGCGCGCCACCCCGTCGATGGTCGGCGCCGACCTGGCCGGCGAGGTCTCCACCGGTGAGATCTACACGGTGGAACCCGCAGGGGAGCACCGGTTCTCGGTGGCCGCACTCGACCTGGGGATCAAGTCGAACACCCCGAAGATGTTCGCTGCCCGCGGGATCCGCACCCACGTGCTGCCCTCCGACGCGACGATCGACGACCTGCTCGCGCTCGAGGACGGCCGCGGGGTCGACGGGGTGTTCCTGTCGAACGGGCCGGGGGACCCGGAGACCGCCGAGGGGCCCGTCTCCCTGACCCGCGAGGTGCTGAGCCGCCGGATCCCGCTGTTCGGAATCTGCTTCGGCAACCAGATCCTCGGCCGCGCACTGGGTTTCGGCACCTACAAGCTGAAGTTCGGGCACCGCGGCATCAATCAGCCGGTGCGCGACCACCGCACCGGCAAGGTGTTCGTCACCGCTCAGAACCACGGTTTCGCGGTCGACGTCCCCGGCCCGCTGGGCGAGGTGGTCGACACCGAGTTCGGCCGCGCCAGGGTGGCCTTCACCTGCCTCAACGACGACGTGATCGAGGGCCTCGAATGCCTCGACGTGCCGGCGTTCTCGGTGCAGTTCCATCCGGAGGCAGCCGCCGGCCCACACGACGCCGGATACCTCTTCGACGATTTCATCTCGCTCATGAGCGCTACCCGGAAGGACGCCCATGCCGCGTCGTGACGACATCAAGCACATCCTGGTGATCGGATCCGGTCCGATCGTGATCGGTCAGGCGTGCGAGTTCGACTACTCCGGCACCCAGGCCTGTCGGGTGCTGCGCAGCGAAGGCATCCGTGTCTCGCTGATCAACTCGAACCCCGCGACGATCATGACGGATCCCGAGTTCGCCGATGCCACCTACATCGAGCCGATCACTCCCGCGTTCGTCGAGAAGGTGCTGGCGGACCAACGGGACCGTGGGTTCCCGGTGGACGCCGTGCTCGCCACCCTGGGCGGTCAGACGGCCCTGAACACCGCGATCGCGATGGACTCCCAGGGCATCCTCGATCGGTTCGGAGTGGAGCTGATCGGCGCCGACATCCCGGCCATCCAACGTGGTGAGGACCGGCAGATCTTCAAGGACATCGTGCGGTCGGTCGGCGGCGACGTCCCGCGGTCGGCGGTCTGCCACTCGATGGATGAGGTCCGCGCCACCGCGCAGGATCTCGGGCTGCCGGTCGTCATCCGGCCGTCGTTCACCATGGGCGGCCTGGGATCCGGGATGGCCTACACACCGGAGGATCTCGACCGGATCGCCGGGACCGGGCTGGCCGCATCACCGGTGACGGAGGTGCTGATCGAGGAGAGCGTGCTCGGCTGGAAGGAGTTCGAGCTGGAACTGATGCGCGACTCGGCCGACAACGCCGTGGTGGTCTGCTCGATCGAGAACATCGATCCGATGGGCGTGCACACCGGCGATTCGGTGACCGTCGCCCCGGCGATGACGCTCACCGATCGCGAGTACCAGCGGATGCGCGACCTGGGCCTGCAGATCCTGCGGGCGGTCGGCGTCGCCACCGGCGGCTGCAACATCCAGTTCGCGATCGATCCGGATTCCGGCCGGATGATCGTCATCGAGATGAACCCGCGGGTCTCCCGCAGCTCGGCGCTGGCGTCGAAGGCCACCGGTTTCCCGATCGCGAAGATCGCCGCGAAGCTCGCCATCGGCTACACCCTCGACGAGATCGCCAACGACATCACAACGCTCGGGGGGACACCCCCCGAGTCCCCCCCGAGGAAGTCGACGCTCGGGGGGACACCCCCCGAGTCCCCCCCGAGGAAGTCGACGCTCGGGGGGACACCCCCCGAGTCCCCCCCGAGGGAGTCGGCGCTCGGGGGGACACCCCCCGAGTCCCCCCCGAGGAAGTCGGCGCTCGGGGGGACACCCCCCGAGTCCCCCCCGAGGAAGACCTCTGCCGCCTTCGAACCGGCGCTCGACTACGTGGTGGTGAAGATCCCGCGGTTCGCGTTCGAGAAGTTCCCGGGCGCCGACCCGGTGCTCACCACCACGATGAAGTCGGTGGGGGAGGCCATGTCGTTCGGCCGGTCGTTCGCTGAAGCGTTCGGAAAAGCCCTGCGGTCCATGGAGACGAAGGCAAGTGGCTATCTGCTGGCGGCTGCTGCGGTCGGGCCGGACGAGGACCGGGCCGAGGTGATCGAGGCGCTGCGGCAACCGCAGGACGGTCGCTGGTACCGGGTGATCGGGGCGATCCGGGCCGGCATTTCGGTGGAGGCGATCCATGAGGCGACCGACATCGATCCCTGGTTCCTGGACCAGATCGCGCTGGTCACCTCGATTGCCGACGAGGTCGCCGCTGCCGACTCACTCGGCGCGGATCTGCTGCGCAGGGCCAAGCGGTACGGCCTGTCCGATGCCGATCTCGCGCAGCTGCGCGCCGAGGCAGGAGACGCTGCGCTGGGAGCCGAGGCGGCGATCCGCGCGCTGCGCACCGAACTGGGCGTGCACCCTGTCTTCTTCACCGTCGACACCTGCGCCGCGGAGTTCGAGGCGACGACGCCCTACCACTACTCGGCGTACGAGATCGACCCGCTCGCCGAGTCGGAGGTCGCTCCGCAGACCGAGCGGCCGAAGGTGATCATCCTGGGGTCCGGGCCGAACCGGATCGGCCAGGGCATCGAGTTCGACTACTCCTGCGTGCACGCGGCACTGTCGTTGCGGGATGCCGGTTTCGAGACCGTGATGGT
The DNA here is from genome assembly GCF_040438885.1 of Nakamurella sp. A5-74. Classification (NCBI taxonomy): domain Bacteria; kingdom Bacillati; phylum Actinomycetota; class Actinomycetes; order Nakamurellales; family Nakamurellaceae; genus Nakamurella; species Nakamurella sp. A5-74. The sequence goes on along the minus strand of NZ_CP159218.1, from coordinate 3,602,609 downwards.
CAACTGCAACCCGGAGACGGTGTCCACCGACTACGACACCTCCGACCGGCTCTACTTCGAACCCCTGACGATCGAGGACGTGCTCGAGGTGGTGGCCTCGGAGCAGCGCTCCGGCACCGTCGCCGGGGTGATCGTCACCCTCGGCGGGCAGACGCCGCTGAAGCTCGCCGCCGAGCTGAAGGCCTCCGGGGTGCCCATCCTGGGCACCCAGCCGGAGGCCATCGACCTGGCCGAGGATCGCAAGCTGTTCGGCGATCTGCTGACGCAGCAACAGCTTCCGGCCCCCGCGTTCGGCACGGCGATCTCCTTCGAGGGTGCACGGGACGCCGCCGCGCGGATCGGCTACCCGGTCCTGGTGCGGCCGTCGTTCGTGCTCGGCGGTCGTGGGATGGAGATCGTCTACGACGAGCAGTCGCTGTCGGACTACATCGACCGGGCCACCGAGATCGCCCCCGACCGGCCGGTACTGGTCGACCGATTCCTGGACGATGCCATCGAGATCGACGTCGATGCGCTCTGCGACGGCACCGAGGTCTACCTCGGCGGCGTGATGGAACACATCGAGGAAGCCGGTGTGCATTCCGGTGACTCCGCGTGTGTGCTACCGCCGATCACTCTGGGCCGCGGCGACATCGCCAAGGTGCGCGAGCACACCACCAAGCTCGCGCTCGGCATCGGCGTGCGGGGCTTGATGAACGTCCAGTACGCCCTCAAGGGCGAGACGCTCTACGTGCTCGAGGCGAACCCGCGGGCGTCCAGGACGGTGCCGTTCTCCTCGAAGGCGACCGCCGTCCAGCTGGCCAAGGCGGCCGCCAGGATCATGACCGGCAGCAGCATCGCGGAGCTGCGCGCCGAAGGGCTGCTGCCGGCCACCGGAGACGGGGGACAGCTCCCGCCGGGCGCCCCGGTCGCCGTGAAGGAGGCCGTGATGCAGTTCCACCGGTTCCGCCGCCCGGACGGCCGCGGGGTAGATTCGCTGCTCGGTCCTGAGATGCGCTCCACCGGTGAGGTGATGGGCATCGACAGCGCGTTCGGGCCGGCGTTCGCCAAGTCGCAGACCGCCTCCTACGGCTCGCTGCCGACCGCCGGCACCGTGTTCGTCTCGGTCGCCAACGCCGACAAGCGCTCGATCGTCTTCCCGGCGAAGCGGCTCGCGGATCTGGGGTTCGAGATCCTGGCGACCGAGGGTACCGCGGAGATGTTGCGCCGCAACGGGATGGAGGTGGAGACCGTCGGCAAGTACTTCGAGAGCACCGACACCGAAGGGGATCTGATCGCCGGCGTGGCCACTGTCGACCCGGCAGCAGGGGACTCGGTGGTGCACCGGATCCGGGCCGGGCAGGTGGACCTGGTGATCAACACTCCGTACGGCAACTCGGGTCCCCGGATCGACGGCTACGAGATCCGCACCGCCGCGGTGGCCGCAGACATCCCGTGCATCACCACCATCTCGGGTGCGGCCGCCGCCATCCAGGGCATCGAGGCGTTGATCCGCAGCAACATCGGGGTCGCCCCGCTGCAGGAGCTGCACAAGCGGCTGCGCTTCCCGGCCGCCGATCAGCCCGAGCCCGCGGTGGTCGGGGTATGAACCGTCTGGTCGATCGGGCCTATGCGCGGCTGGTGCGGCCGGCGATGTTCCGCTGGGGCGGTGGTGATCCGGAGATCGCGCACCACCGCACACTCGGAGGCCTGCGCAGGGTGGCGCGCAGTTCAACGGCGCTGAGCCTGCTGAGCCGCCTGCTGCGAGTCGATCCGTCACCACGCACGGTGTGCGGGATCGACTTCCCCAACGCCGTGGGCCTCGCGGCCGGGATGGACAAGGACGGCGTCGCGCTGAAGGCTTGGGGGGCAATGGGTTTCGGCTTCATCGAGGCCGGCACGGTGACGGCTCATCCGCAGCCGGGAAACGAGAAGCCGCGGCTGTTCCGGTTGCCGACCTCCGAGGCGATCATCAACCGGATGGGCTTCAACAACGACGGTGCGGCTGCGCTCGCCGACCGGGTCACGTCGTCGGGCGGCCGGGGCAGCCTCGGTGTGCCGCTGGGGATCTCGCTCGGCAAGTCCAAGGTGACGCCGGTGCAGGATGCGATCGGTGACTACCTGGCGTCGCTGGCCGCGGTCTACCCGGTGGCCGACTACCTCGCCGTCAACGTCTCCTCGCCGAACACCCCAGGGCTGCGCTCGCTGCAGGACCACGGACCGCTGAACGAACTGCTCGGCGCCCTGACCGAACAGGTCGGGGTGCTGGCGGGACCGTCAGCGACCCCGATCCCGGTACTGGTGAAGATCGCCCCGGATCTCACCGAAAACGCAATCGCCGAGCTGCTGCAGGTGTGCACCGACCGTGGGGTCGCCGGCGTCATCGCCACCAACACCACGACCGGGCGGACCGGGATCGCGGACGCCGATCTGCTGACCTCCCGCGAGCGCGGCGGGCTGTCCGGTGCGCCGTTGCGCGCGCGTGCCAGGGCGGTCGTCTCCTTCGTCACCAGGACCAGCGATCTGCCGGTGATGGGTGTCGGCGGCATCATGAACTACGACGATGCGGCGGCACTGCTCGACGCCGGCGCTTCCCTGCTGCAGTTGTACTCGGGGTTCATCTATCGCGG